>NZ_JAKFDR010000115.1:0-3576 GCF_036676035.1 Polaromonas sp.
CCGTTCTGCACCCAGGTCGGCCACACCGGCCCGCTGATGCCGTCGGAAACCGGCCGCCCGGTGCCCTACCTGGACGAGGTGGCGCTGGACTTCCCCGAGCTGCGCATCGTCGCCGGGCACATCGGCCATCCCTGGACCGAGGAGATGATCGGCGTGGCCTGGAAGCACGATAACGTCTATATCGATACTTCGGCCTACCTGCCGCGTTACTACCCGGCGCCGCTGCTGCAGTTCATGCAGAGCTACGGGCAGGACAAGGTGCTGTTCGGCAGCAACTTCCCGCAGCTGTCCCTCAGCCGCTGCATCAGCCAGGTCGAGGAACTGGGATTGAGCGAGGAAGTGCAGGCGAAATTCCTCCACGAGAATGCCCGGCGGGTGTTCAAGCTGTGAGCCCAAGCCTGGCGCTAGGCTTTGCGTAGCCCGGATGCAATCCGGGAACGTTGTAACGAGCGCCATCGCTGCCCCGGATGGATTGCATCCGGGCTACCGGGTTTGCGTCACCAAGCGCTGTCCAATCCGCACACAAGGAGCCGTCATGAAAGGCCCGCTGTCTTCGCTGAAGATCCTCGATTTCTCCACCCTGCTGCCGGGACCGTTCGCCTCGCTGCTGCTCGCCGACATGGGCGCCGAGGTGTTGCGCATCGAGTCGCCGACGCGCATGGATCTGGTGCGCGTGCTGCCGCCGCACGACGGTGGCGTCTCGGCCAGCCACGCCTACCTCAACCGCAACAAGCGCTGCATCGCCCTGGACCTGAAGCAGCCCGAAGCGGTGGCGCTGGTCAAGCAACTGGTCGCCGAGTACGACATCGTCCTCGAGCAGTTCCGTCCCGGGGTGATGGACAAGCTCGGGGTTGGCTACGAGGCGCTCAAGGCGGTCAACCCCAAGCTGATCTACGTGTCGATCACCGGCTACGGCCAGACCGGCCCCTACAAGGACCGCGCCGGCCACGACATCAATTACCTGGCCCTGGCCGGCATCGCCAGCTATACCGGGCGCCGCGACAGCGGCCCGCTGCCGCTGGGCGTGCAGCTGGCGGATATTGCCGGCGGCTCGCTGCACGGGGTGATGGGCCTGCTGGCGGCGGTGATCCAGCGCCAGGTCACCGGCGAAGGCCAGCAGGTCGATGTGAGCATGACCGACTGCGTCTTCAGCCTGCACGGCATGGCCGGTGCCGGTTACCTGGCCGCCGGGGTCGAACCGCAGATGGAGAACCAGGCGCTCAACGGCGGCAGCTTCTACGACTATTACCGCACCCGCGATGGGCGCTGGTTCTCGGTCGGCAGCCTGGAGCCGCAGTTCATGCAGCAGTTCTGTACCGCCATCGGTCGTCCGGAACTGGCCGAGCGCGGCCTCTCGCCCAGGCCGGAGGAGCAGCAGGCGCTCAAGCGCGAGATCGAGATCGAGTTCGAGAAGCACGATTTCGCAGAGTGGCAGCAGATCTTCGCCGGCCTGGACGCCTGCGTCGAGCCGCTGCTCAGCCTGGCCGAGGCGCTCGAGCATCCGCAGCTCCAGGCTCGCCGGCTGGTCACCGAAGTGCCGCGTGGCGGCAACCCGCCACAGCGGCAGATTGCCTGCCCGATCAGGTTTTCCGGCGGCCTGCCCGCGCCCCGGCATATCGGCGCGCCGCTTGGCGCGCACACCGAAGAGGTGCTGCGCGAGCTGGGCTACTCGGCCGAGCGGATCGCCGAACTCAAGGCCGGCAAAGTCGTGGCCTGACTGCCGGGCATGGCCCGGGCCCGGACAAAGCGACCGCTGGGGTGGTGCACTATACTTGCCACTGCTTTTGCCGCCGGGGCGGGGCAAGCGTTCAACCTGTTGGGAGCTGGTCGAAGGTGATGCTGGGTGGTGGCGATTCCGTTGTACAGCCAATGGGCAACAGGAACGGGATGAAGAGCTATGGCAATCGCAGTTGTCTTGATACTCATCGTTGTTGCATCCGTGCTGTTTCACATCCTGAGCCCTTGGCAGGTGACGCCGCCCGCTTCCAACTGGGGCTCGATAGACTCCACGCTGTTTCTCACCCTGGTCATCACCGGGATCTTTTTCATCGCGGTTACGCTGTTCATGGCCGTGGCGGTGCTGCGCTACCGGCACAAGGCCGGCAGGCGGGCGGACTACCAGCCGGAAAACAAGAAGCTGGAAGGCTGGCTGGTCGTCATCACCACGCTGGGGATCGTCGGCATGTTGGCCCCGGGGCTGGTGGTGTACGACGATTTCGTCCGGGTGCCGAAAAATGCCCAGGAGCTGGAAGTCCTGGCCCAGCAGTGGCAATGGGCTTTCCGTTTTCCCGGCGAGGACGGCAAGCTCGGCCGGACGGATATCAAGTTCAGCGACTCGTTGAACCCTTTCGGTATTGACCGCAATGATCCGGCCGGACAGGACGATGTGCTGGTGAAGAGCAATCAGGTTCGCCTGCCACTCGGCCAACCGGTGAAGGTCCTGCTGCGCTCCAAGGATGTCCTGCACAACTTCTATATCCCGCAGATCCGCAGCAAGATGGACATGGTGCCCGGCATGGTGTCCTACTTCTGGTTTACCCCGACCCAGGTCGGCGAGTACGAGATTCTCTGCGCCGAGTATTGCGGGGTGGGCCACTACAACATGCGCGGGCACCTGCAGGTGGAGGAGCCGCAGGCGTTCGAGAGCTGGCTGAGCGGCCAACCGACCTTTGCCCAGAGCCTGGCGCGCGCGCCCACGCCCGGCCGCGATGCGCTGTTGGAAAAAGGCCGCCAGCTGGCCGAAGGCGCCGGCTGCCAGGCCTGCCATAGCCAGGATGGCAGTGCCAGCCTCGGCCCGGGCTGGAGGGATCTGTACGGGCGCACCGAGCAGCTGGCCGATGGCAGCAGCGTGCAGGTCGACGAGGCCTATCTGAAGGAGTCGATCCTCGACCCCAAGGCCAAGCTGGTCCAGGGTTTTCCACCGGTGATGGTGCCCTACCGCTTCAACGAGGATGAACTGGACGCGCTGGTGGCGCTGATCAAGTCGCTGAGTGCGGCGGCGCGGGAGGGATCTGCGACCGGCGAAGCGGACGACGCGGTCGCCCAGGGGCGGCGACTGGCCGAGTCGCTGGGCTGCCTGGCCTGTCACAGTGTCGATGGCGGCCCGAGCGTCGGCCCCGGCTGGCGCGGCTTGTACGGCAAGACGGAAAACCTCGCCGACGGTTCGCAGGTGGCGGTCGATGAGGGCTATCTAAAAGAGTCTATCCTTAACCCCAGCAGTCAGATCGTCAAAGGCTACCCGGCCATCATGCCGGCGTCTGCCCCGAGCGACGAGGAGCTGCAGGCATTGACCGCGTTTATCAAGTCCCTGGCCGATGCCGATGCCGACGCTGATGCAGGCAAGGTGGAGTCGCAAGAGGTGCGCTGAGCAGTCGGATGCCCCCGAGACTTCGCCAGGAGGGTGATCCGATGGCCTATGCGGAGCAAGCCGAAACGGCGCTGCTGCACGAGCCGAAGAGTTTCCTGACCCGCTATATCTGGAGTCAGGACCACAAGGTTATCGCCATTCAGTACTCGCTGACGGCCATCTTCGTCGGCCTCATCGCCCTGGTGTTGTCCGGCCTGATGCGCATGCAG
>NZ_JAKFDR010000116.1:0-21183 GCF_036676035.1 Polaromonas sp.
CCTCGCCCCCGGTGAAGTTGGGCACTTCGGCGCGGCGCGATTCGGCCATGCTGACCATGATGGAGCCGGAGAACACCGGGCCGAAGATGGCAAATACGCCGTCGTCAATGGCTTTTTGCGTCAGGCCCTTGGCCACGCCCGGGTTACTCTGGGTGTCGGTGGTGACGGTCTGGATTTTTTTACCCAGAATGCCGCCGGCGCTGTTGATTTCCTTCACGGCCAGCTCAACCCCGTTCTTGAAGTTGGTGCCGGCCGTGGCGCCGCCGCCGGACAGCTCGACGATGTTGGCGATCTTGATCACGTCCTGTGCAAAACCGGTGCTAGCGCTCACAGTTATTGCGCAAGCAGCTATCAATTTAAGAGCAAATCGCTTTTTCATGGGTGTCTCCTCTAAGGGTTAAAAATACTAGGGTCTAGGAATGAACGAGTCGTGATTCCCCGACTCCCGGGATTGAAACGCTGGCACTGGCAGTTTGGGGAATGCGCCGGATCTCGCCGGCCATCCCGGCGGGGTACAGATGTTCACGGATAAACGTCGCATCGCGCCTCACGGCGTCGGCGGCTTGCCGATAGCCAAAGAAGTCCAGGTAATCGGGCGCCTGCTGGATCAGCATCTCAAAGCCCGGCTGCGCCACCCGCTGGCGTGCACGCACGGCTTTCAGCAAGGGCGTGGGCTGGTTTTTCATCAGGATGTCCATCACCGCGGCATGAGGCTCCAGGCGGGACACGTCGCAGGGCAAAGGGTCGTCCAGCTTCAGGCCCAGCGGCGAGGCATTGACGACCAGGTCAAACCCTGCCGGGTCACTGCTGCCAACCACCCGGACGGGAACCGGCGCGGCAGCGGCAAGACGCTGCGCCACGCTCTGGGCCTTGCCGGGCGCCGGGTCGTAAAAGGCAATGTCGGCCGGCGCCTTTTGCCCCGCCAGCGCCAGGGAAGCGCCAATGGCAGAAGCGCCACCCCCGGCGCCCAGGATCAGCACCCGCTTGCCGGCATAGGCCACGTCGAAATAATCGAGGGACGCGACGAAGCCCTCACCGTCAAACAGGCCGCCTTCCAGCTCGCCGTTCGGGTTGCGGCGAATGCCGTTGACGGCGCCCGCCGCACGGCCGAACGCATTGCAATGGGCCAGCAGGCCCATCACCAGTGATTTGTGGGGAATGGCCAGAAACATGCCCTTGATGTTTTTGGCCAGAAACGCGGTCTTGACAAAGGCTTCAATATCGCCGGGCGAGACATGCACCGGCACCAGCACCGCATTGATGCCCAAGGTCCTGAAGATCAGGTTGAACACCTCGGGCGCACGCACCTGCTCTACCGGATCACCCGGAATCAGATAAACATCGGTGCTACCTTGAATGGTGGAAAGCATGTCAGCGCCAAACCCTTGATTGTTCGATCATCGTTAAAAACACGTAATCTGGAAAGAACTTTAGTGGCTAAGCCTGGCATTTAAAACTCTAAAAATCAAGTTTTGAGCGATTATCGATCAAAAATGATCGATAATCGAACTTAACAAGGGTTTCACCTAGATTCATGCCAAGAATCATCGCCTCAATACTTAGCGCATGACCACGCCCAGCCCGTCCCCCCTCAACCCACCCGCACTCGACAAGCGCGACTGGATTGCCGGCCTTGAGAAAGGCCTGTCCATCATTGAAGCGTTTGACGATGCCAACCCGCGCCTGACAGCCAGCCAGGCCGGCGTGCGCTGCGGCATGACGCGCACCGCCGCCCGCCGCTACCTGCTCACGCTCGGTCACCTGGGCTATGTCGCCACCGACGGCAAGCTGTTCTGGCTGACGCCGCGCGTGCTGCGGCTGGGCCAGTCCTACCTGGAGTCCGCCCGCCTGCCGCGCATCGTGCAGCCGTTTTTGCAGCGCGTGACCGCCGGGACCCAGGAGACTGCTTACGTCAGCGTGATGGACGGCGACGACATTGTGTACATCGCGCGCAACGGGCCCAACCGCACCATGAACACCGGCTATGTGCTGGGCGCGCGGGTGCAGGCGCAGGTCACCGCCGCAGGGCTTTTGATGCTGGCGCTGCGGGATCCGCAGTGGATTGAAAACTGGCTCGTGAACCACGAACTCAAGGCCTACACCTCCCACACCATTGCCAGCAAGGACCGGCTGCGCATTGAGCTGGCGCGCGTGCGCGCCCAGGGCTGGTCCATATCGGAGCAGCAGCTGGAACTCAATTACCGGGGCATTGCGGTGCCGCTGCGCGACCGGCACGGCGATGTGGCGGGCGCACTCAGCGTGACCATGCCGATGGGGCATGAACCCAGCGAGGATGCGCTGGCGCGTGTGCTGCCGGTGATGCGCGAGACCGCGCAGGCCATGCGCAACCTGATTTGAAGGCGGCGGAAAACGCCGCTCATGCGTTATTGCTCGCTATTGATTTAATAGCTGCTCGCGCCCGCATCTATTGGGCTAGCGGTCAATTCAGCTGATACTTTCGGGCAGGCCAAGCGAGCCGCCTGCAGCTTTTGCGCGAATCCCCGACAATCGCTGCACCCGACATGCACACCCGACACTTTCTCCAGCTCATCGCCTTGTCTGCCCTGTGGGGCGCTTCATTTCCCCTTCTTCGCATTGCCAGCCCGGCCTTGGGGCCCTGGTTGGTGGCCGGGCTGCGCTGCGTGCTGGCGGCCGTGGTCTTGGTCACGCTGCTGCATGGGCTGCGCGGCCGCTGGCCCAAGCGCCAAGCCTGGCCCGGTCTCACGCTGCTGGCGCTTGCCACGGCCGTGGCGCCCTTTGTGCTTTACAACTGGGCCGCGCTGATAATTCCTGCGGGCTACTCCGCCGTGCTCAACGCCACGGCACCCCTGTTTGGCGTGCTGGGCGCCGCGGCCGTGCGTGAGGAGCGGCTCACGGGCCGCCGCCTGCTGGGCTGTGCCCTTGGTTTTGCCGGCGTTGCCCTGCTGGTGCAGCTCGGCCCGGTGACCGTCACGCCGCAGGTGGTGCTGGCCGCCCTGGCCTGCGTGGCGGCGGCAGGCTGCTATGGCTTTGGTGCGATTTTCATGCGGCGCGCCACGCTGGCGCACGAAGCCCTGCCGGCGTCAGCCGCGGTGCATGTGGCCGCGACGCTCATGCTGGTGATTCCGGCCGGCCTCGCAGCGCCCGCAGCCCACCCGACCCCTGGCGCCCTGATGGCCGTGGCGATGCTGGGCATCGTGACTTCCGGCTTCATGTACTGGGTCAGCATGCGGCTGATGCGCGAGATTGCGGCCAGCGCCGCGACCTCTTCGGCCTTCATGATTCCGCTGTTTGGCGTGACCTGGGGCGCGCTGTTTCTGGGCGAAACCGTCACGCTGGCCATGCTGCCCGGTTGCCTGCTGATACTGGCGGCCACGGCCCTGGTCACCGGCTTCAACCCCTTCAGGCATCAACTATCAAATTGATAGCTTACAACGCCCAATAGACGCCGACCAAGCCATGATTGGCACCTAAAAGGCCGCCCAACTCTGCTTCTTCAGGGCTGCCCGGTGGCGATGCGGGCGATGTTGGGCGTGCTGACCACCACGTCGGCACACTGCGCGCGCTGCCGCAGGGCGTGCTCCATGACCACCAGCGCCAGCATGGCTTCGGCAATCGGGGTGGCGCGTATGCCCACGCAGGGGTCATGGCGGCCTTTGGTGACGACCTCGGCGGGCTGGCCGGTCACGTCAATCGACTCGCGCGGCGTGATGATGGAGCTGGTCGGCTTGATCGCAATCGACACCTCCAGATCCTGCCCGGTGCTGATGCCGCCGAGTACGCCGCCCGCGTTGTTGGACTTGAAACCCTGCGGCGACAGCGCGTCGCCATGGGTGGTGCCGCGCTGCGTGACGCTGGCAAAGCCGGCGCCGATCTCCACGCCCTTGACCGCATTGATGCCCATCATGGCGTAGGCGATGTCCGAGTCGAGCTTGTCGAACAGCGGCTCGCCCAGGCCCACGGGAACGCCGGTCGCCGTCACGCGGATGCGCGCGCCGCAGGAGTCGCCGGCCTTGCGCAGGCTGTCCATGTAGCTTTCAAGGTGCGAGACGTCGGCAATGGGTGCAAAGAAGGGGTTGTTCGGCACATGGTCCCAGCTCTCGAACGGGATGACGACATCGCCGATCTGCGCCATGCAGCCGCGAAACTCGGTGCCGTACTTCTGCTTGAGCCACTTCTTGGCCACCGCGCCGGCCGCGACCATGGGCGCGGTCAGCCGCGCCGACGAACGCCCGCCGCCGCGCGGATCGCGCAGGCCGTACTTGTGCAGGTAGGTGTAGTCGGCGTGTCCGGGCCGAAAGGTCTCGACAATATTGCTGTAGTCCTTGCTGCGCTGGTCGGTGTTCTTGATCAGCAGGCAAATTGGTGTTCCGGTGGTCTTGCCCTCGTACACGCCCGACAGGATTTCAACCGCATCGGGCTCGTTGCGCTGGGTCACGTGGCGGCTGGTGCCAGGACGGCGGCGGTCCAGGTCAATCTGGATGTCGGCTTCGCTCAAGGCCATGCCCGGCGGGCAGCCATCAATCACGCAGCCAATGGCCGGGCCGTGGGATTCACCAAAATTGGTGACTGCGAAGAGGTTTCCGAAAGTATTGCCGCTCATGGCCCTGATTATCCCAGAGCCCGGGCCGCGACGATCAGGGCCTGTTAACCGTCCTTGGCCTCGTCCTCGCCCGGCCAGTCGCGGATGTAGGCCTTGAGCATCTTGTTCTCGAAGTTCTGGCTGTCCACCACCGCTTTGGCCACATCGTAGAAGCTGATCACGCCCATCAGCATTTTCTGGTTCATCACCGGCATGTAGCGGGCATGGCGGTCCAGCATCATGCGGCGCACCTCGTCGAGTTCGGTCTCGGAGGTGCAGGTCAGCGGGTGATCGTCCATGGTGCTGCGCACCAGCATGCTGCCGACCGCCCCACCGTTTTTGACCAGGCACGCGATGACTTCGCGAAACGTCAGCATGCCCACCAAGTCGCCGTGCTCCATGACCACCAGCGAACCAATGTCCTTGTCCGCCATGGTCTGGACGGCACTGGCCAGTGGCTCATCGGGGTGGGCGGTGTACAGCGTATTGCCTTTGACGCGCAGGATATCAAGGACTTTCATGGCTTTCTCCTCGGTAAATGGTCAGTTGTTCCCCGGATATAACTGCTGAGGAAATTCGGTTCAAATATAGCCCACAATCAAATTTCCAGCCATCCCGTCAGGGGGATTTCGTAACTTTCTCCTTTCTCCTTTCTCCTCCCCCTCTTTCTTCCCTCCACATTCACCCATCCTCACTGGAGACGCCATGCCCGGCTACTCAGACCCCGGCTTTGACACCCTCGCGCTGCACGCCGGCGCCGCGCCCGACCCGGCCACCGGCGCACGCGCCGTGCCCATCCACCTGACCACCTCCTTCGTGTTCGAGTCCAGTGACCATGCGGCCAGCCTGTTCAACCTGGAGCGCGCGGGCCATGTGTATTCGCGCATCAGCAACCCGACCAATGCCGTGCTGGAGCAGCGCGTCTCGGCGCTGGAAGGCGGCATTGGCGCGATTGCCACCGCCAGCGGCCAGGCGGCCTTGCACCTCTCCATTGCCACCCTGATGGGCGCGGGTTCGCACATCGTGGCCAGCACCGCCCTGTATGGCGGCTCGCAGAATCTGCTGCACTACACGATGCGCCGCTTCGGCATAGCGACCACCTTCGTCAAACCCGGCGACATAGCCGGCTGGCGCGCCGCCGTGCAGCCCAACACCAAATTGTTTTTTGGTGAAACAGTGGGTAACCCCGGCCTGGAGGTGCTGGACATCCCCACGGTGTCTGGCATCGCCCACGAAGCGGGCGTGCCGCTGCTGGTGGACTCCACCCTGACCTCGCCCTGGCTGATCAAGCCGCTGGACCATGGCGCCGACCTGGTCTACCACTCGGCCACCAAATTCCTTTCGGGCCACGGCACGGTGATCGGCGGCATCGTGGTCGATGGCGGCAGCTTTGACTGGGAGAAATCCGGCAAATTCCCCGAATTGACCACCCCTTACGACGGCTTTCACAACATGGTGTTCAGCGAGGAAAGCACGGTCGGCGCCTTTTTGCTGCGTGCACGCCGTGAGGGCCTGCGCGACTTTGGTGCCTGCATGAGCCCGCACACTGCCTGGCTGATTCTGCAGGGCATCGAAACCTTGCCGCTGCGCATGGCGCGCCACATGGCCAATACGCACAAGGTGGTGGAATTCCTCGCCAGCCATCCCTTGGTGGCACGCGTCGGCCACCCGCTGCTCGAATCCCACCCCAGCCATGCGCTGGCGCAAAAGCTGTTGCCGCGCGGCGCCGGCTCGGTGTTCAGTTTCGACATGAAGGGCAAGCGCGAACAGGGCAAGAAGCTCATCGAGACACTCAAGGTCTTCAGCCACCTGGCCAATGTGGGCGACTGCCGTTCGCTGGTGATTCACCCGGCCAGCACCACCCACTTTCGCATGAGCGATGAGGCGCTGGCGGGCGCCGGCATCACGCAGGGCACGATACGCCTGTCAATCGGGCTGGAGGACCCGGACGACTTGATTGACGATTTGAAGCGCGCCCTCAAAGCGGCAGAAAAGGCGGGTGCATGATGGAGTTGATCGTCAACGGCCACCCCACCTACTGCTACACCGGCGGCAAGCCTTTCGATGCCGCCAAGCCCACGGCCGTCTTCATCCACGGCGTGCTCAACGACCACAGCGTCTGGATTCTGCAGACCCGCTACGTCGCCAACCATGGCTGGAATGTGCTGGCGCCAGACCTGCCGGGCCATTGCAAAAGCGCGGGCGAGCCGCCCCCAACGGTGGAGCAGGCCGCGCAGTTCATCCTGGCGCTGCTCGATGCCGCGGGAGTGAGCAAGGCGGCCCTGGTAGGCCACAGCCTGGGCTCGCTGATTGCGGTGGAAGCGGCGGCCCGCGCGCCCGAGCGCGTGAGCCAGCTGGTGATGGTGGGCACGGCCTTCCCCATGAGGGTGTCACCCGCCCTGCTAGACAGCTCGGTTCACCAGCCGATGAAGGCCATCGACATGGTCAACGTGTTCTCGCACTCCATGCTGGCGCCGCCGCCCTCGGCCCTGGGCCCCGGCACCTGGCTGTACGGCAGCTCCCGGGCCCTGATGCGGCGCGTGCTGGCCAGCAACCCGCGCGTCAACCTGTTTTACACCGGCTTCAAGGCCTGTGATGACTACCAGGGCGGTGAGGCCCGCATGGAACAGGTGCAGTGCGCCACGCTCTTCATCCTGGGCCGCAATGACCAGATGGCACCGCCCAAGGCCGCGCAAGCGCTGATCGGCAAAGCCCGGCAGGGCCAGGTGGTCACGCTCGATGCCGGCCATCAGATGATGACCGAGGCGCCCGACGGCGTGCTGTTCGCGCTCAAGGAATTCCTCAAGCCATGAGCATCACGCCGGCCATGTCGCGCCAGCGGGCGCAGGACATTGCCGCATCGTTCGACCTGCGCGCCCTGCCCGCCGACTTCTACGCCAACCCCTACCCGGTCTATGCGGCGCTGCGCGAGAACGAGCCCGTCAAACGCATGTCCGACGGCAGCTTCTTCCTGACGCGCTACGCCGATCTGGTGGCGGTCTACCGCGACGCGCAGACTTTCAGTTCGGACAAGAAGGTCGAGTTCGCGCCCAAGTATGGAACGGACTCTGCCCTGTTTGAGCATCACACGACCAGCCTGGTGTTCAACGACCCGCCGCTGCACACGCGGGTGCGCTTGTCTCTCATGGGCGCGCTCACGCGCCGCGCGATTGCCGAGATGGAACCGGGCCTGATCACGCTGGTGGACAGCCTGCTCGATGGCATGGCGGCCCAAGGCGGCGGCGACCTGATCGAAGACTTCGCCTCGGCCATTCCCGTGGAAATCATCGGCAACCTGCTGGGTGTGCCGCATGCCGACCGCGGCCCCTTGCGCGACTGGTCGCTCGCGATTCTGGGCGCACTGGAGCCCAGGCTCACGCCCGAGCAGGAGGCGCTGGGCAACCGCAGCGTCAGCGAGTTCACCGCCTACCTGCAAACGCTGGTGGCCGAGCGGCGCCAACACCCGGGCGACCCCGAGCACGATGTGCTGACGCGGCTGATCCAGGGCGAGCAGGCGGGCGAGCAGCTCAGCGCAGTCGAGCTGCTGCAAAACTGCGTGTTCATCCTCAACGCCGGCCATGAAACCACCACCAACCTGATCGGCAATGCCCTGGTGGCGCTGCAGGAATGGCCCGAGGCAAAGCACTATTTGCTATCAAAAACGCAGCTGCTTGCGCATGAAAATAAAGGGCTGGAGGCCGATTTGGCACTTGCGATTGATGAATTTCTGCGCTTTGAGTCGTCCAACCAGCTGGGCAACCGCCGGGCCGTCAAGGCGGTGCGGATTGGGGATGTTGACTTGCCCGCCGGCAGCCTGATCACCTTGTGCATTGGCGCCGCCAACCGCGACCCGGCGCAATTTGAGCAGCCGGATATGCTGGACCTGACGCGCCAGGACAACCGCAACCTCGCCTTCGGCTTTGGCATTCACCAGTGCGCCGGGCTGAGCCTGGCCCGACTCGAAGGCCGCATTGCGATTGGACGGTTTTTGCAGCGCTTCCCCCACTACCAGCTGACTGCCAGCCCCACACGCGGTGGGCGGGCCCGTTTCAGGGGCTTCCTGAAGGCCCCGTTTACCGTGGAATGACCGGCTAGGGGCTGCTGCGCTGCAGGGTCTGCAGCAAGCCTTTGAAGGCCGGGTCCGCGCTGCTCACCGCAGGGCCGGTGGCGGGCAAGGAGTCCAGCAGGCGCGACAGGGTCCCCGGGTGCGGCATCAGCGGCCCGGCAAACCGGATGGCCTGGTCATCCGCGATCAGCAGCGTGGGAAAGGTTTCCACGTCCACCTCCCCGACCAGGTCCGCCTGGTCCTCGATATCCAGCCAGACAAAGCGCATGTCCGGATGGTCGAGCATCGCCTGCTCGAACACGGCACGGTAATCGCGGCAGGTGCCGCACCATTCGGCGCACAGGCAGACCACCCAGCGCGTCGGGGAGGTCGTTGAATGGCGGGTTTTCAGGGGATCAGGCATGGGTGTGATAGGTGCAGTTTTCAGGCAAGCTCTCTACCATTGCAGCATAAAACACAGACCGGAGACCCGCCATGACCACCACCCCCTCCACGGCAGCCCCGCCCCCGACCGAACCCGTGGATCCCCGGACCTTCAAAAGCTTTGGCGAGTTTTACCCGTTCTACCTCACCGAGCACAGCAACCGCAGTTGCCGCCGCCTGCACTTTGTGGGCTCCACCTTGTCCCTGGTTTGCCTGGCGATGCTGGCCTACACCGGCAACCCAATGTTCCTCGTCTATGGCCTGCTGTGCGGCTACGGTTTTGCCTGGCTCGGTCACTTCGGTTTTGAGAAGAACAAGCCGGCTTCGTTCAAACGCCCGCTGTACAGCTTCATGGGCGACTGGGCCATGTACAAGGATATCTGGATGGGAAGGGTCGCGTTCTAGTCATCGGACAAATTCGCCGTTGAGACTCAGCATCGACAGCTCCACAAAACTCGATCCCTCCCGCCGCCCCGCCCCGTAGTTGATGCGCAGACCACCGATGTCGAAATCCTTCAGGGTCTCCAGCGCCGACACCAGCTTCTCGCGCGTCAGCGCCGGGCCGGCGCGCCGCAGCCCCTCGGTGAACACCTTGGCCGCGATGAATCCTTCGAACGAGCCGTAACCCGGCGCGAAGCCGTCCTGCCGCGCGCCGATGCGCTGGTATTCGAGCGCGACCGGCGCCAGCGTACGCCACGGCGAAGGAACGACCTGGCTGATCACCACACCGCGCGAAGCCGTGCCCAGGTCGGCCGCCAGTTCGCGGCTGCTCACCACCGACATGCCGTAGAACTGGGTGGACACCCCTGAGTCGCGACACCGCCGAATGAAGGCCACCGCCCCTTTGCCCGAGGTGATCATGATCACCGCCTGCGGCCGCGCCGCGCTGATGGCCGTGACCGCGCGTTCGACTTCCACCGTGGGGGTGATGCGCATTTCGCCGGTGACTGCCGGCTCCAGACCGTGGTGGCGCAGTGCCTTGCGTGCGCCCTCCAAGCCCGACTGGCCGAAACCGTCGGCTTGGTGGACCACCGCGATGCGCCGCACGCCAGTCGTCATCAGGTGGTCGACAATCTGCCACGTCTCCTGCCCGTAAGTGGCGCGCAGATGGAACAGATAGCGGTTCGCGTTGTCGCGCAGCGCATCCGCGCCGGTATAGGGCGCGAACAGCGGCACGCCCACCGCAGTCGTCAGCGGCAGGGTGGCGCGCGTGATGCCGGTGCCGAACTGCCCGAAGAAAGCGAACACGCCGTCTTCTTCCAGCAGCTTGCGCGTGTTCGCCACCGCGCGCTCGGGGTCGTAGCCATCGTCGATCGAGCGCAGCTCGATCTGCCGCCCATGCACCCCGCCCTGCCCATTGAGGTGCTTGAACCACAGCAGCGCACCGCCACGGTACTCATGCCCCAGTTCACGAAAGGCGCCCGAGAGCACGGTCGACTGCCCGAGCAGCAGCGTGCGCTCGCCCACACCGGGCTCGGCCTGCGCCGGGATGTGGAAGGTGGCCAGGCCTGCCACCCCCAGGTGTCCGACGAGAAGCGTTCTGCGCTTCATGAGAGTGTCTTCTTCGCACCGCGCCGCGCCAGCAAGGCCTGCAGCTCGCCCACGATGCCCCGGCGAAACAGCAGCACGCACACCACGAACATCGCCCCCATGATCACCGTCACCCAAGGCCCCACCTTGTCGGCCAGTTCGTTCTCCAGCGACACGATGGTGAGCGCGCCCACCGCGGGCCCGAACACCGTGCCCAGCCCGCCCAGCAGCGTCATCAACACCACCTCGCCCGACATGTGCCAGTGCACGTCGGTCAGCGATGCCAGCTGGAACACCAGCGTCTTCAGCGCCCCCGCCAGCCCCGCGATGAAGGCCGAGAGCACGAAGGCCAGCAGCTTGTAGCGCGCCACGTCATAGCCTAGCGAGATGGCGCGCGGCTCATTCTCGCGAATCGCTTTGAGCACCTGGCCGAAGGGCGAGTGGATGGCACGGTACACCAGCCAGAAGCCGGCGCAGAACACGGCGAGCACGAAGAAGTACATCGCCAGGTTGTTCGACAGGTCGATCAGACCCAGCAGCTTGCCGCGCGGCACGCCCTGCAGCCCATCCTCGCCGCCGGTCACCGGCAGTTGCAGCGCGAGAAAGAACACCAGTTGCGCCAGCGCCAGCGTGATCATCGCGAAGTAGATGCCCGTGCGCCGGATTGCGAGCAGCCCCACAAGCGCGCCCAGGCCGGCGGCCGCAAGCGCCCCGGCCGCGATGCCCAGCTCGGGCGGCAGCCCGAAGCGCGTACACAGCGCCGCGCACACATAGGCGGCCCCGCCGAAGAAGGCCGCATGGCCGAAGGACAGCAACCCCGCGAAGCCGAGCAACAGGTTGAAACCGGTGGCGAAGAGCGCGAAGCACAGCACCTTCATCAGGAAGGTCGGGTACAGCACGAAGGGCGCGGCGATGCCCAACGCGATCAGCAGCAACCAGCCGGCGGCCGGGCGCAGAGCGGCAAGCCGAGGCAAACGCGGCAGGCCGGTCAAGCCCGCTCCGTCGCGCCGGGTAGTGGCCAATCCATTCATAGTCGAATTCCTTTCACGTCTGCTTGCCAAACAGCCCCGCCGGCCGCACCAGCAGCACCACAGCCATGATCAGAAAGATCACCACCGCCGAAGCCTCCGGGTACACCACCTTGGCCAATCCCTCCACCAGCCCCAAACCCAGGCCGGTGACGATGGAGCCCAGAATCGAGCCCATGCCACCGATCACCACCACGGCGAACACCACGATGATCAGGTTGGAGCCCATCACAGGGTTGACCTGCACGATGGGCGCAGCCAGCACGCCCGCGAAGGCCGCCAGCGCCACGCCCACGCCATAGGTCGTGGTCACCAGCACCGGCACGTTGATGCCCAGGGCCTGGGTCAGCTCGGGCCGCTCGGTGCTGGCGCGCAGCCTCGCGCCCAGCGAGGTGCGCTCGACCAGGTACCAGGCCGCCGCGCACACCAGCGCCGAGGCCAGCACCACCCAGCCGCGGTACAGCGGCAGGAACATGAAGCCCAGGTTCAGTCCGCCTTGCAGCTGGTCGGGCACGGGATAGGACTCGCCCGAGATGCCGAAGAAGTAGCGGAACACCCCTTCGCCCATCAGCGCCAGGCCGAAGGTGAGCAAGAGACCGTAGAGGTGGTCGAGGCGGTACAGACGCCGCAGCATGGTGCGCTCCAGCGCCACGCCCAGGAGTCCCACCAGCAGCGGAGCCGCCAGCAAGGCCAGCCAGTAGTTCAACCCGAACCACTTCAGCCCCAGCAGCGCAGCAAACGCGCCCACCATATAGAGCGCTCCATGCGCGAAGTTGATGATGTTGAGCAGGCCGAAGATCACGGCCAGCCCCAGGCTCAGCAGCGCGTAGAACGAACCGTTGATCAGCCCCAGCAGCAGCTGCGCGAAGAGGGCCTGCGACGAGATGCCTTCCATGGCTGGCGCTCACTTCTTCACCAGTGCGCACTTCGAGGCCGCCAGCGGCTGAAAGGCCTCGGCCCCGGGAATGGTCGCTCGCACGTGGTAGTAGTCCCAGGGTGCCTTGGACTCGGCGGGCTTCTTCACTTGCAGCAGGTACATGTCATGCACCATGCGGCCGTCGTCGCGGATGATTCCGTTCTTCGCGAAGAAATCGTTGACTGGCGTCTTCTTCATCTGAGCCATCACCTTTTGCGTGTCATCGGTCCCCGATGCCTTCACTGCTTTCAGGTAGTGCATGACCGAGGAGTACTGGCCGGCCTGGATCATGGTGGGCATGCGCTTGTGCTTGTCGAAGAAGCGCCGCGACCAGGCCCGCGTCTCGTCGTTCAGGTCCCAGTAGAAGCCCTCGGTGAGGTACATGTTCTGGGTGGTTTGCAAGCCCAGAGAGTGGATGTCCATGATGAACATCAACAGCCCCGCCAGCGATTGCTTCTGCGTGATGCCGAACTCCGCAGCCTGCTTGATCGAGTTGATCATGTCGCCGCCGGCGTTGGCCAAGCCGATCACCTGGGCGCCCGAGGACTGGGCACGCAGAAGGAACGAGGAAAAATCCGAGCCCGGGAAAGGATGGCGCACCGCACCAGCCACTGTTCCGCCGTTGGCCTTGACGACGTCTGACGCGTCTTTCTCCAGCGAATGGCCGAAGGCGTAGTCGGCGGTGACGAAGAACCAACTCTTGCCACCTTGTTTGACCACGGCCTTGGCGGTACCGTTTGCGACCGCGTAGGTGTCGTAGGTCCAGTGCACCGTGACGTCGTTACAGTCCTCGTTGGTGACCCGCGTCGAAGCGGCGCCGGACACCAGTACCAGGCGGTTCTTTTCCTTGGCGATCTTCTGCACCGCCAGTGCGACCGAGGTGGTCACCAGTTCGGTGGCGACATCGACCTTGCCCTGCTCGAACCATTCGCGCGCCTTGTTGGCCGCCACGTCGCCCTTGTTCTGGTGGTCGGCCGCAACCAGCTCCACCTTGAAGGCCGGCTTCTCGCGCGCCGTGAAATCGTCGATCGCCATCTGGGTAGCCAGCACTGCGCCCTGGCCGGTGAGGTCAGAGTACAGCCCGGACAAGTCGGTGAGAACGCCTATGCGTACCAAGTTGTCGGATACCTGGGCCTGTACAGGGACCGCCATCGCGGCCGCCACGGCCATCGCTAGCGCAAGTTTTTTGAAGTTCATTTCGTTGTCTCCTTGGGTGAAAAAATCAAACGCCCAGCAGCTCGTGCAGCATGGCACTGCGGTCGGCCAGCTCGGCCTGGTTGAGGGTGAGGACCACACGGCCGTGCTCCAGCACGTAGTGACGGTCGGCCAGCGGAGCGGCGAAGCGGAAGTTCTGCTCCACCAGCACGATGGTGTAGCCGCGTTTCTTGAGCTGCCGCAAAGCCACAGCAAGGGCTTGGACAATCACCGGCGCGAGGCCTTCGGTGATTTCGTCCAAGAGCAGCAAATGCGCGCCGGTACGCAGGATGCGAGCTAGTGCAAGCATTTGCTGTTCGCCACCCGACAAGCGCGTTCCCGGGCTGTGGCGCCTCTCCTTCAGGTTGGGGAACATCTCATAGATTTCCCCGACCGTCATGCCACCCGGCAGCACCTGCGGCGGCAACAATAGGTTTTCCTCGGTAGTCAGGCTCGCATAGATGCCGCGTTCCTCGGGGCAGTAACCGATGCCGCGGCGCGCGATCTGATGCGGCGCCAGCCGGGTGACATCGCCAGCGTCGAAGTGAACGCTGCCGGTTTTGCGGTCGGTCAAACCGAGGATGGCCTTGAGCGTGCTGGTGCGGCCCGAGCCGTTGCGTCCCAGCAGCGTTACCAGCTCACCGCGCCTAACCTCGAGGTTCACGCCGTGCAGCACGTGCGACTCCCCATACCAGGCGTGGAGGTCTCGGATGTCCAATAGAACGTCGCTCATGCGGCCTCCGTACCCATGTAGGCTTCTCGGACGCGCGAGTCGTTCGCCACCGTGGCGTAATCGCCTTCGGCCAGAATGCTGCCGCGCTGCAAGACCGTGATGGTGTCACACAGGTTGGCCACCACCGAGAGGTTGTGCTCCACCATCAGAATGGTGCGTCCGGCGGAGACCTTGCGGATCAACTCCACGATGCGGGCCACGTCCTCGTGGCCCATGCCCTGGGTGGGTTCGTCGAGCAGCATCAGCTCGGGCTCCAGCGCCAGCGTGGTGGCGAGTTCCAGCGCGCGCTTGCGGCCATAGGGGAGTTCCACGGCGAGGGTCCAGGCCAGGTCCGCGAGGCCCACCGAATCCAGCAGCTCCAGCGCGCGCAGGTTCAATTCGTCGAGGCAGCGCTCGTTGCGCCAGAAGGCGTAGGAATGGCCCCAGCGCGACTGCAGCGCGATGCGCACGTTTTCCAGCACGGTAAGGTGGGGAAAGGTCGCGGAGATCTGGAACGAGCGCACGACACCCCGCCGCGCGGTTTTCGCCGGCGGTTCGGCGGTGATGTCCTCGCCCTTGTAGTGAATGGTCCCGGCCGAGACCGGCAGGAACTTGGTGAGCAGGTTGAAAACCGTGGTCTTGCCCGCCCCATTGGGGCCGATCAGCGCATGGACCGCGCCGCTGCGCACCTTGAGGTCCACGCCCTGGACGGCCGTGAAGCCCTTGAACTCGCGGGTAAGGCCGCGCGTTTCGAGAAGAATGCCTTCATTCATCGCAGTCCCCTCTGACGATGGCCGAGGACGAGCACACCTGCTCGCGCAACACGAACTTTTGTATTTTTCCCGTCGACGTCTTCGGCAGCGGCCCGACGATTACTTGCCGGGGGGCCTTGTAGTGCGCCAGGTTGTCGCGGCACCAGTCCACCAGCTCGGCCTCGCTTGTGTCCATGCCTTGCTTCAACTCCACGAAAGCGCAGGGCACCTCGCCCCAGCGCGCATCCGGCTTGGCCACCACCGCCGCGGCAAGCACGGCGGGGTGCTGGTAGAGCACGTCCTCCACTTCCACCGAGGAGATGTTTTCGCCGCCAGAGATGATGATGTCCTTGGACCGGTCCCGGATCTTGATGTAGCCGTCGGGCTGCGTCACACCCAGGTCGCCCGTGTGGAACCAGCCACCGGCGAAAGCCTCTTCGGTGGCCTCGGGGTTCTTGAGGTAGCCGCGCATCACCAGATTGCCGCGAAAGAATATCTCGCCCATGGTTTCGCCGTCCCATGGCACAGGCTCCATCGTCGCGGAGTCGAGCACCGCCACCGACTGCTGCAGCGGATATGGCACGCCCTGGCGGCCGTTGAGCCGCGCGCGTTCCGCTTCGGGCAGTTCCGCCCAATGCGTCTGCTGCGCGCACACGGCTGCGGGGCCGTACACCTCGGTCAGGCCGTAGACGTGCGTGAGCGCGATGCCCAGCCGCTCCGCCCCCACGATGACCGAAGGCGGCGGCGCGGCGCCGGCGATGGTTCCCTGCAGCGTCCAGCCGATGGAGGGCGGCTCCTTTGTCCAGGCATCGACCAGCGTGTTGAAGACGATGGGCGCACCCGACAGGTGGGTGACGCGGTGCTTCTTCACCAGCTGCGCGATCGCCTGGGCGTCGACCCTGCGCAGGCACACCTGCGTGCCTGCGACCAGCGCCAACGTCCAGGGGAAGCACCAGCCATTGCAGTGAAACATCGGCAGCGTCCACAGGTAGACCGGATGCTGTGGCATCTGCCAGGCCAGCACGTTGCTCACCGCGTTGAGGTAGGCACCGCGGTGGTGGTAAACCACGCCCTTGGGGTTGCCGGTGGTGCCCGAGGTGTAGTTCAGGCAGATCGCGTCCCACTCGTCTTCGGGCAGTTGCCAGGGCTCGGCGGGGTCGCCTTGCGCGAGAAAGCATTCGTAGCCGATGTCGCCGAGCGTTTGCGTAAAGGAAGCGCCGGGGTCCATCACGTCCACCACCATCGGCGTGCGGCCTTTCTGCAGGCGCAGGGCCTGGCGCACCGTGGGCGCGTACTCGGGGTCAGTCAACAGCACGCGGGCTTCGCCGTGGTCCAGCTGGAAAGCGAGCGATTGCGCGTCCAAACGGGTGTTGAGCGTGTTGAGCACCGCGCCGGCCATGGGCACGCCGAAATGCGCCTCCACCATGGCCGCCACATTGGGCAAGAGGGCCGCTACGGTGTCGCCCGGCTGCACGCCGGCGCGGCGAAGCGCGCTGGCGAGGCGGCGGCAGCGCTCGTAGGTTTGCGCCCAGGTGAAGCTGCGCTCGCCATGCACCACCGACACGCGCTGCGGATAGACCTGCGCGGTGCGCTCCAGAAAACTGAGGGGTGACAGCGGCACGTGGTTGGCGCGGTTGCGCGCCATCCCGATGCGGTAGGGGCTTGACACTGGATGTCTCCTTAATCGATCATGGCCTCGCGGGGGCCGATGCACTGATTCTGGAAACCGATCTTTTCGCAAACGTTGCACGAATGTAGCGAATCGTATCGCCCCCTCGCGGCGGCGATGCACCATGCCTAGAATATCCAATCGATCCCGTGAACACCATGAGCAGTCCCGACCCCTCCCCCGGCAGCCCGGACATCGAGCGCTGGCGCTTCTTCGGCCTGCTGCAATCAGGCCTGGACCTGCTGGACCAGGGCATGACGGTGTTCGACAGCGAGCTGCGCCTGGTGGCCTGGAACCAGGCCTTCTTCGATTTGCTGGAGTTCCCGCCCGATCTCGCGCGACTGGGCACGCCCTTCGAGGATTTCATGCGCCACAACGCGGCCCGAGGCGAGTACGGTCCCGGCGCGGTGGAAGACCTCGTCGCCGAGCGGGTGCGCGCGGCCCAGGCCTTCACGCCCCACTACACCGAGCGGGTGCGCCCCAACGGCCGCGTCATTGCGGTGCGTGGCGAGCCGCTGCCCGGCAAGGGCCTCATCACGATCTACACTGACATCACCGTCCAGCGCGGCTACGAGCGCATGATGCAGGAACAAAACACGGAGCTGGAAGAGCGCGTGCGGGAACGCACCGCCGACCTGCTGGCCACCAACGAGCGGCTGGTGCAGGCCCAGGCCCTGCTTGCGCAGGCGCAGAAGATGGAAGCAGTGGGCCAGCTCACCGGCGGCGTCGCACACGATTTCAACAACCTGCTCACGGTGGTGATCGGCAACCTCGACGCGCTGAGCGAACAGTTGCACGACCGGCCAGAAGCCGGGGAGCACCTGGCCCCGGCGCTGGCTGCGGCGCACCGCGGGGTCGACCTGGTCAAGCGGCTGCTAGCCTTTTCCAAGCGGCAGCTAATTGCGCCGGTGTGCGTGGACGTAAACAAGACGGTAGACAGCGTGGCCACGCTGCTGCGCCACTTCATCCCCGAGAACATCCGCCTGCGCGTCGATCTGCCGGAGGTGGCACTCCATGCCATCGCCGACCCGGCGGAGCTCGAAAGCGCGCTGCTCAACCTGTGCCTCAACGCGCGCGATGCCATGCCCTCGGGCGGCGAGCTGAGCATCGCGGTGGGCCCGTTCACACTTGACGAGGCAAGCGCGGGCGAACGCTCCTTGGCGCCGGGCCGCTACGTGCAAGTCGCCGTGCACGACGGGGGCACCGGCATGGACGCACGCACCGCCGACCGCGCCTTCGAGCCCTTCTTCACCACCAAAGCCTTCGGCGCGGGCAACGGGCTGGGCCTGTCCATGGTCTACGGCTTTGCCAAGCGCGCGTGCGGCGACGTGCGCATCGCGAGCCGGCCGGGCGCCGGCACCTCGGTCTTCATCCTGCTGCCCGAAACCGAGCCGCAGCTCGCCGCCCACGACAGCGACCGCCCGGGCGCGGCCGTCCCCGGCGAGCGCGCCCTGGTGCTGGTGGTGGAAGACGACGACGACGTGCGCGCCGTGGTGCGCCGCCAGGCCAACAGCTTGGGCTACCCCGTGATCGAGGCGCGCAATGGCGAAGAGGCGCTGGGCCTGATTGAAGGCGTGGGCGAGATCGGCATCGTGTTGACCGACCTGGTGATGACCGGCGGCATCAATGGCCGCGAACTCGCTGCGCGATCGCGCAGCACCCGGCCGGCGCTGGGCATCGTGCTGATGACGGGCTACGACCACAGGGGCGGCGACGAGGTGCCGGGCAGCATCGTGCTGTCCAAGCCCTTCACCACCGCCGACCTCGCGCGGGCTCTGGCCGAGGCCACTGTTCACTGAACGCGCATGAACACGGCGCACCCGCTCATCTTCGTGCTCGACGACGAGCCCTCCATCACCCGCCTGGTGAGCGCCGCCCTGCGGCAGCACCAGTTCCGCACCGAAGAGTTCCACACCGCCGCCGCGCTGGCCCGGCGCCTGCGCACCCAGTCGCCCGCAGTGGCCATCGTCGACCTGGGCCTGCCTGACCGCGACGGCCTGGAGCTGGTGCGCCAGATCGGCGCCAGCCACGGCTGTGGCATCCTCGTTCTCACCGGCCGCGACTCGGTGTCTGACCGCGTGCTCGGCCTCGAACTCGGCGCCGACGACTACCTCACAAAACCTTTCGACAGCCGCGAGCTCGTCGCCCGCGTGCGCAGCATCGCGCGCCGCCAGTCACCGCAGGCCCGCGGCGTGCGCGTGGCCAGCTTTCCCGGCTGGCGCTTCGAGCCCGAGGCCAACTGCCTGTGGAGCGAGGCTGGCCAGCCCGTGCGCCTGAGCGCAGCCGAGTCGCAGTTGCTGCTGCAGTTCGTGACACACCCCAACCGCGTGCTCTCGCGCGAACACCTGTGCGGCACGAGCGATCTCTCGCCCTTCGACCGCAGCGTGGACATCAAGGTCTCGCGCCTGCGCGCCAAGCTCGAAGCCAAGCCGCACGCACCCCAGCTGATCCGCACGGTGTATGGCGGGGGCTACCTGTTCGGGGCAGCTGTGGATTGGGAGAAAACGCGAGCCTAAGCTGCCCCTCGGGGGCAGCGCAGCACACGAAGTGGCTAGCATGGGGTTCTGCGGCTTCGCCTTCGCCTGGCTCGGTCACTTCGGTTTTGAGAAGAACAAGCCGGCTTCGTTCAAACGCCCGCTGTACAGCTTCATGGGCGACTGGGCCATGTACAAGGACATCTGGATGGGCAAGGTCAGGCTCTGACAGGGAGCACTGATTTTTGCGCCAGCATTACTCAGCAGTCCGAAAGTAGCGCGACATACTTTGTCATCCTGAGCGCAGCGAAGGATCTCGGTATGCTGGCAAGATTCTTCGCGTTGCTCAGAATGACAGCATGGCTGGCGTCGCCTTCGTTACGGATTGCGGAATAAGCGCAAGCACCGCCGGACCATTCCAGGCCCCCAGCACGAGACTCATGCTCAGAGCACATCGCGCAGGTAGACCGAAGAAAACGGCGCGGTTTTCCAGAGCTGGGCCGTGGCCTCGGTGTGCGGCAGCAGCAAATGGCGCATCAGCGGCTCCAGTGCGGTGGACTGGGCGTCAGCCAACAGGATGTAGCGGGTTTCCTCTTCATCTTCCACTTCGTTGACCCGCCCTATCCAGTCCAGCGCCACCAGGATTTCAAACACCGGCTCCAGTTGCAGCGACTCGACCTGCAGGGCCTCCACCAGTTGCGGTGCACTCATGCCCCGCCGTGCCGTCGCCCGTGTGCGGTGCAGTTGCTGCAGCACTTCCAGCGCCAGCTGGAACTGCCAGCCATGGCCGCCGCCGCGCCGCGCCACGCCGGTCAGCAGGCTGGGCAGGTAGGCCGCAATCACGGCGCCCAGCAGCACGATCACCCAGGCCACATAAATCCAGACCAGCAGAATCGGCACGATGGCAAAGGCCCCGTAAACCATCGAATACGTGGGAATCTGGCCGAGGTAGAGCGCCAGCAGCTTCTTGGCCAGCTCAATGCCCGCCGCCACAAACAGGCCGCCGACCCAGGCATGAGCCCAGCGCACCGGCGTGTTGGGCACGTAGTGGTAGAGCGCCGTCACACCACCCGCCAGCAGAAAGAACTCGATCACGTCCAGCAAAAAGCGCACGCCCCCCGGCAGGGAGCCCACCACCCCTTTGGAAGCGGTGACCGCATAGGAGGTGAGCAGCAGGCTCGCGCCCAGCAGCAGCGGCCCCAGGGTGATGGCGGCCCAGTAAATCAGCACCCGCTGGGCCAGCGGCCGGGGGGTTCTCACGCGCCAGATGCGGTTGAGCGTGCGGTCTATGGTCAGAATCAAGGCCAGCGCCGTGGTCAGCACCACGGCCAGGCCAACCGCGCCCAGCCGGCTGGCCTTGCTGGCAAACTGCGTGAGATAGCCCAGCACCTGGCGCGCAATGCTGTCGGGCACCAGGCTCTCGATCAGCCAGCGCTGCAAAATATCCTGCACCTTGGCAAACATGGGAAAGGCGGTGAACACCGCCAGCGCCACCGTGAAAAACGGCACCAGCGCCAGGGTCGTGGTGAAGGTCAGGCTGCTGGCCGTCAGGCCCAGCTGATCTTCGCGGAAACGGTTGCGCAGGGTGAAGGCGGTATCGCGCCACGGGAAATGGGACAGGTCGGTCCACAACTGCTGCAAAGACTGCTGAAACTGCTGGATTTTCATCCCCGGTATCATGCCTCAGTGAGTGCCGTCCATTCAACCTAGAAACCGCAGTTGACCGCTCATTTTCCGCGGGCAAGACCACATGAACACACACTTATTCGCTCACGCGCGAGTTCACCTTTGGGGTGACAACGCTACGCACCCGATTGAGCCGCCCTGGCGCGTGCTGGCGGCGTTGCTCCTCCTTGCA
>NZ_JAKFDR010000117.1:0-8873 GCF_036676035.1 Polaromonas sp.
CCCATCGGGCGCAACTCGGCGTTGCCTACCTTGCCCGCACACCAGTGCGGGCGGCGGCAGGCGCCTTGATTTGCGCCCGATGGAACCCCTTCGCACCTCCAATATTAGTGTGAACAGGCCCTAGTGTGGCCTACAGCTTGAAGGGCACGACCACCTGCCGCTGCTCGCCCAGGCCTTCGATGCCCAGCGATATCTGGTCGCCTTTTTTCAGGTACACCGGCGGCTTCATGCCCATGCCCACACCAGGGGGCGTGCCCGTGGTGATCACGTCGCCCGGCTCCAGTGTCATGAACTGGCTGACATAGCTGACGATTTTGGCCACGCTGAAGATCATGGTTTTGGTGTTGCCGTTTTGCACGCGCTTGCCGTTGACCTCCAGCCACATGCCCAGTTTTTGCGGGTTGGGCACGTCGTCGCGCGTCACCAGCCAGGGGCCAATCGGGCCAAAGGTGTCGCAACCCTTGCCCTTGTCCCAGGTGCCGCCGCGCTCGATCTGGTATTCGCGCTCGCTGACGTCGTTGATGGTGCAGTAACCGGCCACAAAATTGAGCGCGTCTTTTTGCGACACGTAGCGCGCGCGCGTGCCGATCACCACGCCGAGTTCGACTTCCCAGTCGGTCTTGACCGAGCCTTTGGGCAGCATCACCGGATCGTTGGGCCCCTGGATGCAGCTGGTGGCCTTCATGAATACCACCGGCTCGGCAGGAATCGGCAGGCCCGACTCGGCCGCATGGTCGGCGTAGTTCAGGCCGATGGCGATGAACTTGCGCGTGCCCATGACCGGGCTGCCGTAGCGCGGCGAGCCTTTGACCAGCGGCAGCTTGTCGGTTTTGAGTTTGCGCAGCTTGGCCAACGCGGCATCGCCAAGCTGGTCGGGACCGATGTCCTTGATCACGCCGCTCAAGTCGCGCAGCTTGCCTTCTGCATCAATCAGTCCGGGTTTTTCTTTGCCCGGCTTGCCATAACGAACGAGTTTCATTTTTTTCCTCTTGGTTAAATCAAAGTCACATTAATAAGTCGAACGCCCGCCAGACAGGTCGAACACGGCGCCGGTTGAAAACGAACAATCTTCGGTACTCAGCCAGGCGACCATGGCAGCCACTTCGCCGGTCGTGCCGAAGCGCCCCATCGGAATTTTCGACAGCATGAACTGGATGTGCTCGGGTGTCATCTGGTCAAAAATCGGTGTCTTCACCGCCGCCGGCGTCACGCAATTGACGCGCACGCCAGTATCGGCGAGTTCCTTGCCCAGCGACTTGGTGAGCGCGATGACGGCGGCCTTGCTCGCGCTGTAGGCACTGGCGTTGGGGTTGCCGTCCTTGCCCGCCACCGAGGCAATGTTGACGATGCGGCCATAGTTGCGCCTGCGCATCAGCGGCACCACTTCGCGGCAGCAGAAAAACAGGCCATTGAGGTTGACCTGCTGCACCTGCATCCATTGCTCGGGCGGGTAGTCCCACAACTTGACATTGGGGCCGGTGATGCCGGCAGAGTTGACCAGCACGTCAATGACCGGGTGGTGCGCGACGGTTTGCCGCACGGCGTCAAGCACGCTCGCATGGCTGCTCACGTCCACCGCAACGGTATCCACGCCCGTGCCGAGTTCGCTTCGGGCCGTTGCCAGCGCCTCTGGGTTGATGTCCCACAACGTGGCCGTGCCGCCCGAGGCCAGCATGCGCTGCGCAACGGCAAAGCCCAGCCCGACGGCCCCCCCGGTGATGACCGCATGGCGGCCGGCCAGGTCGAGCTGGTTCATATGGTCATGCCGCCGTCTATGCCATAGGCTTGACCGGTGACAAAAGCCGATTCGTCGCTGGCCAGAAACACCACCAGCGGCGCAATTTCGTGGGCCTGCGCGAGCCGCCCCATCGGTTGCCTTGCCACGAAGCTTTTCCGCGCTTCCACCGGGTCTTCAAACACATTGATGCGCTCCTGCAGCGAAGGGGTATCGACGGTGCCGGGGCAAATGGCATTGCAGCGCACGCCCTGCATCACATAGTCGGCGGCCACACTTTTGGTCAGGCCGATCACCGCCGCCTTGGACGCGCCGTAGAGAAACCGGTTGGGCAAGCCCTTGAAACCGCAGACGCTGGCCATGTTGATGATGCTGCCGCCGCCCTTCCCGCCATGGTTGGCCAGCATCTTGGGCAGCGCCGCCTGGATGGCCCAGAACTGCGAGCGCACATTGAGCTTGAAGGCGAAGTCCCATTCCTCATCGGTGGCCTGCAGGACCGAGCCGGCGTGCACAAACCCCGCGCAATTAAACAGTACATTGAGCGCCGGCAAGTCAGCCATCAGTTTCTGGATGGCGGCCTTGTCGAGCACATCGAGCGCTGCGGTCCGGATGTTGGCCACACCGGCGTAGCCGGCCAGCAGCTTCTCGTTGACGTCGGTCGCCCAGACCTGGGCACCCTCCGCCGCCATGGCCAGTGCGCTGGCCTTGCCTATGCCCTGCCCGGCCGCCGTGACCAGCGCGGTTTTTCCTTGAAGTCTCATGTCTTTTCCTTGATTTACGTGGTTTGCTTGATGGTCACATCGGCAAGTTGCCGCTTTTCAATCATGGGCCAATCCCATTGAATGCCCAGGCCCGGCGTAGCCGGCGGGAAGGCGTAGCCGCCCTCGACCCGGATGCGGCTGGTCGTGATGTCGTCGAGTTGCGGTATGTATTCGACCCAGGTGGCGTTGGGCACTGCGGCGCACAGGCTCACATGCAGCTCCATCAGGAAGTGCGGGCACACCGGAACATCAAAACCCTCGGCGAGATGAGCCACTTTGATCCACGGCGTGATGCCGCCAATGCGGGCCACGTCGGGCTGCACGATGCTGCACGCGCCCTGCTCCAGGTATTCACGGAACTGGCTGAGGTGGTACATCGACTCGCCCACCGCCACGGGGATGGACGTGTGGTCGCGCAGCTGCCGGTGACCCGACACATCTTCGGCGGGCAGGGGCTCTTCCAGCCAGGCCAGGTCCAGCGAGGCAAAGGCGGCGGCGCGGCGCAGCGCTTGCGGACGGTCGAAGCCCTGGTTCGCATCGGTCATGATGTCGAAATCCGCACCCACCGCAGCGCGTACCGCCGACAGACGCGCCACGTCCTCGCTCACGTGCGGCCTGCCGACCTTGATCTTCGCCCCCCTGAAACCCTGCTCCTTCGCGGCCAGTGTTTGCGCCACCAGCTCCTCAGTACTCAAGTGCAACCAGCCGCCTTCGGTGGTGTAAACCGGCACCCGCGATTGCGCGCCGCCCAGCAATTGCCACAAGGGCAGGTTTTGGCTGCGCGCGCGCCAGTCCCACAGCGCGGTGTCCACGCAGGCCAGCGCCAGGCTGGTGATGGCGCCGACGGCGGTGGCATGGGTATGGAAAAACAGGTCTTTCCAGATCGCTTCAATCTGCAGCGGGTTGCGGCCCAGCAAGCGCGGCGCCAGGTGGTCATGCAGCAAGGCCATGACCGAGGAGCCGCCGGTGCCTATCGTGTACGCATAACCGGTGCCCTCCACGCCATCGCTGCAGCGCACGGTGAGCAGCAAGGTCTCTTGCGTCACAAAGGACTGGATGGCGTCCGTGCGCACGACCTTGGGCGGCAAATTGACCTGCCGCAGACGGATGGACTCAATGGTGATGGGTGGTTTCATGAGGGCATGAGGGTGAAAGGTATTACAGGGTTTAGCCGGATGTCGCCGTGAAGGATTCATGGGATTATTAATTGGTCTGACCACTTGTCCAATTCTGGCTAACCCTTAATACCCGCTTCAAGCCCCCATGCCACTGCAAACCGTCGAACCGAAACGCCTGTACCGCCAGATTGCCGAGCAATTGCGCTCGCTGATCAGCAAGGGCGAGTTTGCGCCAGGCGCACGCCTGCCGGCCGAGCGCGACCTGGCCAAGCAGCTGGGCGTGAGCCGCCCTTCCGTGCGTGAAGCCCTGATTGCGCTGGAAGTGGAAGGCTGGGTCGAAGTGCGCACCGGCTCCGGCGTCTATGTGCTGGACCGGTCCACCCGGACCAATGGGCCGCAGATTGCGCCTACCGAATGGGGGCCGCTGGAACTGATACGCGCACGCCGCGCGGTGGAAGGCGAAATTGCCGCCATGGCCGCCGTCCAGGCCAGGCGCAAAGACATTGACGCCATGCGCAAGGCCATTGACGCCATGAAAAGCGATGCCCACCGGGGCGTACTGCCGCTGGAAGGCGACCGGGCATTTCATACCGCGATTGTTGAGGCCAGCGGCAACGTGGTGCTGGTCGAAACCGTCCAGCGTTTCTGGGATTCGCGCCGCGGCCCGCTGTTCACGCGCCTGGGCGGCTATTTCGAGACGATGAAATCATGGCAGTCCGCCATAGCCGAGCACGAAGCGATTTATGAGGCCATCTGCGCGCATGACGGCCCCGCCGCCCGCGCCGCGATGCATGCCCACATGGACAAATCCCACGCCCGATTCAGTGCGAGCTGGCGCCGCGCGAAGACGACCTGACCCCACCGCCCAGCACTCTCCCTTTTTATTTCCACCTTTTTACGTTCACCTTTCTTTTAACCGAGGAGACTTTCATGACAAAGCGATTGACTATAAAAACCATAGCTGTGTGCGCCCTGTTGGCGGGGGCCATAGGCACATCCGGCATGGCCCAGGCGCAGACCAAACTGAAATGGGCGCATGTCTATGAAACGTCGGAGGCTTACCACAAGTGGTCGGTCTGGGCGGCGGACGAGATCAAGAAACGCAGCAGTGGCCGCTACGAGATCCAGGTGTTCCCGGCCTCCACACTGGGCAAGGAAAGCGACATCAACCAGGGCTTGCAGCTGGGCACGGTCGACATCATCATCTCGGGCGCTTCGTTTGCCGCCCGCAGCTTTCCGCGCATCGGCGTGGGCTACTACCCCTACACCTTCCGCGACCCCGAGCACCTGCTGAAATACTCCAAGAGCGATGTGTTCAAGGAACTGGCTGAGGGCTACAAGCAGAAAACCGGCGTCCAGACCGTCGCCGTCACCTACTACGGCGCACGCCACTCCACCAGCAACAAACCCTTCAAGGCCTGCGACGACATGAAAGGCCTGAAGATGCGGGTGCCCGACGTGCCCGCCTACATGGCCCTGCCGCGTGCCTGCGGCGCCAATCCGACGCCAATCGCGTTTGCCGAGGTCTACCTGGCCCTGCAAAACGGCACGGTGGATGCGCAGGAAAACCCGCTGCCCACCATCGAAGCCAAGAAGTTCTATGAGGTCCAGAAGAACATCATCCTGACCGGGCACATCCTGGATTCTCTGGTCACGCAAGTCGGCCCCCACGTCTGGACCAAGCTCAGCGACGCCGACAAGAAAATCTTCACCGACGTGATGCAGGAAGCGGCGGCGGGCGCCACGGCCGACATCAAGAAACGCGAAGGCGAGCTGGTCGACGAGTTCAAGAAAAAAGGCCTCAACCTGGTGACGGTCAACAAGGACGAGTTTCGCGACCGCATCGTGAAGGCCGTGGACATGGCCTCGATGGGCTATGACAAGAAGGATTGGGACCGCATCCAGGCGATCAAGTAAGTTTCGCCCGTCCTTCCAGCCCTCCCTCTCGCAGGGAGGGCTTTCACCACCAACACGCACCATCATGATCACCATTTCTGATATTGACGCCCTGCCCAAGGTCATGGGCGACGACGGCGAGTTCCATGCCACGGACGAAGCGGTTGACTTGTCCGGCACGCCCGCCGAGGCCTGGACGGCGCTGCTGTTTTTCTGGGCGCTGGGGCTGACGGTCTTCTACCAGTTCTTCACGCGGTATGTGATGAACGATTCCGCGGCCTGGACCGAGGAGATCGCGCGCTACCTGCTGATCGCCACCGTGTTCGTGGGCGCCGCCATTGGCGTGGCCAAAAACAACCACATCCAGGTCGACTTTTTTTACCGCTTCATGCCCGCCTGGGTGGCACGGGCCATGGCCCTGCTCACCGATGTGCTGCGCATCGCCTTCCTGGTGGCTGCGGTCGTCTTGACCTGGCAAATGATGAACAAGATGGGCAATTACAAGATGACCATCGTCGATTTGCCCATGAACCTGGTGTATGGCATCTGCCTGGTCGGCTTTGCGGCCATGTGCGTGCGCTCGGTCTGGGTCATGCGTGTGCACGTGAAGCGCGGCTACAGCGTGCTGGAGCGCCCTGAATCCACCATGGAGGACCGTTAAATGTTGAAAGTTGCTTTCCTGTTCCTGATGAGCGGCGGTCTTCCGGTGGCCATGGCCATGGCCGGGGCTTCGCTCATCTACATCCTGTTCACCCAGAGCTCGCCGCCCTTCGTGGTGATTCACCGCATGGTCAGCGGCATTGACAGCTTTCCCCTGCTGGCCGTGCCTTTCTTCATCCTGGCCGGCAACCTGATGAACAACGCCGGCATCACCAACCGCATCTACAACTACGCCTTGGCGCTGGTCGGCTGGATGAAGGGTGGGCTGGGCCACGTCAATGTCGTGGGCTCGGTGGTGTTTGCCGGCATGAGCGGCACCGCGATTGCCGATGCAGCCGGACTGGGCACCATCGAGATCAAGGCCATGAAAGACCACGGCTACAGCACCGAATTTGCCGTGGGCGTGACCGCAGCCTCGGCCACCCTCGGGCCCATCATCCCGCCGAGCCTGCCCTTCGTGATCTACGGCATGATGGCCAACGTCAGCGTCGGTGCGCTGTTTCTGGCGGGCATTCTGCCGGGCATCCTGATGGGCGTCCTGATGATGCTGACGGTGGCCTACTTTGCCCACAAGAACGGCTGGGGCGCCGATGTCAAGTTCGAGTGGCGCCGCCTGAGCAAGGCGCTGGTCGAAACCGCCGTGGTGATCGGCTGGCCGCTGCTGCTGTGGCTGCTGATCGGCAAGCTGGGCTTTCCGCCGCAGGTGACGGTGGTCGCCGCACTGGTGGCGCTGTTTGCCGCCGACAAGGCTTTCAAGTTCCAGGCCGTGCTGCCCATCATGACGCCGGTGCTGCTGATAGGCGGCATGACCACCGGCATCTTCACGCCCACCGAAGGCGCGATTGCCGCCTGCGTCTGGTCGCTGATCCTCGGTTTTGCCTGGTACGGCACGCTGACCTTCAAGAGCTTTGTCAAGGTCTGCCTCGATACGGTGGAGACGACAGCCACCGTGCTGTTCATCGTGGCCGCAGCGTCCATCTTCGGCTGGATGCTCACAGCCACCGGCGTGACCACCGACATTGCGAACTGGGTGCTGGGTTTTACCAAGGAGGCCTGGGTCTTTTTGCTGCTGGCCAATGTGCTGATGCTGTTTGTGGGCTGCTTTCTGGAGCCGACGGCGGCCATCACAATCCTGGTGCCGCTTCTGGTGCCGATCGCGGCGCAACTTGGCATTGACCCGGTCCACTTCGGGCTGGTGATGGTGCTCAACCTGATGATTGGCCTGCTGCACCCGCCCATGGGCATGGTGCTGTTCGTGCTGGCCCGCGTGGCCAAGCTCTCGGTCGAGCGCACCACCGTCGCCATCCTGCCCTGGCTGTTTCCGCTGCTGGGCAGCCTGATAGTCATCACCTACTTCCCCAAGCTGGTGCTGTGGCTTCCCAAAATGTTTTATTGACGAGAAACACGATGACTCCTTTCATTCGCCTTCACCCCGCAGATGATGTGCTGATCGCCCGCCAGCAATTGCTCAGCGGCACCAGCGTCGAAGGCATCCCGGTCAAGGGCCTGATCCCGGCCGGCCATAAAATTGCCACCCACGCCATCGCGCAGGGCGAGCCGGTGCGGCGCTACAACCAGATCATCGGTTTTGCCAGCAAACCGATTGCCGCCGGCGAGCACGTTCACACGCACAACCTGGACATGGGCCCGGACAAGGGCGCCAGTACCGGAAATTTTGTACGCGACTACGCCTTCGGCGCCGATGTCAAGCCCGAGCCGGTGCGGCGCGAGGCCACCTTCATGGGCATCAAGCGGGCCGACGGCCGCGTCGCGACGCGCAACTACATCGGCGTGCTGACCAGCGTGAACTGCTCGGCCACGGCCGCCCGCGCCATTGCCGACCACTTTTCGCGGCGCACCAACCCGGCCGCGCTGGCCGCGTTTCCCAATGTCGACGGCGTGGTGGCGTTGACCCACGGCACCGGCTGCGGCATGGACACCGAGGGCGTGGGCATGCAGATGCTGCAGCGCACGCTGGCCGGTTACGCGACCCACGCCAACTTCGCCGCCGTGCTGGTGGTGGGGCTGGGCTGCGAGGCCAACCAGATCAATGCCTGGCTGGCCCACAGCAGCCTGCGCGAAGGCGAGACCTTCAAGGTGTTCAACATCCAGGACACGGGCGGCACGACCAAGACCGTGGCCAAGGGCGTGGCGCTGATCAACGAAATGCTGCCTGCCGTCAACAAGGTGAAGCGCGAGCCCTGCAGCGCCGCGCACATCACCATCGGCCTGCAGTGCGGCGGCTCGGACGGCTACTCGGGCATCAGCGCCAACCCGGCACTGGGCGCGGCGGTGGACCTGCTGGTGGCGCACGGCGGCACCGCCATCCTGAGCGAGACGCCTGAAATTTACGGCGCGGAACATCTGCTGACGCGCCGGGCGGTGAAACCCGAGGTGGCTGAAAAGCTGATCCAGCGCATCAAGTGGTGGGAGCACTACACCGAGATCAACGAGGGCGAGATGAACAACAACCCCTCGCCGGGCAACAAGGCCGGTGGCCTGACCACCATCCTGGAAAAATCGCTGGGCGCGGTGGCCAAGGGCGGCACCAGCAACCTGCAGGCGGTCTACGAATACGCCGAACCGGTAACGGCCCACGGCTTCGTTTACATGGACACACCGGGCTATGACCCGGTCAGCGCCACGGGCCAAGTGGCCGGCGGCGCCAACCTGATCTGCTTTACCACCGGCCGCGGCTCGGCC
>NZ_JAKFDR010000118.1:0-106086 GCF_036676035.1 Polaromonas sp.
GATCAACCAGGCGATCACGCAGATGGACCAGGTGACGCAGCAAAACGCGGCCCTGGTGGAGGAGGCCGCTGCAGCCGCCGCATCCCTGCAGGAGCAGGCCAGCGGCCTGTCGCAGGTGGTCAGCGTCTTCAGGCTCGATGGCCTGCAGGAGACGATGTCTGTGCAGGCACGCGCAAAGCAGCCCAAGGTCCCGGTGACGAAGGTACACCCGCAGCCGCCCAGGCGGGCGATGGAAGCTTTGCCATCCGGGCGGCTTGCTGCGGCAGGGCCTTCTGGGGCGGGCAATTGGGAAGAGTTTTAAGCCACCGGCAAAGCGTCGTGGCAAATGAATTGCGCATTCACCCTCAAGTTCTTCTTGAGGCTGTCGTTATCTACCAAGGAGCCGTTAAAAGCTGCCGGGTGCGAGTTGTTGCTTTAGAGGATCAGGTTTATGTCAAACAGCATGTTTTATACCGGGCTTAGCGGCCTGAACGTTGCACAGGCCGCCCTGGTGACCACTGGCCACAATACGGCCAACGTGAATACCGCTGGCTACAGCCGCCAGTCAGCACAGATTGCATCAAGCGGTGGTGTTTACAGCCCGAGCGTCGGGTTTTTCGGCAGTGGCGCAAAGGTCAGCGACGTCACCCGCAGTTACGACCAGTACCTGGCATCGCAGCTCAATCAGGCGCAGTCGGCCAATCAATCGCTGACCACTTATTACACGCAGGTCAGCCAGATCGACAACCTGCTGGCCAATCAGAAGGCCGGGCTGGCACCGCAGATACAGACCCTGTTTACCCATGTGCAGGCGGTAGCGAACACCCCGGCCGACCCGTCGGCCCGGCAGCAATTGATCAGTTCCGGGCAGGCCGTGGCCAATCAGTTCAGAGCGATGGATCAATACCTGGGCAGCCTCAACGCCAGCGTCAATGAGCAGATTTCGGGCAGCGTCGCTCAAATCAACACCTACGCAGACCAGATCGCCAATCTCAACAAGCAGGTGGCACTGCTCAGCAATGCGGCGGGCGGTCAGGCGCCCAATGACCTGCTCGACCAGCGTGATCAACTGGTCAATGAACTGGGCAAGCTGGTCGGGACCAAGCTGGTCGTGCAGGACGGCGGCCAATACAACGTTTTCATTGGCAACGGGCAAACCCTGGTGCTGGGCGACAAGGCGACCCGCTTGACGGCCCTCAGCTCGGCCAGCGATCCGAGTCGCACCACCCTTGCAGCGGTCAATGCCGCTGGCAATGCGGTGGAATTGCAGGAGGGCCTGATCTCCGGTGGTTCGCTTGGCGGTCTGCTGCAATTTCGCACCGAGACGCTGGCGACATCGCAGAATTCGCTGGGCCGCATTGCCATTGCATTGGCCGATACCTTCAATGACCAGCAAAATCTGGGCGTCGACCTCAATGGTGCGCTGGGAACGGATTTCTTTTCCCAGGCCAGTCCAGGCCTGATCTCGAACAGCAGGAACACCGGCACCCTGGTGTTGACGCCGTCGTTTGCCAATAGCAATCAATTGACCACCAGCGACTACCGCCTGGATGTCACCGCCGGCCCGGCGTACACCCTGACGCGGCTGTCAGACAAGCAGACGATTCCTCTTACGCCCGGTTTTCCGGGCGCTGCACCTGCGAACACCACCACCTTCGACGGTGTCACACTCACGCTCGCCAGCGGTGCCGCCATGGCCGGCGACTCCTTCCTGATTCAGCCAACCCGCACGGGTGCGCGCGATCTGACGGTTTTGGTGTCCGATCCCGCCAAGGTGGCGGCAGCTTCGCCCATCGCCACTGGCAATGCGGCTGACAATCGGGGCAGCGGCGCGATCAGTGCCGGGACGGTGGATGCCAGTTATCCGGCGACGCCACTCGCTGCCAACGCGACGCTGACGTATAACAGCGCGACCAATCAACTTTCCGGTTTCCCGGCCGGAGCGGCCGTCTCGGTGACGCTGGCAAATGGCTCGCCAGATCCGGCCAGTCCTTATGCCGCAGGCACCCCGGTCACCTATTCGGCCGGTGCCAGGATGACCTTCGACGGCATCACGGTCAGCATCAGCGGTGCGCCATCCAATGGCGATACCTTCACCATAGCAAAAAACACCGGCGGCGTGTCCGATGGCAGCAACGCGCTGCTGCTGGGCGCGCTGCAAAACAAAAAAACAATCGGCAACAACACGACCAGCTTCAACGACGCCTACGGTCAGCTGGTCAGCACCGTCGGCAACAAGGCCCGGCAGATCCAGATTGCAAATACGGCCCAGACAAGCCTGGCAACGCAAATCCGCGCCGCCCAGCAGTCGGTTTCGGGGGTCAACCAGGATGAAGAAACCGCCAACCTGCTGATGTTCCAGCAGATGTACCAGGCCAATGCCAAGGTGATCCAGACGGCATCAACGATGTTTGATGCGGTACTGGGCATCAGCCATTAAGCGCCATCAAGGAGTTCACGATGCGTATCAGCACCCAGTCTTTTTACGAACAAAGCCAGACGGCAATGGGGTCGCAGCAGAGCAACCTGCTGCGCGTGCAGCAACAGATTGGCGCCATGACCAAGGTTTTGGCGCCGTCGGACGATCCGCTTGGCGCCACCCGCGCGCTGGCCATATCCCAGTCAATCGCACTGAATTCACAGTATTCGGCCAGCCGTTCTCACGCCACACAGACCCTGACACTGGAAGAAAATGCCTTGCAAAGCGTCACCACGGTTCTGCAAAATATCAAGAGTCAACTGATAGCGGCGGGCAACGGCACCATGACCGATGCCGATCGGGCCACCATCGCCACCACGCTGCAAAGCAGTTTTGACCAGTTGCAGGGTCTGGCCAATAGCGATGACGGCAACGGTCAGTTTCTGTTTGCCGGCTTCAAGAGCGGCAGTGCGCCCTTCGTTAAGCAGGCCAACGGCAGCATTGTGTATGCCGGCGACCAGGGGCAGCGCCTGATGCAGGTCGATGTCTCGCGGCAGATGGCCGGTACTGACGATGGCCGAAGTATTTTTCAGACGGTGCAAGGGGGTGCCGGCTACGTCAGCGCCTCCCCTGTTGGCAACGTTGGCAGTGGGGTGTTCAGCGCAACGTCGGTGATCGACGTGACCGATCCGAATTACGGCCAGGATTTTGTGATCAGCTTCCCGACTGCCACGACTTACCAGGTCGATACCGCGACAGTGCCACCGGTAGCCATCGTGCCCGCCACGGCCTACACGGCGGATAGCGCTATCCAGTTCGGAGGTCTGCAAATCAGCATCAGCGGCTCGCCTGCTGTGGGTGACAAATTCAATGTGTTCACCGCAAAAAATGCCGGCGCCAATGTTTTTTCTGCCATCAGTGACGTGATCACCGCGCTGAAGACACCGGTGGACAATGCCGGTCCGGCGGCTCAGGCTAAATTGTTGAATGCCTTGAGCACGGGCAACAGGAAGATCACCAATGCGCACGACAACGTACTGACTGTGCGCGCATCGGTTGGTTCGCGCCTGCAAGAGCTGGAGGCGCTGGGGAGCACCGGAGACAGCCGCAATCTTTCTGACAAGAGCTATCTGTCCGATTTGCAGGACCTGGACTATGCCACCGCGATCGCCGAGTTTTACCAGCGCCAGACGGCCTTGCAGGCGAGCCAGCAAACCTTTGTCAGGATCCAGCAGATAGCGTTGTTTAACTATTTGTAGGCGTCTGGTCTGGTTTTGTAAATCAATTTGCTATCAATAACATAGCTTGTTGAGGCCATATTTAAAGGGCTACAGGTCTAAATGGCATGTATGCCTGCGGGCCTGGGCAGGTCCCGAGCCCGACAGCCCCTAGGGGCGCAAACCTTGCAGGAACTGAAGGGTAGACGCAAATCCGGCCGCAAACCGCGGTTCGAGAAATGGCGCGATGTACTGCATCAGCATTTGCAGCATGCCCATGCCTGCCAGCAGCGTGATGGGAAAGCCCACCGCGAAAATGCTGAACTGAGGTGAGACCCGGTTCATGATGCCCAGGGCCAGGTTGAGCGTCAGCAGGGCCGCGATGAGTGGCAGCGCCAGCATCAGTCCGCCGGAAACAATCTGACTGCCTGCCGCGACCAGCAAAAGCCAGCCGCCGGCGGCCAGCGGCGCGTCAGCAATCGGCAGCGTGTGAAAGCTTTCGACCAGTGTCGTGATCAGCATCAGATGGCCGTCTATCGCCAGGAAGATCAGCATGGCCATCACGTTCAGCAGGCGCGCGAGCACCATGGTGTTGCCGCCACTGGTGGGGTCGAAGAAGGAGGCGAAAGACAAACCCATCTGCAGGCCTGCGTATTCGCCCGCCGCCTGCACAATGGCAAATACCATCCGCATCGAAAATCCCATCGCCACGCCAATGAGGACTTGCTGAATCAAAATCCAGGCGCCGCCGGCAGAAACCAGCGGGACCGACGGCATGGCGCCTAGCGCAGGCGTGATGACAATCGACAGCAAGGCCGCCAGACCAACCTTGGCGGAGCGCGGAACGGCCGCCTCACTGAAAACCGGTGCGGTGCCGATAAGGGCCAGCATGCGCACAAAGGGCCAAAGAAAGGCCACCATCCAGACGCTCAACTGGTCTGAGGTGACCGAAAAAACGGGGGGCATCAGCCTACCAGCTGCGGAATGCTGGAGAACAGATTGCGCATGTAGTCGAGGACCGTGCCCAGCATCCACGGGCCGGCAATCACCAGCGTGGCGAACACGGCCAGCAGCTTGGGGATGAAAGACAGCGTCATTTCATTGATCTGGGTGGCGGCCTGAAACAGGCTGATGAGCAAGCCGGTGATGAGCGCCACCAACAGCAGCGGCGCACCCAGCAGCAAGGAAAGTTTCATGGCTTCGTAGCCCAGCGTCATGACCGATTCGGGTGTCATTGTCAGCTCATCCCTAGGTGTAAAAGCTCTGCGCCAGCGCTCCGATCAGCAGCTGCCAGCCATCCACCAGAACGAAAAGCATCAACTTGAACGGCAGCGAAATGGTGGCTGGCGGCACCATCATCATGCCCATGGACATCAGTACGCTGGCAACAACCAGATCGATAATCAGGAAGGGAATAAAGATGGTGAAGCCGATCTGGAAGGCGGTTTTAAGTTCGCTGATTACAAATGCCGGCACCAGAATCCGCAAGGTGACTTGTTCCGGACCTTCCATGGGCGCCACGTTGGCCAGTTTCGCAAACAGCGCCAGATCGGCTTCCCGGGTTTGCTTCAGCATGAACTGCTTGAAGGGCTGAACGCCCCGCTCCAACGCCTGCTCTGCACTGATTTTGTTGTCGGAGAACGGCTTGTAGGCGTCGCTGTGCACCTTGTCGAATACCGGCGACATGACAAAAAAGGTGAGAAACAGCGAGAGCCCGACCAGTATCTGGTTGGGCGGTGCCGATTGTGTGCCAATGGCGGTGCGCAGCAACCCCAGTACGATAAGAATCCGGGTGAAGCTGGTCATGGACAGCAACAGCGCCGGCAGGAAGGACAGCGAAGTCAGCAGCACCAGCGTCTGGACGCTGAGCGACCAGGTCTGGCCGCCGCCGGGCCCGCGCGTGCTGGTGATGCCCGGCAGCCCCTGGGCGGACGCCCCTGCCGGCAACAACATCAACACCAGCAGCAGGAAGAGGAAAAGCGTCAAGAGCGGGAAGGCCGCACGGCTTCGCAGACGGACCAGGCGCATGTCCATCAGTCCCGCTTTCTCAGCTTGTTCAAGTGGTTGAGGGATTCAAGCAGTTTTTGTGAAAAAGCACCTGCGGCAGTGATCCCGTTCATGGCCGGTGCTGCTTCGACTTCATACAGGTTTTCGGCTGGCATGGTGTGCAGGGCGCGGACCTGGCCAGCAGCGACGCCCAGCACCAGCCATGAGCCGCCTATTTCCACCACCACAACACGCTCGCGCTGGCCGACCATGGCGCTGGACACCACCTTCAGCAGGCGACCGCTGCCGCGCTGTTGCAGGCCGAAGCGCCGCGCTGCCCAGGCGCACAGGAAAATCAGCGCCAGCACCATCGCCAGACCCAAGCCGGCCTGCAGCAGGCCGGCCGCGCCTATTGAGCGGGCCGACTCTGCAGTCGCAGCAGGCACGGTGGGCAGCGCCGCGCCGGCCGTACAACTGATGCCGGCCAGCAACGAAGCTGTCAGCCTGGAGATACGCGACCGGCTCATCGGTTCAGTTTCTGGATGCGTTCGGAAGGCGTGATGATGTCGGTCAGGCGAATGCCAAACTTTTCGTTCACCACCACCACTTCGCCTTGCGCAATCAGGTAGCCATTGATAAAGACGTCCATGGGTTCGCCCGCCAGGCCGTCCAGCTCGACGATGGAGCCTTGTGACAGCTGGAGCAGATTCTTGATGGTGATGCGCGTGCGGCCCAGCTCGGCGGTCAACTGCACCGGAACATCCAGAACCCGGTCGATGTCGGCCTTGGCAATGTCCGACCCGGTGCTGCCCTGCAGCGGCTGGAAAACCCGGTCGCCCGCAGAGGTGGATGCCGCTGCCGGTGTGGGTGCAGGCGCGGAGGCGAGCGCTTGCTCGGCCAGTGCGCTGCCCCAGATGTCATCTTCCTCTGCAGTCGGATCCTGCTGGTTGCCTTCACTCATAGTCGTTTCCCTTGCTTGAATCGCTGTCCTGGTGGGTGATCATCTTCTGTACCCGCAAGGCATAGTGGTTGTTGGACGTGCCGTAGCCGCATTCCATGACAGGAACGCTGTTGACCTTGGCGACAATCGTTTTCGGAATCTCGACCGGCAGCACATCGCCGGCTTTCAGTTTCAGCAACTGGCCAATGCTCGACTGCAAGGTCAGAAAATGCGCGCGGAGTTCAACGTCGGCGCTTTGCACCTGCTGCGACAGCTGTTTGACCCAGCGTTTGTCCACTTCAATCTCGTCCTGCAAGGGGTTCGACAGCAGATCCCGGATGGGCTCGATCATCGAATACGGGATGCAGACGGTCAACGCTCCCCCGATCGGGCCGAATTCGATATGGAAGGTGGTATTGATCACCACTTCGTTGGGCGCCACGATATTGGCCAGCTTGGCGTGCATCTCGGAACGCACATACTCGAAATCGAGCGGATAGACCGGCTGCCAGGCGCTGCCATAACTGTCCAGAGTCAGGTTGAGCAGGCGCTTGATGATGCGTTGTTCGGTCTGCGTAAAGTCGCGGCCCTCGATCCGGACGTGGTAACGACCGTCGCTGCCAAACAAATTGTCAACCACCAGAAACACCAGTTTCGGATCGAACACGAACAAGGCCGTGCCGCGCAAGGGCTTCATGTGCATCAGGTTGATGTTGGCCGGCACCGGCAAATGCCGGATGAAATCACCGTACTTCTGGATCTGAACCGCGCCGACGGAAATATCAGCGCTGCGGCGCATGAAGGTCAGCAGCGAAGAGCGCAGGTGCCGTGCGAAGCGGTCGTTGATGACCTCCAGCGTGTGCATGCGGCTGCGCACGATACGCTCGTCAGTGCCGAGGTTGTAAGTCGGCGGCCCTTGCGGAACCGGTGGCGGCGCGCAGGCAGCATCGGTGTCGCCGGTGACACCTTGCAGCAGCGCATCTACCTCGTCCTGAGACAGCTGCTGTTCATAAGCCATTGGCGATTTTCATTGAGCGGGTTCACTGCAGCATGAAAGTGGTGAACATCACGCTGGATATTTTTTGTGACGGCAGGCTCGGTGCGAATGGCTGATTCAACACGGCCATGATTTCACCGGCCAACTGGGTTTTGTCATTCGGCGTGAGCAGCGAGTCGGCTTGGCGATTGGACAGCACCGTCAGCACGCGGCTGCGTACTTCCGGCAGGTATTGGGTGACCTGGCCCTGAGACTTGGTGTCGGCTACTTTCAGCGTCACGCCGATGTGCAGAAAACGGCTCCGGCCATTGGGCTGCAGGTTGACCGTCAAGGGTTCCAGTGCGATAAAGATGGGATCTTTCGGCACCGTGGCTGCCGCTGTGCCGTTTTGATGGCTGCCCAGGTAATAGGCCGCTGCGCCGGCTGCCGTGATCCCAAGGGCGGCCAAGGCGACCAGTACGACGCTGAGCTTGCGAGTCTTTGGGGTATTCACTGGGTTGGTACTTGTGGCCATGACTTTGCTGCGTGAGTTTGAGGGTTAATTGTTCGCCAAAAGATCGCTCGGGCATCAGTTGATAAAAAGGGGGAAAACGCTTTATCTCCGGCATTTGCCGTGGTTCCTGGCCCCCACGCTTGCCACTTCGTGTGCCTCCGGCGTTGCGCTGCCCCTTGCACGAGGAAGAGGGGCTGTGCTTGCTCGGGGCGGCCCTTCGCCGCGCACGGCTCTACGGTTCCGCTCAGGCGTACGTATCGACGGTGATTCCATGGCCTCGCCGGGGCAGCTCTGTGACCGGCCGGGCGGCGAGGGCCGTAGTGTCCATCATGCGGGGACTTCGGTAGCTCCGTGGGTCCGGCTGCCCGCTTTGGCTGTTGGCAAACGCAGTCTGCTGCTGACTGTCTGCGCTGACCGATGTGTTGCCAAGACTGATTCCGTTGTCGGCCAGGGTGGTGCGCAATTGCGGCAATGCGGCCTCTACCGCGGCCCGGACCGATGAATGCGCTGATACAAACATGGCCTGAATCTGATGATCGTTCATGCTCAGTGTGACTTTCAGCGGCCCCAGCCCGGGTGGATTGAGCTGGAGTTCCGCGACCTGATGACCGGCATGGCCCATTTGGATCATTTGCTGGCCAAGCGCCTTGCCCCATTCGCTGCTGCCTACTTCAGGGGCCAGCAAGGGGGTGGTGGTCACAGGGGGGAGGGCATTCGGGGTAGAAATGCCTGCGGAACCCTGCACTGCCGCATTTACCGGATTGATCGGCAAGGCTGCGCTGGCGCTGAATGTATCGGTGGGGGCGGTCTGGCTGCCGGTCAGGGTTATGGCCGGGGTTTCAACACTGGGAGTCACTGCGGGCGCAACAACTTTGGCTGCGCTGTGTGCGTCGGGCGTCAAGTCGGCGCCTGCATCGCTCATCTTGTCTGCCCTGTTGGCGGCCCCGTCACCACCTTGCGATGACTGATCAGGAAAACCTGCGTCCGGCGCGGTGGGTTGACCGGCGATTTTTCCGAGGTCAAGCTGAAGGGCCGAGCTGTCGCTCACGGGATTGAGCCTGGCTTGCAGCGTGGCTGGGCCAGCATCCTTTTGACTGGCTGCCACCAGTGCAGGTGCCAGTGCAGCCTGCACGCCTGCGTCAGTGTTCACTTCTGTCGCAGCCATGGCACCGTCCGTGGGAACGGGTGTGCCCACAAGCAGGTCGGTCAGCGGCGCCGTGGATGTGGCAGTGGCCGAGGCCGCGTGGTCGGGGGCTGTTGCGGCCTCGCCGACGGGCGCGGCTTGGGCGACTCGGCTTTCCAGCGGAACGAAGGGTAGTGCCATGGCATTGGCCAGGTCTGCTGGATCGGTCTTGTGATCACCTGCCGGGCGTCGTGCCGGCGTGGGTCCTGTGGGCTTCCCGGCAGTTTTTTCAGTTGCTTTTTCCGCGGGTGCCAGCGAACGAGAAAGCGCCTCGCCAAAACTACCCGGCTTATCCTGCCCTTGTTCGTCGCTACGCGCTGTCGCATTGGACGGCGAGCTGCTGGGTTGACGTGGTGCGGAGGTGGCTGGAAGAGTTAAAGACATGACGTTCCCTGATAAATCTAGTCGGCCAAAGTGCTCGAGCGCAGGTAGAACTGTCGGGCGGTGCGCTCGTCACTGTCCCGCTGCTCCCGCTTATTGAGGACCAGCATCTCCTGTTGGCGAACCCGGTCTGCCAGGGTGTCAAAGGAATTGAGGCGGCGCTGGGTGTGCTGCCAGTCGCTGCGCCCATGCGCGAGCCGGGTATCGGCCTGCAAGGTCAATGCGCGCTGCTGCTCAATGGCACCATCCAGGGTGCCGATGAAATGCTGGAAATTGCGCAAATGGGCCGACGGGACGCCATCACGCATCTGCACCTGCAGCTGGTCCAGGTACTCCTGCCGGTACTGCAGCAGCATCTCGAGTTTTCCGGCGGCACTGGTGTGTGCGTTTTGCAGCTGGCCGAGCCGACGGGTCGCTTCGTCAGTTTTGCTTTGTGCCAGTTCGATCAGTGTTGCGAGCGGTAGCTTGTTGGGCATGGCGTTTTCTCCGGGAAAAGCATGAGGCGCTTAGCCCGCATTGAACAAACCGTGCAACTGGCTGGTTGCGGCGGCATAGTCGGCGCGTTCATGCATCGTCTGCTGCAGGAAGGCTTCGATCTTCGGATAGAGCGCAATCGCCTGATCCAGTTGCGCGTCATGGCCGGGGGCGTAGGCGCCCACGCTGATCAGGTCGCGATTGCGCTGGTAACGCGACAACATCTGCTTGAAACTGCGCACCGCTTCGAACTGCGAAGGCTCGATCAGCGCGGTCATCGCGCGGCTGATGGAGGCTTCGATGTCAATCGCCGGATAGTGGCCCGATTCGGCCAGGCTGCGCGACAGCACCACGTGGCCGTCCAGAATGGCGCGGGCAGAATCGGCGATCGGGTCTTGCTGGTCGTCGCCTTCGGTCAATACCGTGTAGAACGCGGTGATGGAGCCGCCCTGGCCCCCGGCATCGCGTGCGCCATTGCCCGCGCGCTCCACCAGCGCCGGCAGTTTTGCAAATACCGACGGCGGGTAGCCCTTGGTGGCAGGAGGCTCCCCCACGGCCAGCGCGATTTCACGCTGGGCCATCGCGTAGCGGGTCAGCGAATCCATGATCAGCAATACGTTCTTGCCCTGGTCCCGGAAATATTCGGCCAGACAGGTGGCATAGGCGGCGCCCTGCAGCCTTAGCAGCGGCGAGGTATCGGCCGGCGCGGCGACCAGCACCGCGCGGGCCATGCCCTCCTCGCCCAGCGTGTTCTCGATGAAGTCCTTGACCTCGCGGCCACGTTCGCCGATCAGGCCGACCACAATCACATCGGCACTGGTGTAGCGGGCCATCATTCCGAGCAATACGCTTTTGCCGACCCCGGAGCCGGCGAACAGCCCCATGCGCTGGCCGCGCCCCACCGTCAGCAGGGCATTGATGGCACGAACGCCGACATCCAGCACGCTGTCGATCGGTGCGCGGGTCAGGGGATTGATGGGCGCTGCGGCCAGTGGCACTTCACGGGCGAAATTGAGCGGGCCCAGGCCGTCGAGCGGCCGGCCTGCTGCATCGACCACCCGGCCCAGCATGCCAACACCGACCGGCAAACGCTTGGTTCTGGGCCCGGTGCCGCTGCCGTGACCCAGGGGCGACTCCAGCGCGTAGACTCGGGCGCCCGGCAACAGGCCGTCAACCTCGCTTTGTGGCATCAGGAAGAGGCGATCTCCGGCGAAACCGACGACCTCTGCTTCGGCGGTTTTTTGGGGGTAACCGGGAGGCAGCTCAATCAGGCAATCGCTACCCACTGGAAGGCGCAGTCCGACTGCTTCGAGCACCAGTCCCACGGCTCGCGTCAGCCGCCCGTAGGTGCGTGCCGGAACACTAAGGGCCACAGCGGCACGGGCGTCGCCCAGCGCGGCCTGCCACGCATCCAGGTGCGGCTTCGCGGCGGCGGGCGCGCAAACGTCAGCCATGGGCCGGGGCCACAGAGGGGGATGCGTTTCGTGCCAACGTCGCTGCAACCCGCTCCCAGCGGGTTTCCAGGGTCGCGTCCCGCTCACCGCTGGCCGCCAGAATTCGGCAACCGCCGCGTTGCATGGTGGCATCGACACGTATCCGCCAGCCGGCTGCCTGCAGGTCGTCAGTCAGGTGTTCTTTCGCCAGCGCCGCATCGTCCGGGTGCAGGAGCAACTGCGGTGTGCCAGTCAGGGCCGGCTCGGTTTGCAACAGTTCACGTACCACAGTCAGGATCGCTTGCGGCTCGACCGTCAAGGCCTGCCCCAGCACCTGGCGGGCAATGTCCAGCGCCAAGGCCAGCAAATCATCAGCGACTTCGCGCTCGGCCATGCGCAGAGCGGTGGGCAGCGCCAGCGTCAGCGCACGCAGGTGCTCGGCCTGCGTGTGTACAGCTGCCATGGCGGCTGCGTAACCCTCGGCATGACCCTCTGCCTGCCCCCGCGCGTAGCCTTGCCGATGGCCTTCGGTTTCGCCGGCCTGTTGTGCCTGGAGCCGCAGACGGGCCAGCTCGGCTTCATCGATCAGCAACGCAGGTTCGAGTGGCTCAAGCAAGGGTTCGGGGTCTGCCTTGGCCTCCCAGGGCGCGGGGACCGGATCCTCCGCGAAAGAGGTCATTTCCCAGCGCTGCCAGGCGGTCAACGACTCCTTGGGCCCGGTGGCCCGCCGCGCAGAAGGGTAGCCGGGCACAAACCTGTCGGCACCAGACGCCGGTGCAATGGCGGGCTTGCTATACATACGAATCGTCGCCTTGTCCGGCCAGCACAATCTCGCCGGCATCTGCCAGGCGGCGCACGATCTGCAGGATGCTCTTCTGCTCCGCCTCGACCTGTGACACCCGTACCGGGCCGCGCATTTCGATATCCTCGCGCAGCATTTCGGCGGCACGTTGTGACATGTTTTTCAGGAACTTGTCGCGCAGCTCTTGCGGCGCACCTTTCAGTGCGATGATCAGCGATTCCGATTCGACTTCCTTGAGCAGCAGCTGGACGCTGCGGTCCTCGAGTCCGAGCAGGTTCTCGAACAGGAACATCTCGTCGATCATTTTTTGCGCCAGCAGCTCATCGTGTTCGCGAACATGCTTGATCACGCTTTCTTCTTGCGCACTGCCCATCATGTTGACGATTTCGGCGGCCGCCCGGACGCCGCCAAGTCGGCTGCGCTTGACGCCTTCGCCCGACAGCATATCGGTCAGCACATCGGTCAATTCCTTGAGCGCCGCCGGTTGCACACCACCGAAGGTGGCTATGCGAAGAACGGCGTCGTGGCGCACGCGCTCGGGGAGCTGCTCCAGCACGTCGGCGGCCCTGCCGCGATCCAGGTGTACCAGCAGCGTGGCGATGATCTGCGGATGTTCGTCGCGAATCAGCTCGACCACTTCGGTGGCCTCCAACTGGTTCAGCCGCTCGATACCGCTGGCCGGGTCGTTGGGCTGGAGAATGTTTTCCAGCAGGTCTGCGGCACGGTTGTCGCCCAGCGCCTTGTTCAGTACGGCGCGCAGATAGCTGCCGGAGTCCAGGTGGAGCGCCGAGTACTGCTCGGTTTCGAGGCGGAACTCTTCCAGAACGTCGCTGACCTCGTCGCGCCTGACTTGCGTGAGGTTGGCCATGGCCTCGCCCAGTGCCTGGACCTCGCTTTGCGGCAGATGCTGCAACACGCTGGCCGCGCCAGCCTCACCGAGCGACATCAAAAGAATGGCGCTTTTTCTTGTGCCTTCACCCATTATTTTTACCCATCCAGTGCTTGATCAGCATGGCCACCATGCGGGGATCTTTGACGGCTGTTTCCTGCGCGTACTGGATGTTGTCCAGATGGCGCTGGGCTTGTCGCTCCTGCGCCAGTGCTTGTGCCTGCGGTTCGGTGCTTTCGGATTGGACCTCTTCCTTGCCTGCAAGCAGTGGTACGGTTGGTGCTGCCTGCAAATGCTTGCGCAACAGGGGCCGCAGCACAGCAAACCACGGATACAAAGCGAGCGTACCCAGCAGCAGGTAGTTGCCCAAGGTCTTGGCCAGCTCGATGTTTTCCGGTTGTTTCCACAGCGGCAGCTCGGCGACGTCGCTGCCGTCCGATGCAAACGGGCTGTTCACCACATTGAGCGAGTCGCCACGCTCGCGGCTGTAGCCCATCGCCTCCTTGACCAGGTTTTTGATCTGCTCCAGCTCGGCAGCCGACAGCGCTTGCGGCGCCCGCTTGCCTTGGGCGCTCAGTGTGCCGCGGTAGTTGACAACCACTGCCACCGACAGACGCTTGATGCCGCCCGCACCTTGCTGCACATGGCGGATGGATCGATCCAGTTCATAGTTGGTGGTGCTGTCTTTGCGTGCGTTGACCGGGCCCCCGCTGCGGGGAATCCCGCCGGCGCCGCCCAGTTCCGTGCTCATCTTGAGCGGGTCCGCGGTCTGGGCACCGGGCTTTTGCTGCCCTTGGGGTGCAGTGACGATCGGTGCAACCGGGTTGGTCGGTGGCTGGTTTGTCAGCGCACCCGGCACGCCACCCGGCGGGGTGGCGCCTTGCTGGCTGGACTCACTCGATTGTTGGCTGCGAATGGCCGCACTGCCAGGCTCCTGGTTCGGGCGGTATTTTTCATCGGTGTTCTCGACGATCGAGAAATCGATGTCTGCCGCCACTTGTGCATGGACATTGCTGGCGCCGACGATCGGTTGCAGTATGGCTTCAATGCGGCGGATATAGCCCTGCTCGATTTCCTGCGCATATTTCAACTGGCTGACATCCAGGCCGCGGGCGCCGGCGTTCGCCGCTGAGAGCAGATTGCCGGCCTGGTCCACCACGGTAATGCTTTTGGCAGACAGCTCCGGCACGCTGCTGGAGATCAGGTGCACGATCGCACTGATCTGGCCTTCGTCAATGGTTCTCCCGCGATGCAGCGTCAAGACCACCGAGGCGCTCGGTTTTTTCTGGTCACGCACAAACAGCGAGGGCTTGGGCAGCGCAAGGTGCACGCGCGCCGAGTCCACCGCGGAAATGGAATTGATCGAACGTGCCAGCTCGCCTTCCAGAGCACGCTGGTAGTTGACCTGTTCGGCAAACTGGCTGGTGCCGAACTTCTGGTTGTCCATCAGCTCAAAACCGACCGTACCGCCCTTTGGCAAGCCCTGCGAGGCCAGTCGCAGGCGCGCTTCAGGCACCTTGTTGGCAGCCACCAGCAATGCCCCGCCGCCTTCGGCGAACTTGTAGGGAATGTTCATTTGCTGCAGCGACGCGATGATGGCGCCGCCATCGCGGTCCGACAAATTGCTGTAAAGCACGCCGTAGTCGGGCGTACGGCTCCACAGCCACAGTGCGGCCATGGCGGCCACTGCGGCAGAGGCCCCGATCATCAGCGGCAAGCGCGGGTTGGCGCGCAGCTGATCGAGCAAGGGCCAGGTTTTGGGCGTTGCCACGTCAGCACCCATTGCGGCGGAACTCATTGGGTAAGCTCCGCGCTAGGCGCTGCGGTATTGGCTACGACGTCACAAGCGCTTCGCGCAGTTGTGAGTCCTTGCCGCAACTTCGTTGTCGCCTTGGGAGCGGCCCGGCATCTCATGCGCTCACCCGGCTACCGCCATGTCGCAAGGGTGATCGGCGTCGGGGATGTAAATGACTGATGACATACGAGACATACGACTGCTTTTTATTGAAAAGAGAGGGAAGGAGCTGGCCTGGCGGATGCCAAGGCACCCCGGGTCTCGCAAATGATTGTCAGAGCGCGGCGTTGTTCTTGATCCGCCGAATAGCCGGGGGTTTTGCCGTCTTTTGGGGCGATGCACCGGCCAGCCGGTTGGTACGCTTCAAGCCCTCCATCAAGAAATGGGCGCGTGTGCCGCCCCTAGGAAAATACCATGGCGATATCGTCTATTGAATCGGTGCTGCAGCAAATGCGTTCGGTGGCCCAAGCGGCTGGCCACGCAACCACTGCGGGCAGCGAAGTGGCCGGCGGTGGCTTTGCCGGCGAGCTGAAGAAATCGCTTGATCGCATCAGCGACACGCAGCAGCACGCGGACAGCCAGGCCGAAGCTTTCGAGCTGGGCAAGGCCGGGGTGGCGCTGAATGATGTGATGGTCGATATGCAGAAGGCCAACATCGGTTTTCAGATGGGCCTGCAGGTGCGCAACCGGGTGGTGGCCGCCTACCAGGAAATCATGGATATGCCGGCCTGATAAGGCGTGCGCATGGGTCAGACAAGGAATTTTTGCGTGTGGCCCTAAAGGTTTTTCCTGAACTGGCCGATAACCTGAATAACGGTGGCTTGCAAACTGTCTCGGCAGACAAGGCCAGCGTTACGGCGAGTTAGCCGGAGTCCACAACCTTTGTAATCAGGAGTCCATCATGGCGCAAGTCATCAATACCAATTCACTCTCGCTGCTCACGCAGAACAACCTCAATAAATCACAGTCTTCGCTGAACACTGCGATCCAGCGCCTGTCTTCCGGTCTGCGCATCAACAGCGCCAAGGATGACGCCGCCGGCCAGGCCATCGCCAACCGCTTCACCTCCAACATCAAGGGCTTGGCACAAGCCCAGCGTAACGCCAACGACGGCATCTCGCTGGCGCAAACGACCGAAGGCGCTCTGACCGAGGTCAACACCAACCTGCAGCGCATCCGTGAACTGGCCGTGCAGTCCACCAACGGCTCAAACTCTGCAGCCGACAAGGCCTCGATCCAGGCTGAAATTACACAGCGCCTGGCTGAAATCGACCGCACTTCGGCGCAAACCGACTTCAACGGCGTCAAGGTGCTGGCTGGCAACAACAAGCTGGCCATCCAGGTCGGCGCGAAGGACAGCGAGACCATCAGCATCGAGCTCAAAGGCATCGATTCCGCCAAGATTGGCCTCAGTGGCTTCTCGGTTGCAAGCAATGCCCTGAGCGTCAGCGCTGCCTATACGACGGTCGACAATGCCGGCACGCCTGTCACTGCCAACCTGGCCGCTGCCGCCTCGGACCTGTCGACCGCGACGGGCACGACCGTCGCCGCTGCCGACCTGTCGCTGCACAACGTACTGACCGCCGCTGGCGCGCCGACCGCGCAGTGGGTCGTCAAGCACGGCTCAGACTACTACGCCGCGTCCACGACGGCCGCCACCGGTGTGGTGGACCTGAACACGGCCGATGTGGACTTTACCGATCCCAACAATGGCATCACTGCAGCCGTCACCCTGACTGCCCAGGTGGTCAAGGTCGGCGCGAACGCTGCCGGTGCGGCAACCGCATTTGTCACGGTCCAGGGCAAGAACTACAACCTCGCTGCACTGGGCGCCGCGCAGACCAACACCGGCGCTGCAGGCAGCAACACGGCTTCCGCCGCCGGTACCGACATCGTTCTGAGTGGCGCGGCCGCGACGGCCGAGTTCTCGGGCGCTGCCAGCATCAATCCGCTGGCCAAGATTGATGCGGCGCTCAAGCAAGTCGCTGACCTGCGCAGCTCGCTGGGCGCCGTTCAAAACCGCTTTGACTCGGTGATCTCCAACATCGGCACCACCATGACCAACCTGTCTTCTTCACGCTCGCGTATTGAAGATGCCGACTACGCCACCGAAGTGTCTGACATGACGCGCGCGCAGATTCTGCAGCAGGCCGGCACCTCGGTGTTGGCCCAGGCCAACCAGACCTCGCAAGGCGTGTTGTCCCTGCTGCGTTAATCGCCGAAAAGCACGCGCCTTCGGGCGGGTGTATTTCAGCTCCACGTGCAAGTCAGGCGGTCCGTCCGCCTGCCCACTTGCGCTAAGCACTCCCGCTTGGAGGTTCAGGCGTGAGTGCCTAGCGATCCTTCAGGAGAGTAAGCGATGACGATTCCCGCAAGCGCCGTGACGGCGTACCCGCTGCGCCGGTCCGTGTTGTCCGCGCCACAGCCGCATGGAAATACCGGCCTGGCGCGCGAGACGGCTGTCCTTGGTCTCGCGGAAAAAACATTTGAGCTTACGCCGGCCTGGGAGAGTGCCACGCTGGTTGAGATCAACCAGGCTTTGGAGATGGCGGCCATCGGATTGCAGTTTGAGTTCGACAAGGAGGCCGACAAGATGATCGCCAAGGTGGTGGATGTGGGAAGCGGCGAGGTGATTCGCCAGATGCCCTCTGAAGAGGTGGTGCGGATCTCGAAAGCCCTGGGCAAGCTGCAGGGTCTCCTGATGCACCAGACGATTCTGAAGCGGTGGTGCGAGTCTCGAAAGCCCCTGGAAAATTAAAGGCTCTTCGAGCGAGGCAGGCGATCCAGTTTAAAGAATAAGGAGCCATCATGGCGTCAGTTGCAAGTTTGGGTGTGGGGTCCAATCTCGATTTGAGCGGCTTGCTCGACAAGCTCGCCAACGCGGAGCGTCAGCCGCTGGTGATGCTGCAGCGCCAGCAGGTCAGCTACACCGCCAAATTGTCGGCCTACGGCACCTTGCAGGGTGCGCTGAGCAGTTTCCAGGCGGCCGCGAGCAAATTGTCCGATGCCAAGTTGTTCCAGGGCGTCAAAGCGTCTTCGAGTGCGACCGACGTGCTCACGGCCACCGCTTCGGCGACGGGTGCGCCTGGCAGTTACGCGATCGACGTCACGCAACTGGCGCAAGCACAGTCGCTGGCAGCGGCCGGGGTGGCGGATGCGAAAGCCGTCGTGGGCAAAGGCACGGTGACGATCGATTTTGGGACCATTTCCGGCGGAACGCTGGACCCGGCCACCGGCCAGTACAGCGGTGCGGCCTTTTCACCCGACGCCAGCCGGGCCGCAAAGTCCATCGTGATCGACGACAGCAACAATTCGCTTGAAGGCTTGCGCGATGCCATCAACAAGAGTGCCGACATTGGCGTGACGGCGAGCATCGTCAACGACGGCGGCGCCTCGCCCTACCGCCTGGTGCTCAACTCCAAGCAGACGGGCGCGGCATCCAGCATCCGGATTGCCGTGACGGGCGATGCCAGCTTGCAGAGCTTGCTGAACCATGATGCTTCAGGGACGCAGAATCTGAAGCAGACAGTCGCAGCCAGCAACGCGGCACTCAAAGTGAACGGCATTGCCGTGACTTCCAGCACCAACACGGTGACGGAGGCCGTCCAGGGCGTCACCATGACGTTGGCAAAGACAGGGCTCAGCACCTTGACTGTCAGCCGCGACACCGCCTCGGTGGAGAGCGCTGTCAGCGATTTCGTCAAGGCCTATAACAGCCTGCAAAGCACGGCCGGCCAGCTGACCAAGTACGACAAGGAGAAGAAAACCGGCGCAGCGCTTGTCGGCGACTCGACGCTGCGCACGATACAGACGCGGATTCGCGCCGCGCTGAATACGCCACAGGCCGGTACGCTCCAGGTGCTGTCAAAAGTCGGCGTGACCTTCCAGAAGGACGGCACGATCGCCTTCGACGCGGCCAAGCTGAGGACGGAATTTGCGGCCAGCCAGGACGCTGTCTCGGAACTGTTTGCCGGCACGGGTGGCGACACGGGCTACGGCAAGCAGGTGTCTGCGCTGGTCGACACTTTCACCAGTACCAGCGGCATGCTCAGCGTCGCCACCGAAGGCGTCAAGACATCGCTGAAATCGCTGGACACGCAGTACGCCGCCACTGAAGACCGCGTGCAGACCAAGGTAGAGCGTTACCGCGAGCAGTTCACCCAGCTCGACATGCTGGTTGCCCGTATGAATTCGACCAACAGCTACCTGTCGCAGCAGTTTGCCAACATGAGCTCCAGCAAATAAGAAGAAGGGATATTTGTGTATACCCCATCCCATTCCTACAACGCGGGCGCCAATGCCTACGCCAAAATCGGTACGGAAATCGGCGCCATGAGTGCGTCACCGCACCAACTGATCACCATGCTGTTCGATGGCGCCAAAACGGCCATCGCCATGGCGCGCCACCATATGGCAAACCAGGACACCCGTGCCAAGGGCAATGCCATCTCCAAGGCGATCAACATCGTCGAAAACGGGCTGAAAGCCAGCCTTGACGCTGAGGCCGGAGGCAAGGCTGGCGCCGAACTGGTCGCGAATCTGTCGGCCTTTTATGACTACATCAACCAGCGTCTTCTCTACGCCAACCTGCGCAACGATCCAGCGCTGCTGGACGAGGCGGATCGGCTGCTGGAAAACATCGGTTCCGCATGGCGCGAAATTGGCCCCCATCAACCGGGCCAGACGCTGGACACGTCTGATGCGCCGGCGACGGCCCGTCTGTCCGTAGGAGCTTGATGTGGGTTCTCAAAGCGAGGTGATGCATTGCTACGAGCAGATTGCGCCACTCACCGAACGCATGCTGATACTGGCGCGCTCCGGCCAGTGGGGGGCGCTGCCGGCACTGGAAGCGCAATGCAGCGACATGGTCGACCGCCTGAAGCTCATCGAGCCACTGAAGACGCTGGATGAAGCGCAGTCGGCGCGAAAGTACCAGCTGCTTGGCCGGATAAATTCCAACCACGCTGAAATTTCCAACATTGTCATGCCGCAGCTGGCGCAGTTGATGGCGGTGCTCAAGAGCCTGGAGCTGCAGCAAAGCCTTCATCAGGCGTACAGCCGGACGGACGAGCCTTTGCTATGAGCGGTGTAACGCCTCTGGTGGATACGCTTTTGGCCACGCGGCTGGCTCAGCGCATGGATCTGATTCCACTCAAGGCGCAGCTCGAAATCGCCGGCCCGGGCGCCGTGACAAATGTTGAAGAAGTCGCCAATGACGTCCGCTTGCCTTCGCGCGCAGCCCTGCAGCGGCAATTGGGTGTGGCGCTGCTCGATCGCGATCACGGCGGCGACATCTCGCCGTCGGTTCGCCCGGGCGGAACCGTCACCTTGAGCACTGTGGCCCGCGCGATCGGTGCAATTCTGGATCTTCAATCCGGGGCTACGCACAAGATCCGGGGGGAAGAGCCGCTGTGGCCACAGCGGCAGCCACCTGTTGCGCATCTGCTGACGGCGACACTGGCCCGTACGGTGGCTGCCTCCGGCCTGTTCTACGAATCCCACCTGCAGCAGTATGCCGCCGGCACGCGCACACTGGCGCAACTGGCGCAGGAGCCGCAAGCCCGCTTTGATGCCCTGGCCAGAACGGAAGGAACGCCCGGTACGCGGCCCGATGCGGCGGCTGTTGTGCCATCCGATGCAAGCGCTGAACCTCCTGCATCGGTGCAGGCAGGCGCTGCTGCCAATGCTGGAACCATCAAGGGCAGCGAGTCCGACGCTGCACCCGCGGCTATGCGATGGCCTGCCGGTCTGCCTGCCCGTCCGGATGCTGCCCATCTGGCCGCAGCCTATGGCCGCGCCAGTGGTCGCGACAAAGCGCCTGCGCCAGTTCACATCATTGCCGGGCAATTTCCCGCCGGGCCGCCCCAAGGGGAATTAGCCCCCTCGGGGGGCAGAGAGCTACACGCAGTGAGCGAACGTGGGGGCCGGCAATTTCCCGCCGGGCCGCCCCAAGGGGAATTAGCCCCCTCGGGGGGCAGGGAGCTACACGCAGTGAGCGAACGTGGGGGCCGGCAATTTCCCGACGCAAAAAATCCCGGCGCAAGCGCGCTGGACGCCGTGCGCAATGACAGTCCTGTCGCCGGCGTGATTCACCCTGATGCCATGGCATTGGTGCGCCAGCAGCTGGAGCTGCTGGCGAACCCGGTATTTCGTTGGGGTGGCGAAGCGTGGCCAGGCACGCCCATGGACTGGGACATACACCAGGAGCGGGATGAAAGCCAAGCTGCGGCTGATGGCGAGGCGGTGCAGCGCACATGGACCACGCGTCTGGCATTGACCCTGCCGACCCTCGGGGCCGTTGAAGTGCGTTTGAGTCTTGCCGGCGCAACGCTGCAGGTGCATCTGGCCGCACGCGAGACCGCCACGCTTGCGTTGCTGAGTAACGAGGGGAAAGAGCTGCCCCAGCGCTTTGGTGCCTTGGGGCTGCAACTGACGGGTTTGCAGATGGGAGCGCTGGCGGTAGAGCCTGCAACACAAGACACCCGGAAAGATGATGATGCCGCCTAGACCCGTGCGCAGCGCAGGGCCGCCCCAAGCAAGCACAGCCCCCTCGGGGGGCAGCGCAGCACACGCAGTGGCAAGCGTGGGGGCTAGTGTGCTTGACGGAGAAATGATGGAGAGCCCGCGGGCAGACCGGCCAAGCGCCGTTGCGCTGTCCCATGTTGCGAAGGACAAGGCGCCCATCGTTGTGGCCAAAGGCTACGGCGCTGTTGCCGAATCGATTGTCCAGCGCGCACGTGAAAGCGGCCTGTATGTGCACACTTCGCCGGATTTGGTGAAGCTGTTAATGCATGTCGACCTGGATGCGCAGATTCCACCCCAGTTGTACTTGGCCGTCGCCGAGGTGCTGGCATGGCTGTACCAGCTTGAAACCGACTCGGCCATGAGTTAGGGATCAGGTGCTACAAAATAATCTAACTAGCAATTTTGTCATATTTATAGAAATTCATATTAATACTAATTGATATCGCATAAATGATACAAAAATGATAAATACGGTTAAACCCTGTAAAGATCCGTAAGAATATGTGAATAATTGCCTCAATGGATTCGGGCATACACATATTGCCAAATCCCTGACATGCAGTTAGGCAACCATGCGGCTTGCCTGCCCGTGTCTGCAAAGAGCAAGTTGTCAAAGAACTAGGAGCGCACAGTGGTTGAGACGGGTACTACCAATGAGATTGGTGATTTGAATTTGGCTTATCTGCTGCTGGCACAGCGGCTGGTGAGGGAGGACCTTGCGACGGCAATGTTCCGCCTTGGCTTGAGCAGGGAGCTGGCCGATTTGCTCGGGAACCTGTCGCTTTCGCAAATTGTGAAGCTGGCAGCTTCCAGCCTGCTGTTATGCCGTTTCAGATTTGATGATCACCCGATTTTGTCGACACTGACGCATGACGGGAAAAACCTGGCGTTGCAGCAGGCGCATACAGCCATTCTTCTTTCCGGGCAGCAGCTCGAGGTGGCTCGATGATGTCGCGCCTTGAGTGCACCGTTGGTGGTTTTTCCCTGGCTTGCAGTTCGGATCATCATGGCCGGTAAAAGCGTCATTCGTGAAGCGCGAGAAATCCATCTTGCGATCGACTTGATCAAACTTGGCGCTCGCCTGCAGTTTCTGGAGGCGGAAACCAGCTTGAGCCGGGATCGTCTGATCAAGCTGTACAAGGAAATCAAGGGCGTTTCGCCGCCCAAGGGGCTGCTGCCCTTCTCCACAGACTGGTTCATGACCTGGCTGGCCAATATTCATTCGTCGATGTTCTACAACATCTACCGATTCATGGTGACCCATGGGGGGTGCACGCGGATTGCCGCCATCATCAAAAGCTACCAGCTCTATATGGAGCAGGTAGAGCGGCAGGGCAGCGAGCCTGTCCTCGACTTCACGCGCGCCTGGACGCTCGTGCGATTTTTTGACGGCGACATGCTGCAGCTGAGTACCTGTACCCGTTGTACGGGCCTGTTCGTTGCGCATGCACACGACTCCCAAAGCAACTACGTGTGTGTTTTGTGCCGACCGCCATCGCGTGCCGGCAAGACGCGCAAGGTCAAACGCGATGCGACCGAAGTGTCCGGCGCCACGAACGGGGACAGGCGCGCGACTTCACCGTCGCAGTGGCTTGCGGATGTGATGAATGGGGCGCGTGCCTGACGGGCAACAAGGTAGTCGGGAGTTTTATTCTCTTCAGGTTTTTTCAGCGGGGGAACGTGGTGCTGGTTATTGTTGGCTATCTGGTGGTGGTGGGCTCCGTCTTTGGCGGCTATGCGCTGATGGGTGGGCATTTCGGTGCGCTGTATCAGCCGCTTGAATTGCTGATGATTGGCGGTTCTGCGGTGGGTGCATTTGTCGCCGGCAACGACGGCAAGACCATCCGCGCCACGATCAAGGAGCTGCCAAAATTGTTGCGCAGTTCGAAAAAGCATGACAAGGCACTCTATATGGAGCTCCTCGCCCTGCTGTATGTGCTGCTGTCGAAAGGACGCAAGGACGGCATGCTGGCGCTGGAGTCCGACATTGACGATCCGCAGGGCAGTGCCATTTTTGCGCCCTACCCGGTGATTCTGGGTGATGCCCGTGTCATGGAATTCCTGACCGACTACCTGCGCCTGATCGTCAGCGGCAACACGGATCCGTTCGAAATCGAGCAACTGATGGAGCACGAGCTCGACACCTACAAGCACGAGGCCGAAGTGCCGGCACACAGCCTGTCGCGGGTTGGCGATGCGCTGCCGGCGCTCGGCATTGTGGCGGCCGTGTTGGGCGTGGTGCACGCGCTGGCCTCCGCCGACTTGCCGCCCGCCGTCATGGGTGAGCTGATTGCCCACGCGATGGTGGGCACCTTCCTCGGCGTATTGCTGGCCTATGGCTTTGTCTCTCCACTGGCATCGTTGATCGAGCACAAAGTGGCTGAGTCCCTGAAGGTCTACCAGTGCATCAAGGTCACGCTCATGGCCAGCCTGAACGGCTACGCGCCGCAGCTGGCGGTGGAATTCGGCCGAAAAATCCTGTATTCGACCGAGAGGCCCTCGTTTACCGAGCTGGATGGGCATGTCCGTGAAGTCAAGAGCCGCTAACAGCACGCCGGGCTGAATGGTCATGAGCGAAGCGCTACACCGGATCATCATCAAGCGCCCTGTCGCGGCTGCGCACAAGCATGGCGGCGGCTGGAAGATTGCCTACGCCGACTTCATGACGGCCATGATGGCGTTTTTCCTGGTCATGTGGCTTCTGGCCATATCGACGCCGAAGCAACTGGCAGGCATTGCAGAGCATTTCAAAATGCCTCTCAAGGTGGCGGTCAACGGGGGCCAAAAAAGCAGCACCAGCACCAGCGTGATTCCCGGCGGCGGCACCGATCCGACCCATGCGGATGGCGAAGTCAAACAAGCCGACAGCGATGCTGATGACGTCAAGCGCCTGGACGAGCTGAAGCAGCGCCTGGACAACATGATCGAAGCCAGCCCCGTCCTCAAACAGTTCCGCCCGCAACTGCTGATCGACATCACGCCGGAAGGCCTGCGGATTCAGATCGTCGACAGCAGCAACCGGCCCATGTTCGACCGCTCCAGCGCCATTGTGGTGTCTTACATGCGAACCATCTTGCGCGAGATCGGTCCGGTGCTTAACGGACAACCCAACAAGATCACCTTGTCCGGACATACCGATGCGACGCTGTACACACAGGGCGACAAGTCCTACAGCAACTGGGAGCTGTCGGCGGACCGGGCGAACGCGTCGCGGCGCGAACTGATTGCCGGGGGCATGCAGGATAACAAGGTGCTGCGGGTCATGGGCGTCGCGTCGAGCATGCACTTGAACCAGGACGATCCGCTGGCACCGGTCAATCGCCGCATCAGCATTGTCGTGCTCAACCACCGTGCGCAAACGGAAATAGAAAGTGCCAATGCGGCCAATGCAGCCAGTGCCGGCGTCAAACCGGCCGTCGCACAGCCGGGCACTGCCCGGCCATCCGCGGTGAAGCTGTCAGCCGCCCACTCTGATCGCCGAATTTGATAAAAAACAAAACCATACTGGTGGTCGACGATTCCGCTGTGATGCGGCAGTTGACCTCGGCCATTCTCGAGGACGGGGGCTACCGCGTGCTGCTTGCCGACGACGGGCACACGGCACTGGAGCACGTCCGTCAAAGGGCGGTCCATATGGTGTTGACCGATTGGACCATGATTCCCATGGATGGCGGCGAGCTGACGCGTCAATTGCGGCTACGGCCCGATCACGCCCATGTGCCCATCCTGGTGTTGAGCACTGTCAGCAGTGGCGCCAGCAAGGCAGAGGCCAGACAAGCCGGCGCCAGCGGCTGGTTGTGCAAGCCGATCGAGCCCGCAACACTCCTGGCGGTGGCCGGCAGTCTGATGAATCTGGCGCAGGCATGAGGACCTGATGTAAGCCCGCAACCCCATTCATCCGCCACGCGACGCCACGGCGTCAGCAGGCACGCAAGGACTCATCCCAGTTAACACGAGCAGCGAGTACCCAACACGAGAGACGCACCCGAGATGGACATTACCCAGTTTTACCAGACATTTTTTGAAGAAGCCGATGAGCTGTTGGGCGAGATGGAGCAGCTGCTTTTGGGGCTCGATCTGCAGGCGCCAGACAGCGAGCATCTCAATGCGATATTTCGTGCCGCGCATTCGATCAAGGGCGGCGCGGCCACGTTTGGCTTCGTCCCGCTGACCGACACCACGCATCTGCTCGAAAATTTGCTCGATCGGGCACGCGTTGGCGAATTGAAACTAAACATAAAGATGATGGATGCCTTTTTGGAGACCAAAGACGTGTTGCAAGAACAATTGAGCGCCTATCGGGCTGGCGGTGAACCAGAGCCCGAAGTGGCTGCGCGAATCTGCGCGGTACTAAGGCAACTGGCTCTGGAGGGCAACGGCGGCGCTTGCGCTGCAGCCATCACAGCGGCGCCGGCGCAAGCGCCAGTTATCACGCCGGTGGCTGCGCCCGGACCCGCACCGGAGCCAACCACCAGCGCGGCGGCGGACCCATCCCTGAAAGTTCACTTTTCCAAGGTCTGCGAAAGCGACCGAAAACTGCTGAGCGAAGAGTTGGGCAATCTGGGCAAGGTGATAGCTCAAACCCAAACGGATGACAGTCTGACCTTATGGCTGGAAACCAGCTGTGGCGCCAATGACGTGATTGCCGTGTGTTGCTTCATCATCGAAGATGATCAGATTGAAATCAGTACTGGGTCGGCCTCCACCCCTGCCTCGGCCTCTGTTGCCGAGCCGGACATGGCGAGCCCCACCCCGCCGCTGGCCCTGGCCGCCACCACCGTGATGTCTGCTGACGCACCCGCGATGGCGAATGCCGCCGCTGCGGTGACTGCAGCAGCGGGCAACGGCAAAGAGTCAAGTTCAATCAGGGTCGATGTTGAAAAGGTCGACCAGATCATCAATCTCGTCGGCGAACTGGTGATTACCCAATCCATGCTGACGCAGACCGCGTCGACGCTGGACCCGGTGCTGCACGAGCGTCTGCTGAGCGGCATGGGGCATCTGGAGCGCAACGCCCGCGATTTGCAGGAGTCGGTGATGTCGATCCGGATGATGCCCATGGACTATGTATTCAGCCGCTTCCCGCGCCTGATACGCGATTTGTCGGCCAAGCTGGGCAAGCAGGTGCAACTGGTGACCGTCGGCAAAGAAACCGAACTGGATAAAGGCCTGATCGAGCGCATCATCGACCCGATCACCCATCTGGTGCGCAACAGTCTTGACCACGGTATCGAGAGGCCGGAACAACGCGCCTTCGCCGGCAAGGACCCGGTGGGCCGGCTGACGCTGTCAGCCCAGCACCAGGGCGGCAGCATCGTGATCGAGGTCAAGGACGATGGCGGCGGCCTGGTTCGAGAGAAAATCCTGGCCAAGGCGGTCCAGCAGGGAATGGTGATCAGCGAGACCATCTCCGACGACGAAGTCTGGCAACTGATTTTTGCACCCGGCTTTTCCACGGCAGAGGAAGTGACCGACATCTCCGGTCGCGGCGTCGGCATGGATGTGGTCAAACGCAACATCCAGGAAATGGGCGGCCATGTTGAAATAGCCTCCGCGCAAGGCCGGGGCACGACCATACGAATTGTCCTGCCCTTGACGCTGGCCATCCTCAATGGCATGTCGGTCAAGGTGGGCGAAGAGGTTTACATTTTGCCCTTGAACTACGTCATCGAATCCTTGCAGCCGCAGGCCAAGGATGTCCATTCGATCACCAGTGATGAGCATGTCATGCATGTGCGCGGCGAGTACCTGGCGCTGATCGAATTGCACAAGCTGTTCGAGGTCGCTGGCGCCGTGCACAATCCGACACAGGGCATCGCGGTGATTGTGCAGGCCGAGGGGACGCGTTTTGCGCTGCTGGTTGACCAGCTGGTCGGCCAGCATCAGGTGGTGGTCAAGAATCTTGAAACCAACTACCGCAAGGTGCCGGGTATTTCCGCGGCAACGATTCTGGGTGATGGCAACGTCGCGCTGATTATCGATGTGGCCGCGATGCAGCGGACGAATCGCGAAAAAGCAAGCCAGTGAATTCCAATGCGTCACGCGCCTGACGGAAAAATCTCATTACTCAGCAGTCCATAAGGAAGGCGAAGGAAGGCGAAGGAAGGCGACGCCACCCATGCTGTCATTCTGAGCAAGGCGAAGAATCTTGGCCAGCATGCCGGGATCCTTCGCTGCGCTCAGGATGACAAAGGATGTCGCACTACTTTTGGATTGCTGAGTAAACCCCGGCATTCAGGCCGGGCAGGGATGGTGCGTCGCCACGTGCGCAGCGAAGGGCCGCCCCAAGCAAGCACAGCCCCTATCTACCGTGAAAGGGGCAGCGAACCGCCGCAGGCACACGAAGTGACGAGCGTGGGGGCGATGTTCCTAGTCCGGCAGCACGGCCGTGACTTCAATTTCGACCTGCGCGCGCTCCTCCACCAGCGCCGCCACCTGCACGCAGGTCATGGCCGGGAAGTTCTTGCCCATCACCTCGCGGTAAACGCCGCCCAGCTCCTTCAGGCGGGCGACGTATTCGGCGCGGTCGACCACGTACCAGGTCATGCGGACCATGTGCTCGGGGCCGGCGCCGCCGGCCTGGAGCACGGCCAGAATGTTGAGCAGCGTCTGGCGGGTTTGGGCGACGAAGTCATCGCTTTCAAATTGCTGCCGGGCGTTCCAGCCGATCTGGCCGCCCACAAAAAGCAGGCTGCCGCGCGCCATCACGCCGTTGGCATAACCTTTGGGCTGGGCCCAGTTGGGGGGGTGCAGGTGTTTCATCATGGAGCTTCTTCCAGGCTGGTTTGAAGGTAGGGGGACAAGGCATGGCGCAGGCCATCGGGGATGCGCAGCGGCTTGCCCTGCGGCACGGTGGAGTGCACCACCACTGCATCAGCCATTAATTTAAGTGATTTAGGCGATTGGCCGGCGTAGATTATGCGCGGGTAGCTATGAATTTCATAGTGCATGCCGATGCTGGAGTGACCCAGTTTGGGCAAGTCCAGGGTGATCAGCACTTCATCGCCGTTGCGGCACATGCCGGTGAATTCGGTCTTCAGGTTCACGATGGGAACCCCCACGCCGGTGGCAATCAGCTGGTGCTCGGGGTAGCCGATGTGGGCCAGAAAATCTTCCTGCACCTCGTGCAGCAGGTAGAAAAACTGCGGGTAAAAAACAATGCCGGCCGGGTCGCAGTGGTGAAAGCGAATCTGCTTTTGGATGCTGAATTTCATGGCTGGCGCAACTTGAAACGCTGCAGCTTGCCGGTCTCGGTCCGGGGCAGGCTGCCCACGAACTGGATCTGGCGCGGGTATTTGAAGGGGGCCAGCATGGCCTTCACGTGGTCCTGCAGGGTTTTGACCATGGCCTCGCCGGCCTCGTGGCCGGGTTTGAGCACCACAAACGCCTTGACGATCATGCCGCGCGCTTCGTCGGGCAGGCCGATCACGCCGCACTCGGCCACGGCCGGGTGCTTGAGCAGGGCGTCTTCCACCTCGGGGCCGCCGACGTTGTAGCCCGCGGTGATGATCATGTCGTCGGCGCGGGCCTGGTAGAAGAAGTAGCCGTCGTCGTCCTGCAAAAATGCATCGCCGGGGTAGTTCCAGCCGTTTTTGACGTAGTTGGCCTGGCGCGCGTCGTCCAGGTATTTGCAGCCCGTGGGGCCTATCACCGCCAGCTTGCCGATGGTGCCGCGCGGCACTTCCGTGCCCTGGTCGTCCACCACCTTGGCGGTGTAGCCCGGCACCACCTTGCCGATGGCGCCACGCCGCACCTCGGCGCCAGCGGATGAGATGAAAATATGGAACATCTCGGTCGCGCCTATGCCGTCGAGCATTTCAATGCCGGTGGCATCTTTCCACAGCTGGCGCGTGGCGTCCGGCAGGCCCTCGCCGGCACTCACGCAGATGCGCAGGCTGGGCATGCCCTGCTGCTTGGCGAACGGGGCCATCTGGCGGTAGAAGGTGGGGGCGGTGTAGCAAATGGTGGCGCCTACCTGGTTGATGAGCTTGACCATGACCTCCGGCGTGTAGGGCACGCTGGGGTAGTACACCGACGCACCGGCCCACATCGGAAAGACCAGCATGCCGCCCAACCCGAAGGTGAAGGCCAGCGGCGGCGAGCCCATCACGATGTCGTCAGGCCTGGCCTTGAGCACATGACGCGGCCAGGCTTCGCAGGCCGCGAGCACGTCGCGGTGCGTGTGCACGGCGGCCTTGGGTTTTCCGGTGGTGCCGGAGGTGAAGGCCATCATGGCGATGTCGTCGGCCGCCGTCGGGCAGGGCTTGAAGCGGCCGTCTTTTTGCGCCGACAGCACGGCCAGCGAGCCGGGCTCGTTCATGACATTGAAGGGCACAATGGTTTTCAGCGTGCTGCTCCCTTGGCCCAGAGCCTGGTCTTGAGCGCTGCGCAGCTCCTCCAGCAGGCTGATATCGCACAGGGCCAGCGCGGGCTGCGACTTCTCGATGATCTCGCCGAGTTCCTTGGCGCGCAGCAGGGGCATGGTGGCGATGGCGACCAGGCCGGCTTTCACCACGCCCAGCCAGGCCAGCGCCATGCCGATCGAGTTGCCGCCGCGCAGCAGCACGCGGTTGCCGGGCACGAGCCCAAAGTCTTCGGTCAGCACCTGCGCGATGCGGTTGACACGCTCCGCCGTGTCGGCATAACTCAGCGTGATCCGGTCCGAACGCAGCAGCGGGCGCACCGACTGGCCGGCCTGGCTGGCCTTGTCGAACAGCACGTCCACCAGGTTGGCCTGCGCCGGGATGTCGAGTTCCGGCAAGTCATAGCGCATCTGCGGCCACTGCTCGGGCGATGGCAGCCGGTCATGGATGAAGCGGTCGGTCTGGACGCTGGGGGCGCCAGGAGGTGTATTCATGGACGTCGTCATGATTGCAACACTGCCTTCCCGATGATGAGTTGCTGTACCTCGGTGGCGCCTTCATAGATGCGCAGGGAGCGGATGTCGCGGTACAGGCTTTCGACCTTGGTGCCGACCTTCACGCCCAGACCACCGTGCATTTGCAGCGCCATGTCAATCACGCGCTGGGCGTTTTCGGTGGCGCTCATCTTGGCCATCGCCGCCTCTGCCGTCACACGGGCGCCGCCTCCCTGGCGCTCGCCTTCGTCGCGCAGCCAGGCGGCGCGGTAGGTCAGCAGGGCGGCGGCATCCACCAGCGCGGCCATTTCGCCGAGCTTGGCCTGCGTCAGCTGGAAGTCGGCCAGCGTTTGCCCGAACATCTGGCGCGTTTTCGAAAACTGGACGGCCTCGGCCAGCGCCCGCCGGGCCATGCCCAGTGCCGCAGCGGCCACGGAGGCACGGAAGATGTCCAGTGTCTGCATGGCCAGCTTGAAGCCGCCATGGAGCGCGCCCAGCCGGGCGCTGTCGGGCAGCCGGCAGTTGGAAAACTTCAGCGTTGCCAGTGGGTGCGGCGCCATCACCGCGATGTGCTCGCTGCTGTCCAGCCCCGGGTTGGTGGCGTCCACAATAAAGGCGGTGATGCCGCGCGTGCCGGCCTGCGCATCGGTTTTGGTGAAAGTCACATAGAAGTCGGCGATGCCGCCATTGCTGATCCAGGTCTTGCTTCCGTCGATGGCCCAGTCGTCGCCGGTGCGGCTGGCGGCGGTTTTCATGGCGGCAACGTCGGAGCCGGCCTCCGGCTCGCTCAGGGCAAAGGCGGCAATTTTTTCGCCGCGCGCCACCAGCGGCAGGTAGGCGGCCTGCTGCGCCGGGGTGCCCGCCAGCGTGATGGCGCCACTGCCCAGGCCCTGCATGGCAAAGGCAAAGTCCGCCAGCGGGGAGTGAAACGCCAGCGTCTCGCGCAGAATCACCAGCGCCCGGGAGTCGAGCTTTTCGAGCGCGCCGCCCAGCGCGCCGCCGGGGCCGGCCGGCACACAGTAGCGCAGCCACTGGCCGGCGCCCAGCCGCCGGACCCACTCCTTGCAGGCCAACCGGTCATCGCTCTCGTCAACCTGCTGCGTGGACACCCAGTCAGCCAGCTGCTGGCCCAGCGCACGGTGCACGTCGTCAAAAAAAGGCAGCGCCAGATGCGTGGTGTTGGATCTCATGCTGAAAGCGTCCTTGGGTTGGGAGGGGCTTGGGGCGAACCGGGCTCAGTCGCCCATGAACACCGGTTTTTGCTTCGCCGCAAAGGCCTCGTAGGCACGCGTGAAGTCTTTGGTCTGCATGCAGATGGCCTGTGCCTGGGCCTCGGCTTCGATGGCCTGGTCCAGCGTCATGGCCCATTCCTGGTGCAGCATGGTTTTGGTCATGCCATGGGCAAAGGTCGGGCCGCTGGCCAGCTCATGCGCCAGCGCCTGGGCTTTGCCGAGCAGCTCCTGCGGCTCGTGCAGGGCGTTGAAAAAGCCCCACTGCAAGCCTTCCTGGGCGCTCATGGCGCGGCCGGTGAACAGCAGCTCGGAGGCGCGGCCCTGGCCGATCAGGCGCGGCAGCAGCGCGCAGGCGCCCATGTCGGCGCCCGCCAGCCCGACCCGGGTGAACAGAAACGCGGTCTTGGCCTGCGCCGTGCCCAGCCGCAGGTCGGCGGCCAGCGCCATCATGGCGCCCGCGCCGGCGCAAATGCCGTCAATCGCCGCGATGACGGGCTGCGGGCACAGGCGCATGGCCTTGATCAGGTCGCCCGTCATGCGGGTGAACTCCAGCAGCTCGGGCATGCTCATCTTGGTCAGCGGGCCGATGATTTCATGCACATCGCCGCCCGAGCAGAAGTTGCCGCCGGCGCCGGTGATGACCACGGTCTTGACATCGGTTGCGCTGTTGAGGCTGCGAAACAGATCGCGCAGCTCGGCGTAGGAGTCAAAGGTCAACGGGTTTTTGCGTTCGGGGCGGTTCAGCGTCAGCGTGGCCACGCCCGCGTCAAACGCGTAGGCGAAGTGGCGGGCCTGGTAGCTGCCCAGCGCATCAAACTGCGCATGCATGGGGTTGTGGGGGCCAATGTAGTGTTTCATGCGGATTCCGGGTTGTTGGACATCTCGTTGTGGAGGTGGTGGTGTTGCTTGACCTTGCCCAGCAGCCTGTGCAGGTTGTCCACCTCGCGTGGCGTGAGGGCCTCGAACGCCGCCACAATCCAGGCTTCGTGCTCTCGGGCCATCTCGTCGAACACCTTGCGGCCGCGCGCCGTCAGGCGCACGCGGTAGGCACGGCGGTCGCCCTGCACCTCCACGCGCTCGACCACGCCTTCGGCCACCAGCTGGTCGGTGACGCCGGTCACGTTGCCGCCGGTAACCATCATGCGGCGCGAGAGCTCGTTCATCTTGAGCCCTTCCGGATTGCGCTCGAGCTGCGCCATCAGGTCAAAGCGCGGCAGCGTGGTGTCGAACTGCTCGCGCAGCTGCGCGCGCACCTGCTTTTCAATCAGCTGGGTGCAGGTGAGCAGGCGCAGCCAGAGCCGCAGGGCTTCAGGGTGCTCGCTGTGTCCCCGTGCTTCCAGGTCCATGGTTTCTCTCCTGTGTATTTTTTTGCTATCTATTTAATAGTGTGTTTTGACCGCTCTGTTTGGGCTGCAATCTCTTTTTGCTTGGAAAGTTCGCGGTAGAGCTGGTCTCGGCCACTGAGGTACTGTTTGGGCCAGTCCACGGCCCGGCTTTGCAGCTTGGCCGCCTCGTGCAGCGTCCAGGCCGGGTCGGCCAGGTGCGGGCGGGCCAGCGCGCACAGGTCGGCCCGGCCGGCGGCAATGATGCTGTTGACATGGTCGACCTCGGAAATCGCGCCCACCGCAATGGTCTGGATGCCGACCTCGTTGCGGATGCGGTCGGCAAACGGCGTCTGGTACATGCGGCCGTACACCGGCCGGGCCTGGCGCGTGGTCTGGCCCGAGGACACGTCGATCACATCGCAGCCGGCCTCCTTGAACAGCCGGGCCACCACGATCGCGTCATCGGGCGTGTTGCCGCCCGGCGCCCAGTCGTGCGCGGAGATGCGCACGCTCATGGGCAGGTGCGCGGGCCAGACCGCACGCATGGCGCGAAACACCTCCAGCGGGTAGCGGCAGCGGTTCTCGATGTTGCCGCCGTACTCGTCGCTGCGCAGATTGGTCAGCGGCGTGATGAAGGCCGACAGCAGGTAGCCGTGCGCGCAGTGCAGTTCCAGCCAGTCGAAGCCGGCAACGGCGGTGCGTCGGGTGGCGTCCACAAACTGCTGCTTGAGCGCTTGCATGTGGGTGTGCGTCATGGCCTGTGGCGTCTGGTTTCGCTCGCCATAGGGCACGGCGCTGGCCGACATCACAGGCCAATTGGCATGGGGCCCGCCGTCGGGCAGCGGCTCGTCCATCTCTTCCCAGCCCACCTGGGTCGAGCCCTTGGGGCCGCTGTGGCCGAGCTGCATGCCGATCTTGGCCGTGCTCTGGCCGTGCACGAAATCCACAATCCGTTTGAAGGCCGCCGTTTGCTCATCGTTCCACAGCCCGGTGCAGGCCGGCGTGATGCGGCCCTCGGGGTTGGGGCTGGTCATCTCCACCATCACCATGGCGGCGCCGCCGAGCGCGCGCGCGCCCAGGTGCACCAGGTGGAAGTCTTGCGGCACGCCGTCGACGGCGCTGTAGGTCGCCATCGGCGAGCAGACAATGCGGTTCTTGAGCTCGGTGCCGCGCACCTTGAAGGGCGTCAGCATGGGCGGCACCACGGGGCCGCCCGAGAGCCAGGACTCATAACCTTCGAGCCATTTCGCATCGCGCAGCCGCAGGTTCTCGTGGCTGATGCGCTGCGAGCGGGTCAGCAGCGAGTAGGCGAACTGCTCGATCTCCATGCCGCTGTAGCGGTTGACGTTCTCGAACCATTCCGTGGAGTTGCGCGCGGCGTTCTGGATCTTCAGCACCTCGACGCTGCGTCGCGCCTCGTAGGCCTGCAGCACCTCGTCCATGCCGCGGCCGGTGCTGAACGCCTCGGCGCTCGCGCTGAATTCATTCGCCAGGTCGATCGCGTCTTCCAGCGCCAGCTTGGTGCCGCTGCCGATCGAGAAATGTGCGGTGTGGGCCGCATCGCCCATCAGCACGATGGGCACGGCTTTGCCCTGGATGGTTTCGTGGTGCACCCAGCGCTCGCAGACCACCCGCGGGAAACGGATCCAGATCGCCGAGCCGCGCACATGGGTGGCATTGTTCATCAGGGCATTGCCGTCCAGGTACCTGGCAAACAGTTTTTCGCAAAAAGCAATGCCGTCCTCCTGGCTCATGGCGTCCAGGCCGTGGGCCTTCCAGACCGCCTCGGGCGTTTCCACGATGAAGGTCGAGGTGGTGTCGTCAAACTTGTAGGCGTGGGCCGCGAACCAGCCGTGCTCGGTTTGCTCGAACGCAAAGGTGAAGGCGTCAAAGGTCTTGTGCGTGCCCAGCCAGACAAAGCGGCAGGCGCGCAGCTCCACATCGGGCTGGTAGGTCGTGGCGTAGCGGTTGCGGATGCGGCTGTTCAGGCCGTCGCTGGCAATCACCAGATCGGCCTGGTACTGCGCGGCGATCTGCTGGTCGTCCTGCACATCGGTTTCAAACACCAGCTTGACGCCGAGTTCAAGGCAGCGGTCCTGCAGGATGTTGAGCAGGCGCTTGCGGCCAATGCCGCAAAACCCGTGGCCGCCCGAGCGCACGCTGCGGCCTTTGAAAAAGACCTCGACATCGTCCCAGTGGTTGAAGGCATCGCCAATCAGCTTGGCGGTGACCGGATCGGCCGCCTGCAGGTTGGCCAGCGTCTGGTCTGACAGCACCACGCCCCAGCCAAAGGTGTCAAACGGGCGGTTGCGCTCCACCACCGTGACCTGATGCGCCGGATTTTGCCGCTTCATCAGGAGCGCAAAGTACAAACCGGCGGGACCACCGCCCTGGCAAAGAATATGCATCGCAGCCTGTCTGTTCTAGATTAATCGAGCCTTAATTGTTTAGGTTTAAACTATTTTCGTCAAGCGGGTTTTTACGGACGGTATGCCGGCCGCAGCCTGGCCGCTTTTCGAGGGCCTGAAGGGCGAAAACCTTGGCAGGGTCAGGGCGACTGGAAGCCTGCAGCGCGGTAAGTGAGCACCAGCGTATCGCGAAAGCCGGGTTCTGCGGCGTTGCCAGCCGGCAAAATCGGCGTGGTTTCGTGGATCACGCGGGCATCATCGAGCAGCAAGGTGGTCAGGGGCTGCTGCATGACAAAGCGCACGCCATCCGGGCCGTTGGCATCAAACACCCGGGTCTCTCCGCCCTTGACGCCTTGGCGGGCCACCAGCATCACCACCACGAAATCCACACCGTCGCGGTGCGCGCCTTCCGGCGTGGGCCGGCCGACCCCCCCGGCCGTGTCGATGCGGAACTGGTGCGCCTCGATATGCCAGCGCGGCGTGGGCTGAACCTGCGCAAACAGCCGGCCCAGGCTGCCGAGCAGTTCGGTCCAGGCCGGCGCGGTGGCCACGGCGGGCTCCACCGGTTCAAACCAGCGCTCAAACCCGCCATGCAGGGCGTTGTAATCCGTTGGCTGCCAGTGAGCCCGGTGCGGCGTTTGCGTGAGCTGCTGGCTGCCCAGTTCCTGGATGAAGCAGGCATGGCGCCGTTTGCGGTAATGGCCGCCGTCCTTGAGGTGGGCATCGGGCGGCAGCCGGTTCCAGGACTCGGCGAGCGAGCGCCATTCGGTGGCCCATGCGGGTTGCCTGAGCGCGAGCGCAGGGGCAAAATCATCAGGCAGGAGCAGGCTCAGGCCGTCCTGGCGCAGGGCCTGCGGCGCGGGCTTTTGAACAGTAGCAATATTGAACATAGCTGCCTATTTTGCGTCAGCCCGGGCCTTGGAGTCTGTACAGGTACAGAGAAAGCGTGCACATAATGGGACGACCCAATTTGCAAGGAGGCTCAACGATGTATAAATTCAAATCGAAAAACGCCGGTGACGTCATCATGCTGGAACCGTATGGCCGGCGCGTGCTGGAGATTATTGGCAAGGGCGGCGGTCACAAGGGCATCATCCTGCCGGAGCAGATGCCCGCTGCCATTGCCGCGCTGCAGGCCGCCATTGAACAGGAAGAGGCCGATAGAAAAGCGGCCGACAAGAAAGAGAAGGACGAAGCCGCGGCCCACGCCGATGGGCTGGGCCTGCGCCAGCGGACGCTGTCGTTTATTCGCATGCTTCAGAGCTGCCGCCAGAGTGGCGATGAAATCATGTGGGGGGTCTAGAGGAGGAGCCCCCACGCTTGCCACTTCGTGTGCTGCGCTGCCCCCCGAGGGGGCTAATTTTCCTAGGGGCGGCCCGTCGGAAAATTGTTATCTTCTATCCGTTCCAGCCTGCGCTCATGCGGGCATTCAGGCTTGCTGCCCTTAATCGATCTTGGCGCCCGACACCTTGACGACCTGCGCCCATTTTTTGATCTCGGCATCAATCAGTTTGGCAAATTCCTGCGGCGTATTGCCACTCGGAATCGCGCCCTGAGCCAGCATCTTTTCCTTGATGGCGGGCGTGTTCAGCGCCTTGGCCACTTCCTGTTGAATACGGTTGACCACCTCAGGCGGTGTACCGGCGGGTGCCAGCAGGCCAAACCAGCTGCTGGCTTCAAAACCCTTGAGCTTGCCGGCTTCTTCCACCGTGGGCAGCTCGGGCATCGCTGCCGAGCGCTGGGCGCTGGTGACGGCAAAGGCCTTGAGCTTGCCGCCCTTGATTTGCGGCATCGCCGAGGGCAGGTTGTCAAACATCACGTCGACGTTGCCGGCGACCAGGTCGAGCAAGGCCGGGCCGGAGCCGCGGTAGGGAATGTGTGTCATGAAAATCCCGTTCTGGGCCTTGAACAATTCGCCCGCCAGGTGGATCGAAGTGCCGTTGCCGCTGGAGGCCATGCTGAACTGGCCGGGGTGGGACTTGGCGTATGTGACGAAATCAGCCACATTGTTGATGCCCAGCTTGCCCGCCTTCTCGGCGTTCATCACCATGACGTTGGGCACACCGGCGACCAGCGTGACCGGCGCGAAGTCTTTTTGGGGGTCAAAGGGCATCTTGCTGTACAGCGACTTGTTGATGCCGTGGGTCCCGACGGTGCCCATCAGCAGCGTGTAGCCATCTCCCGGTGACTTGGCCACGATGTCGGCGCCCACATTGCCGCCGGCGCCGGCACGGTTGTCCACAATGAACTGCTGGCCAAACGCCTTTGAAAGCTCCGGGGCGATGGCGCGCGCCAGGATGTCGGTGGTGCCGCCCGGGGCAAAGGGCACGACGAGCCGGACCGGCTTGCTCGGCCAGGAACTCTGGGCATTGACGGGTGTTGCTATTAAATTAGTAGCTGCCAGCGCAATGCTGACAAGGACAAGGCGGCGGTTCAATGTGAGTTCTGATTTCAAGCTGGTCTCCATGGAAATAGTTGGGCATCTGTCGGGGCAACGATACAGGCCGCCCCGGCGGGCTTCAAGAGGGTTAATCCGGCTCGGACCATGAAAAAAGCCGCCGGGCAGGGCCGGGCGGCTTTTGCTTTGGGCAGCGAGCGCTTGACGGCTTCAGTCTGCAAACTTGCCGGCAGCTTCGATCACCGGTTTGAGCTTGGCGATTTCGGCGGTCACAAAGGCTTTGTGGGCAGCGGGCTCGACGCGCTTGTCGGTCACCACAATGGCGCCCAGGCCTTCCTGCTTCTTGATGAAGTCAGGGTCTTTCAAAGCCGCCTTGAGGGCGGTGTTGAGCTGGGCCAGCACGGCGGGCGGCGTGCCTTTGGGTGCGTACAGGCCGTGCCAGATGGTCAGCTCGAAGTTTTTCAGGCCCATTTCCCGCAGCGTGGGGTAGTCCTTGAGCAGCTTGTGGCCGGACAGGGGTTTGGCCGTGGTGACGGCAAAGGCCTTGACGCGGCCGGCTTCGATCTGGCCGGTGGTGTTGGTGGTCTGGTCGCACATCAGGTCGACCTGGCCGCCGACCAGCGCGTTCATGGCCGGCGCGGTGCCGCCGAACGGGATGGTGGTCATGGCTTCGTTGGCCTTGATGGCCGACTGCCACATCAGGCCGCACAGGTGTGACGCAGAGCCGAGGCCGGCGTGGGCGATGTTCAGTTTGCCGGCATTGGCCCGGATGTAGTTTTCAAAGTCGCGGTAGTTGTTGGCCGGCAACTGGGGCTTGCCGATCAGCGTCATGGGCACTTCGTTGATCATGCCGACGTACTCGAAATCTTCCAGCGGCTTGTAGGGCAGTTTGCGGTACAGGGCGGGCGCGGAAGCCATGCCAATGTGGTGCAGCAGCAGCGTATGGCCATCCGGGCTGGCCTTGGCGACCTTGGCGGCGCCTATGGTGCCGCCGGCGCCACCGACGTTTTCAACCACGAAGTTGGCGCCGCCCATGGACTTGCGCATGGCTTCGGCCAGGTCGCGCGCCACACGGTCGGTCGGACCGCCTGCGGCAAAAGGCACGACAAAGGAAATGGGCTTGGAGCCGGGATAGGTTTGTGCGCTGGCGACAATCGCGGTCGCGGCAGCAGCCAGAACGAGCAGGCGTTTCATAAGGAGTCTCCGTTGAATGGACTCCTGCAGTGTAAGAGCCTGGCCGCCCCGGTATATCGCGGGAACTACGTAAGGGCAATCCCGTTTACTTGTAGCTGCGGGCGTCCTCGATGACCTTGCCGTCATTGGGGAGACTGCCCGGCGGCATCAGCTCGACCGTGCCGCGCAGCTTGGTGACATCGCGGATGGCTTCGCTGATTTTCTGCTCGAACCCCTGCGCCACGCCGGCGGTTTCGACCTTCAGGGTCATGCTGTCGTTGGCCATTTCGCCGGTCACCACCAGCCGGGCCTTGAGCACCTCGGGGAAGCGCCGGGCAATGGAGGCCACTTGGCCCGGGTGCACAAACATGCCGCGGATCTTGGTGGTCTGGTCGGCCCGGCCCATCCAGCCCTTGATGCGGGTGTTGGTGCGGCCACTCGGGCAGCTGCCTGGCAGCACGGCCGACAGGTCGCCCGTGCCGAAGCGGATCAGCGGGTAGTCGGGGTTCAGCGTGGTGACCACCAACTCGCCGACTTCGCCCTCAGGCACCGGGTCACCGGTGCCGGGGCGGACAATCTCGACAATCACGCTTTCGTCCAGCACCAGGCCTTCGCGGGCCTGGGTTTCGTAGGCAATCAGACCCAGGTCGGCGGTGGCGTAGCACTGGTAGCCGTCAATGCCGCGCTCGGCAAACCAGTCGCGCAGGCTGGGCGGGAAGGCCTCGCCGCCAAACATGGCTTTCTTGACGCTGGGCAGGGCCACCCCCATATCGGCCGCTTTTTCGACAATGATCTTGAGAAAACTGGGCGTACCAATATAGCCTGCGGGTTTCAGCTCGGCCATGGCCTGCACCTGTTGCTCGGTCTGGCCGGTGCCGCCTGGAAACACGGTGCAACCCAGGGCATGGGCGCCGGTTTCCATCATGGAGCCCGCGGGTACAAAGTGGTAGCTGAAGCTGTTGTGAATCAGCTCACCGGGACGGAAGCCGGCGGCAAAAATCGCCCGGGCCATGCGCCAGTAATCCTTGCGCGCGCCTTCGGGCTCGTAAATCGTGCCGGGGCTGGCAAAGACCCGGGGCATCTGGGCGCCGTAGCGCAAGGCGCTGAAGCCGCCAAATACATCCTCGGCGCCATCGGCCTGACGCAGTGCCTGCTGGCGCTCGAGCAATTCGTGCTTGCGCGTCACGGGCAGGCGGGCCAGGGCTGCCCGGGAGCTGATGTCCCGGGCATCCACTCCTTGAAGAAGGTTTGCAAAGGCGGAGGTGCTGGCCTGCGCATGGGCAATCTGCTGTGGCAAGGCGGCCAGTAGGGCGGTTTCACGGTCCGCTGGGGCGCGGTTTTCCAGGGCGTCGTAATGTGTTGTCATTTGAGATCTTCCAAATCTTGTCGATACCTCGGTGCGATCAGATTGCAGTGGCGGAGCATGGGGCGATGAATTTGAAGCCAGCAGGGGCCGCGGAACCGGCTTCGCCGGGCCGCAGGCGCAGCACCCCCTCGGGGGGCAGCGACCCGCGCAGCGGCGGAGCGTGGGGGCCTATGCCAACCAGCGCTTGCGGCGCTTGTAGCTTTTCACGTCCTTGAAGCTCTTGCGCTCGCCGCCACCTACGCCCAGGTAAAACTCCTTGACGTCCTCGTTGTTGGCCAGATCGCTGGCCGCGCCGTCCATCACCACACGGCCGCTTTCCATGATGTAGCCATAGTCGGCGTACTTCAGGGCCATGTTGGTGTTCTGCTCGGCCAGCAAAAAGGTGACTTTTTCCTTCTGGTTGAGGTCGCGCACGATGTGGAACACCTCTTCCACAATCTGCGGCGCCAGGCCCATGGACGGCTCGTCCAGCAGCACCATGCTGGGGTTGGCCATGAGGGCGCGGCCGATCGCGCACATCTGCTGCTCGCCGCCCGAGGTGTAGGCGGCCTGCGAGGTGCGCCGGGTTTTCAGGCGCGGGAAATAGTTGTAGACCTTTTCCAGATTGGCGGCCACTTCGGCTTTGCTCTTGCGAGTGTAGGAGCCGGTCATCAGGTTCTCTTCAATCGTCAGGTGGGCAAAGCAGTGCCGGCCTTCCATGACCTGCACCACGCCGCGCTGCACCAGGTCGGCCGGCGAGAGGTTTTCAATGCGCTCGCCGCGCAGCTCGATGGAGCCCTTGGTGACCTCGCCGCGCTCGCCCTTGAGCAGGTTGGAAATGGCGCGCAAGGTCGTGGTCTTGCCGGCGCCATTGCCGCCCAGAATGGCGACAATTTTTCCTTCAGGTACGTTCAGGGAAACCCCCTTGAGCACCAGAATGACGTGGTTGTAGATGACCTCGATGCCGTTGACGTTCAGAACGATGTTTGGTGTGTTCATAGTGTGTTTGGGTTCATTCTCAAGCGCTGCCTCAGCGCTTGAGAATGGACTGTCATTGCGGGCCTGACCCGCAATCCATGCCTCGCTTGAAGCGCAACTGCTTGCTGCGAAGCATGGATCCCGGGTCGAGCCCGGGATGACACGTCTCTCAAGACTGGCAGTCCGCCGGGGTGCGCGCCGTGAGTTTCTTCTCGGCGGCGTACCTGGCGGCGGTGGACTTGACCAGCGGCTTGATGATCTGCTCATCGGCCTGCAGCCAGTCGGAACTGAACTTCCAGGCCTTGCCGTCCCAGGTGTGGATGCGCGCCCAGGCCGCACCCATGTGGTCCGTGCAAGAGGTGCTGATCGGGCGCATCACGCCGGCAAAACCCAGTGCATCCAGCTTGGCCTGCGTCAGGTTCAGGTTCTCAAGACCCCAGCGCACCTGCTCACCGGTCATGACCTTGCCCTTGCCAAAGCGCTCCTGGGCGGCGCGAATGCCTTCCACTGCCAGCATGGCGCTCATGGCGCCGCGCATGTACAGCACCTGGCCCACTTCGTCTTTCGGACCCGTGCCCTGGCCTTTGCCATGCACCATGGTCAACACGTCCTTGACCACCTTGGACTGCGGCTCGGCGCCGTGCTGCATGGCCACGGCGTTATAGCCCTTGGCGCCATCGGCCACGTCTTTCACATCGGGCTCGGCGCCGGCCCACCACACGCCGTACATTTTTTCGCGCGGATAGCCGGTGGCTTGCGCCTCCTTGATGGCGGTGGAGTTCATCACGCCCCAGCCCCACAGCAAGGTGTAGTCAGGCCGGGCCTGGCGGATTTGCAGCCAGGTGGCTTTTTGCTCCACGCCGGGGGCCGTCACGGGCAGCAGTTGCAGCTCAAAGCCCAGTTGTTTGCTGCGTTCCTGCAGCAGCGCGATGGGCTCCTTGCCATACGGGCTGTCGTGGTAGACCAGCGCGATTTTCTTGCCCTTGAGTTTGTCGAGGCCGCCTTCTTTTTTGCCAATGGCTTGCAGGATGGCGTCGGAGGCGACCCAGTAGGTGCCTGCCAGCGGGAAATTCCACTTGAAGATGGAGCCGTCCGCACTTTCACTGCGGCCGTAGCCCACCGTGACGACGGAAATCTTGTCGGCGGGCGCTTTTTCCGTGATGGCAAACGTGGCGCCGGTGGACAGCGGTTGCACCAGGGAGGCGCCGCCGTTTTTGCCTTTCAGGCGTTCATAACATTCCACAGCGCGGGCCGTGTCATAGCCGGTTTCGCACTCTTCAAACGAGAGCCTGACACCGTTGAGGCCGCCCTTGGCATTGACCAGCTTGAAGTAATCGACGTAGCCGTTGGCCCAGGGCGTGCCATTGGGCGCGTAGGGGCCGGTCCGGTACGACAGCACCGGGATGAATTGCTCTTTGGCCTGAGCGAACGCGCTGGTCGCCAGCAGGGACGACGCGCCAGCCGCCACCGCAGCGACTGCCAGAATCAATTTACGAACCTTCATTGTTGTCTCCTAAAAATTAAAAGCAAAGCACCTGAAAAACTAAAACCTCAGTAAACAAACCATTCCCTGACAACGCATTGGTGGTTGCGAGCATCGGAGCCGTGCGCCGCGCCGGGCCGCCCCAAGCAAGCACAACCCCCTCGGGGGCAGCGCATTACACGAAGTGAAAAGCGTGGGGGCCATCATTTCAGTGCGGGAAGGGCCACAGACGCAGCTTCTGCTTGCCAATCGACCAGAGCTTGGCCAGGCCGTGCGGCTCCACGATCAGGAACCAGACAATCAGGCCGCCGAAGATCATGAGCTCGGCATGCGCGATGCCGGCGGTGGAAATGTCGATGCCGAACAGGCCCAGCAGTACCGGCAGGAACTGGTTCAGCGCGATCGGCAGCACCACGATGAAGGCGGCGCCGAAGAAGCTGCCCATGATGGAGCCCATGCCGCCGATGATCACCATGAACAGCAGGCGAAACGACTGGTCGACCGAGAAGGCGGCCGGCTCCCAGGCGCCCAGGTAGACAAAGGCCCACAGCGCGCCGGCCACGCCGATGATGAAGGAGCTCACGGCGAAGGCGCTGAGCTTGGCGTACATCGGACGGATGCCGATCACGGCCGCGGCCACGTCCATGTCGCGAATAGCCATCCACTCGCGGCCGATGGCGCCGCGCACCAGGTTCTTGGCCAGCAGGGCCATGACCACGAGCACGGACAGGCAGAACAGGTATTTGCTGACCGCGCTGTCGATCGGCAGCCCGAACACCTGCAGGCCCGACACCGAGACCGAGCCCGAGGGCGTGTCCAGGGTGAACCACTTGATGCGCAGGAACATCCAGTCGCTGAAGAACTGGGCGGCCAGCGTGGTCACGGCCAGGTACAGGCCCTTGACGCGCAGGCTGGGCAGGCCGAACAGGATGCCGAAGAAGGTGGCGCACAGGCCGCCCAGGATCAGCGCCGCAATCAGCGGCATGCCGGGAATGCGCACGAAGAAGTTGTAGGCCCCGTAGGCGCCGACCGCCATGAAGGCGCCCGAACCCAGCGAGATCTGGCCGCAGTAGCCGACCAGGATGTTCACGCCCAGGGCGGCCAGCGACATGATCAGGAAGGGGATCAGGATGGCGCGGAAGGTGTAGTCGCTGGCCAGGCCTGGCACGACGATGAACGCGCACGCCAGGATCAGAAGGATGGCCAGCCTGTCCTGCGAGATCGGGAAGATCTGCTGGTCGGCGCGGTAGCTGGTCTTGAATTGGCCGTTTTCTCTGTAGAACATATTAGAGCTTTACCGTTAGATCGCGATGGAGAAATATCTGCGCGGGACTGTGTTCCGACCAACAGGGGCCGCGGAACCGGCTTCGCCGGGCCGCAGGCGCAGCGCCCCCCGGGGGGGCAGCGCAGTACACGAAGTGACAAGCATGGGGGCTTTCATACCCGGTCAATAATCTTCTCGCCGAACAGGCCTTGCGGGCGCACCAGCAGGAAGCCGAGCGCGAGCACATAGGCGAACCAGATTTCGATGCCACCGCCCAGCATGGGGCCGAGGAACACTTCGGCGAGCTTTTCGCCGACGCCCAGGATCAGCCCGCCGACGATGGCGCCTGGCACCGAGGTCAGGCCGCCCAGGATCACCAGCGGCAAGGCCTTGAGCGCCAGCACCGACAGCGAGAACTGCACGCCGAGCTTGCTGCCCCAGATCATGCCGGCCACCAGGGCCACGAAGCCTGCCACGCTCCAGACGATGACCCAGATACGGTTGAGCGGAATGCCGATTGACTGGGCGGCCTGGTGGTCGTCCGCCACCGCGCGCAGCGCCCGGCCGGTGCCGGTGTACTGGAAGAAGGCAGCGAGTGCGATGACCAGGGCGGTGGCGATCAGCGCGGCCACCAGGTCTTCCTGATTGACCAGCAGGCCGCCCTGGAACGTGCTTTCCAGCAGGAACATCGGGTCCTTGGGCATGCCCACGTCGATTTTGTAGATGCTCGATCCGAAAATCGTCTGGCCGAAGCCGTCGAGGAAATACGAAACGCCCAAGGTGGCCATCAGCAAGGTCACGCCTTCCTGGTTGACCAGCTTGCCGAGCACCAGCCTTTCGATCAGCCAGGCCACGACGACCATGATCAGCAGCGCGGCGACGAAGGCCAGCACATTGGGCAGGAATTTGCCTTCCAGCCCGGTCCACTGCGGAATCCATTCGGCGAAGCGCGCCATCGCGAGCGCCGCAAACAGCACCATGGCGCCCTGCGCGAAATTGAACACGCCCGATGCCTTGAAGATCAGCACAAAGCCCAGCGCCACCAGCGAATACAGCATGCCCGACATCAGGCCGCCGATCAGTGTTTCGAGGAAAGGTCCCATCACTTGCTCCCCCCCGTTGCCGACTCGCTTCGCGTAGCGGCCTCCCCCCTTGCAGGGGGCGCCGCCTGCGGCCCGGCGAAGCCGGTTCCGCGGCGGCCGCTGAAACAAGTCGGTTCAATGTTTATGTTGTGGTACATGGTTAGTGTGAAGTTCCGAGGTAAGCCTTGATCACATCCGGGTTGTTGCGCACCTCATCGGGCGTGCCGTCGCCTATCTTCTTGCCGTAATCCAGCACCACCACGCGGTCGGAGATGTCCATCACCACGCCCATGTCATGCTCGATCAGAACGACCGTGGTGCCGAACTCGTCGTTGACGTCGAGCACGAAGCGGCACATGTCCTGCTTTTCCTCGACGTTCATGCCGGCCATGGGCTCGTCGAGCAGCAGCACCTGCGGCTCCATCGCCAGCGCACGGCCCAGGTCCACGCGCTTTTGCAGGCCATAGGGCAACTGGCCCACGGGGGTCTTGCGGTAGGCCTGGATTTCGAGGAAGTCGATGATGCGTTCCACGAACTCGCGGTGCCGGATTTCTTCACGCTCGGCCGGGCCGATGCGCAGCGCCTGCAGGAACAGGTTGCTCTTGATCTTGAGGTTGCGCCCCGACATGATGTTGTCGAGCACGCTCATGCCCTTGAACAGCGCCAGGTTCTGGAAGGTGCGGGCCACGCCCATCACGGCCACCTGGTGGCTGTTCATGTGCTTGAAGGTCTGACCGCGGAAGGTGATGGAGCCGTGCTGCGGTGTGTAGACGCCGTTGATGCAGTTGAGCATGGAGCTTTTGCCGGCACCGTTGGGGCCGATGATGGCGCGGATCTCATGCTCCTTCACGTTGAAGGAGATGTCCGTCAGCGCCTTGACGCCGCCGAAGCTCAGGGAGATGTTGCTGACATCCAGGATGACCTCGCCGATTTTCTTGGCCGTGCCTATCGGCTGGTTGGCGCTGGTCTGCTCGACGAGTCGCGCCGCAGTGGCCGGTGCTATGGCTTCAACGGGCTCGGCCCGCAGGGGAATGGTGCTCATTGGGTAACCTCCGCGCTGCGCGCTCCGGTATTCGCCTTGGGAACGGCCCGGCTGCTCATGCTGCCGCCTTCACAGGTGAAAATGTTGTCGTGTCCGCAATCTTCAGGGTCGCGCTCACACTGCCGCTGCGGCCGTCTTCAAACTTGACCACGGTTTCAATGAACTGCTCGGTTTTCCCGCCGTACAGGGCATCCACCAGGGGCTGGTATTTTTCGGCGATGAAGCCGCGGCGCACCTTGTTGGTCCGGGTCAGCTCGCCGTCATCGGCGTCGAGTTCCTTGTGCAGCACCAGGAAGCGGCTGACCTGCGAGCCGGCCAGCAGGGCGTCGACGCTGAGGTCGGCGTTGACTTTTTCCACGCATTCCTTGATGAGCTGGTAGACCTCGGGTTTTTGCGCCAGGTCGGTGTAGCCGGCGTAGGGCAGGTTGCGCCGTTCGGCCCAGTTGCCCACCGCGTCAAAGTCGATGTTGATCATCACGCAGACTTTTTCGCGCTGGTCGCCGTAGGCCACCACTTCCTTGATGTGCGGGAAGAACTTGAGCTTGTTTTCCACATACTTGGGGGCAAACATGGCGCCGTCGTTGGCGCCGCCCTTGATGCGGCCCACGTCTTTCACGCGGTCAATGATCTTGAGGTGGCCATGCGCATCCAGAAAGCCTGCGTCGCTGGTGTGGTACCAGCCATCGGCCGTCAGCACCTCGGCCGTGGCGGCCGGGTTCTTGTAATACTCCTTGAGCAGACCGGCGGACTTGACCAGGATTTCTCCGTTGTCGGCGACCTTGATCTGCACGCCTCGGCAGGGTATGCCCACGGTGTCGGCCCGCGCCTGGTGGTCTGGTTGCAGGCAGACGAACACGGCTGTTTCGGTGGAGCCGTACAGCTGCTTGAGGTTGATGCCGATGGAGCGGTAAAAGGTAAACAGGTCCGGGCCGATGGCTTCGCCGGCTGTGTAGGCCACGCGCACGCGCGAAAAACCCAGGTTGTTGCGCAGCGGGCCATACACCAGCAGCCCGCCCAGGGCGTAGGCCAGCCTGTCCAGCACGCCGACCGGCTTGCCGTCCATCAGGTCGGAGCCGGCTTTCTTGGCCACCTTCATGAAGGTGTGGAACATCTTGCGCTTGATCGCGCCGGCGTCTTCCATGCGGATCATCACGCTGGTGAGCAGGCCTTCAAACACGCGCGGCGGTGCGAAGTAGTAAGTGGGGCCGACCTCCTTGAGGTCGATGGTGACGGTGCTGGCGCTTTCGGGGCAGTTCACCACATAGCCGCAGCACAGCCACTGCGCGTAGCTGAAAATGTTCTGGCCGATCCAGGCCGGTGGCAGGTAGGCCAGCACCTCTTCGGCGCCTGTGAGTTTGTCGAACTCGGCGCCGGCCTGGGCGCGGTCAAGCAGGGTGTTGTGCGTGTGCACCACGCCTTTGGGGTTGCCCGTGGTGCCCGAGGTGAAAAACATGGCGGCCACATCATCGGGCTGTGCCTTGTCAACCTCCGCCCTGAAAAAAGCGGGCTGGCTGGCGGCCAATGTTTTGCCGGATTCAATCAGTGCATCCAGTGAGGTGAGGCCCGGTTCCTGGTAGTTGCGCAGACCCCGGGGGTCGTCAAACACGAGGTTGGACAGCAGCGGGCAGCGGTCGCGGATCTCCAGCAGCTTGTCGACCTGTTCCTGGTCTTCCAGCATGGCAAAGCGCACTTCGGCATTGTTGATGGGGAACACGCATTCAGCGCCCACGGCATCCTGGTACAGGGGGATCGGGACGGCGCCAAGGGCCTGGGCGGCCAGCATGGTGGCGTACAGACGGGGCCGATTGGCGCCAATCACCACCATGTGTTCGTCGCGCCGCAAGCCGGCCTGGTGCAGGCCGCAGGCAATGTGCTCCACCAGCGTGGCCATGTCGGCCCAGCTGTGGGCTTGCCAGATGCCGTATTCTTTTTCGCGCATGGCTGCCGCGCCGGGGCGTTCGGCGGCGTGTTTCAGCAGCAATCGGGGGAACGTGGTCTGCATTCCGTTTCCTTGTCTCCAGCTTTTTCCAGTTTTTATGCGGCTTGCCTGTCATGGAAAACCGTTGGTATGAAATGAATGGTAGGCCCCGGTTTGACGCTATGTTGTCATTGCGACGACAATTTGCGGGTAAGTCCTAGTGGGAGTGTCCCCGGGGTGCTGGACGGACATGCTCCTTACCGTATGAACCGGCCGTCGCGTCCCACCATGGTGAGCTCCACAAAGCGGGACGCGCCCTTGGCGGAGTCGCTAAAGCTCACCTCGAAGCCGCCGAGGTCATAGCGCTTGAGGGCCCAGGTGCTGTCGATAAAGCTGCTGCGGCTCGGGTTGCGGCCGGTGCGGCGCAGTGCCTCGGTGAACACCCTGGCGTTGATATAGCCCTCCAGCGCCAGGTGCGAGGGCTCCAGTGTCACGCCAGCGGCTTTCCAGGCCTGCTGGAACTCACGCACCATGGGCACAATCGTGTTACCCGGCAGGGGCACGACCTGCGATACCGCAATGCCGGTCGCGTCGTCACCCAGCGCCTTGATGGTGGCGGCGGAGCCCATGATGGACAGTGCATACAGCGGCAGTCCCTTGCGCAGCGCGCGGGTGGCCTTCACAAAATCAATCGTCGGTTTGCCCGCCAGGCCGAGCAGCACGGCCTCGGGGTTGGCTGCGACCAGCTTGGCCGAGGCAGCGCCGGCATCCGAGGCGTTGTTTTCCACGGTGACGGTGGCCACCGCCGTGAGCTGGTGCCTGGCCATGGAGCGCTGCGTGGCTTCAAACACCTCCTTGCCGAACGAGTTGTTCTGGTAGGCAATGGCGATGCGCTTGATGCCGATGGTGGCCAGGTGCTGCACCAGCTGCTCGGCCTCGTCGGCGTAGCTCGCGCGGATGTTGAAGACGTTGCGCACGTCTTTCGGCCGCGCCAGCAGGGCGCCGGTGAAGGGCGCGAAAAATGGAATGCCCGACTCGATCACCTGGGGCAGCATGGCCTCGATCATCGGGGTGCCCATGCAGTTGAACAGGGCGAAGTTGCTGCGGTCTTCAATCAGGCTCTTCACATTGGCCAGCGCGCGCTTGACGTCGTAGCCATCATCGAGCGCCACCAGCTCAATCGGGCGGCCAGCCACGCCGCCCTTGGCGTTGACCGCGGTGAAGCAGGCTTTGGCCCCCTGGTGCATGGCCTGCCCCAGTTCGCCGAGCGGGCCGCTCAGGGCGATGGACTGGCCGATTTTGAGGGGCGCGGCGTCCTGCGCCTGCAGCGACGGGTGCACGAGCGCGGGCAGCGCGGCCATGGCGCCCAGTACGCTGCGGCGTGTCAGTTTCTGGCCGTCGGCGGCAACGGTCAAGGCCTGCGGATCAGACGGAAGTGGGTGTGCTTTCATGCCTGCCTTTCAAACGGGTTGGTGGATAAAGGAGGCGATGCTATGCTCACAAATGGCAACGGATTGTCCATCTGACGACAATCCAAGGGTGCGCCCTCCCCGGACTTTCCCGAACCAGTTCGAACCAGTTTTCTGTGAGCCAAGCCAACCGCCATGTCCACCGATTTGTCCCTGCACCAGCGCCGCCGCACCCCTACTGTCGAGGAACTCGGCGGCATTCCGTGGCTGCATCAGCTGCTGCCGGTGGAGCGCGAGCGTGCGGTGGCCGAGCTGCAGGTGGGCGATGCCCTGCCGGGCGACTATGTGTGCCGCATCGGGCGGCCCGTGACCTACTGGTTCGGCGTGGTCGAAGGCCTGCTCAAGATGAGCAGCGACAGCGCTCAGGGCGTCACCATGACCTTCACCGGTGTGCCGCCGGGCGGCTGGTTTGGCGAGGGCACGGCGCTCAAGCGTGAGCCCTACCGCTACAACATCCAGGCGCTGCGCAAAAGCGTGGTTGCGGGCCTGCCGGTCGATACCTTTCACTGGCTGCTCGACCACTCGATCGGCTTTAACCGCTTCGTGATGAACCAGCTCAACGAGCGCCTGGGCCAGTTCATCGCCGCGCGCGAGATTGACCGCATGAACAACCCCGACCTGCGGGTGGCGCGCAGCCTGGCCGCCCTGTTCAACCCGGTGCTCTACCCTGGCGTCGGTGAGGTCCTGCGCATCACCCAGCAGGAGATGGCCTACCTGGTGGGCCTGTCACGCCAGCGCGTCAACGAGGCGCTGACCGCACTGGAAGCGCAGGGCACGATTCGGGTGGAATACGGTGGCCTGCGCGTGCTCGATCTGGCGGCACTGCGTTCCAGCGTGTTTACATACAAAAGAGACCTGTAGCCCAATATTTGTGGGCACAAGTAGCTATTTAATTGATAGCAAAATCCCAGCGTGTATGCGCCTGACAGCACGCCGGGCCGCTGTGCCTGGGCACCAGCTCAGAACTTAAGCACGACCTTGCCGAACGGACCCCGCGTCAGATGCGCCAGCGCTGCGGGCAAGGCGGTGTAATCGTATTCGGCGGCGATCACCGGCTGCAGGCCGGTGGCGTCCACGGCGCGCACCAGTTCTTCGAGCGCACGGCGGTGCCCCACGCTGATGCCCTGGATGGTGGGGCGACCCAGAATCACCGGATAGACCGAGCTGCTGACCTCGTCGCCTTCCAGGATGCCGATCACCGAGGCCCGGCCGCCTTGCGCCAGTGCTTGCAGCGAGCGGCCCAGGTTGGCGCCACCCACGATCTCCAGTGCATGGTCCACGCCGCGCCCGCCGGTCAGCTCGCGCGCGGCGCTCACCCAGTCGGCCGCGCCCTGGCGGTTGATGCCGTGGCTGGCGCCCAGGGTGCGGGCCTGCGCCAGCTTGTCGTCGCTGCCCGATACCACGATGACCTGCGCACCGTGGGCGTGGGCGATTTGCAGCCCGAACAGCGCCACGCCGCCGGTGCCGTGCACCAGCACCGTCTGCCCGGCACGCAGCGCACCGGTTTCCACCAGAGCGAACCACGCGGTCAGTCCGGCGCAGGGCAGGGTGCTGGCCTGCGCGGCACTCAGCGAGCGCGGTGCCGCCACCGCCCATTGCTCGTTCAGCACCACATGGCTGGCCAGCATGCCCGGGCCGGTGCCGCCAAGCGCGAACGAGTCCGCCGGCCAGGCGCCATCGGTCCAGCCGGCCCAAAAAGTGCTGATGACGCGATCGCCTTCGCGCCAGCGGCTCACGCCGGCACCAGTGGCGATGACGGTGCCGCACATGTCGGACGCGGGGGTGAAGGGCATGGCGAGCGGCAGGCCCATGCCGTTTTCGATCATCAGCTTGTCGCGGTAGTTCAGGGAGACGGCCTCGACCCGGACCAGCAACTCGCCCGGGCCGGGTGTGGGCACGGGATGTTCTTCCAGGCTCAGGTTGTGCGGGCCGAAGCGGGTGAGTTGCCAGCGTTTCAGGGTGTTTTGCATGGTGTTGCTTTCATTTCAGGGGTTGCGGTGTTTCGTTGTTCACAGCAGAATGGTATTGATTCCAATGAATCGCCGGTGGTGTAAATTAGTAATCTAAATGTTGAATTAATTGATCCAATGAACGGAAGCCATGAATGACCGCTTGAGTGGCATCGAAGAATTTGTCGCCGCAGTGGAGGCCGGTAGCTTTGCGCTGGCGGCCCGGCGGCGGCAACTCACGCGCTCCGCCGTGGCCAAGAGCATTGCCCGGCTCGAGGCGCGCCTGGGCACCCGGCTGTTTCTTCGCACCACGCGCAGCCAGAGCCTGACCGAGGACGGCCAGGCCTACTACGAGCGCTGCCAGCGTGTGCTGGCCGAACTGGACGCGGCGGACGCGAGCATGGATGCCGCCCGTCGCACACCCACGGGCTGCGTGCGCTTGAGCATGCCGGTGCTGTTTGGCCGCCTGTGCATAGGGCCGCTGCTGCTGGAGTTGGCGCGCCGGCACCCGCAACTGGCGCTGGAGGCGTCGTTCTCGGACCGTCGCAGCGACCTGGTGGAGGAGGGTATTGACCTGGCCGTGCGCAGCGGGCCGCTACCCGACAGCACCGCACTGGTGGCGCGACGCCTGGGCGTGCAGCGCATGGTGATGTGCGCGGCCCCGGCCTACCTGGATGCACATGGCTGGCCGCGCGGCATGGATGAGCTGGCTGGGCACCAGGGCATCGTCTACGGGCGCGGCGGCCAGATCAAGCCCTGGGAGTTTCACGATGCGCGCGGCCTGCGGGTCGAGGTGCCCATTGCCTCGCGCTTTTGCTTCGACGACCTCCAGATGATCGCCAGCGCGGCGCAGGCCGGCGTGGGCCTGGCCCGCCTGCCGGTGTGGCTCGTGGCCGACGCGCTGCGCGAGGGCTCTCTGGTGCAACTGTTCGACGAGCCGCAGCCCTTCGGTTATGAGCTGCATGCCGTGTGGCCGTCCACCCGCTACCTGCCGCTGAAAACCCGCGTGGTGGTGGACCTGATGCTGCAAAAATTGCCGCCCTTGCTGGACGCGGGTTGAGGTGCCGGCTTGCAGCCGTGTTGCCACCACTTTGCGCGTCCGGCAGGACAGTTGTCTCCAAAAAAGGGCAGCGACGCAATAAACTGCTATTTAATTTGTAGCTGCTAACGCCCGAAGTGTTTGGGCTGTGGCCCGATTTATGCAAAAGTTACATCTTTCCCATCAAGGTTTGAAAATCCGAACCTTGAGGCCTTCAATGGCGGAAAAATGTTTGCATCGGCTGCCTCTTGCGCCAACGCGGTCAGGGGACAGGCTTCGGGAGGGGCTGCGCCAGCAGGCCGCATGCAGCCATAAAATGGGTGCCAGCCCATGTCTGAACAAACTCCCCCCAAACCACCTGTTGCCGGCGCTGTGCGTGTGCGGGCCGCCTCGGCTGCACCTGCCGGATCACCGGGCGCTTCAACCGGCGGCACCATCCGCCTGAACAAGCGCATGGCCGAACTCGGCCTGTGTTCTCGCCGCGAGGCCGACGACTGGATTGCCCGCGGCTGGGTGCGCGTGAACGGGGCGCCCGCCGTGATGGGCCAGCCGGTCGCCTTTGATGCACGCATCGAGGTGGACCGCCAGGCCGAGCAGCAGCAGCGCCAGCTGGTCACCATCCTGATCAACAAGCCGGTCGGTTATGTCAGCGGCCAGGCCGAAGACGGCCACGAGCCGGCCGTGGCGCTGGTGCAGCCGCAAAACCGCTGGCGCGAGTGCAACAGCCGCATGCGCTGGGGTCATGAGCAACTGCGTGGCCTGGCCCCGGCCGGGCGACTGGACATCGACTCGATCGGCTTGCTGGTGCTGACGCAAGACGGGCGCGTGGCCCGCCAGCTGATTGGCGAAGACTCGGAGATCGAAAAAGAGTATTTGGTGCGGGTGAGCTACAGAACGGAAAAAGGGGAGGAAACCGTCAACGTGCAAGCGGTATTTCCGCCCGAAAAGCTGGCCCTGCTGTGCCATGGCCTGAGCCTGGACGGCCAGGCGCTACGGCCTGCCCAGGTGAGCTGGCAAAACCCCGAACAGCTGCGTTTTGTGCTGAAAGAAGGCAAAAAACGCCAAATTCGCCGCATGTGCGAGCAGGTGGGGCTGTTTGTGACTGGGCTCAAGCGCGTGCGCATAGGTCGTGTCAACCTGGGCCATCTGCCGGTAGGCCAGTGGCGCTACCTGGCTCCGCACGAGCGGTTTTGAAACCCAAGCCTGCCAGGCGCGGGGCAGGCTTAAACCCCGTTGTTTTTGCAGAAAACGACCTGATGCCGGCCAGGAAGGCAGGTTTTGACCCGGTCACCAGGAAATGGTCAGCTCCACCGGATCTGGCGAATTCATGGGTTTGCCGGCGGCCATCGTGAGTGCCGGGCGGTTGAGTTCACCGGGCTCGGCATTGATACGCTGGGATTGGCCGGTCTTGCTGGCAGAGGCGCTGGCAATGGCCTTCACGTCAACCGTGGCCGGGCAGCTGATGCGCAGCGTGCCCGTCTGGCCGTCGGTTTGCCCGCGGTGGGTGCACCGGTGGTCCGCCGTAACGGCTTCACTGAAGGTGCGCAGCACAATGGTGACGCCAAAGGAGCCGGAGGTGGACTCCGCATGGACAACACTGTAAGCCCCCAGCAGAGACTGGATGGCCAAAATAGCAAAGGCGGTTTTGAAAGTTCGCATGGCGCCAACTCCTTCAACTATCAGTGTTGGATACATTTTAACTAAATTGATGAAATTGATGCAAGTGGTAATTTCATTCTGAATTTGTGACTTATTGGCGGTCTCTTGGTGAAATTGATCGAGTCCATAGGGTGTTTACGGCTGAAACTGCGAAAAGTTGAATTGAAAGGCTTGATTTTTTCAATTTCATGGGCGGCATGACCCGTTGGTGTTAGGAGCCTGTCGGACTTGGCTAGTCACCATCCTCTAGTCCGAGCGGTGCATGCCCCCCACAATCGCGGCATGAGCACGCCCCCAAAGCCGGCCCGAACCGCCCAAAATCAGCGGGCCAAGCAGCCCACCCATCTGCATGTCGCTGACATTCAGGGCTTGGCCCGGTTGGCCGCGCAGGCCACGCTGGGGCTGACGGCGCTGACCGAGAAAGTCCACGGCAATGTGTACAAGGCCGTGGCCGCACCCTTGGGTGTGGTGGGCGACCAGTGGGTAGACCGGACGCCCGGTGCAAGCGGGGTCAGGAAATCGGGCATCACCGGCTTGGTGTATGGCAGCGTCAAAGCTGTCACGCGGCTGGCCGCGGGCACGGTGGATGCGGTGCTGTCCCGGGTGGCAGCCCGGGCTGGCGCGCCAAGCTCATCGCCGCAACGCGAAGCGGTGCTGTCGGCGCTCAATGGCGTACTGGGCGACCAGCTGGCTGAGACGTCCAACCCGCTGGCCATTGCCATGCATTTGCGCCATGCCGGCAGGCCGCTGGTCCTTGAAAAGGCGGCGCTCTCCGCCCGTTTTCCCCGGGCCGGCGGCAAGGTGCTGGTGCTGGTTCATGGCCTGTGCATGAATGATTTGCAGTGGTGCAGCGAAAATGCCGAGGGTCATTTGCAGGACCATGGCGAAGCCCTCGCCGGCGCGCTGGGCTACACCCCGGTCTACCTGCACTACAACACCGGCCTGCACACCTCCACCAACGGGGAAGCGCTGGCCGGTTTGCTGGAACAGTTGCTCAAGGCCTGGCCGCAGCCGGTCAAGGACTTGAGCCTGCTGGTGCACAGCATGGGCGGACTGGTGGCGCGCAGCGCCTGCCACCATGGCAAGCAGGCTGGGCAGGGCTGGCGCGCCCGATTGAAGCATCTGGTTTTTCTGGGCACCCCGCACCACGGCGCGCCGCTGGAACGGGTGGGCCACTGGGTGGACCATTTGCTGGGCAGCCATTGGGTGACCCAGCCCTTTGCCCGTATCGGCCAGATCCGCAGCGCGGGCATCACCGACTTGCGCCATGGCCATGTGCTGGAGTGCGATTGGGCGGGCCGCGGCCGCTTTGAGCTTGCGCCGGATGCGCGCCAGGCGCTGCCGTTGCCGCGAGGCGTGAACTGCTACGCCGTCGCCGCCAGTACCGCCATGGCAGCGCCAGCCAGTGGAGGCGGACATGGATCGCTGGCAGTGGTCAGGGATGCATTAAGTCAGAAAATCGTCGGTGATGGCCTGGTGCCCCTGGAGAGCGCTTTGGGCCGGCATGCGCAAGCGCGGCACAGGCTGGCGTTTGCGCCCGAGCACCAGTGGATTGCCTGCGGCATGAACCATATGGAATTGCTCAGCCGGCCGGAGGTGGCGCAGCAACTGGTGCGCTGGCTGGGGGCCGGCGGTTGACAGTAGCAGCGCCGCCCGTTCAGTAGGTGATGGTGACCGTCACCCCGGTCTGGGTCGCTGAGCAGGCGCCCGTGGCGCAGGTGCCGGCTTGCCCGGCTGCAATGGTGCCCGTGACCGTGTAGGGCTGGGCAAAGCCGTTGCCGGTCGCGCCGCTGCTGCTCAGCGCCAGCGTGTAGCTCAGGCCGAGCAACGTGCCCGCTGTCGGCGAAAGCGCCAGCGTGTAGGTGGTGCTGTTTGTGCAGTCCACCGTGAAGTTCATGGTGGCGGTCTGGGGGACCAGCGCAAATGAGGTGTAGTTCAAGGTCAGGGTCGAGGGATTGACCGCGCCAGGCGCCGGATTGCCGCTGGCGACCTGGCCCACGAAGCACTGGGCGGTGATGCTCACGGTGGGGGCGAAGGTCGCGGTCGCGACGACAGCACCTGCAGTAGTCAGTTGCAGGCTGGTGGTGAATAGCTCGTCGAAAATCCCCGCATTATTGCCGGTTTGCCCCGATGGCACGCGGAAGTCATAGGTCAGCGGCACGCTCGCGCTGAGCGCAGCGCCGAAGTTCAGCGTCCCGCTCACGCGCGTGGCCCCGCCTGCGGTGTTGCCCCAGTCGGTCGTCGTGCCATTCTTGAAGATATTGACATCGAGCCGGTTGGCGTTGAAAGTGTCTGTTGCACCGTGGCGAAAGACTCGCCGGGGAAGGCCTGTGCGAGAGCCGTAATTGATGCTGACCCAGTAGGTTTGGGTGGTCGGGTCCGTCGACAGGCGCGTGCAGTTCAGCGTGATCGTGCCGCTGGCATTGGCATTGGCGCCCTGGTTGTTGACGTAGTTGAGGTTGACCGATGTGGCCGTGAGCGTGCAGGTGATGGCCGCCTGGGCTTGCAGCGCGCAAATGCTCAGCAAGGCTGCTGCGGCAAGACGCAATGCGAAAGAGGCAGTCATCAATTTACTCCGTCACATCGTGCAGGACCTGCCTGCGTGATGCCTTCCAGATGCCGAGGGTAACATTATGTAACGGTACCGCTAACGCCGCCCCATTTCAAGCGCCAGCGGGTTCAAGGTTTGCAAACTCGTGACAAAAGCCTCACCGTATCGAACTCAATCCGAATCAGGGCATCCCTAGGCGAGTCGGACAGCCGATTCTGACAGCATTGACAGGGCCTCGCTTCAGTAAGTGATGAGTATTGTGTGCACGTTGGCGCCAGTGCAAATCGCGGTGCTGCAGGTGCCAGCTTGCCCGGCGGGGATGGTGCCCGTGACCGTAACAATCTGATCAGCACCTGTACCGGTGCCTGAGGCGGGGCTGGCGGCCAGGCTGTAGCTCAAGCCGAGCAGGGTGCCGCTGGGCGAAGGAATACTCACGCTCCAGGGAAGCGTATTGCTGCACCTGACTTCGAAATTTCGGCTGGCTACCTGCGGTGTCGGGCTGAACGACGTGTAGTTGAACACAATCGGGTGCGGCTGCAGATTGAATACGCACTGGCTGGTCACCCCGATCTGGTAGTACATCGGCTCGGCCACCGTCAGCGCGCCGGCATTGTTGTTGGGGTACTGGGCAACAATCCCGACCATATCGGTATACAGGCCCGCTGCCACGGCGCCTTGATTGCCGCGCACCCGTGCGCAAAACCCCCACGTCACTGAAGCGGTCGCGGCCGCGCCAAATGACAGGGTGCCCGTGATGACGTTGGTCGTCCCGGTCGCGGGAGCGAACCAGGTGCTCGAGTTTCCGCAAGTGGCACCGCCGCCGGCGGTGGTGCCGCGGCGCAGATAATAAGTCAGCCGGTTGCCCGTGGCGCCCAGCCTGGCGCGCCGGTTGGTGCCGCTCCAGTTCAAACCGTTGTCGGCCTTGATACGATAAGTCAGGGTGTTGGCGTCGGCCACGACATTGCGGGTGCAGGTGAGGATCACGGTGCCATTGGCATCGAAGTTGCTGAAGTTGAAGACGTAGAGCACGCCGACGCTTTGGGTGGTCAGGCTGCAGCTGTACGCTGCCCACGCCGCAGGGGAGAACAAGGCCGTCAGGCTCAGGACGGCCAGGGCCAGGGCGCGCAACAGCGCGGGCTTTTTCATCGCTTGACTCCAAAACATTGAATGGGCCCGACACGGGCGATGTCGTCCAGGTTCCCCGGCGGCAGCACCACTTCAAAGCTGCACGAAGCCCCATTCCATTTGAGGCGCAGTGTGTTCCTGGCTTGCAGCCCGGTGACGAACGATTCCCCCCGTCGTGCGACAAAAAACTCCTTCTTGTCGCCGACGAGCTCGACCTCGGCGCCGGCCGGGGCCGGCTCGCCGTCATCGAACACAATGCGGATCAAGGCGCCCCGGCCCGAGCGGACCGGGAAGGTGATCTTGACCGCGCTGCGCAAGGCCGGCACGGCTTCCTGTTCAATCGAATCGAGTTCGGCGCTGATGGGCAGCTCGGTCGGATCCAGCCGCACACTGTTGCGCTGGAAAGGCATCAGGCGGGGCAGCAGGGCCACGCCGTCGGCATTGGTCCGGGTCAGCGTGCTGCCCTGGAAACCCACGCCCACATTGGCATAGCCCGGCACTTCGACGATGGCGAAACTGTCCTGCACCCGGCGCGTGGCAAACACCTGCCCATCGGCCATCACGACCCCGCCAAGCAAGCCCAGGCGCAGGGTCTGTTGGTTTTGGGTGTGGCTGAGGTCGGCTGAAAACAAGCCCTTGGTACCCTGGTAATAAGCGCCGCCTTCGGTATAGCCGCCATCCGCGCGCGAACCCAGCGCCGTCCGCCAGCCCCAGCCGGTTTCGGCACTCAGGGCCCGGCTGGCGTTCACATAGCTTTCGGTGGCGCCGCTTCGGCGGGTGACGCCGCCGGCGATCGTCACGCGGCTTTCAAGCGGGACCAGCACGGAGGCGCCGACCGAGGTGCCGGACGACGCGCCGGTGATTTTGGTGGCGGTCAGGGTCAGGGCGCTGCGTGAGCCGAGGCGCGCGGTGTAGTTCAGGCTCAGGGTGTTGATCTTGCCCTGCTCGTAACTGTCAAAGCGGGCATAGCCCAGACTGAAGGCACCAAACTGGTCACTGCTGTAGCTGTAGCTGGCCGAGGTCTGCAAGCGGGGCAAGGGCGATGCCGTATCGATGCCGAGCTGGCGGTAGCCGCGCGATGCGCCTTCGGCGCTGAAGGAAAGACCATGGCGCAGGCCGCTGCGCTCTATGCCTATCAGCCAGTTGTGGCCACTGCCGAATGCATCGCTGCGGCTCACCGACAGTGCGGTTTGTCCCAGCATCTGGAACGGCAATTCGTAGCTGGCCCCCAGGCCGGCACGGCTCAGGGACTTTGACCATTCGCCATGGGCTTCAGCGGTCAGGCTTTTGCTCAGGCCCTGGCGCCACAGGCCCGAGACAAACCGGGTGTCGTAATCGGCGTTCTCGGTGCCCAGGTTGCGGCGGATCGCACCGAGCTCAAAGCTCCAGTCGCTCAGGTTTTCCTCCAGCAGGTTGGCGCTGCTGAAGAAGGACTGGGTGATGACGGTTTCTCGGCCCAGGATGTCGCGCACCACTATCCGGGCTTCGCCGGCGCCGGTCAGCGCGGGGAAGTTGTCAATGCTGAACGGCCCCGCAGGCACCTTGGACGTTTGCCGCAGCGCATCGTTGATGTACAGTTCCACCGTGCTGGGCGCGGCCGACAGGCCGCTCACGGTCGGAATGGGCTGGGTCACGAAGCCGGGCTGCAGGGAAAAATTCTTGGTGAGCTGCACGCCGCCAAAGTAAACCGAGCGCCCCGAGAGACCCGAACGCGTGCTGCTGTCACCGACTCGCAGCGAGCTGTTGCTGTCCAGAAAATTGCGCGTGTAGGTGGTCTCAAGACGCCGCCAGGAGGCGCTGACCGTGGGGTCGTGGGTGATGAGGTTGCGGCCCACATAGCTGCTGGTCAGCAAGCCCCACTGTCCCGAGACACCCAGTTCGGTCAAGGCGCCGAGGTCCCGGGCGGTCGAAGCGCCGCCGCCGGCGATGTGGCTGCGGCTGGTGGTGTAGTTCAGGTCGTAGTTGGCAAATGCCGCGGGAATCGCTGGTGACAGCGGGGGGCGGAAGGCGGCTTCCTGCGTCAGGCGCACGGCATTGAAGGCCGCCGGAGAAAACACCAGGTCGACCGACTGGTTGGCAAAATTGAGCCGTGCTTCAAACCCGGGAATCGCAGACAGGGGGAACCACTTCTGTCCCTGAAACTCGATATCCTGCGCGCTGGGCTGGTGGTTAAGGCGCCACTCCTCAAAGGCGTCTGCCGGCGCAAACAGAATGCCGTTGCGTTCCAGCAGGGTCCAGACGCCCCCCTTGGTGCTGTTGATGAACACTTCCAGCGGAAGCAGGCGGTCGCTGGCCGACCGGGCCGTGGCTGGAGCGCTGGAGGAGGACGTGGTTTGAGCATGCACCGCCATGCCGCAGCAAAGGCTTGCAATGGCAATGGCAAGGGCCAAGGGACGCTTTCGCAAAAACCACCAACGCCTCCTCGACATAAAACACAAAATCAAGGCAGCGTGACGCTGGTCTTCAGGCTTTGTCCGTCGTCAAACGTCACTACCAGCTGGGCTTCACCTGCGGGGATGGTCTTCTCGCCCTTGAGGCTGACGGTTTTGCTGGCGCCTGGCAGGATGTAGCTGCCGCCTTCAAACTGGGCCAGCGCCTGTTCGCCACGCATGACCGCGGCTTCCCGAATCTGCGCATAGGCGGTTCCGGTGTTGCTGCACTTCAGATTCAGGGTTTTGGCATCTGCACGGCTGGCGCTGCAGCTCATCTGGCGCTTGGCCACCGGGGGGGTGACGAAAACCGGCATGCTCAGGGCCAGCGCAATGGGAACCTGAATGCCCGGCGCGGGCAGGGCTTCAGGCACTTCGCGGATGATCATGCGGTAGGTCAGCTGCCTGCTCGCATCGGCCGGCCTTAACAGGGCCAGCCGCACCACCTGCCGCGCCTTGGGGGCCAGCTTGATGATGGGGGGGGCCAGAATCAGGTCTTCGGTGAGCACCAGTTCGTCGGTGCCGTCCGGCTTCTGGCTCCAGGTATTGATGTCAGCTTGCAGCACCACGGCGGTATCGGCTTCGTTGGACAGCGTCACGGCAATCGCCCGGTCGCGCGGCGTCATGTAAAGCCGGACCGGGGTGACGGAAAATACGCCGGCAGTCGCAACGGCCCAGGGCGCGAACAGGCTTAGCAGCAGGGCGTACGTGGCAAAGTGGCTTCGGCGCTGTAGGACGTTCATCCTCAGAAGGATACCAGCATCTCGACTGATCCTGAGAGCCCGCCGGCGTGGGCAACGCGCAGTGCCGTCAGGGTGCCGCGGTCGTCCTGAAGACGCAGGCGGGCCTGTGTTTGGGCCGCCGTGGCGTTTGTGTCCACGGCATAAAGCCGACTCTCAAGTTTCCATCCGTCACCGGCCTCGTCACCGCCGTAGGCGAATTGGCGCTGCGCATCTTCGAGCTCGGCATCGAGGCGGCAGGTAATGCCTGCCGCCTGGTTGGCGCGGGACAGCTCGTTGCGGCAGTAGTCAGGCAGCAAGGTATCCCTGGTGGGGCGAAAGCTCGGCATGAACTTGGCAGCCCCCAGCGTATTGGCTTGTGAGGTATTGACCTGCGCAATATCGACGAAGACGTTGGTCGTGCACGTGACCTGCACCGAAGAACTGCCTACCCCCGAACCCGTGGCGCTGGTGCAGCTGTTGCTGCTACCCGCAGTGATAGAGGGGTTGTTCAGCGTGATCTGGACCGCAAACTGCCCCGCTGCCGAGCCGGCAAAACTGGTAGCCGCCGCCAGTAGTAAAGAAACACCGAGAGCGAGCTTGCCGCGCATGGGGATCGGTGTTTCTTGAGTCAATTGGCGAGCGATCAGTAAGTGATGGTCAGGGTTTTGGTCTTGTTGGTCGCGGTCGAGTTGTTACACGTTGCCCCGGCGCAGGTACCGGCCTGGCCGGCGGCCATGGTGCCGTTCACCGTGTAAGCCTGGTCGGTGCCGTTACCGGTGCCGCCTGCGGCGCTCAGTGCCAAGGTGTAGGCCAGTCCAACTGCATCGTCGGTCACGCCGGTGTTGCTCAGTGCCATCGTGTAGGGCAGCGAGTTGGTGCAACGGACGTTGAAGCCGCCGCCGGTAGAGGTGGCAGCGGCGGTCTGGAATGACGTGTAAGTGAACGACACGTTGGTGATCACCGCGCCGGTGGCGGCATTGGTGCTGTTGATCTCGCACTTCGAGGTCAGGTTGATCACCACGTCAAAGGTGCCTGCTGCTGTCGCCGCGTGCGAGGGCAGGGTTGCAATGCTGGCAATGCCTGCAAGAGCCAGGGCAGCAAGTGAGAGCAGTTTTTTCATGAGGATCTCCAGGTAAATGCAGCGAAAATAGGACTGAGGGAAATTTGAAAGTGAGTGAACTGTAACTAAATATTTCAAGCTTGACCAGCGGGAGATCACTCTAAATCTGGTGGCGTCGGTAATTTATCACGCTAACCCCGTGAATTTATTGGGTTTAACCCCAAATCTGGCAAGCCAAAGACCGTTTTGGCGACTATTTGGCGGGAAATTGAGTCTGTGCGAACCTGTATTAACCTGTAACAAAGTCTGTAACAAGATCTAACATCCGGTATTTTTGACCCATGAGCAAGCAAACCCTGTCTTTTCAAGCCGAAGTGGCCCAGTTGTTGAAGCTGGTGACCCATTCGCTGTACTCCAACCCTGAAATCTTCCTGCGCGAACTGGTTTCCAACGCCTCGGACGCCTGCGACAAGCTGCGTTTTGAAGCGCTGAACAACGCTGCCTTGTATGAAGACGCGGCCAGCCTGGAGGTGCGCGTGACGCTCGACAAGGCCGCCGGGACGCTGACCATCACCGACAACGGCATTGGCCTGTCGCAGCAGGATGCCATTGACAACCTGGGCACGATTGCCAAGAGCGGCACGCGCGATTTCATGGCCAAGCTCTCGGGCGACCAGAAAAACGATGCGCAGCTCATCGGGCAGTTTGGCGTCGGTTTTTACGCCGGCTTTATCGTGGCCGACAAGATCACGGTGGAAAGCCGCCGCGCCGGCCTGGCTGCGAGCGAGGGCGTGCGCTGGACCAGTGGCGGCACCGGTGACTTTGAAGTCGACACGATCGAGCGCGCCCAGCGCGGCACCAGCGTCATCCTGCACCTCAAGGAGGATGCAACCGACTACCTCAACGCCTGGAAGCTCAAGGGCATCATCAACAAATACTCCGACCATATCTCGCTGCCCATCCTGATGCAGAAGGAAGAGTGGAAGGAAGGCGAGAATGACCAGCCCGGCGAGATGGTGAGCACCGACAGCTGGGAGACCGTCAACCAGGCCGCCGCCCTGTGGACGCGTGCCAAAAAAGACATCACGCAAGCGCAGTACGACGAGTTTTACAAGCAGATCAGCTACGACAGCCAGGCGCCGCTGGCGACCACGCACAACCGCGTCGAAGGCGCCACCGAATACACCCAGCTGCTGTTCATCCCGGCCAAGGCGCCCATGGACCTGTTCAACCGCGACAAGGCCGCGGGCGTCAAGCTGTACGTCAAGCGCGTCTTCATCATGGACGACGCCCAGGCGCTGCTGCCGACCTACCTGCGTTTCGTCAAGGGCGTGGTCGACTCCTCGGACCTGCCGCTCAACGTCTCGCGCGAGCTGTTGCAGGAAAGCCGCGCCGTCAAGGCCATTCGCGAAGGCTGCAGCAAGCGCGTGCTGGCCATGATCGAGGACCTGGCCGCCAACGATGCTGAAAAGTTTGCCGCCTTCTACGCCGAGTTTGGCGCTGTGCTCAAGGAAGGCCTGGGCGAAGACTTCGCCAACCGCGAGCGCCTGGCCAAATTGCTGCGTTTTGCCAGTTCCACGACCGACACGACCACGGTGGGCTTTGCCGACTACAAGGCGCGCATGAAGGAGGGTCAGGAGGCGATTTACTACATCACGGCCGACACGCTGGCCGCGGCCAAAAACAGCCCACAGCTTGAAATCTTCCGCAAAAAGGGTATTGAAGTGCTGCTGATGGTCGACCGCGTGGACGAGTGGGCGCTGAACTCCCTGCACGAGTTTGACGGCACGCCGCTGCAGTCGGTGGCCAAAGGTGCGGTGGATCTGGGCAAGCTGCAGGACGAGGAGGAGAAAAAAGCCCTAGAGGAAGCGCAGACCCAGTTCAAGCCGGTGCTGGACCGGCTCAGGGAAGTGCTCAAGGACAAGGCCAAGGACGTGCGCGCCACCACGCGCCTGGTGGATTCACCGGCCTGCCTGGTGGTGCAGGACGGTGACATGTCCACGCAGCTGGCGCGCCTGCTCAAGCAGGCCGGCCAGGCCGTGCCGGAGGTCAAGCCCATCCTGGAGGTCAATGCCCAGCATGCCCTGGTGAGGAAGCTGGAAGTGAGCGAGCACTTCGATAATCTGGCGCATATCCTGTTTGACCAAGCCTTGCTGGCCGAAGGCGGCATGCCGGAAGACCCTGCGGCTTACGTCCGGCGTGTCAATGCCTTGCTGCTCTGAGGCTGAGGCTGAGGCTTGATAAATGGACGTCTGGCTGGCATCTTGTAGGATGGACCCCATGACAACACGCGCCATGACTGGCCTACGCTTCAAATCCCTGCCGTCGGGACTGGTGCTGGCCTGCGCGGCCCTGCTCGGCGGCTGCAGCTCGGTCGGGGTGGGCATTGGCGTGCCGCTGGTTCCGGGCGTGTCAATCGGCGTGGGGGTGAGCAGCAGCGGCGTGACGGCCGGTGTGGGCACCAGCGCGGGCCCGGTGGGCGTGGGTGTCGGCGTGAACCAGCGCGGCCAGGTGACGGGCAATGTGGGCGTGGGGGCCAGTGTGCCGGTAGGCAGCGGTGGCGCCCGCGCGGGGGTCGGGGTGGGCACCGGCACGGTGCTGTATGACCCGAACGAGGATCTGAAGCGCAAGTAGGCAAGCGGCCGGAACCGGGATGACTGTGAAGGGCTCCCAGTCAGTCTTCAGCCGACGCTTCAGACCACCAAGGGCTCTTCCTGCATCGCCTCGGTTTGCTCTTGCAGCATGTCAACCTGGCCTTTCCAGTAGTCACTGCTGCCAAACCACGGAAAGTTGATTGGAAAAATCGGGTCGCGCCAGCGCTGGGCCAGCCATGCGCTGTAGTGCACCAGCCGCAGGGTGCGCAGGGGCTCGATCAGCGCCAGCTCGTGCCGGTCAAATTCGCGGAACTCTTCATAGCCATCGACCAGCGCGCCGAGCTGGCGTGTGCATTGCGCCCGTTCGCCCGACAGCAGCATCCACAAGTCCTGCACGGCAGGGCCGCTGCGCGCGTCGTCCAGATCGACAAAGTGCGGTCCGGCACCGGGCAAGCCTTCGGGGGTCCACAAAATGTTGCCGGGATGGCAGTCGCCATGCAGACGCAGGGTTTGCACCTCGCCGGCGCTCTCAAAAACCGCCTGCGCGACCTGCATGGCCTCGTCAAAGGCCTTGCACCAGCGCGACTCCATGTCCAGCGGCAGGTGGCCACCTGCCAGCAGCACTTCGCGGCTGGCGTAGCCATGGGTTTGCAGGTTCAGTGCCGGGCGGTGCACAAACGGCTGGCGGGCGCCGACGGTGTGAATGCGCGCTAGAAAGCGGCCAATCCATTCCAGCACCTCCAGGTTGTCGAGTTCGGGCCGGCGCCCGCCGCGGCGCGGTGAGACGCTGAAGGCAAAGTCTGCAAAGTGGTGCAGGGTGCTGCCGTTCAGTGACAGCGCGCCCACCACCGGTATTTCGGCGGCCATCAGCTCGGCGGCAAACGCATGCTCTTCGATGATTTGCGCATCGCTCCAGCGGCCGGGCCGGTAGAACTTGGCGACCACCATCTCGCCGGCGTCGGCCAATGGGTCTTCCAGGTGGATCTGGTAGACGCGGTTTTCGTAGCTGGAAAGCGCCATCAGACGCCCGTCGCCCAGCAGCCCGATGCTGGCCAGGGCATCGAGCACCTGGTCGGGCGTGAGCTTTTCGTAGGGATGCAGCGTGGCGGCTGGCGGGCGGGTTTCGGTCATACCCGATTGTCCATCCAATCCCGCGTTATAGGGATAGGAGGGCGGGGGTGCGGGTCGCCGCAACAGGCCGACCCTGGGCCGGGTTGAAGCCGGGAGTATTGATGAAATACGGCCTCAGCCCATGCAGAATGGGCTAATGGTGCTATTAAATAAATAGCAAATCATTGCGCCGCAGCCGCTGGCAGGACACAGCCTGCGGATAGCGCTGGCGTTTTGCCCCGGCGACCAGCGCTTTCGGCTACCTCGACATATTCAGCAACGACGACTTGAACGAGAGAATGTGCGTTTTGGCCGCCTCGGCCGCCGCTTGCGCATCATGGCTGGCCAGGGCCGCAACGATGGCGCGGTGCTCGGCCATCACCTCGTCCACATGGCCCTCGGTTGAAAACGAGATGGCCCAGAAGCGCTGCGACCGGGCGTGCAGCACGCTCAGGATGTCATGCAGCATGGTGTTGCGGGCGGCCATGGCGACTTTTTCGTGGAACAGGCGGTCGTTGTTCATGAGTGCGACCACGTCGCGCTGCGCGGCGGCGTTCTCGAAGTCCTGGGCAATGGTTTCCAGTTCCTGGATTTCACGGCCGGTGATGGCGGCGGCGGCCAGACGCATGCACAGCACCTCGTTGACCAGGCGCACCTCGATCAACTCCAGCGCGTCGTTGATGGACAGCGGCGCGGCCATGGCCCCCTTGCGCGGGATGATTTGCACCAGGCCTTCAGCGGACAGGCGGTGCAACGCCTGGTTGATGGGGGTGCGGCCCAAGCCAAAACGCTCCATCACCTGGGCCGTATTCAGGTACTCGCCCGGTTTGTAGACCAGCGTCACCAGGGCGTCCTTCAGGCGGGAGTAGGCGGCGTCGTTGCGGGACAGGTCGTCGCCCGGCTCACGGGCAGAAGGCCGGCGGGCGGTTGCAGCAGGTTTCATGGGGTTCGCAAATAACACATGGAGACCCTTGATGCTACACGGGAAAACGTGGCATGAAATTCGCTTGAAGAAATTGTAATATTTCACTGAAATTTCTCAGTTGTTTCAATGAAAGCGCTTTTCCCATGACTCTTGTTTTCAATCTCCCTCCTGAAAATGCCGCCCAGCCCCTGCAGATCGAGGTCAATCGCCTGGTTATTGCAGGCTGGACGGGCCGCGATGCGCACGCCATCGAGCACCACATCGGTGAACTCGAAGCGATTGGCGTGCCCCGGCCTAGTGCAGTGCCGCTTTTTTACCGCGTCGCGGCCAACCAGTTAAGCCAGGCCGGCACTGTGCAGGTGGTGGGCGATGGAACTTCCGGCGAGGTAGAGCCCTTCCTCTTCTTCCACGCAGGCGAGTTTTTTGTGTCGATTGCCTCCGACCACACCGACCGCGCGCTCGAAGCCCACAGCATTGCCTTGTCCAAGCAGGTTTGCCCCAAACCGGTGGCGCGCAATGCGTGGCGCCTGGCCGATGTGCGCGACCACTGGGACGAGTTGGTGCTGCGCTCGTGGATCGAGGAAGACGGGGAATCCCGCCTGTACCAGGAAGGCACACTGGCCGCACTGCGCGGCCCGGCCGATCTGCTGGCACGCTACGGTGCAGACAACCCTGCGCCGGCAGAAGGCTTTGCGATGACCTGCGGCACGGTGGGGGCCATCGGCGGCATACGCCCATCGGCCAGCTTTCGCATGGAGCTGCTTGATGCGCGCCTGGGCCGCAGCATTACCCACGCCTACCGCTGCGTGGCGCTGCCCGTCATCGCCTGAACACAGGGAGTCACGTCATGCATTCCCCTACTTTCACCACGACCAGCGCACGCGCTGCACTTGACGCCGGGCACAGCAGCGCCACCGCGTTGACCGAATCGGCGCTGGACCGCATCGCTGACCCTTCCGGTGAAGGAACGCGCGCCTTCACACAGGTGCTTGCCGAACGCGCTTTGCGCCTGGCACAAGCATCCGACAGCCTGCGCACGGCAGGCCTGCACCGCTCACCGCTGGAGGGCTTGCCCGTCTCCGTTAAAGACCTGTTCGACGTGGCCGGCACGCCCACCACGGCTGGCTCTACCGTGCTGCGCGATGCCCCTGCGGCAGCGCAAGACGCAGGCGCGGTGCAGCGTTTGCTGGCGGCGGGCGCAGTCTTGGTGGGCAAGACCAATATGACCGAGTTTGCCTATTCCGGCCTGGGCATCAACCCCCACTATGGCACTCCGGCCAACCCCTGGCAGCGGCATGAACAGCGCATTCCCGGCGGGTCGTCATCAGGTGCTGCGGTGGCTATTGCCGATGGCATGTGTATTGCCAGCGTCGGCAGCGATACCGGGGGCTCGGCGCGCATCCCGGCCGCGCTGTGCGGCATTACCGGTTTCAAGCCGACGGCGCGGCGCATGCCCGCCGCAGGGCTGGTGCCGCTGTCGTCCACGCTCGACGCAGTGGGTGTGCTGGCCGCCGATGTGGCGGGCTGCGCCGCGATGGATGCCGTGCTCTGCGACACCCCCAGGCCTACACGCCTGAGCCACTTGGGCCAGGCACGTTTCGCCGTGCCCACCACGCTGGTGCAAGACGGCATGGATGCCGAGGTGGCCGCTGCGTTCCAGCAGGCGCTGCAGCGTTTGTCTGCTGCGGGCGCGCAACTGGTGGAGCTGGCGGCGCCCGAATTTGACGAGTTGGCGGGCATCAATGCTGCAGGCGGCTTTGCTGCGGCGGAGTCCTGGGCCTGGCATGCCGAGCTGGTGGAACGGCGCGGCGCGGGCTACGACCCGCGTGTGCTGTCGCGCATCCTGCGTGGGCGTGAGTTCACAGCGCGGGCGTATATCGAGTTGCTGGCCCAGCGCGCCGACTGGCAACGCCGGGTCGCGGCCCGCCTGGACGAGTTTGACGGCTGGCTGATGCCCACCGTGCCACGCATCGCACCGCGCACCGCCGATCTGGTGGCGGACGAGGCGCTGTACTTCACGGTCAATGGTGCCATGTTGCGCAACCCAGCCATCGTCAACTTCATGGATGGCTGCGCGATTTCGCTGCCCTGCCACCAGCCCGGAGAGGCCCCGGTGGGTCTGAGCCTGGCAGGCCCGGCGCTGTGCGACGCGGCCATCCTGGGCTGGGCCGCGGCCATCGAAACCACGCTTCATTTCCACCGCTAATTTTCATTTGAAGGAGCATGGGCATGAACTCCACTTCCCATGGCATGTTGTTTGTGGCGACCGACGTCGGTACGGCAGACGAGGCTGATTTCAACGACTGGTACGACCACGAACACGTGCAAGAGCGCGCTCGCATAGAAGGTTTTGTTTCGGCGGCGCGCTATCAGTCGGTGCGCGGCGGCAAGCGCTACCTGGGCTTGTACCGCACCGGTTCGCTGGCGGCCTTCACCTCGCCCGCGTACCAGGCAGCATTTTGCAAACAGACGGCATGGTCCGTCACCAACCTGGGCCGCATGGTCAACCCGATGCGCCGCGTCTGCGCGGTCACCGCCGTGGTCGGCCAGGGCAGCGGCAGCTGCTTGTCTGTGTTGGTGATCCACTCGGCCTCTGATGCAAAAGCGCTGGCAACGCGGGCAGCCCATCTGGGGCAGGAACTGGCTGCGCAACCCGGCTTTGTGCAGTCGTACCTGCTGGCCCCCGACCCCACGCTGAGCACACCCTTGCCCAAGGAAAGCACGCAAGGCCGCCAGCTGCAGCCCCTGCTGATCATCGAGACCAGCAGTGCCCAGGCCAATGACGCCGCTCTCGCCCAGGCGCAAGCCTTGCTGGGTGCTGATGCACAAGACGCCGCCTGTTACGCGCTGAAATGGAAGCTGTTCTCGCAGGAACTGGCCCGCTGAGTCGCCCACACAACCCAAGTTGAAAGGAGGCCGGCACGTCGAAAATAAAGCATGAACATCATCACCCCAAGCGGGTTTCCTCCGGGTGCTGCGCAAGCCTGAGCAAACCCGATGGAAACGCCACCCCAACCCAAAATTCGCCGTGAGTTATTTATGAAAAAACAGTTTCACCTTCTTGTCGCATGCATCGCGATCAGTTTTACCTGCATTTCACCTCCCGCAAACGCACAAGACAACTACCCGTCCAAACCCGTTCGCCTGGTCGTTCCGTTTCCTCCGGGGGGCAGCATCGACATGGTGGCCCGATTGATGGGCCAAAAGCTCTCGGCCAGCCTCGGCCAGCCCGTCCTGGTGGATAACCGGGCTGGGGCGAGCGGGAACATCGGGATGGACTATGTGGCCAAGGCGCCCAAGGATGGTTACACGCTTTTACTGGCCCACGCCGGCTTGGCCTCCAACGCCCACATGTTCGCGAAGCTACCGTTTGAGCCTCTCAAAGACATCGCGCCGATCATCCGTATTGCAGACCAGCCAAATGTCCTCATCATCAATCCAAAATGGCCGTTCAAGAACGTCGGCGAGTTGGTGGCCTACGCGAAGGCCAACCCGGGCAAGCTAAGCGTTGGGACCTCTGGCGTCGGTGGTCCGCAGGACGTTGCCGCCCGCATGTTCATGCGGATGACGGGCACCGACATGCTCAATGTCGCTTACAAAGGCGGCGCACCGGCGCTGGCCGATCTCCTGGGCGGCCAGATCGATCTGATGTTTGAAACTTCTCCCACTGCGGTGCCTTATGCCAAGAGCGGCAAGCTCAGGGCGCTTGCGGTGACCAGCGACAAGCGTTTGTCAACGCTGGCGGACGTGCCAACGGTTGCTGAAGCCGGCGTTGCGGGTTACAAAGCCGTGGCATGGATGGGCTTGGCGGCGCCGGCAGGCACGCCACCAGCCATCATCGCCCAACTGAACGAGCAAGTGCAGAAGCTTCTGAATACCGGCGAGATGCAAAAGCAAATCGCTGACCTCAGCCTGGACGTGGCGGGCGGTTCGGCTGCCAGTTTCGTCACCTTCGTGCGCAAGGAGTCGGATGCTTACGCCAAGTTCGTCAAGGATTTCAACATCACGCCCCAATAAAACTCCGCTTCCCAAGCATGCGCTGGAGCGGAGTTTCGGCCTTTTTACTCAGCAGTCCGAAAGTAGTGCGACATATTTTGTCATCCTGAGCCCTTAGCCCGCGCTCAGGACAGGCTCCGCGAAGGATCTCGGTGTGCTGGCAAGATTCTTCGCGTTGCTCAGAATGACAGCATGGGTGGTGTCGCCTTCATTACGGACTACTGAGTAAGACATAAAAAATGCCTGTAGCCCTTTAAATGTATGCGCAGATAGCTATTAAAACAATAGCAAATTTGCCTGCGCCAACCCATGTTCATGCCGTCACCGTCAACGAAGCGCCCGGCTTCGCAAGAAGACCGGGCCGTCTTGGCGACAGCTTCAGGGCGCTGTCACAGAAGTAGCGTCGAAGGCAGCGCCCCCACGCTTGTCACTTCGTGTACTTCGCTGCCCCCGGAGGGGGCTATTTCCCCTTGGGGCGGCCCGGCGGGGAAATGCCTCAGGCCAGGGACACCGCCACCTCGATGTTGCCGCGCGTGGCGTTGGAATAAGGGCAGACCTGGTGCGCGGCATCGACCAGTTTCTGGCCCACTTCGCGGACCATGCCGGGCAGGCTTACCACCAGCTTGGCTTCAATGCCGAAACCGGCGGGGATGGGGCCGATGCCGACACTGGCGTCGATAGAGGCGTCTGCCGGCACGGCAATCTTCTGCATGCCGGCCACGTGCTTGAGCGCGCCCATGAAACAGGCGGCGTAGCCGGCCGCGAACAGCTGCTCGGGGTTGGTCGCGCCGCCCATGCCGCCCAGCTCCTTCGGTGGAGCCAGTTTGACGTCGAGCAGCTTGTCGGAGCTGACGGCGCGGCCATCACGGCCGCCGGTGGCGGTGGCGTGGGCGGTGTAGAGAACTTTGTCGAGCTTGGTGGTCATGGTGCTTCCTTTGAGGTTACGGGGTTGAAAAACTGAAAACTGAAAACTGAAAACTGAAAGAGCTTGGCCTAAACAGGCTGAATCAGGCTGTTGCGCAGCTTCTGGATCTGCCGGGTCAGGCCGGTGATTTCCTGCAGTGAGCACTGACTGGCTTGCATCACGCAAAAGGGGATTTTTTCGGCGCGGCTTTTGAGCTGCTGGCCGGCGGCGGTCAGGCGGACATGAACGCGCCGCTCGTCAGCGCTGTCGCGCTGGCGTGTGAGCAGTTCGGCAAGCTCCAGCCGCTTGAGCAAAGGCGTCAGCGTGCCGGAGTCGAGGTAAAGACGCTCGCCCAGCTCGGAGACGGTCAGCCCATCGCGCTCCCACAGCACCAGCATCACCAGGTATTGCGGGTAGGTCAGGTCCAGTTCGGCCAGCAAGGGCTTGTAGAGCTTGGTCATGGCCAGCGAGCTGGAATACAGCGCAAAGCAGAGCTGGCGGTCCAGCAGCAGGGCCGAGGCAGAGATGGGGGTGGTGGTGCGCATGGTTTGAATTATAGCGAACAATTAAATTGCGTGCAATTTAATTAAAATATCACACCTGTCCCTGAATCGCCCGCCAAGAGGCTTACCCGTCAGCCAGCGCCGCCATGGTTGGGGCGGTAGACTTGCAGGCGATGCCTATCTCAACCAGCAAGTCAACCAGCAAGCGCGCGGGCCAAGCGCGCCAAGCTCCCGAAGCCGGCCAAGCGGCCAAAACCCCGACGGCCGCGCCGCAGGTGATCGAAGAAATCCGGCCGGGCCAGTCGATGGAGCTGCTCAAGGAGCTGCACATCCTCACGCGCGAGGGCCGGCTGAACCAGGACACGCGGCGCAAGCTCAAGCAGGTTTACCACCTCTACCACTTCATTGAGCCGCTGCTCAACGAAGTGTTCGAGCACAGCGCGGCGCCCACCCTGGCAGACCATGGCGCCGGCAAGTCTTACCTCGGCTTCATTCTGTACGACCTGTTTTTCAATGTCGCGCACCGAGGGCAAAAAACCGCAGGCCATATCTACGGGGTGGAGACCCGGCCCGAACTGGTGGAAAAATCACGCGCACTGGCCCAGCGGCTGGGCTTTTCGCGCATGTCCTTTCTCAACCTGTCGGTGCAGGCCTCCATGACTTCGCCCGAGCTGCCGCTCACGGTGGACATCGTCACCGCGCTGCACGCCTGCGACACGGCCACCGACGATGCGATTGCCTTTGGCCTGGCCAAGCAGGCGCGCCACATGGTGCTGGTGCCTTGCTGCCAGGCCGAAGTGGCCGGTGTGCTGCGCAGGAACAAGGCGCTGTCGCTGGCCAGGTCGCCGCTGGCCGAGCTCTGGCGCCACCCGCTGCACACGCGCGAGTTTGGCAGCCAGATCACCAATGTGCTGCGCTGCCTGCAGCTGGAGGCGCATGGCTATCAGGTCACCGTGACCGAGCTGGTGGGCTGGGAGCATTCGATGAAAAACGAACTCATCATTGCGAGCCGGCCGGCGACACCCAGCCCGGGCAAAACCCGCGCCGCGCAGGAGCGTTTGCGGCAGGTGCTGGCCGAGTTGAACCTGGGCGACCTGGCCAAGCGGTTTGCGGTGCCGCAGAGCGAGCCTTAACTAAATCAGGCGGCGGCTGAACGCCGCGCTTTGGCAATCAGGCGGATGGCGTTGAGCAGCGTCTGCTGCGCCGCAGAGGCCACCATGTCGGCGCGCAGCGTGAGCCCCACCAGTTCTTCGGTGCCGGCCATGTTGATCGGCAGGCGCACCAGTGCGCCACGGGCCAGTTCGGCCTCCACCGCCCCCAGCGGGAACAGCCAGACCGCATCGCTGGCGGCGGTGTACTGGCTGGCCATGGCCACCGACAAGGTTTCAATCGTGCGCGGCAGCTGACCCAGGCCGTGGGCCAGCAAGAAACTGTCGGCCGAGTGCCGGATGGCGGTGCTGCGCGTGGGCAGCACCACGGTGAATGCCGCCAGGTGGGCCAGCGGGTCCAGCCGCAAGGCCGCATCGAGCAGCAAGGGGTGCCCCGGCCGCACCGCCAGCACCAGCGGCTCCGCGTACAGGTGTTCAAAGCTCAGGCCCAGCATCTGCTCGGGCTCGGCAAAGCGGCCTATCACCATGTCCAGCTCGTGCTGGCGCAGCTGGGTGAGCAACTGCGGGTTGGCGGCGGTATGGATGCGCAGCTTGTGCTGCGGCTGGCCGGGCTGGTCCAGGTGCAGCAACAGCTGCAGCATCAGCGAGGGCGCCACGGTGGGCAGCACACCGACCGTGACGACGGCGCTGCCTGGGCTGCGGGCCTGCGCCACGCTGGCCACCGCTTCACGCAAGGCGCTGGCGCTGGCGCTGGCATGGTGCATGAAGGCCTCGCCTTCGCGCGTGAGCACGGCGCCCTTGCGGCCGCGCTCAAACAGGCGCACGGCCAGCATGTCTTCCAGCTCCTTGAGGGTTTTGGACACCGCCGGCTGGGTGATAGCCAGCACGCCGGCGGCCTTTTGCAGGCTGCCGTGCTGGGCCACGGCCAGAAAACACTGCAAATGCCTGAATTTGATGTGTTCGTTCATGATGAAATCAACTATATCCAATGGTTATGGATAAATCTAAAAAATGTCAATTTACATAACCATTAGAGCGAACTAAAGTCCATTCATTCGTAAAACAAGCCTTACGGCCTTTTTTTCTTTCTTTTTGTTTGATCGGAGACGCCATGAACCCAGCAGATCAGCCCACCTACCTTGCGCCGCGTGACTGGAACAGCCACTCGCCGCATATCTATCCGGGGTACAAGTCCACCCTGTTGCGCGGCCCCACGCGCCCGCTGCTGCCCATCAAGCAGGCGCTGGCGCAGCTCAATGCGCCGGTCTATGGGGCTGAAAACCTGGGCCCGCTGGACAACGACCTGACCAAAAACGCCGTGAAAAACGGTGAGCCGCTGGGCGAGCGCATCATCGTGACGGGGCGCGTGAGCGACGAAGACGGCCGCCCGGTGCGCAACACGCTGGTCGAGGTCTGGCAAGCCAACGCGGCCGGCCGCTATGTGCACAAGGTGGACCAGCACGACGCGCCGCTGGACCCGAACTTTCTGGGCGCAGGCCGCTGCCTGACCGACGACAAGGGCCAGTACCGCTTCATGACCATCAAGCCGGGGGCCTACCCCTGGGGCAACCATCCCAACGCCTGGCGCCCCAACCACATCCACTTCTCGCTGTTTGGCGACTACTTTGCCAGCCGCCTGGTCACGCAGATGTATTTCCCGGGCGACCCGCTGCTGGCCCATGACCCGATGTACCAGGGTGCACCTTCGAGCGTGCGCGAATTCATGGTGGCGAAGTTCAGCCTGGACGTGACCCAGCCCGACTTTGCGCTGGGCTATGTGTTTGACATCGTGCTGCGCGGCCCCCAGGCCACGCGTTTTGAGTAATCCGGGAGCTTTTCACCATGAGCAAACTTGCGCAAACCCCTTCGCAAACCGTCGGCCCTTTCTTCGCCTACGGCCTCGTGCCTACCCAGTACGGCTATGACCTGGCCAGCCTGTTCACGCCGGTGCTGGCACAGCCGCACGCCGAGGGTGAACATATCCGCATCACCGGGCAGGTGTTCGATGGTGCGGGCCAGCCGATTGCCGATGCGCTGGTTGAGATCAGCCAGCCCGATGCCCGCGGGCAGGCCATCACATCGCCGGCCGAGGCGCAGGCCCGGGGCCTGACCGGCTTTGGCCGTTGCGGCACCGGCACCTACGCGCAAAACCATTTTGTCTTCGACACCGTCAAGCCCGGCATTGCGGCGGCGGGCCAGGCCCCCTTCATCAACGTGTGCGTGACCATGCGCGGCCTGCTGGTGCATACCTTCACACGCATCTACTTTGACGATGAGGCCGCCGCCAACGCCCAGGACGGTGTGCTGCAAAGCGTGCCCGCCGAGCGCCGCGCCACGCTGCTCGCCACGCGCCAGCAGGCCGGGGCCGGACCGCTGTACCGCTTTGACATTCACATGCAGGGCGAGCGCGAGACGGTGTTTTTCGATCTCTGAAAACTGCCGGCCGATTTTGTGATCCATATCACAAGGCGTACCGGGCAGGCCTGCCTGCCCGGATTTTTAAGGTTTCTTTAGCGTTGGCGTAAGCAATTTTTAGCAACGCCACCTCTCGCATTTTTCTAGACTTCTTTCCATGGTTGTGCGGCGCATGGGGTGCCGCAGCACCACCCACCCCGTGGCCACCAGGCCCGATGAAAGAAGATCCCTCATGAACATCGATTCCACCGAAATGCAGCAGGTCGCCGCCGCTCAGGGCGTGCCCCGCATGGACATGTATGCCGGCATCCACAAGGCGCTGCGTGCGCTGATGGCCGACACCCTGGTGGCGCTAGGCCGCATGGACACCGACGACACGCTGGAGCTGCTCCAGACCACCCAGCGCGTCATGGAGCTGCTGGACTTTTGTGCCTCGCACCTCAGGCATGAAAACCAGTTCGTCCACGCCGCCATCGAGGCGCGTGCGCCGGGCGCCAGTGACGTGATTGCGCACGAGCACGAGGCGCATGAAAAGCACATTGCCGAGCTGGCTGAGATCACCGGTGCATTGCTCAAGTGCCCGGCCCCTGCGCGCGCAGCCGCCGCTCTGAGCCTGTACCGGCAACTGGCCCTGTTCATTGCCGACAACTTCCAGCACATGCATATCGAGGAAACCGCGCACAACGCGGTGCTGTGGGCGCGCTACACCGACGCGGAGCTGGCAGACATCCACAACGCGCTGGTGGCCTCGATCCCGCCGGACGAGATGATGTACGTCATGCGCTGGCTGGTGCCTTTCATGAACCCTGCCGAGCGCACCGCGGTATTGGCGGACATGCAGGCCCATGCACCGGCACCCGCTTTTGCGGCGGTGCTGGACATGGTGCGCCCGTACCTGACGGAAACCGAGTGGGCCAAGCTGACGCGCAGCCTGGGGCTGGCCGCGGTGCCCGGCCTGGTGCAGGGCTGACTCAGGGTTGACTCAGGACGGGCAGCTCAAGCCGCCACGTCCCGCAGTTCCAGCGGGCGCAGCACGGTCAGCCGGAAGCGGCCGCGCCCGGTTTTCTCGATGCGGATGTGCGGGCCGTGCTCGGTCAGGCGGCGCTGCAGAAGCAACAGCCGGGCCTCCAGGTTGTCGGTGACGTCGGGCAGGCGGATGGCCGGATCCAGCCGCAGCTCGCGGTTGGAAAATTCGGTGCGCCCGTGCCGGGTGTAGTCATGCACCAGCTTCCAGAAGATGGCGCCCGCCACGCCCTTGATCAGGTAGGCGTCATTGATGAATACACTGTCATTGGCCCGAAAGCGGCGCAACTGCAAAGCGGCGCCACGGGCCGGGTCGCCCGCCGCAGGCTGGGCCAACGCCTCCCCGGACGGCTCGGTCAGCTCGGGGCTGTCTTGCATCAGGTCAATCGCGGCCCCCAAATGTCCGGCCATGGCCACCAGCACATCCTCGTCTTCAAAGCCGAACTGCAGATCGTTGGGGCTTTCGGCAAACAGCACCCCCAGCAGCCGCCCGGCCGACAGCACGGGCACGGCCAGCTGGCTGTGCGGTTGAGGCAGGCCGGGGTAGGGGATGTCGGTGTCCAGCGCCAGCCCCGGCGCATCGGCGCGCAGGCTGCTGCGGATGGCGCGGCTGTAGAGGTAGGCGCTGGTCATGTGGCCGATGCGCACCGGAGTGCGCTCGCGCGCGGCCACGCCGACCACGCCGTCGCCCATTTCAATTTCAGAGCCCACCCCGGACGTGGCGTAGCCGCAGCTGGCCACGGTGTACAGGCGCTGCGTGGCGGGGTCCAGCATCAGCACCATGGCGTGGCGGATGTCCAGAAAGTCGGTCAGCGTAGCCAGTGCGGCATTGAGCAGTTCATCGAGCCCGGTGCAGCGTGACAGCCGCTCGCTGCTGCGGCGCAGTGCCGCCAGCATGCCGCAGCGCGCCGGCGCTTCTGGCAGCGGTCGGCCGTCGATGCGCTCGATCTCCCGCACTTCATACATGTCGGAGCCCAACAGCTGGAACACGCCGGCCATGCCGCTGTGCGAGGCAATGCCGGCCAGCTGCGCCTTCATGCCTTCAAACACCGGGCCTTGCGTTTCCGTGCGCAGGTAACGGATGTGCAGGCGGAAGAAAGCGGCCGTGACCGGGTGCAGCACCAGCACCGTGGCGTACGGGTTGGCGAGTATGTTCTGCCGTGTCTTGTTGAAAAACTGGAAGGACAGCGCCACGTGGCGCTCGTCGACATAAAACACCTGCGAGATGTAGGCGACGTTGGGCGTGCCGTCGGCGGCGCAGGTCGCCATGACGGCGGGAATCGCGCCTTCGAGGCAGGGCCGGATTTCACCCAGGGAAGGCTGCTGTGCCGTCACGCTGTTCATGCGGCACTTCTGGGGGTGGCCGGCAGCGCTGCGCCGGCTTTGGGCCCGGGGGTCTGGTCAAACGCCTGTGAGGGCTCGAAGCTGATGGCCACCACGTCTTCGAGCTGATGGGTCAGCATGGTGCGCGTGAAGGGCGGGGCGAAGCCCACCAGCCGGATTTCGTCCTCCATGGACTTCAGGTAGCGCGCCAGCACGGGCGCATCGGAAGCCTGCGCGTTGCGGATGCGCGCGCTGCTGGCCTTGACCTGCACCGTGCGATGCGAAGCCGGTTCCGAAAACACCACGGCAATGCGTCCCGTCGCCGCGATGTCCTGCACCAGCTGGCGCGACTGCGGGCGCGAGACGTAGACCGTGACCGAGCGTCCGTCCGGCGCCACCGCGCTGCCCACGGCCCGCATGATGCTGGGCCGCATGGCGAGGTCGCACGAACTCACGATGACGGACACGCCCTTGTCCATCATGGCGATCAGTTCGGGCGACAGCAGGCCGCTGGGTGTGGGAGGGTTCATGCGGCCACAGTATAAAAGCGCGCCAGCCTGCAGCTCTGCCAGCCGGCTCAGACGCTGAAACGCTTGCGTGTGAGGGCCAGGGCCACCCAGAACGCGCCTATGGTGTAGGCCGCCAGCACCAGCAGATGGCGCAGCGGGTGTTCGGGCCACTGGTCCATGAACAGCGGGCGAACCAGCTCGATCGCACTGGTCAGCGGCAGCCAGTCGGACGCCATGCGCACCACTCCGGGCAACTGTTCACGCGGGAAAAACACGCCGCTCAGAAACATCATGGGCGTCAGTACCAGTGTGAAGTAGTAGGTGAAAAAATCGTAGCTCTTGGCCAGGGCGTTGAAGATCAGCGCGATGCATGAAAACATCATGCCGGCCAGCAGCAAAATCGGCCAGGCCAGCAGCAGCTTGGGGCTGTGGCTGATGCCCAGAGCCAGCATCACGCCCAGGATGGCCGTGACGGTGAACAGCGCCTTGAAAGCGGCCCACAGCATCTCGGCCAGCAGCACGCTGTCCAGGCTCACCGGCGCATTCATGATGCCGTCCCAGGTTTTCTGCACATGCATGCGCGAAAACGCCGAATACAGGGCCTCGAACGAAGCGGCATTCATCGCGCTCATGCAGATGGAGCCGCTGGCCAGAAACAGGATGTAGGGGACTTTGGCCGGACCCAGTCCGCCTTCGCCGCCGTTGCCGCCGTTGCCACCCACGCTGACCTCGCCCACCAGCGCGCCCATGCCGTAGCCAAAGGCCACCAGCCACATCAGCGGCTCGGCGATGTTGCCGACCAGGCTGGGAATGGCCAGTTTGCGCCAGACCAGCAGGTTGCGCAGAAACACCGGCCACCAGCGCGACGAGAGGTCGGGCACTCTCCAGGTAGGCAAGAGGCCCTCACGCTCGGCACGGGCGTGTCCTCGCTGGACGTGCCGCCGCGAAACGCGGCTGCTCTTGCGTCCGTCCAAGCCTGCACAGGCAGGCTTGGAGCCGCGGACGTCAGCCCCGAGGGGGCGGTGCTCAAGATTGCGTTCGTCGCTGTTCATGGTCAACTGTCCTCCCGGATTTTCCGCCCGGTGAGCTTGAGGAACAAATCCTCAAGATTCGCGGGCCGGTGCAGCGTGCGCAGCTGCGAATGCACGGCCAGTGCGTCGAGCAGCTGTTTGGCGCCTTGCGTGTAGAAAAATACGGTCTCGCCGCTGACCTCGACGCGCGCGGCGAGCGAGGTAAGGGGCGAGTTCACCAGTTCGAGCGCACCATTGCCATAGGCCTCGACCACATCGGGCTCCAGATGCTGGGCAATCAGGTCGCGCGGCCGGCCTTCGGCGATTTTTTTGCCGTGGTCCAGCACCAGCAGGCGTGAGCACAGGCGCTCGGCCTCGTCCATGAAATGGGTGGTCAGCAGGATGGACTTGCCTTGCTGCAAGAGCAGCTGCAGCCGCTCCCACATCAGGTGGCGGGCCTGCGGGTCCAGGCCGGTGGTGGGCTCGTCGAGCAGCAGCAGCTGGGGGTCGTTCACCAGCGCGCGCGCCAGGCTGAGGCGCCGCCGCATGCCGCCCGACAGCTCGCCGGGTTTGGCGTTGGCCTTGTGCGAGAGCGCGGCGAACTCCAGCAGTCGGGGGATGCGCTCGCGGATCTGCGCATCCTTCATGCCGAAATAACGGCCGTAGACCAGCAGGTTCTCGGCGCAGCTGAAGTCCGGATCCAGCGTGTCGAACTGGCTGACCACCCCCAGCTGCGCCTTGATGGCCAGCGCGTCCTGCGGCATCTGCAGGCCCGGCGTGCTGCCGCTGTCCGAAAAATAGGCGATGCCGCCCGCATCCGGCGCGGTCAGGCCCAGGCACATGCGGATGGTGGTGGTCTTGCCCGCGCCGTTGGGGCCGATCACGCCCAGGCACTCACCCGGCGCGATGTCGAATGAGAGATTCTCGACCACCGTGGCGGCGGCGTAGCGCTTGTGAAGACCCCGCACGGAAAAGATGGGGGAGGGTGCCGAAGAACTGGCAACTTGGTTCATCAATACATTGTGACCCAAGCGGTGAAGAGCGGCCTGGGCCGGGCGGCCCGCGACTTGCGGTAAATTGCATGGTTCCGTTCGACACCCTCCTTACTTTCTTATTTCTACCTGCCTCATGACCACCCTTGGAACCCCTTACTCATCCCACGCCACCCGAGTCATGCTGCTGGGCTCCGGCGAGCTCGGCAAAGAGGTGCTGATTGCCCTGCAGCGCCTGGGCGTGGAAACCATCGCGGTAGACCGCTACGACAACGCCCCTGGCCAGCAGGTCGCCCACCACGCCCGCACCATCACCATGAGCGATCCGGCGCAGCTCAAGGCGCTGATTGAAAAAGAAAAGCCGCACCTGGTCGTGCCCGAGATTGAAGCGATCGCCACCGACATGCTCGAAGCACTGGAGGCCGCCGGCACGGTGCGCGTGATCCCGACGGCGCGCGCCGCACGCCTGACCATGGACCGCGAAGGGATTCGCCGCCTGGCCGCCGAGACGCTGGGCCTGCCGACCAGCCCCTATGTGTTTTGCGATTCGCTGCAGGAACTGCAGGCTGCGATTGACGGCAAGATTGGCTACCCCTGCATCGTCAAGCCGGTGATGAGCTCATCGGGCAAGGGCCAAAGCAAGATTGCCGGGCCGGCCGACGTGAAAGCCGCCTGGGACTATGCCATGTCCGGTGGCCGTGTGAGCCGCGGCCGGGTGATTGTCGAAGGCTTCATAGACTTCGATTACGAGATCACCCAGCTCACGGTGCGCGCACGCGGCGCAGACGGACAGGTCGAAACGCATTTTTGCGAGCCCATCGGCCACCTTCAGGTCAGCGGCGACTATGTGGAAAGCTGGCAGCCGCACCCGATGCGTGCGGCGGCGCTGCAGAAAAGCCGCGACATTGCCAGGGCCGTGACCGACAACCTCGGAGTTGGCCTTGACGGCAAGCCCTCCGGGCTGGGCCTGTTTGGCGTGGAGTTGTTCGTCAAGGGCGACGAGGTGTGGTTCAGCGAGGTCAGTCCGCGCCCGCATGACACCGGCATGGTGACCCTGTGCACCCAGTGGCAAAACGAGTTTGAACTGCACGCGCGCGCCATTCTCGGCCTGCCGGTCAACACCGCGCTCAAAAGCCCGGGCGCCAGCGCCGTGATTTACGGTGGCATCGATGCGCAAGGCCTGGTGTTTGACGGCGTGGCCGATGCGCTGCGCGTGCCCAACACCGACATCCGCCTGTTCGGCAAGCCCGAGAGCTTTGTCAAGCGCCGCATGGGGGTGGCGCTGGCGTTTGATGCGGATGTGGAAGTGGCACGGGCCCATGCCCGGCTCGCGGCTTCCAAAGTCAAGCCGCGCCAGCCTTAGGGACGCACCGCAAAACTCCTCCCGTTCGGACTGAGCTTGTTGAAGCCTTAAAAGCCCTTCGATACCTTAGGGCGAACGGTAACGCAGTCCCATCATGCCCCGTCATGATTGATGGCAAGCTCAACGCATGGCCTGCGCCGCACGCTCGGCGCTGTCTTTGGTACGAACGCCACGGGCAGTATTCAGGTGGCGGTGGTCTTGCGGGCGCCGCGGCGTCCCTTGCGCAGGTCCGACAGCAGTTCGTAAAGCCGTTCGGCCGCCGGTGTGAAGCTGCGGCCCTTGCGCCGTATCAGTCCGATGCGGCGCGTCACCACCGGGTCGTGCAGCGGCACGCTGGCCAGCACCGGGTGGTCGGCTGCCGGCATGGCCAGGGCCGGCACGGCGGCCACGCCCATGCCGGCCTCCACCAGACCGAGCAGTGTGGTGACGTGCTGGGCTTCGTAAATGCTCTGCGGCCGCAATTCAACGCCGGCCAGCGCCAGGTCCAGCAGCATGCGGTTGCCCGATGACTTGGAGACCGACATGAAGTCGTACTGCCCCAGCTCGCTCCAGCTGACCTTGCGTTTCTTCGCCAACGGGTGGTCCTTGCGGCAGGCGGCGACAAAGCGTTCTTCGAGGATGGTGCGGAATTCGATGCCGGGTTCGTCGTTGCCGATGAAGTTGACACCGAAGTCGGCCTGGCCGCTCGCCACCACCGACAGCACCTCGTTGGCGCTCGCGTCGTGCACCTTGATGCGGATGCGCGGGTAGCGCGCGTGGTAGGTGCGCAGCACCTGCGGCAGGAAATAGTACACCGCCGACGGCACGCAGGCCACGGTGATCTCGCCCGTGCGCGTGGCGCCCACCTCGCGGATGCCGAGCAGGGTTTCATCGAGGTCGTCCAGCAGCTGGCGCACCTTGCGCGCGAAGTCGCGGCCCACGCCGGTCAGGTTCATGCTGCGGGTGTTGCGGTCGATCAGCCGCACACCCAGTGCTTCTTCCAGCTTGTCGATGCGGCGGCTGAAGGCGGGCTGGGAGATGTGCACGGCTTCGGCCGCCTTGCGGAAGTTGCCGAGCTCGGCCGCCGAGGCAAAAGCCTGCAGATCATGCAGGTCAAAGTTGATGCTCATGGTGTCGCCAACGAAGAAGTAGGTATTCAGTATTTTGCATCAATAGTTCTGAAAGTTGCAATTTACAAAATTCTTGTGAACTTCCATCATTCGTTCCATGAACACTTCACTTCCCTGCGTCCTGATGCGTGCAGGCACATCACGCGGCCCCTTCTTCCTGCGCGACTGGCTGCCCGAGAGCCCGGCCGAACGCGACCAGGTCCTGCTCAGCGCGATAGGCTCGTCGGATCTGACCCAGATTGACGGGCTGGGTGGCGGCAACTCCCTCACCAGCAAGGTCGCCATCGTGTCGCGCTCGTCGCGGGTGGACTGCGATGTGGACTACCTGTTTGCGCAGGTGGGCGTGGGCCAGCAGACGGTGGACACGCGCCCCAACTGCGGCAACATGCTGGCCGGGGTGGCACCGTTTGCCATCGAGCAGGGCCTGATCCAGGCCAGCGACGGCATCACCTCGGTGCGGGTGCACAACGTCAACACCGGCGCCCGCATCGACGTGACGGTGCAGACGCCCGGCGGCCGCGTGACCTATGACGGCGACGTGTGCATCGACGGTGTGTCGGGCCCGGCAGCGCCTATCCACCTGACCTTTCTCGATGCCTGGGGCGCGGTGACGGGGCAGCTGTTTCCGACCGGCCAGCGCATCGATTGGATCGACGGGGTGGCGGTGACTTGCATTGACGCGGCCATGCCCATGGTGCTGATCCGGGCGGCCAGCCTGGGCGTCACCGGTCGCGAATCGGCCGCTGAACTCGATGCCACCCCCGGCCTGCTGGAGCGGCTGGAGCGCATTCGCTGCCAGGCCGGCGCCCTCATGGGGCTGGGCGATGTCTCTGCCAGCGTGGTGCCCAAGCCGGTGCTGGTCAGTCCGCGCGGGGAGCCGGGCGCCATCGTGTCGCGCTACTTCACGCCCAGGCGCTGCCACACGGCGCATGCGGTGACCGGCGCCATCGGCGTGGCCACCGCCCTGGCGCTGCCGGGCACCGTGGCCAGCGGCAAGGCGCTGGCACCCGGCCACCACACGCTGCGCGTGCTGCACCCATCCGGCGCGATCCAGATTGCGGCCGACCTGCAGGACGGCCGCGAGGGGCTGCGCGTGAGCCAGGCCTCCGTTATCCGCACCGCCCGAAAAATCATGCAAGGGGAACTGCATCTCCCTGCGCGCCTGTTGACCCACTGAGGAGACTGACCATGAACCGTTTGATGAAACACGCCCGTCCGCTGCTGTCGGGTCTGGCCCTGGCCTTGTGCGCGGCTGCTGCGCAGGCCTACCCGGACAAGACCATCACCATCGTCGTGCCCACGGCCGCTGGTGGCGGCAATGACGCCATGGCCCGCATCGTTGCCCAGAAGATGGGACCGTTGCTGGGCCAGACCGTGATTGTCGACAACAAGCCCGGCGCCAACGGGGCGATCGCTTCTGAAGCCGTCGCCAGGGCCGCGCCCGACGGCTACACCATCCTGTTCGGCTATGTGGCCACCCACGCCATGAACCCGGCCCTGCAAAAGCTGCGCTACGACCCGGTGGCCGACTTCGAACCCATCGGCCTGGTGGGCTATTCGCCCACGCTGATGGTGGTGAACCCGGGGCTGAAAGCCAGGGACGGCAAGGACCTGATGGCGATGCTGAAAACCCAGCGCGACAAATACAGCTACGCGTCGGCCGGGAACGGCACGGCGCCGCATTTTGCCGCCGAGCTGTTCAAGCTCAATGCGAATATCGGCCTGCTGCACGTGCCCTACAAGGGCTCGGCACCGGCACTCTCCGACACGATAGGCGGGCACACCCACGTGATGTTCCCCAGCCTGTTCAGCGCGCTGCCGCATGTCAAGGGCGGCAAGCTGCAGGCCGTCGCCGTGGCGGGCCCGCGCCGCTCCAGCGCGCTGCCCGACGTGCCCACGCTCAAGGAGCTGGGCGTGGACGGTGTGGACGTGACCCAGTGGTACGCCCTGTTTGCGCCGGCCAAAACGCCCAAGGCCGTGGTGGACAAGATCAACACCGCGCTCAACAAGGTGCTGAACGACAAGGACACCATCAAGCGCATCGAGGACCAGGGTGCCGATGTGGAGACCAGCAGCCCGGAACAGCTGCGCACCCTGGTCAGCAGCGAGCTGGTCAAGTGGAAGCGCGTGGTTCAGCTGGCGAAACTGTCCGCCGACTGAGGCGGGCAGGGTAGGTGCTTGGCTTGTGTGGCGGGGAGCCTGTCAAGCCCGTTGGCATGCATCAAAACGGGCTTGATCCCAATCAATATGTGCGCAAACAGCTATCAAAAAATAGCGTAAAACTTCGCCGAATTACTGGAAGGCTACCTCGGCAAAGCTGCGCAGCTTGCGGCTGTGCAGCTGGTTGATGCCTTGGCCGCGCAGCAGCTCCACCGCGCGGATGCCTATGCGCAGATGCTGGTCCACCCGCTCGCGGTAGAAGTGGTCGGCCATGCCCGGCAGCTTGATCTCGCCGTGCAGCGGCTTGTCGCTCACGCAAAGCAGGGTGCCGTAGGGCACACGGAAGCGGAAACCGTTGGCCGCGATCGTGGCGCTTTCCATGTCGAGGGCGATCGCCCGGCTCTGGCTGAAGCGGCGCTGCGGCTGGTTGGCTGGCAGCAGCTCCCAGTTGCGGTTGTCGGTCGAGGCCACGGTGCCGGTGCGCATGATGCTTTTGAGCGCCGAGCCCTTGACTTGGGTCACGTCGGCCACGGCGCGCTCCAATGCGACCTGGATTTCGGCCAGCGCCGGGATAGGCACCCACAGCGGCAGCTCTTCGTCCAGCACATGGTCCTCGCGCACATAGCCGTGCGCCAGCACGTAGTCGCCCAACTGCTGGCTGTTGCGCAGGCCGGCGCAGTGGCCCAGCATGATCCAGGTGTGAGGCCGCAGCACGGCAATGTGGTCGGTGATGGTCTTGGCGTTGGCCGGGCCCACGCCGATGTTGACCATGGTGATGCCGCTGCGGTCGGCGCGCATCAGGTGGTAGCCCGGCATTTGCGGCAGCCGGGGCGGCGGTGTGCCCAGCGCGTCACTTGCTTCAGCAGGCAGGCCGGTGCGGCGCGTCACCACATTGCCGGGCTCGACAAAGGCGATGTACTCGCTGTCGGGCTTGGCCATCTCTTCGTGGCCAAGCCGCACAAACTCGTCGATGTAGAACTGGTAGTTGGTGAACAGCACGAAGTTCTGGAACCAGTCGGGCGAGGTGCCGGTGTAGTGGCGCAGGCGCTGCAGCGAGTAATCGACCCGGGCCGCCGTGAACAGCGACAGGGGCTGGGCCTCGCCGGGCCTGGGCTCGTGCGTGCCGTTGGCAATGCCATCATCCATCGCCGCCAGGTCGGGCAGGTCAAACACATCGCGCATCAGCATGCGGCGCGCCACGCTCAGGTTGCCTTCGATGTGGTCGCGTTCGGCAAACGAAAAATGCACCGGAATCGGCTGCGTGCTGGTGCCTATCTCCAACTCGACCTGGTGGTTTTGCAGCAGCAGGCGGAACTGCTCCAGGTAGTAGTCGCCATACAGGTCGGGGCGCGTCAGCGTGGTTTCAAAACGGCCGGGCCCGGCGACAAAACCGTAACTCAGCCGGGCGCTGTCGGGGGCGGCCGGGGTGCGCGCCACCGTGACGGTGTGGACGCGCACAAAGGGGTAGCAGGCGCGCACATGGCCGGGCAGTGTTTCACCGGCCACATAGCGCTGCATGGCATCACGCAGGTGGGCAATCTGCTGGTCGTAAATCGCTCGCACCTGCGCCAGCGCGGCGGCGGGGTCGGTGTAGCGGCTGGGGGCGATGAAAGTGGGCAGGTAAGGCATGTACAGGGGCCTTTCAGGTGGGGGATTTCACGGGTTCACGCATGGTGACGAATTCTTCAGCCGCCGTGGGGTGGATGCCAATGGTGCTGTCAAACACCGCCTTGGTGGCGCCGGCCTTCATCGCCACGGCAAAGCCCTGCACGATCTCGCCGGCATCGGGCCCCACCATGTGCAAGCCCACCACGCGGTCCGAGGCGTCGTCGACCAGCAGCTTCATGAGTGTGCGCTCGGTGCTGTTGCTGAGCGTGTGCCTGAGCGCCTTGAAATCGCTGCGGTACACGCTGATGCTGGCAAACTTCTCGCGCGCCTCGGCCTCCGAATAACCGACCGTGCCAATGTTGGGGTGGGTGAACACGGCGGTGGGGATGAAGTCGTAGCTCATGCTGCGCGGCGCCTTGCCGGCGGCCGGGCCGAACAGCTGGTCCACCACCACCATGGCTTCACCCAGCGCCACCGGCGTGAGCTGAAGGCGCGCGGTGACATCGCCCAGCGCATAAAGGGACGCCACCGAACTTTGGTAGCGCTCGTTCACCTCAATCGCTCCGTGGGCGTTGACGGCCACGCCGGCATCTTCCAGCCCGAGTCCGCGGGTATTGGGCCGCCGGCCGGTGGCATACAGCACGGTGTCGACCACGAACGGTCCCTGGCTGCCGTCTTTCAGGTCAACCCGCAGCCCCTCGGCGGTTTGGGTGATGGCGGCCACTTCTGCGCCCAGCTGCAGCTTGACGCCGGTCTTGCTCATTTCGCTGGCGAGAAAACGGCGCACATCGTCGTCAAACCCCGTGAGGAGCTTGTCGCGGCGGTGCACCTGCGTGACCTGTGCGCCGAGACCGTTGAAGATGGAGGCAAATTCGCAGGCGATATAGCCACCGCCAACCACCAGCAGGCGCTTGGGGAAGGGGTTCAGGTCAAACATGTCGTCGGACGTCACCACCAGCTCACGTCCCGGCACGTCGGGGATGGTGGGCGCACCGCCCGTGGCAATCAGGATGTTTTGGGCCGTGTAGCGCTGGCCTGCCACGTCGATGGCGTGGGCGTCCAGCAGGGTGGCCCAGCCCCTGAGGGTCTGCACCCCGGCACTGTCGAGCAGCTGGAGGTACACGCCATTGAGGCGGCTGATCTCGCGCGCCCGGTTGGCCTTGAGCAGTTCCCAGTCCAGCTGGGGGGCCGTCCCGACCCAGCCAAAGCCATGCGACTCTTCAAACGACTCGGCGTAATGCGCGGCATAGCTGTAGAGCTTCTTCGGAATGCAGCCCACATTGACGCAGGTGCCGCCCATGGCGCCCGCTTCGGCCAGCGCCACGCGCGCGCCGCGCTGCGCCGCCATGCGCGCGGCCCGTACGCCGCCGCTGCCGCCACCGATGACGAAGAGATCGAAGTCAAAAGTCTGCATGCGTTTTTTCCTTTCAGGACTGGAAGTCCTGGAGTTCTTTTTTTATCCACTCAATGAACACCCGGGTACGTTTGGGCAGCAGGCGGGCATGCGGGTAGACCACGTGAATGGGGCGAATCGGCGGCTCAAAATCCTCCAGCACGGTGCGCAGTTGTTTATTTTGCAGAAACGGTGCCACCTGATAAGACAGAAACATGCCCAAGCCCGCGCCCGCCACGCAAGCTGCAACGGCCGGAGCGATCTGGTTGAACTCCAGATTACCACTGACCGCCAAACGCAGCTGCCGGCCCTGGTCATTGAACGGTCCCCACGTGGGGGCATGGTCGGTCACACGCACGCAGTTGGCTTTCAGGAGGTCTTTGGGATGTTGGGGCACGCCGTGGCGGCGCAGCCAGGCCGGGCTGGCCACCACCAGGTGCCGGATGTGGCCCACGGGCTGAGCGACCAGGCTGGAGTCTTCGAGCTCGCCAATGCGAATGCCCACGTCAATGCCCTCTTCAAGCAGGTTGACCACGCGGTCCAGCAGCACCACACTGCAGCGCATCTTCTCGTGCTGCTGCACAAAACGCGTCACGGCGGGCGCCACATGCATTTGGCCGAACAACATGGGCGCGGTGATGGTCAGGTGGCCCGCCGGCTCCCCGGCTTCTGCCGTCAGCGCCGCCTCGGCGTCATCGATGGCCGCCAGCACCTGTCGGCAGCTCTCCAGGTGCCGCCGGCCTTCTTCGGTCAGCGAAATGCGCCGCGTGGTCCGGTTGAACAGGCGCACACCCAGCTGCGCCTCAAAGCCGGCCAGCGTACGCACCATGGCCGGCAACGACGAAGCCATGACGCGGGCCGCGGCGGTCAGGCTGCCCTCTTCGGCTATGTGAATAAAGGCCTGCATGGCCCTGAGCTTGTCCATGGGTTGAATGCTAATTCAAATTGATTCACTTAACGGAGTAGTTAAATTCTGTTTTGACTATTTATTCAAGTTAATGGATGAAACAGAATCCAGCTTGTCCAACCAACTTCCTGAAAGATCATCATGAGCCCAGCCGCTGCTTCAACCTTCCCTACGCGCCCCGCGCAGCCCATCAAGCTTTATCGCTCCAGGATCTCCGGCCACTCCCACCGGGTGGAACTGTTTCTGTCTTTGCTCGGCCTGCCGTTTGAGCCAGTGGATATCGACCTTGCCGCCAGGGGGCACAAAACACCTGAATTCCTGGCCATGAATGCTTTCGGCCAAGTGCCGGTGATTCAGGACGGGGACGTCACCCTGGCCGATTCCAACGCCATTTTGGTGTACCTCGCAGGGCGTTATGCGGCCAACGCCGAGCAGTGGCTGCCGCGCGAGCCTCTGGCCGCTGCCGCAGTGCAGCGCTGGTTGTCGGTGGCCGCCGGCCAGCTGGCGTTCGGGCCCGCCGCGGCGCGGGTTATCCAGCTCTTCAAAAGGCCGGACAGTCCCGATGTCGCCATTGCCCGTGCCCATGCCCTGTTCACCGTGATGGAGCAGCAGTTGGGGCAGTCGGCGTTTCTGGCGGGTAGCACGCCCACCTTGGCCGACATTGCCAATTACAGCTACATTGCCCGCGCGCCCGAAGGCAATGTCTCGCTGGCGCCTTACCCCCATCTGCGCGCCTGGCTGGCCCGCATCGAGGCCCTGCCGCGTTTTGTGCCCATGGTCAAAACACCCATCGGGCTGGCGGCATGAGCCGCCGGGCCGCTCCCAAGGCGACAACGAAGTTGCGGCGAAGACTCACAACTGCGCGAAGCGCTTGTGACGTCGTAGCCAATACCGTAGCGCATAGCGCGGAGGTTACCCAATGAGCAGCGCCACATTTCACGAAGGCGAGCGCGCGGTGCAGGAGCGCGTGGGCGTGCGGGACCGGCTGGCGCAGCTCGGCCCGCGCGTGATCCGGGATTTCATGCCGGAGCAGCACCGCGAATTTTTCGGGCAATTGCCTTTTGTGATTGCCGGGACCGTGGATGACGCCGGCCAACCCTGGGCCTCTGTGCTGGCGGCGCCGCCCGGTTTCATTCAGTCCCCCGATCCGCAGCAATTGGTGCTGCAGGCACGGCCCCTGCCGGCCGATCCGTTGCAGGCGACACTGGCCGACGGTGCTGCCATCGGTCTGCTGGGCATAGAGCCCCACACCCGGCGGCGCAACCGCATGAACGGCGTGGTGCAGGGCTTGAATGCGTCGGGGTTCAGGGTGCAGTTGAGCCAGAGCTTTGGCAACTGCCCCAAATACATCCAGGCCCGCGAGCCGGTGTATGTAGAAGGCCACCGGTCCGGCAGCCCGGCCGTGCACAGCGCCGCGCAACTTGATGATGCGGCGCGCCGCATGATTGAAGCGGCCGACACCCTCTACATCGCCACCGCCTATGCGGGCGACCAGCTGGAGGCGGGCCGGGCCGGCGGTGTGGACGTGTCGCACCGAGGCGGCAAACCAGGCTTTGTGCGGGTGGACGCCGACGGCACGCTCACGGTGCCGGATTTCATGGGCAATTTTTTCTTCAACACCCTGGGCAATATTGCGGTCAATCCGCGGGCCGGCCTGCTGTTCATCGATTTTGACAACGGTGACCTGTTGTACCTGGCGGTCACGGCAGACATCATCTGGGATGGCCCTGAAGTGGCGGCCTTTGACGGCGCCCAGCGCCTGCTGCGTTTCAAGGTGCAGTCGATGAAGCGGGTGGAGGCCTCGCTGCCCCTGCGTTGGGGCCCGGCGGAGCTGTCACCCGTGCTGGAGGCCACCGGCGCCTGGACCTGAGCCTCCAGGAATCCGCCGCTGCGGGGGATCAGCCGATCACCTCGAGCGTGAGTTCGCGTTCAAGCCACTCGCGGAATTTCTGCACGGCCGGCCGCTCCGCGCTGTGGGCCGAGGTGACGATGCGGTAAGCCATGCCCTCGACCGTCTGGCCGGGCAGGACCACCTGAAGCTGGCCGCTCCGGAGCAGGGGCAGCACCAGCGGTGTGCGCCCCATGGCCACGCCTGCGCCCTGCACGGCGGCGTTGAGCACATGTTCGTACTGCGAGAAATACAGGCAGGGCTGCTGCGGCGACTGCCGCAGGCTCAGGCGTTCGTACCATGCAGTCCAGGACATCCAGGGAAAGCGCATCGCCGGGTCGTAGTAAACGAGCAGCGGCACGTGCAGTATGTCCGCGGCAGAGGCGATGCGCGCCGCGATGGCCGGCGCCGCCACGAGCATCACCTGCTCCTGCAGCAAGGGCGGCGGGCCTTCCGTGCCGGCCTGCAGCGGACTGAGCCGCACCGCAAGGTCCATGCCTTCGCGCTCAAGGTTGAGCCTGGCCTCCGAGGCGTCGACGCGTACATCGATGGCCGGCTCCAGCGCCTGAAACTTCGCCAGCTTGGGCGCCAGCCACAGCGCGGCAAAAGACGGCGTGGTGGTGACCGAGACCGACACCCGGTCCACGGCCAGCAGGCGGTCAATGGCGGTGGCCAGTTGCGCCAGCGATGCACGGGCCGCCTCATAGAGCTGCCGGCCCTCGGGTGTCAGGCTCAGCCCCTTGCCGCCGCGCAGGAACAGCGCCATGCCGAGCGCGTCTTCAAGGCTTTTCACCTGCTTGCTCACGGCTGACTGCGTGATGCAAAGCTCCTCGGCCGCAGCGGTGAAGCTCAGGTGGCGGGCTGCCGACTCAAAGCCGCGGATCGCGTCGAGTGACATCGCACGAAGGGAGTGGGATGAAGAGCTGTTGAGCATGGCATGAATGTTTGGAATACCCCGGATGACAAACCATCCGGCCACGCGGGCCGGTTCCAGAGAAGAATCAGATCACAGTTTTGAAGGAGACCATCATGAGCGCATTGCAATCCCCACTGAAGGTCGGGCTCATTCCCCAAGCCCTGCACCTGCACCCTGGCGAGGCCTTGACCTGCACCCGGGGCGGCGTCTGGATCACCAGCGACGCTATAGCCGGCGACGTCGTGCTGGACCGCGGCCAGGCCTTCGTGGCGCAGCGGGCCGCCGACTACTACGTGAGCGGGCTGCGGCGTCACGGCGCCTGCAGCCGCATCGCCTTTGCTTCCCAGCCCTAAAACCAAATCTAAACCTAAACCTAAACCCTCCAGGAGACTACGGCATGCTATTGGAAACCGAGCGCCGCGGCCAGCACGTGGTGCTGACGCTGAACCGCCCCGAAAAACTCAACGCCCTGAGCTACGAACTCATCGACGAACTGATGGACCGGCTCGATGCGCTGGAGCGCGACGACACCGTACGCTGCCTGGTGCTGACCGGGCGGGGCAACAAGGCCTTCAGTGCAGGCGCGGACATCACCGGTTTCGCGCCCGATGTTGCCTCATCGCCCGAAACAGCCTACCGGCGCTTCGTTGCGCGCGGCCAGGCCATGACGCGCCGGATCGAAAATTACCCTAAACCCATCATTGCAGCCGTGAACGGCATCGCCTTCGGCGGGGGCTGTGAAACCATGGAGGCCTGCAGCCTGGCGATTGCGGCTCGCCACGCGACGTTTGCCAAACCTGAAATCCGGCTGGGTTTTCCTCCTCCTTTTGGCGGCACGCAACGCCTGCCGCGCCACATAGGCCGCAAGCGCGCCAACGAAATGATCCTGACGGGGGAGGCCATCAGTGCGGAAGAGGCATTGCTGATCGGGCTCATCAACCATGTGGTGGGGGCGGAAGACTTGCTGCCTGCCTGTCTGCGCATGGCGGATTTGATTGCGGCCAACTCAGCCGTGGCCGTGACCGCCTCGCTGCGCGCCGTCACGCGCGGCCTCAATGTCTCAATCGACGAAGGCCTGGCCATCGAGGCGGCGCAATTCATGATCGCTGCGGCTTCACCGGATGCGAGGGAGGGAACGGCTGCTTTCGTGGAGAAGCGGCAACCGGTATTCCTTCATCGGTGAAGCTGTATTTTTAGTTCTTTGCCTCATTGGGCCTCATCGGCCACACAGTACACCAGGAGGTGCAGATGATCATCGTCTTTACTACGTTCACTTTGCCAAAGCCAATCACTCGCGAGGAAGCCCGCAGCATCTTCCTGAGCACCGCGCCAAAGTATCGAGGCGTACAAGGTTTGTTTCGCAAACACTACGTGCTCTCCCAGGACGGAGCAACAGCAGGTGGCGTCTACCTTTGGAATTCGAGGCCAGAGGCAGAAGCAATGTACACAGAATCATGGCGCTCGTTCGTCCGGGAGAAGTACGGCACTGATCCGACCGTAACCTACTTCGAAAGTCCCGTGGTGGTCGATAACGTGACTCAGCAGATCCTTACCGACGAGTAGGAAAGCACCATCCTGCAGCGCAATGACGTCCAGCCCTTCCATCGAGCGGACATGCTTCGGGTACCCTTGATTTTCCGAATATTGGCCCAGCCGAGACTAAGAATTTATCCGTAAATCCAATGGGTAATCCCCCGGCACAGCCGGGGGATTACCCATTGGATTTAATAGCGAGGAGGGTCCACGTTGCGCGGCCGGCTGGAACTACACGCCCAAGCCCGTCACGCCGCAACCGCATAGCGGCGCGCATACCCCAAGGTTCCCGCCACCACAGCCGCCGCCGCTGCCAACACGCTTGCCAGCAGCATGGTGTTGGAAATCCCGTAGCCGTCGACCACGACCCCGCCGAGCAGCGAGCCCGTGGCAATCGCCACCTGGAAGGCGCTGACGAGCAGGGCCTGGCCGGCTTCGGGCATGTCGGGCACGGCGTTGAGCATCCAGGCGGTCACTGCCACAGGCACCAGGCCGAACGCGATGCCCCACAGCACAACCACTGCCGCCGCGCCAACGATGCCGCCGCCGATCATGGTGGAAAGCAGCAGCGCGGACGCGATCAGCAGGCTGGTCAGCACCGCCGTTGCGCGAACGCTGCGCGCCGCGAGGCTGCCCCCGAGGAACGTGCCGACAAAGCCCGCGGCGCCATAGACCAGCAGCAAGGCCGAGACCAAGCGCGGGGGCAGGCCGAACACCTGCTCCAGCAGCGGCCGCAGATAGGTGTACGCCGCAAAGTGCCCGGCAATGAGTAGCAATGTCATCAGGAGGCCGACCTGCGCGAGGCGGCGCGTCAGCGGTGTCAGCAGATCGCGTGCCTTGATCGCGCGCGTCGGCGGCATGGCGGGGAGCAGCCAGAACTGCGCGGCCAGCACCACGGCAGCCAGCAGGCCGTTGGCTGCGAAGGCGGCGCGCCAACCGGCCAGGTTGCCGATGAAGGCGCTGAGCGGCACACCCAGCACGGTGGCCACCGACACCCCCATGAGCACGAGCGACATGGCTCTTGCCTGCGAGGCGGGCGGCACGAGTTGCGTGGCCGCGCCGGGGGCGAATGTCCAGAAGCCGCCGATGCACAGGCCCAGCAGCAGCCGTGCCGCCAGCAGCGTGACCAGGTTGGGCGCCATCGCAGCCACGGCGTTGGAGACAACCAGCATCGCGGTGAGCGCGATCATCACGGCGCGGCGGTCCAGCCGGCCGGAGGCGACGATCAAGGCGGGGCCCGCCAGCGCGGCGAGAATGCCCGGTACCGTGACCATCAGGCCGGCGGTGCCTTCCGTGATGCTCAGGCCGGCTGCGATGTCGGTCAGCAAGCCGACCGGCAGGAACTCGGTCGTCACCATAGAGAATGTGCCGACGGCGATGGAGCCTACGGCAAGCCAGGCGGCTCTGGAAGGTGGGTTGGGCACGCGGGCCGATGCAATGGCATCGACGGAGGCGGAAGTGGGTTGCATTTCGAATCTCGGTGCGGCTGCACTGTTTGGTTGCGATGCAGGCTAGTGTCCCGAAGTCTCGCCTTCAGAGTAAGAAGGCGCGAAGCACTTGTCTGTTTCCAGGCCGTGAACAATCAGTGCGCTGATACGCTGTTTTGCGGCGCCGGCTTCATCAATGCGAAGCGACCGTAGTCTGCGCCAACTCGCTCACCAGTCCAAGGCCCGCGCCGCCATAAGTGCGAAGCACCTGCAAAATGACGACCTTGTACCCGTCTAGCGTGCAACACCACACTAGCCACCAGGCATGCGCGGCCTTGGCCTCGAGGTGCCGCGGATACTGCATCAAGGCCTGCAGGGCCTCCAGTGATTCCCAATAGTAGACGTTCGACATCAGCCCGGTAGCGGGGTTTTCCCAAGCTTCAGGGCCGGGCCGATAATCGGGGCATGACCTCCTCTCCAGCTTCCTCTTCCGATTTCAGCGCCTTGTCCCTGCCGGCCCATGTGCTGGCCAATTTACAGCAGTTGGGCTACCTGAGCATGACGCCGATCCAGGCCGCCAGCCTGCCGATCGCCCTGCTTGGCAAGGACCTGATCGCCCAGGCCAAAACCGGCAGCGGCAAGACGGCGGCGTTTGCGCTGGCTTTGCTGGCCAATCTCAATGCCCGCCGCTTTGCGGTGCAGGCCGTGGTGTTGTGCCCGACGCGCGAGCTGGCCGACCAGGTCACGACCGAAATCCGGCGTCTCGCGCGCGCTGAAGAGAACATCAAGGTGGTGACACTGTGCGGCGGCGTGCCGCTGCGCAACCAGGTGGCGAGTCTTGAGAACGGCGCCCACATCGTGGTGGGCACGCCGGGGCGCATCATGGACCATCTGGAGCGCGAGACGCTGAATATCGACGCACTCAACACCCTGGTGCTGGACGAGGCCGACCGCATGCTCGACATGGGCTTTTACAACGACATCGCTACCGTGGCCAAACAGTGCCCCGATGAGCGGCAAACCCTGCTGTTCTCGGCCACCTACCCCGAGGGCATTGCCAGGCTCAGCGCCCAGTTCATGCGCGAGCCGGTCACCGTCAAGGTGGAGACGCAGCACGCCGGCAGCCAGATCCGCCAGCGCTGGTACGAGGTGAAGAACAGCGAGCGCCTGCATGCGGTGAGCCTGCTGCTCAACCACTTCCGCCCGGCCAGCACGCTGGCGTTTTGCAACACCAAGGCCCAGTGCCGCGATCTGCTGGCCGTGCTGCAGGCCCAGGGTTTCAGCGCGCGGGCGCTGTATGGCGAGCTGGAGCAGCGTGAGCGCGACCAGGTGCTGGTGCAGTTTGCCAACCGCAGCTGCTCGGTGCTGGTGGCCACCGACGTGGCCGCGCGCGGGCTGGACATCGCGCAGCTCGAAGCCGTGATCAATGTCGACATCACGCCCGACTCTGAGGTGCATATCCACCGCGTCGGCCGTACCGGCCGCGCCGGCGAGGAGGGCCTGGCTTTAAGCCTGGCCAGCATGGACGAGATGGGCTACGTGGGCAAGATCGAGCAGCTGCAGGGCCGCGAATCGGAGTGGCACAAGCTGGCCGAGCTCACCCCCGCCAGCCAGGAGCCGCTTCAGCCACCCATGGCCACGCTGCAGATCATCGGCGGCCGCAAGGAAAAAATCCGCGCGGGCGACGTGCTGGGCGCGCTGACCGGCGACATGGGATTCAGGAAAGAGCAGATCGGCAAGATCAATGTCAACGAGTTCTCGACCTATGTCGCGGTGGACCGCGCCATCGCGCGGGAAGCCGAGGCGCGCCTCAACGCCGGCCGTGTGAAGGGCAAGAGCGTCAAGGTGCGCCTGATTTAGGCCCAATACGGTTCAATCAGGTGCCGCACTCCGTTCGGGCTGAGCTTGTCGAAGCCCCTGTAGCCTTGCGACCCGACTCTTCGACAAGCTCAGGGCGAACGGCTTACTCAGCAGTTCGAAAGTAGTACGACATACTTTGTCATCCTGAGCGCAGCGAAGGATCTCGGTATGCTGGCAAGATTCTTCGCGTTGCTCAGAATGACAGCATGGGCGGCGTCGCCTTCGTTTCGGACTACTGAGTAACTGAGCGGTATTGGATTTAGACCAGCGCTTCCGCGCGGGCCGCCGCGTACGAGGCCGGGATGTTGCCGCGCGGGATGGCCCGACCGGCCTTGGCCGCTGCAATCCAGTCGCCGGTGCTGGTGACGGCGGCAAAGCGCGTATGGAACACGACGCTGAACACACGGTGGATTTCTTCGGCTGTCGCGCTGCCGGCCGTGTTGGCGTAGGCCAGGGCGCCGGTGGCGTCGTGCAGGAACTCGACATTCAGGCCCCGATGCGTGGCTTCGAAAATGGTCGAGGCGTCGCAGTTGTGCGTCATGTAGCCGATCACGGTCAGCGTGTCGATCTGGTTCTGTTGCAGCCAGTCGGCGAAGTCGGTGCCGGTGAAGACGCTGGGCCAGGCCTTCTCGATGTAGTGGTCGCGCGGGCGGCTTCCCACCACCTCGTTGAGCTGCCAGCTGGGCGAGCCCTTGGCGAACAGCGGCGCGCTGGCGGCCTCGCTGTGCTGCACCACCACCACCGGAATGCCGGCGGCCCGCGCAGCGTCCATGGCGCGGCCGATGTTGGGCAGCGACTGTTCGACCGGGGGGTAGTCGATCAGCAGGTTTTCGGTGAAATATTCGTTCTGCACGTCGATCACAACGAGGGCGCGGCGCGGGGAGGCAGTGGTCATGGAAGTTCTCCTTGAAGAAAGGGGGTTGAAGAAAGGTGGCTGATGGGATCGATTGTTCGTTTCAACCCGATTTGGCGAAAGTGGCCCGAGCGCCATAAATCGATAGAATCGGGCCATGCCTGCCCCATCCTCCAAAAACACCCCGGCCCAGACCGTGGCCGTGGTCGCCTTCGACGGCATCAGCCCGTTTCACCTCTCCGTGCCCTGCCTGGTGTTTGGCCAGGAGATGACGAGTCCCGGCATGCCGCGCTTCAAGCTGCTGGTGTGTGCGCCGGAGGCGGGACCGTTGCGCACGCCGGCGGGCTTTTGCGTCGACGGCGTGCGCAAGCTCTCCGCCATGGCCAAGGCCGACATCGTCATCGTTCCCTCATGGCTGAGCCCGAACGAGCCGGACTACCGGCCACCCCCCGAAGCCTTGCTCAAGGCCCTGCGCGCCGCCCACCAGCGCGGCGCGCGTATCGTCGGCCTGTGTCTGGGTGCCTTCGTGCTGGCCGAGGCGGGGCTGCTTGATGGCCGGCCTGCCACCACGCACTGGGCGCTGGCGCCCACCTTCGCGCAGCGCTACCCGCAGATCGAACTGCGGCCCGACGTGCTGTATGTGGACGACGGCGACGTGCTTACCTCGGCCGGCACGGCCGCAGGCATCGACTGCTGCCTGCACCTGCTGCGCACCGAGCATGGCGCCGAGGTGGCCAACCACATGGCGCGGCGCATGGTGGTGGCGCCGCACCGCCAGGGCGGGCAGGCCCAGTATGTGGAGCAGCCGTTGCCTGCGTCGGGCGCGGACCATCGGCTGGCCGACGTGCTGGCCTGGGTGCAAAAGCATTTGAACCGCCCGCACAGCCTGGACGATCTGGCGCGCCGCGCGCTGCTCTCGCGCCGCACCTTCACGCGGCATTTCCGGCAGGTCACCGGCACCACGGTGGGCCAGTGGCTGCTGAACCAGCGCCTCGCGCTGGCGCAGCAGCGGCTCGAGTCCACCCGCCGCAGCATCGAGCAGATCGCGGCCGATGCGGGCTTCGGTTCGGCCGTGTCGCTGCGCCAGCACTTCGCGGCGGCGTTCAACACCTCGCCCTCGACCTACCGGCGGGAATTTCGCCAGATCTGAAGCCGCTGACACGCACGGCCGGACGCATCGACAAAATCTCCGTGTTCGGGGGTCTGGATCAGGTGCCGGACGGGCTGCTGAAGCTGCATTGAGACCATAATGGAAGCTGGCGCCTTCGCTTGCGAAAGGAGCAGCATGGAACCCAATTACATCCATGAAGACGTGCCCGGCGGCGTGCCGGTGAAGATGTGGACGCGCGGCGTGCCGATCGAGGACGAAGCCAGGCGCCAGCTGACCAATGCCGCGCGCCTGCCCATTGTCTTCAAGCACATCGCCGCCATGCCCGACGTGCACTTCGGCATCGGCGCCACCATCGGCTCCGTCATTCCCACCGTCAAGGCCATCATTCCGGCGGCCGTGGGGGTGGACATCGGCTGCGGCATGATCGCCTGCAAGACCACGCTGGCGGCCGGGGATCTGCCGGACAACCTGGCGCCGCTGCGCTCGGCGATCGAACGCGCGGTGCCGCATGGCCGCGCGCCGGGATCGCGCGACCCCGGCGCCTGGAGCAAGGTGCCGGGCGCGGTGGACACGGCCTGGGCCCAACTGGAGCCGGTGTTCACCGAGCTGTGCCGTGACTACCCCAGGCTGGCCAAGACCAATAACCGCAACCACCTGGGGACGCTGGGCACCGGCAACCATTTCATCGAGGTCTGCCTGGACGAGCAGGGCTTTGTCTGGTTCATGCTGCACTCGGGCTCGCGCGGCGTGGGCAACGCCATCGGCACGATGTTCATCGAACTGGCCAAGCAGGACGCGCTGCGCAACAACGTCCAACTGCCCGACCGCGACCTGGCCTACTTCGAAGAGGGCTCGCGCTACTTCGGCGACTATGTGCGCGCGGTGGGCTGGGCCCAGCAGTTCGCGCGCCTGAACCGCGAGGTGATGATGCGCCGCGTGATCGAGGCCGCGAAGACGGTGATCCGCAAGAACTTCCAGAGTCACATCGAGGCCGTGAACTGCCACCACAACTATGTGCAGAAGGAACACCACTTCGGCCAGGACGTCTACGTCACGCGCAAGGGGGCGGTCAGCGCGAGAGCCGGCGAGCTGGGCATCATTCCCGGCAGCATGGGCACGCGCAGCTACATCGTGCGCGGCAAGGGCAACCCCGAGAGCTTCGAGTCCTGCTCGCACGGCGCCGGCCGCGTGATGAGCCGCGGCGAAGCCAGGCGCCGCTTCACGCTGGCCGATCACCGTGCGGCGACCGAGGGCGTGGAGTGCCGCAAGGACAAGGACGTGATCGACGAAACGCCGGCCGCCTACAAGGACATCGACGCGGTGATGCAGGCGCAGCAGGACCTGGTCGAGGTGGTGCATACCCTCAAGCAGGTGGTGTGCGTCAAGGGGTGAGGCCTGTTCCAGGCCGATTTGGCGCCTTCTTTATATGGAAAACTGGCCCGCTGCCCTTGCGAAGATTGCGCAATTGGCTATCAAATTAATAGCAATTACGATGGCTGAGTAGTCTCCACCGCTGACAGGTCAGGTGCTGGCGACGCCGGCCGATGTGGCGCACCGAGGGGTTCCGGCGCGCGGCGACGACGTTCCAGGAAGGCGCTGAGTTCGCCGACCACGCCCTTGCGGAAGGCCAGCACGCAGATCACGAAGATCGCACCGATGATCACGGTCACCCAGGAGCCGACCTTGTCGGCCAACAGGTTTTGCAGCGAGATCACGATGCCGGCGCCCATCACCGGGCCAAAGAAGGTGCCCACGCCGCCGAGCAGCGTCATCAGGATCACCTCGCCTGACATGGACCAGTGCACGTCGGACAGGGTGGCAAAACCCATGACCAGCGTTTTGAGCGAGCCGGCCAGGCCGGCCAGGCCGGCCGACAGCACAAAGGCCAGCAGCTTGTAGCGGTCCACGTGGTAGCCCAGCGAGATGGCGCGGGGCTCGTTCTCGCGGATCATCTTGAGCACCTGGCCATAGGGCGAAGTGACGATGCGCGAGATGCCCAGGAAGCAGGCGATGAAGATCGCCACCACCACGTAGTACATGGTCGTGTCCGAGGCCAGCGGCAACACACCGAACAGCTTGCCACGGGGCACACCCTGCAGGCCGTCCTCGCCGCCGGTGAAAGGCGCCTGCAGGCAGATGAAGAACACCATCTGCGCCAGCGCCAGCGTGATCATCGCGAAGTAGATGCCCTGGCGGCGAATCGCGACCAGGCCGAATATCAGGCCCAGGAACGCAGCTGTCACCGTGCCCGCGAACATGCCCAACTCGGGCGTCCAGCCCTGGGACTTGATGAACCAGCCGGTGATGTAGGCGGCTCCGCCAAAAAAGGCAGCATGGCCGAAGGACAGCAGGCCGGTGAAGCCCAGCAGCAGGTTGAAGGCGCAGGCGAAGAGGCCGAAGCACAGCAGCTTCATCACGAACACCGGGTACAGGCCGATGACCGGCGCGAGGAGCAGCAGCGCCAGGATGGCCACATAGGTGATGCGGGTCAATTTTTGTGCGTTATTCATTCAGATATCCATCGAACAGCTAAGTGGCGAGCGCGGGGTTCCAGTTCCAGCAGGGGCCGCGGAACCGGCTTTGCCGGGCCGCAGGCGCAGCGCCCCCTGGGGGGCAGCGCATTACACGAAGTGAAAAGCGTGGGGGCCAACATCTAGGCTTCCTTGCCAAACAGGCCGGCGGGGCGCAGGATCAGCACGATCACCATCACCACGAACACCACCACGCTGGAAGCTTCCGGGTAGAACACGCGGGTCAGGCCCTCCACCACACCGAGGCCCAGGCCAGTGATGACCGAGCCGAGGATGGAGCCCATGCCGCCGATCACGACCACGGCGAAGACCACGATGATCAGGTTGGAGCCCATCAGGGGTGTCACCTGGATGATGGGGGCAGCCAGCACGCCGGCGAACGCCGCCAGGCCGGCGCCGGCGCCGTAGGTCAGCATCACCATCAGCGGCACGTTGACGCCGAAGGCCTGCACCAGCTTGGCATTCTCGGTGCCAGCGCGCAGGTAGGCGCCCAGGCGGGTGCGCTCTATCAGGAACCAGGTGCCCAGGCAGACCGCCAGCGAGGCCAGTACAACCCAGGCGCGGTAGTTGGGCAGGACCATGAAGCCCAGGTTGGTGGCGCCGGACAGCAGCTCCGGCACCGGGTAGGACTGGCCGGAGACGCCGTACTGCTCGCGGAACACACCTTCGGCGATCAGCGACAGGCCGAAAGTGAGCAGCAGCCCGTACAGCGGGTCCAGCCCGTACAGGTGCTTGAGAAAGGTGCGCTCGATCGCCACCCCCAGCGCGCCGACAATGAGGGGCGCAAGGATGAGCGCGAACCAGTAGTTCACGCCGAACTTGTCGAGCATGATCCAGGCGGCAAAGGCACCCAGCATGTAGAGGGCGCCATGCGCGAAGTTCACGATGTCCAGCAGGCCGAAGATCACGGCCAGGCCAAGACTGAGCATGGCGTAGAACGCGCCATTGACCAGCCCCAGCATCAGCTGGCCGAGAAATGCCTGGTGGGGGATGCCGAATATTTCCATGAGTCCGTCTTGAAGAAGTTGCAGCCGGCCGCAGGCCGGCTGCTTTTCACCTTTATTTTTTGATCAGCGAGCACTTGGACTCGGCCGCGGTGGTGAACGCCTGGTCGCCGGGCACCTTGGACACCAGCTTGTAGTAGTCCCACGGCGTGGTTGACTCCTTGGCGTTCTTGACCTGGAACAGGTACATGTCGTGGATCATGCGGCCATCGGCGCGGATTTTGCCCTTGCTGTAGAAGTCGTTGGCCGGCGTGCTCTTCATCTGCGCCATCACCTTGTCGGCATCGGTGGTGCCGGCGGCCTTCACCGCGCTCAGGTAGGTCGTCGCGGCAGAGTAATCAGCGGCCTGCAGGCTGGAGGGCATGCGCTTGTACTTGTCGAAGAAGCGCTTGGCGAACTTGCGTGAGGCGTCGTCCTGGTTCCAGTACCAGCTGTCGGCCAGCTGCAGGCCTTCGGTGTTGGACAAGCCCAGGCTGTGGACATCGTTGATGAACACCAGCAGGCCGGCGATCTTCATGCTCTTGTTGATGCCGAATTCCTTGGCCGCCTTCATCGAGTTGGTGAAGTCGCCGCCGGCGTTGGCCAGGCCCAGGATCTGCGCCTTGCTCGACTGGGCCTGCAGCAGGAAGGCCGAGAAGTCGGCGGCGTTGAGCGGGTGGCGCACCGCACCGGCCACCGTGCCGCCGTTGGCCTTGACCACCGTGGACGCGTCGCCTTCCAGCGAGTGGCCGAAGGCGTAGTCAGCCGTCAGGAAGTACCAGTTCTTGGCACCGGCCTTGACCAGGGCCGAGCCCGCTACCTTGGCCAGGGCCACGGTGTCGTAGGCGTAGTGGACGGTATAAGGCGAGCAGTCTTCATTGGTCAGGCGGGCCGAGCCGGCGCCGACCACCATGAAGGGGCGCTTCTTTTCGGCCGCGACCTTGGACATGGCCAGGGCCGTGCCAGACGAGGTGCCGCCGATCAGCATCGACAGGCCGTCCTTGTCGATCCATTCGCGGGCCTTGGAGCTGGCCACATCGGCCTTGTTCTGGTGGTCGGCCGTCAGCACTTCGATAGTGCGGCCCAGCACCTTGCCGCCGAAATCCTGCGCGGCCCACTTGATCATTTCACCGCCGGCCGGGCCGTCGATGTCGGCATACAGGCTGGACATGTCGGTGATGAAGCCGATTTTGACCGGGCCGGTATTTTGCTGCGCAAAAGCGGCTGCGCACAGGCCGACGGCCATGGCGGCGATGAGAGCTTTGAGTTTCATGGGGGTCTCCTTCATGAGGTGGTGAGGACGGGAACTGGAAAAGCAAGAACGCTTGATAAAAACAGGGGCAGGCAGTGAACCGCCTAAACCCCCAAATACTCCTGCAGCATGCCCATGTTGTCTTGCAGTCCGGACTGGGAAAACTGCTTGACGATGCGGCCATGCTCCATGACGTAGAAACGGTCGGCCAGCGGCGCGGCAAAGCGAAAGTTCTGCTCGACCAGCACGATGGTGTAACCCTTGGCCTTGAGCGTGAGGATCATCTCGGCGAGCTTTTGCACGATCACAGGCGCCAGGCCTTCGGAGATTTCATCGAGCAGCAGCAGCCGCGCGCCGGTGCGCAAAATGCGCGCCACGGCCAGCATCTGCTGCTCGCCGCCCGACAGGCGCGTGCCGGGGCTGCCGGCGCGTTCCTTGAGGTTGGGGAACATCTCGTAAATCTCGCCGATGCCCATGCCGCCGGTCGCGATGGTGGGCGGGAGCATCAGGTTTTCTTCGGCGCTGAGGCTGGCAAAAATGCCGCGCTCTTCGGGGCAGTAGCCTACACCCAGGCGCGCTACCTTGTGCGGCGCCAGCTTGATGGCTTCCTCGCCGTTGATCCGGATCGAACCCTTGCGCGTGCCGGTCATGCCGACAATGGCGCGCATGGTGGTGGTGCGCCCGGCGCCGTTGCGGCCCAGCAGCGTCACCACTTCGCCTTCATTGACGGTCAGGTCGACGCCATGCAGGATGTGCGACTCGCCGTACCAGGCGTGCAGGCCTTCGATTTTGAGGAGCTCTTTAGTCATCAGTGAGCGCCTTGTAATTCGGTGTTGGTGGTACCCATGTAGGCCTCGATGACGAGCGGGTTGGCCGAGACTTCGGCATAGGGGCCGTCGGCAATGATGGCGCCGCGCTGCAGCACCGTGATGCGGTCGGCAATCGACGACACCACATTCATGTTGTGCTCCACCATCAGGATGGTGCGCTTGGCCGAGACTTTTTTGATCAGCTGCGTCACGCGGTCCACGTCTTCATGGCCCATGCCTTGCGTGGGCTCGTCGAGCAGCATCAGCTCGGGCTCCAGCGCCAGCGTGGTGGCCAGCTCCAGGGCGCGCTTGCGGCCATAGGGCAGGTTCACGGTCAGTTCATCGGCGAAATGGCTTAAATCCACTTCGGCCAGCAGCTCGCGGGCCCGCGCATGCAGGTGAAACAGCGTGTCTTCGGATTTCCAGAAATGAAACGAGGTGCCCAGATTGCGCTGCAGGGCGGCGCGCACGTTTTCCAGCACCGTCATGTGCGGAAACACGGCCGAAATCTGGAACGAGCGCACGATGCCGCGCCGCGCGGTCTGCGCCGGTTTCTCATGCGTGATGTCGGCGCCGTTGTAGGTGATGGTGCCCGAGGTCGGATGCAGGAACTTGGTCAGCAGGTTGAAAAAGGTGGTCTTGCCGGCGCCATTGGGCCCGATCAATGCGTGGATATGCCCGCGCTGAACCTTGAGATCGACCTGGTTGACGGCCACAAAGCCCTTGAACTCCTTGGTCAATCCGCGTGTTTCAAGAATGAACTCCACTGACAAATTGTTCTCCGGCAGATAAGAAATAAAAAGAACAGGTTCACGGGGCGGCAGCCCATGAAAGGCAACAGGTCATCGTAGCCAGCTGACTGGCGCCCAGGTACCGGGTCAGACCCTTAGGTAGTTTTGCGTGATGGGCAACCCTGATTTTGCAGAGCCGGTGCACCGGTATGCGGACGCTTGCAATTTCCTGACAATCCCATCAAATCATCAGGCAAACTTTTCCGGTTGGCCACCGGACGCCCACAGCCACACTCCCGCAGAAGCGTCGCCGTCAAAGCTGGCGCAATGTGTGTTGCCAAGGCCGATCTCGCCGGGGCCGGTCAGGGAGGGAAAGTCGCATAATCGAGCGCTCTTTGATTGACGCAGTCGCCAAAACGAGGGCGATGCGTTTTATCTCGAACTACTGGCCAAAAATTGCCACGGCAAAAACCAGGGCGACGGGCACGGGGGATGAGCAGCAGGCCCAGCCATAAGCTGTTGCAGTCCGCGGTCAGAACGGCAAAACGATGAGCTCGAACCTGACATTGAACTATCTGGACTTTGACTACAGCGAGGACCCGCAGGGTATCGGTACGTTTGACGCGATGGCGTCCACCCGGCCCGAGCACGTCGCCGCGGTCCGCGCTGAAATCGCGCTGGTGCTCGACTGGGCGCATGCGGCTTTCCCGGGCCTGCGGGCGCCGCTGGACGAGGGCGGAGAGTGGGACTTCAACCTGCAAGGCCAGCAGGAATGGTCAGCCTTTGAAACCATGACTTACGACGAGAACACGCGGCAGTTCGCGGTCCAGCTGAGCCCGGCCGGGCCGCCGCGACACACGGTGACTTTGTCGCTCAGCGGCAGCCCGCAGTTTTGTGCCGCCTTCAGGCAGCGCTTTGACCCCGAATAGAAAAGACCCGTTCGGCCGGGTGCGGCTTCAATCCTGGAAACAGCAGTTGACCGCTCGCAAACTTCAGGAAAGCCGCATGCACATTGACTTTTCCCTCTTAGCTCACGTTCACCTTCTGGGTGACAGCGCTATGCGCCCGATTGCACCATGCTCGACCCGCCATGCTGCGTTGCTCCGCCTTGTGGGCAGGAGCCCACTGCGTTGTCACCCTTGCAGGGCGCGGCTCAGTCGCAGCCTGAGCCCGTTCGCGCTGTCCACTGGCACGCAGGTGCCAGCGGAGCCGCAGCGC
>NZ_JAKFDR010000119.1:0-17280 GCF_036676035.1 Polaromonas sp.
ACCAACCGCAACCTGCTGCTGTCGGACAACGCCGAAGTCGATACCAAACCGCAACTGGAGATCTACGCCGACGACGTGAAATGCAGCCACGGCGCCACCGTCGGCCAGCTCGACCCCGAGCAGATCTTCTACCTGCGCTCGCGCGGCGTGGACGATGCGTCCGCGCGCGCGCTGCTCACCTTCGCCTTCGCCGAGGAAGTGATAGCCCGGGTGGGCATTGTGCCGCTGCGGGCGCGGCTGGAAAAGCTGCTGCTGGGGCGCCTGCCCGAGCGGGTGAAGGAACTGCTATGAACGCCGTGATGAACGAACTGACTGCACGCACCAGCGCGCCCCAGGCTGCACTGGCGGTGGCGCGGCTGCGGCAGGATTTCCCCATCCTGCGCCAGAGCGTGCACGGCAAGCCCCTGGTCTACCTGGACAACGCCGCCACCACCCAGAAGCCACAGTGCGTGATCGAGTGCGAGGCGCGCTACTACGCAGAACTGAACGCCAACATCCACCGCGGCGTGCACAGCCTGAGTCAGCAGGCGACCGAGGCCTTTGAGGCGGCGCGCGACACCGTGCAGCGCTTCATCAATGCGGAGCGCCGCGAGGAAATCGTGTTCGTGCGCGGCACCACCGAGGCGATCAACCTGGTGGCGGCGAGTTATGGGCAACGCCTGCGGCCCGGCGACGAGATCCTGATCACCGAGATGGAGCACCACTCCAACATCGTGCCGTGGCAGCTGCTGTGCGAGCGCACGGGCGCGGTGCTGCGCGTCGCCCCCATCGACGACGCCGGCGAGCTGCGCCTGGACGCGTTCGAGCACCTGCTGGGCCCGGCGACGCGCCTGGTCGCGCTCACACATCTGTCGAACGCGCTCGGCAGCATCAACCCGGTGCAGCACCTCGTCGCGCTCGCCCATGCGGCGGGGGCGGTGGTGCTGGTCGATGGCGCCCAAGCGGTGGCCCACCTGCCGGTCGACGTACAGGCGCTCGACTGCGATTTCTACGCCTTCTCCGGCCACAAGCTCTATGGCCCGACCGGCATCGGCGTGCTCTACGGCAAGGCGGCACTGCTGGACGCCATGCCGCCCTACCAGGGCGGCGGCGACATGATCCGCGAGGTCACCTTCGCCCGAACGACGTATAACGACCTGCCGTACAAGTTCGAGGCAGGCACCCCCCATATCGCGGGCGGCATCGTCCTGGGGGCGGCGATCGACTATGTGGGCACGGTGGGTTTGCCCGCCATCGCCGCCCACGAACACGCGCTGCTGGCGTACGCCACCGAACGGGCAGCCGGCATCGCCGGCCTGCGCCTCATCGGCACCGCCCGGGACAAGGCGAGCATCCTGTCGTTCACCGTGGAGGGCGTGCACCCGCACGATGTCGGCACCATCCTCGACGACGAGGGGGTGGCGGTGCGCGCCGGCCACCATTGCGCCATGCCGGTGATGGCGCACTTCGGCGTGCCCGCCACGGTGCGCGCCTCGTTCGCGCTCTACAACACGGTCGAGGAGGTGGATGTGCTGCTGCGCGCGATCCGCAGGGCGCAGGAGGTATTTGGCTGATGTCTGACTTGCGCGATCTCTACCAGGAGCTCATCGTCGACCACTACCGCCACCCGCACAATTTCGGGCCGCTGGCGGGGGCCAACCGCCGTGCCGAGGGTTTCAACCCGCTGTGCGGCGACCGGCTGACGCTTTACCTCAAGGTGGTGGACGGTGTGATCGAAGACGCCCGCTTCGAAGGCTCGGGCTGCGCTATTTCCACTGCCTCGGCGTCGCTGATGACCGACGCCCTCAAGGGCAAGACAGAGGCGCAAGTAGAGGCCCTGTTTGCCGGCTTTCACGCGCTGGTGGCGGGTGGCGGCGACTCGCCGCCAGTGGTTGCGCTGGGCAAGCTGGAGGTGCTGGCCGGCGTGCGCGAATTCCCGGTACGGGTGAAATGCGCCACCCTGGCCTGGCATACGCTGCAGGCGGCGCTGCACGAGGCCAGCCAGCCGGTTTCAACGGAGTGAATGCGATGAACATTTTCGAGTTGATACACCGGGCCAAGGAGGCCGTTGCCCCGCCTCCTGCTGCGCCGGCTGCCACGACCCCTGCCACGGGCTTGCAGGCGCAGGTGATCGAGGCCTTGCGAGGCGTGTTTGACCCGGAAATCCCGGTCAATATCTATGACCTCGGCCTCATCTATGGCCTGGATGTGGACGAGGCCCAGGGCAAGGTGCATATCCGCCTGACGCTGACCGCCCCCGGTTGCCCGGTGGCACAGACCTTTCCTGAGTTGGTCGGCAGTACCGTCGACGGAGTGCCCGGCGTCAACGAGGTCGAGGTCGAACTGGTGTGGGAGCCGCCCTGGTCCAAGGGCATGATGAGCGAGGCGGCGCGCCTGCAACTGGGGCTGCTGTGATGGCCGACTGGACCAACGTTGCCCCGGCCGACGGCTTTCCGCCCGGCACCTGCCGCACCGTGGACGTGGACGGCGTGCCCATCGCCGTGTTCAACGTCAACGGCCGCTACTACGCGATCGAGGATGTGTGCACCCACGAGGCCGAGACCCTGTCCGACGGCGAACAGCTGGACGACATCATCGTCTGTCCCCGCCACGGCGCGCAGTTCTCGCTGGTCACCGGCGAGGCGCTGTCGCCGCCGGCCTACGAGCCGGTGGCGACCTTCCCGGTGCGGGTCGAGGGCGGCATGGTGCAGGTGCAGGACGACCGCTTCGATTGACTCAAACATTGAAAACGCCTGACAAGACTCAGCGCACAGCATCGATGAACGCTGCCACCCGGTCCAGCTGGCCGGGCACATTGAGCGCGGGCGCGTGGCCGCAGCCGTCAACCTCCACCACCTGCGTCAAGCCCGAGGCACCCGGGCCGCGACGCATCATCTCGCGGGTGGTTTCACGCAGCACCAGATCGGAGTCCGCGCCGCGTAAACACAGCACCGGGATGTTGAGGACGTCGTAATGGTCCCAAATCAAATAGTCGTCGGGATGGCTGATGAATTGCTGCACCATGGCGGGGTCGTAGTGCGGTGTCACACGCCCGTCCGGCAAGCGGCGCGCGGAAGTTTCAGTCAAGCGCCGCCATTGCGCATCGCTCAACCAGCCGTAGGGCTTGTAAACCATGCGAAAGAAAGCTTCCAGTTCAAGCACGGTGTCAAAAGCCGGTGGGCTGCCCGCATAGGCGCGAATGCGGCCAATGGCGGCGTCTGCCAGCTGCGGCGCATTGTCGTTCAAGGTCAGACTCTGAATGCGGTTCTTCATGCCGGGCTGAAACAGGCCTGACGCGCAGACGGTTCCAATGGCGCCGCCCATGGATGTGCCCACCCAATGCGCCTTTTCAATCTTCAATTGATCAAACAGTGCCGCTGCAATGCGTGCATAAAACCGCAGACAGTACTCTTGCGCCGGCCGAGGGCTCCATTGGCTCAAGCCGCGCCCTATCGTATCCGGGCAAATCACGCGGTAACGGCTGCTCAGGTGTTCGGCCAGCTCATCCATGTCGCGCCCGGTGCGGGCCAGGCCATGCCAGGCAATGACGGTGCGCTCATGCTGTGCGCCCCACTCCGTGTAATGAATCTCGCGCCCGGCACAGGTCACATAGTGGGAAGCGCATGGTGAACGCAGACTCATGATTTTCCTCCTGCCGAACTGGCGCGCAAGCGCCCGACGACCCCGGTGGGAAAGTAGTAAACCGACAGCACGAAAAGAAGCCCGAGCCAAAGCAGCCAGCGGTCAGGCGACAACAGCGCGGCCAGCCAGGGCCAGCCTGCAGCGGCCTCGCTGCCCAGGCGCAGCAAATCCTGCAGGTAGCTCTGCGCCACCACGAACAGCACCGCCCCCACCGCCGCACCGTAAATCGTCCCCATGCCGCCTATCACCACGATCAGCAGCACATCCATCATGATTTCGAAGGACAGCGAGGTGTCCGGCCCGTTGTAGCGCAGCCAGAGCGCGAGCATGGCGCCGGAAGCGCAAGCAAACAGCGCCGAGAGAACGCTGGAGGTGGTGCGGTAGACCACCACGCGGTAACCAATGGCTTCGGCGCGGAATTCATTTTCACGAATGGCCTGCAGCACACGGCCAAACGGCGAGTTGACGATGCGCAGCAGCGCAAGCAGCAAGAGTGTCGCGGCCGCAAACAGCAGGTAGTAGCAGAGCAGCCGCCCGTCGAGGGCGACGCCCAGAAACGGGGTTTCCATCAACTCGAAACTGGGCGACAGCAGCTCGGGCACCTTGAAGGTCAGGCCGTCTTCACCGCCGGTGATGTCCGACAGCTGCGACGCCAGGGTCTGAAAGGCCGAGGCGACCGCCAGCGTGATCATGGCGAAAAAGATGGCCTTGACCCGCAGTGAAAAGAGGCCCACCACCAGCGCCAATGCAAACGACAGCGCCAGCGCGCCGGCCAGCCCGGCGACCAGCGCCTCCCAGGTGGCACCCAGGCGCGTGCTGGCCACGGCGATGCCGTAGGCGCCAATGCCGAAGAACATGGTGTGGGCAAAGCTCACGATGCCGGTGTAGCCCAGCAGCAAGTCAAAGCTGGCCACCAGCACCACGAAGACCAGAATCTTGGCCGCCACATTGAGCGCCTTGACACCCGGGAAAATAAAGGGTGCAAAGGCCAGCCCCAGCAGCAGGACCAGCAGCACCACGGCCAGCACACGGCTGCGCGGAAAGTCATTGGACAGAAGTCTTTTCAGCATGGGAGAGCCCGAACGGATGGAAGGTGTTCATCGGTTGGCCACGGGGTAGACCCCCTGTGGACGCCACAACAGCACCGCGGCCATCAGTGCAATGTTGGAAAACAGCGCCACCTTGGGCGCCAGAAAGCCGGTGTAGTTGGCCATCAGCCCGACCAGCAGCGCACCCATCAATGCACCGCCGGTTGACCCCAGCCCGCCGATGATGATGACGATAAAGATCAGCACATTGACCTGCGCGCCCATTTGCGGCACCAGATTTTGCTGGTACAGCCCCCACATCACGCCGCCCAGGCCCGCCAGCGCGCTGCCGACGACAAACACACCGACAAACAGGCGCCTGATGCGGTAGCCCAGCGACTCGACCATTTCGCGGTCCTGCACCCCGGCGCGAATCAAGAGGCCAATCTTGGTGCGGCTCAAAGTCCAGGCCAGCAGGCCAAACACCACCAGCCCCACCACCACTGCGATGAGCCGGTACTTTTCAATCGCGGCATCGCCCACCAGCAGGGAACCCCGCATCGCCTGCGGCAGCGGCAGCGGAATCTGCTGCGGGCCCCAGATGACCTTGATGAGCTCTTCGCCAATGATCATGCCGCCCATGGTGATCAATATCTGCTTGAGGTGCTGGCCATACACCGGCCGCACAATGAAGCGCTCAAATGCCAGGCCGATGGCCCCCGAGACCAACATGGCCACCAGCATGGCAGGCAGCACCGCCGCCACGTTGCGCCACAGGTCCTGCGAGCCGGTCCAGTCTGCCATGCTGCCCAGCACGCTGGCCGCCACAAAGGCGCCCAGCGCGATGAACACGCCATGGCCAAAATTCAGCACGTCCATCAGGCCAAACACCAGCGTGAGGCCCGAAGCAATGATGAAGATGATCATGCCCATAGCCAGGCCGGCCACCGTCAGCGTCAGCCAGGTCGAGCCAGAGCCAATCAGGGGCAGCACCAGCAGCGCGAGCAGCGGTACCAGCGCCAGTGGTTTCCAGTCAAAGTCTTTCATAGTGCCAACCCCAGCAGCGACTGCTGCAAACCCTCGTCCTCGGCCAGTTGCTTCATCGTTCCGGCATGCACGACCACGCCGTTGTCCATCACGGCCACGCTGTCGCCCAGGCGTTTGGCGAAGTTGATGTTCTGCTCCACCAGCAGGATGGTCACGCCGCTGGCTTTGAGCTGCGCAAAGGCGTCGATCATGTTGTTGATGATGGCTGGCGCCAGGCCCTTGCTGGGCTCATCGACGATCAGCAGCTCGCGCGGCTCGACGATGGCGCGCGAGACCGCCAACATCTGCTTTTGCCCGCCCGACAGCTTGCCGGCCGGGTGGTTCCAGAATTTCTCGACCGCGGGGAACAGCGAGAAAATCCATTTCAGGCGCGCCTCATCCATCTGGCTGGCACGCTTGGCGTTGCGTGCCGCCAGCAGCATGTTTTCCTTGACCGTGAGGTCGGCAAAGATGCCCATGTTCTCGGGCACGTAGGCGACGTTGAGTTCGGCAATCTGCGGCGTATGGAGCGCCGTGATGTCTTTTCCATCGAACGTGATGCGGCCTTGCGACGCATGCCACAGGCCCATGATGGTGCGCAGCGTCGTGGTCTTGCCCGCACCATTGCGGCCCAGCAGCATGGTCAGCTGGCCGCGCGGAATCTTGAGGTCCACGCCATGAAGGATGTGATAAGCCCCGATGTGGGTGTGCACACCCGACAGGGTCAGAAGATTCGCGCTCATGCCTGGCCTCCCGTCCGTTCGGGCTGAGCCTGTCGAAGCCAGTCCTGAGCAAGGTCGAAGGGCCCTTCGACAAGCTCAGGGCGAACGGGGTCGCGAGCCACACCAAGGTAAGCCTCTTGGACAATCGGCGAGGCAATCACCTCGGCCGGCTCGCCATCGGCCACCAGCGTGCCGTTGTGCAGCACGATGATGCGGTCGGCGAGCTCACGCACCACGTCCATCTTGTGCTCCACCAGCAGAATGGTTTTTCGCTTGTCCTGCTTGAGCTGGCGAATCAGGTTGAGAATGACCGGTGCTTCGTCGGTGCTCATGCCGGCCGTCGGTTCGTCAAACATGAAAACCTGCGACTCCAGCGCCATCAGCAAGGCAACCTCGAGCTTTCGCTGGTCACCGTGCGGCAGGCTGGCGACCGGCATATGCTGTTTGTCAGTCATCGCAACCGTTGCCAGAATCTCATGGGCCCGCTGTGTGAGCGCCTGGTGATCGCTCCAGATGCTCCACAGATTCAAACCATGCCGGTGCGGCCCCTGGCGCGTCGCCTGCACCGCCAGGCGCACGTTTTCCAGCACTGAAAGATTGGGAAACAGGTTGGTCAGCTGGAACGCCCGGCCCAGGCCGGCACGCGTACGGGCCGAGGCGCTCAGGCTGGAAAGATCGTGCCCGTTGAGCAGGACCGAGCCACTGCTGGCCTCGAGCTGCCCAGAAATCAGGTTGAAATAAGTCGTCTTGCCCGCGCCATTGGGGCCGACGATGGCAGTCAGCGTGCCCGGTGCAAACGTGCAGCTGACAGCGTTGACCGCCACGTGCCCGCCGAAGCGGACCGTGAGTTCTTTGGTTTGAAGCATGGAGGATTCCCGTCAGTGCGACAGGTTTATCCGTTCACCCTGAGCTTGCCTGCGGGCTTCGACAAGCTCAGCCTGAACGGAGGTTGCGAAACTACCGCTTGTTGCGAATAGGGACCTGCATTTCGTCAGCTTTAATTTCGCGCACGAGTTCAGGAACGCCCCAGGCAAACGCCGGGTCCACCTTGATCTTGAAGTGGTACATGTTCTGCATGGCCTGGTGGTCTTCCTTGCGGAAAGTCATCCGGCCTTTGGGCGTCTCAAAGCTCATGCCTTCCATGGTCTTGATCAGGGTGTTGGCGCTGGCGTCGCCCTTGCTGTTTTTGAGCGCCGTCACCACCGCCATCGCGGCCGAAAAGCCACCGGCGGTGAAAAAGTCCGGCGGCGCCTTGAACTGGTTGTAATGGCGCGAGACCATGGCCTCGTTCACCGGATTTTTCGGGATGCCAAAGTAGTAGTAGCTGGCCCCCTCCATGCCCGGGAAACTCTTGAAGCTGGCCATGGCCGGCAGGATGTTGCCCCCCGTGGCTATTTCGATGCCATAGCGCTTGAGGTCCAGGTCGGCAATCTTGAAAGGGTTGCCCGCGCCTGCCCACAGGATGAAGATGATTTTGCGGCCCGGCTGGTCCTTGAGCTTGTCAATCAAACGCTGCGCGCCCGCCGTGAAGTCGGTGGTGCTGGTCGGCAGGTATTCCTCGTGAACCAGTTTGGCTTTTTTGATCGAGTCCTTGAAGGCCTTGACGCCGTCACGGCCAAAGGCATAGTCCTGCGCCAGCGTGGCGATGGTCACGCCCGATTTGTCGAGCGCCACGGCGTTCGAGATGGCGTCCTGCGAGCTGTTGCGGCCGGTGCGGAAGATGTACCTGTTCCATTTGTCGCCGGTGATGGAATCCGCCACGGCGGGCTCGACCAGCAGGATTTTTTTGTACTCTTCAGCCACCGGCAGCATGGCCAGCGCCACCCCTGACGAGCTGGGGCCGACAGCCAGATCGGCCTTGTCATCCGAGTAGGCGGCGGCCAGCAGCGACTTGCCCAGATCCGGCTTGCCCTGATCGTCTTTTTCAATCACCACCAGTTTTTTGCCTGCCACGGCCATGGTGCCGCCGGTCGCGTAATCCAGGCCCATCATGAAACCCACAGCGGTTTGCTTGCCATAGGCCTCCAGCGGCCCGGTCTTGCTGTAAACGTGGGCAATCCGGATTTCGCCAGACTGGCTCAGGGCGGAAGGGGAAGCAAATACAGCGCTGGCCAGCGCGGCCAGTGCAATCAGGGTGCGACGGTACATGAATGTCTCCTAGTTATGAGCTTGCCTGCACCAATACAGCACAGGGCATGCCAGCTTCCAACGCTTTGATTCATATGGGATTTTTCCCAAAGACACCTAGGACTGTCTATTTTCAAGACATTCAAATGCCTTAAATTCATACACTGTATTTATTTCAGACATTTCCACCCAATCGCTCATACAGGGTTGCACGCGAGATCCCCAGCAGGCGCGCAGCCGCCTGCTTGTTGCCTTGCGTGGCCTGCAAGGCGGCGGTGATGGCTCGCTGCTCCAGTTCGGCGACCTGCTCGGCCAGCGGGCGGATGGCAGCGGAGGTGTGGACATGAAGGCCGTCTTCGTGAAATCCGTTCAGTGCACCCCCGGCAAGCTGCTCGGAGCCCGCCTCACGCAATACCGCCAGCAGTTGCGCCCGAGGGATATGCGGCGAATCGCTGCGCATGGCTGCCTGCTCCAGCACGTTGCGCAACTCACGGATATTGCCCCGCCAGGTCTGGGCCGACAGCAAGGCCAGGCCTTCAGCCGACAGCTCAGGCTGGGCGCCGCCGCTGCGCAAGGCCATGTCTTCGCCCAGCACCTCCACCAGCGCCGGGATATCGCTGCGCCGCTCGCGCAGGGGCGGCACCCGGATCGGCAGCACATTGAGCCGGTAGTACAAGTCCTCGCGAAACCGGCCTTCGCGCACCAGCGCCGCGAGGTCGCGCGAGGTGGCGGCGATCACCCGGGCATCAAAAGACTGCAGCCGGTTGGAGCCCAGCGGCTCAATCTCGCCCTCCTGCAGGGCACGCAGCAGCTTGGCCTGCAGACCCTGGGGCATGTCCCCTATTTCATCGAGAAACAGGGTGCCGCCGTCAGCAAGCTTGAACTTGCCCTCGCGGCCCTTGCGGTCGGCGCCGGTGTAGGCGCCCGGGGCCACGCCAAAAAACTCGGCTTCCAGCAACGTGTCGGGCACGGCGGCAATGTTCACACTGACGAAGGGGCCGCGCGCCCGGGCTGACGATGCATGGATGGCATGGGCCAGCAGTTCCTTGCCGGTGCCGGTTTCGCCGAGCAGCAACACCGGGCTCAAGGACTGGGCCGCACGCCGGGCCTGGCGCTTGACCTCCACCGCGGCCGGGCTGGTGCCGACGAAACTGGCAAAGGTGTATTTGGACTGGCGCTGCCCCAGGCGCTGGCTGGCCAGCTCGCGGCGCGCATCGTCCAGATCGCGCTGCAGCAGGGCAAACTTGCTGATCAGCGGCTGCAGCGTGGTCTCGGGGTGGTCAAACAGCACGATGCCAATGGCCCCGATGACCCGGCCATCCCGCTCATCACGCAAGGGGATGCGGCTGACCACAAAGGTGCCCGCCTGGTTGGTCAGCAGGTCAATCAGGAAGGGTTCGCCGGTCTCCAGCACGCGCCGCATCTGGGTGTTGGGAATGACTTCTTCGACCATGTGCCCGACAAACTGGTCCACCGAAGAAAAGCCGAGCGCGGGCAGAAACCGCTTGTAGCCCTCGTTGACCCAGACGATGCGCCCCGTGCGATCCACCAGGAACATGCCCTGGCTGATGCTGGAGAACAAATGAAACATCGAGCGTGCCGCCAGCTCGAGGATGCCCTGGGCATCCAGCGGAAGACCCGGCGGCAGGCTGTCTGTCTTTTTCATGCGCAGATATTACCGCGCAGTCCGCTCAGGCCTTGAGCTTGAGCAGGTGCACCATCACGCGAGCGGTTGTCATGTCAAAGTCGATGAAGCTGTTGAAGTTCGAACCCGAAAGCCACGAAGCCTCCCAGCGGTTCTGCTTGAGGACTTTCAGCCACGACTCATGGCTGGTCGCCTGCTTGACCGCTTCGACCATCTCGGCCTGCCGGGCTGCCGAGACGCCCTGGCCGGTGAACACACCGCGCCAGTTGGCCATGTCCACATCCACGCCCTGCTCGCGAATGGACGGAATGCCAAACACGGGGCGCTTGGACGACACGCCAATAGCCCGCAGCTTGCCGCTGCTCAGCTGCTCGCTGAATTCGCTGTAGCCAGAAACGCCGGCCACGGCCTTGCCCGTCAGCACGGCCTGCACCACTTCAGCACCACCGGCGAAAGGCAGGTACACCAGGTCTTCAGGCTTGCTGCGGGAGCCGCGCGCAAACACGCCGGCAAACATGTGGTCCACACCACCGGCTGAACCGCCAGCCACCGGCACATCCTTCGGGCTGGCGCGCATGCGCGCCGCCAGATCGCTGATGGTGCGAATCGGCGAGTCAGCAGCCACCACCACGACCAGGTAGTCGCTGGTCAGGCGCGCCACCGGCTGGATGCGCGTCATGTCGACTGCGGGTTTTTGCAGGGCCACGGCGCCGACCATGACCATGCCGCCCATCAGCAGGGTGTTGGGGTCATTGCTGTACTTTTCAGCGTAGTAAGCCAGCCCGATGGTGCCGCCCTTGCCGCCCTTGTTTTCATACTCAATATCGTCCACAACGCCAGCGGCCACCAGCGAGGCGCCCAGGGCGCGTCCGGTCTGATCCCAACCACCGCCGGGATTGGCCGGTATGACCAGCCGCAGTTTTTGCGCCAGCCTGGCAACCGGTTTGCCCTTGGCGGCCGGGGCCGCTTTGGAAGCCTGTGCCCAGGAAGGTGCGGCCAGGCTGCTTAAAGCAACCGCCCCCAGACCGCCCAGCATTTCACGTCGCTTGAGTTTCACCATGGCCGTTCAACCTTTCGTCTTGCAAAAAGCCGGAACAAGCGTGGCAATGCAAGCACCGCCAGCACAAGCACCAGCAGGGACAGCGACATGGGCCGCTGCAGGAAAACCATCGGGCTGCCCTCGCCTATCGATATCGCATTGCGCAGCTGCGCCTCTGCCAGGGGGCCCAGAATCATGCCGACGATGACAGGGGCGGTCGGAAAATCAAAACGGCGCATCAGCACACCGAGCACGCCAATGACATACAGCAGCACCAGGTCGAACGCGCTCTGGCGCATGCCGTAGACGCCCACGGTGGCAAAAATCAGGATGCCGGCGTAAAGATACGCCTTGGGAATCTTGAGCAGCTTGACCCACAGGCCCACCAGCGGCAGATTGAGCACCAGCAGCATGACGTTGCCGATGTAGAGCGAAGCAATCAATGCCCACACCAGCGCCGACGAGGAGCTAAAGAGTTGCGGGCCCGGCTGAATGCCGTAGTTCTGGAAAGCCCCCAGCAAAATGGCCGTGGTGTTGGACGTGGGAATGCCCAGTGTGAGCAGCGGGATCATGGCAGCCGTCACCGTCGCATTGTTGGCCGCTTCAGGCCCGGCCACGCCTTCAATGGCGCCCTTCGTGCCGAACTCGCTTTTGTCCTTGGCCAGTTTCTTTTCTGTGGCGTAGCTCAAAAACGTGGGGATCTCGGTGCCGCCGGCCGGAATGCAGCCAAACGGCATGCCGATGGCGGTGCCCCGCAGCCAGGCCGGAATGGAGCGGCGCCAGTCTTTTTTGGTCATGTAGACCCTGCTCATCCTGTTCTGCGTGTCGACGACCTTGCCTTCGTAGAGCACGGCATACAAGGCCTCGGCCACGGCAAAAAGACCCACGGCCACCAGCACGATCTCGATGCCATCGAGCAACTCGGGCACGCCACCGGTGTAGCGGGCCTGGCCGGAAATCTGGTCCAGGCCAATCAGGCCGGCCGCCAGCCCGATAAACAGCGCAGTCAAGCCGCGCAGGGTGCTTTTGCCCAGCACCGCACTGACGGTGGTAAAGGCCAGCAGCATCAGCATGAAGTATTCGGGCGGGCCGAGCTTGACGGCAAAGTCAGCCACGATGGGCGCAAACAGCGTGACCAGCACGGTGGCAATGCTGCCCGCGACAAACGAGCCGATGGCCGCCGTCGCCAGCGCCGCACCTGCGCGCCCGCTCTTGGCCATCTTGTTGCCTTCCATCGCCGTCACCATGCTGGCCGTTTCTCCCGGCGTGTTCAGCAAAATGGAGGTGGTGGAGCCGCCGTACATGGCGCCGTAGTAAATGCCGGCAAAAAAGATCATTGAGGCCGTGGCTTCGACCTTGACCGTGATCGGCAGCAGCATGGCTACTGCCACGGCGGGGCCAATGCCGGGGAGCACACCGACGGCGGTGCCGAGGGCGCAGCCGACAAAACACCACAGCAAATTGATGGGTGTCGCCGCAGTGATGAAGCCGTGGAGAAGCAGATTCCAGATTTCCATTACAGCCATCCTGTTGAGGTCAGTCCTGGCAGATTGATGGCCAGAAATTGGGTAAACGTCCAGTACACAGGCGCAGAAATCAGCAGGCCAATCATGGTGTTCTTGAGCCAGCGCTGGGGGTTCAGGTCGGGTTTGCCTTCAGCACCATGCAAGCCCTGCACCGCCAGCACAAAGCACAGCGTGCAGCTCAGAATGAAACCGATGGTGGTGATCAAGGCGGCATTGACCAGCAAGCCGGCCGAAACCCAGGCAAAGCCCGACCAGTAGCCGCGGACATCACCCGTGGGCGCATCCATGGAACGAAAACCGCCGGAGCGCGCTTCCCACAGGATGAAACCGCCGCACACCAGCAAGGCCAGAGCGACAAGCCAGGGTAAAAAATTCGGACCCACACCGGAATATCCGGTATTGGCGGGGATGCTGACGGCGCCCGCCGCCAGGCCCAGGCCCAGCAGCAGTACGCCTGCACCTATCGATGTCTGAAAAAGGGAGGGAGGTTGTTGTGTCATTTTTTGCCTCACGGGCATCAGCCGGGAGATGCCGGCGTCACAAATGTCTGAACTGTCAGCTCTTATGTCAGCTCTTGCCGGCTAACTTTGATTCAAAAAGATGGGGAACGCCAAAGCGCAGGCCACGCCGCGATGCGGCGTGGCCTGCGCCACTGGGGGTTTAGATCATGCCGGACTTGACCATGGTCGCGCGCAGGCTGGCAAAGTCGTCATCGACGAATTTGTCAAACGCGGCGCCCGTGAGCACGGCGGGTGTCCAGTTGTTCTTCTCGGAAGATTCCGTCCAGACTTTGGATTTGAGCGCCTTGAGCACCATCTCGGTCAGGACCTTGCGCTGCTCGGCCGTGATGCCGGGGGCGCCATAGACACCGCGCCAGTTGCCGATGACCACATTGATGCCCTGCTCCTTGAGCGTGGGGATGTTCACGCCCGACAGACGCTTCTCGGACGTGACGGCCAGACCTCTCATCTTGCCGGCCGCGATGTACTCGGCAAACTCGCTGTAGCCGCTGCCGCCCACCGTGACGTTGCCGCCCAGAATGGCGGCGGTGGCTTCGCCGCCCCCACGGAAGGCCACATAGTTGATTTTGGCCGGGTCGACGCCGGCTTCACGCGCGATCATGGCCGCTGCAATGTGCTCGGTGGAGCCGCGCGAGCCGCCGCCCCACTTCACGCTGCCGGGGTCTTTCTTGAGCTGCTCGATCACGTCCTTCATCGACTTGAATGGCGAGTTGGCGGGCAGCACGAACACGTTGTACTCGCTGGTCAGGCGCGCAATCGGCGTGGCCTGCGACAAGCTGACCGGCGGCTTGCCGGTGATGATGCCGCCCAGCATGACGGCGCCCATGACCATCAGCGCGTTCGGGTCGCCCTTGCTGCCATTGACAAACTGGGCCAGGCCCAGTGCGCCTGCGGCGCCGCCCTTGTTTTCATAGGTCACGGTAGCAGCCGCGCCGGAATCCATCAGGGCCTTGCCCAGCGCGCGGCCGGTGGTGTCCCAGCCGCCACCGGGGTTGGCTGGAATCATCATCTTGACATTGGCGGCCGCCAGGGCCGACAGGGGGAAAGCGCCCGCAGCAGCCATGGCCGCCATGGATTTCAGAAAGGTATCACGACGCATAAGAGTCTCCTTGATTGGTAGTGTTGATGAACAACCCGCCCATCATGCGCGCCGTGGCTGTCAAATGGCTGTCCAAAAGCATTAGGGAAAGTGCTAACGTCCGGTCCATGGCCCCGAACATGAAATTACTGCTGATTGAAGACGATCCCTCCATGCAGGCCGCCTTGCAGCGCGCCTTGAGCCGGCGCGGCATGGAAGTCCAGGGCTGTACCGATGGCAAGCTGGCACTGGAACAATGGCTGGCGTCGACGCCCGATGTGGTGGTGCTCGACCTGACCCTGCCCGGCCTGGACGGCCTGCAGGTGCTGGAGCAGGCACGCCGCCGGGGCCTGGCCACGCCGGTACTCATCCTGACGGCACGCGGCACGGTGGGCGACCGCATCATGGGCCTGAACACGGGCGCCGACGACTACCTGCCAAAACCCTTTGACCTGGACGAGCTGGAAGCGCGGCTGCGCGCCCTGAGCCGGCGCAGACCCAGCGCCGGCGCCGAGACCGACACCAGCACGACGCCCCAGTGGGTCGGCGGTTTGCGCTATGAAAAAGACAGCGGAGCGATTTACCACCGCGACCAGGTGCTGGAGTTGACGCCGCGTGAGCTGGCCCTGCTGCAAGCGTTGATCGCCAAGCCGGGCCATGCCGTCTCCAAGGAGCGCCTGTTCGAACTGGTGTTTCCGGGGGAAGCCGATGTCCAGTACGAGGCGGTGGAAGTGGTGGTCTACCGGCTGCGCAAAAAACTGGCCCATACCGGCGTGAGCCTGATGACCTTGCGCGGCCTGGGCTATTTGCTGAAGGTGGATGCGTGAGGGCCAGTGAACGCGGTGCAGGGCCGCCCCAAGCAAGTTCAGCCCCCTCGGGGGGCAGCGAAGTACACGCAGTGACAAGCGTGGGGGCCACATCGTTACGCAGATACCTGCTCGTAGGCATCCTGCTTCCCGTGGGTCTGCTGATCGTGGTCAATACCGTGAGCCTGTACCGGCAGGCGCTCAATGCCGTCAACATCGCCTACGACCGGACCTTGCTGGCTTCGGCCAAATCGATCGGCGAGGAGCTGGACGTGGTCGGCTACGACGAGCTGTCCGAACTGCGCGTGACCGTTCCCTATGCCGCGCTGGAAGCCTTTGAAGCGGACAACCAGAGCCGGATTTTCTACAGGGTCTCCAGCCTCAAGGGAGAAATGGTGTCGGGTTTTGGCGAGCTGCCGTTCTGGCGGGGCCGCATACCCACCCGCAGTGCCTACGCCGCGCTGGTTGACTTTTACGACGATAGCTTCCGCGGTGAAGCGGTACGGGTGGCGGTGCTGCTGCAACCCGTCGTCAGCGCCCAAGGCCGGGCCATGGCCGTGATCCAGGTGGCTGAAACGCTGGAGTTGCGCCAGACACTGGCGCGCAAGATCCTCTTTGACACGCTGTGGCGACAGGCTCTTCTGGTTGCGGTGATTGCACTGGTGGCCGTGGTGGTGGTGCAGCGCGCCACGCGCCCGGTGCGCCGGCTCAGCGCCGAGCTGCAGGCCCGGCCCGAAGGGGATCTCACCCCCATCGCCGCACCGGATGCGCCGCGCGAGCTGCTGCCGCTGGTTGACGCCACCAACCAGGTCATGGCACGGCTGCAGCACCTGCTGGACCACCAGAAACGCTTTGTGCGCGACGCCTCGCACCAACTGCGCACACCGCTGGCCGTGCTCAAGACACAAGTTCAGTCGGCCTTGCGCGGCGACATGGAGCCCCGCGAAGCCCTCGTTGAAATCAACCAGACGGTGGCCCGCGCCACCCTGCTGGCCAACCAGATGCTGGCGCTGGCCAAGGTGGAGCAGTTGCGCCAGCAGGCCGATCTCCAGGCAATTGACCTGGCGCAGGTCGTGCGTTCGGTGGCGCTCGACGTATCCCCCCTGATCGCCGAGAAAGACATCGACTTCGAGATTCAAACCGTGGCGGCCCCCGTCAGAGCCCACGAATGGATGCTCGGGGAGCTGACCCGCAACCTGCTGCACAACGCGATCAAGCACTCCCCCACCGGCGGCACGCTGGCGGTACGCATCGTGCGGGACGCCCGGCATGTGGCCCTGACCATCAGCGACAGCGGCCCCGGCATCACCGGCGAGTTGAGCGACCGCCTTTTCCAGCCCTTTTCGGCCGGCAACGTCCGCCATGGCTCCGGGCTGGGGCTGGCGATTTGCCGTGAAATCACCCAGGCGCTGGATGGCAGCATCTCGCTGGACAACCGGCAAGACCATGGGCACATCGCGGGTCTGGATGCCACAGTCCGGCTGCCGCTGGTTCAGAATATGGGTTGATGGATAAATTACGCATCGACAAGTGGCTGTGGGCCACCCGTTTTTACAAAACCCGATCGCTCGCTGCCGACGAGATTGACAGGGGCCGCGTCCGGATCAACGACCAGGAGGCCAAGCCTGCCCGCGAAGTCAAAGCCGGCGACATGGTCGCCATACGGCAAGGCGCCGTGACGCGCACGGTCCGCGTGCTGGCCGTGAGCAAGCAGCGCGGCTCAGCCCCGGTGGCGCAACAGCTTTATGAAGAAACCGCCGACAGCCTGCGTGCAAGGGCGCTGGCGGCCGAACAGCGCCGCTTTGCCAATGAGCCCGCCAGCAGCATTGAGCACGGCCGCCCGACCAAGCGCGACCGCCGCGACATGGACAAAGCTTGGGGCAGCCGCTGGAGTGCGTCGGTAGATCAGTAATCCGCTACGGTTTTAATAGCTGCTTGCGCCCGCTTTTATTGGGCCAAAGGTCAATTTGAGTCAACACTCTGACGATTCAAGCCATCAGGCCGTCGCATAAGCCCGTTGCGCCAGCGCCCGTGCCAGCAAGGCCGCCGGGTCCACCAGCTCCAGTTCATCCATCTCTGGAACGGCGCTGAGCGCCAGCGGAATTTCCGTACACCCCAGCACCAGCGTTGACAGCCCGTGC
>NZ_JAKFDR010000120.1:0-14422 GCF_036676035.1 Polaromonas sp.
CGCAATCGGGATGAGTTGGCTGCCAACACCACGCCGCATGGGCTCATGCCCATGCAAGGGGTTTGGTGGACAAATCGCCCGATTTCGTCCCAACCCGAAGGGCAGGTGCCTTTTCGGGCGGTCTGCGGCGTTGCACTGCTTGCCAATAGCCGGGCTATTGGCGGCGCACTGCGCCTTGCAGCCCATCCCGAAAAGACCCCTGCGCGACCCCAAATAAATCGTGAACAGGCTCTCAGGCACAACAAACTCTCGTTTGATGTTATTTGTCATTATCTGCCCCTCTATCCACCAGAACAATGCCGAAAAAAGCAATCGCGAGAATGAATGCCGTCATGATCTTCGTTTTGGGAGCGATTCCAGTGAATCCGTCAAGAACGTGAAGCGCGGCCAGCAAGGCAAGGCCGCCCATGAAACGTCCAACGCGAAAATAAGCAGCGAAATGCCGCCCGCTTAGAATTCGTATTCCCCCGCCCTGGAGAAGTTACTGCTGCAGCGGGATCAGGCACTCAAACCCTTCAAGCTGTTGGCCATCCATGACCCTTCCTTCCGAAACACGCCCTGACCGCCCCATCCGCTCCCAGTACGAAGACTTCATGCGCCATGTGGACACCCACGGCGCCTTCAAGGCAGACCGCACCGGCACCGGCACCAAGAGCGTGTTTGGCTACCAGATGCGCTTCGACCTGAACGAAGGTTTTCCGCTGGTCACCACCAAGAAGGTGCACCTCAAGTCCATCGTGCAGGAGCTTCTATGGTTTCTGACCGGCAGCAGCGACAACAACTGGCTGCGCGAGCGCGGTGTCACGATCTGGGATGAATGGGCACGCGAAGACGGTGACCTGGGCCCGGTGTATGGCGTGCAGTGGCGCAGCTGGCCAACCCCGGACGGCGGCCACATCGACCAGATTGCCGAAGTCATCAAGACCCTCAAGACCAACCCGGATTCGCGCCGCATCATTGTCAGCGCCTGGAACGTGGCCGATCTTTCGAAGATGGCGCTGATGCCTTGCCACGCCTTCTTCCAGTTTTACGTGGCCCCCTCGGAGGTGGCTGGCCAGCCGGGCAAACTGAGCTGCCAGCTCTACCAGCGCAGTGCCGACATTTTTCTGGGCGTGCCCTTCAATATCGCGAGCTACGCGCTGCTCACGCACATGGTGGCGCAGCAGTGCGACCTGGACGTGGGCGACTTCATCTGGACCGGTGGCGACTGCCACATCTACAGCAATCACCAGGAGCAGGTGGCGCTGCAGCTCAGCCGCACGCCCTACCCCTACCCCACGCTCAACATCAAACGCCGGCCGGCGTCCATCTTTGACTACGCGTTCGAAGATTTCGAGTTTCTGGACTACCAGCACCACCCGGCGATCAAGGCGCCGGTGGCGGTGTAAATGGGTTCAGGGCGTCCCATGAACATCAACATGATTTTTGCCCGCGCCGCCAACGGCGTGATCGGCAACAAGAACACCATGCCCTGGCATTTGCCGGAGGACATGGCGCATTTCAAGCGCCTGACCCAGGGCTGGCCCGTGATCATGGGGCGCAAGACCTGGGATTCACTGCCACCTAAATTCCGGCCCCTGCCCGGCCGCCGCAACATCGTCATCACGCGGCAACAGGACTGGAAAGAAGAGGGTGCCGAGCCGGCTTCCAGCCTGGCCGACGCTTTGAGCCTTTGCGCGCAGTCTGAAGAAGTCTGGGTCATGGGGGGCGCACAAATCTACGCGCAGGCCGAGCCCCTGGCACATCGCATTGAGGTCACCGAGATTGCCCAGGACTTTGAAGGCGATGCCTTTGCGCCCCAACTGGGACCTGAATGGATAACAACGGCACGTGAAGATCACGTCTCTTCCAACGGGCTGAAATTCAGCTTTATCACTTACGACAAACACCAAGGAAATTGATATGTCAGGAGGCGGATTTCACGTACACGGGCCACACGACCATGAGCTGGAGCATGCGGCGCAGGGCGGGCATGGCGGCAACGAGAGTGCCGGCGGCATGATCGCGCAGATCGCTGTCGTCACGGCCATCATTGCCACCATCGGGGCCATTTTTTCCTACATGGGCGGTGCCACGCAGGCCAACGCAGGCCTTTATAAAAACAACGCGGCCATCAAGAAGACCGAAGCGGCCAACCAGTGGAACTACTTCCAGGCCAAGAGCACCAAGCAGTCGCTGGCCGAATTGGCCCGTGATTTGGCACCCGAGGACAAGAAGGCCGGCTACCAGGCCAAAGTAGAACGCTACGAAAAAGAGAAAAACGAGATCAAGGCGGGCGCCGAAAAACTGGAAGCCGAGGCCACCACCTGGGACAAGTCTTCAGACGATCAAATGCACCAGCACCACCGCTGGGCGCAAGCGACCACCGTGCTGCAGGTATCCATTGCCCTGGCGGCCATTGCCCTGCTGACGCGCAAGAAATGGCTGGAGTACGGAATGTTTGCGCTGGCCGCCGTCGGCCTGGTGATCGGCGCATTTTCATTGCTACATATTTGATAGCTACTCATGCCTGTTTTAAAAGGGCCGGGACACTAAAACCATGAAACTAGCCACCTGGAATATCAACTCACTGACGGTGCGCCTGCCGCAGGTGCTCGACTGGCTGGCGGCCAACCCGGTTGATGCCCTGTGCCTGCAGGAGCTCAAGCTCAGCGATGACAAGTTTCCCCTCCAGGCTCTCGAAGAAGCGGGTTACCACAGCGCGGTGTTTGGCCAGAAAACCTACAACGGCGTGGCCATTGTGAGCCGCACGCCGCTGCGCGACGTGGTGAAAAACATCGTGGGCTTTACCGACGAGCAGTCGCGCGTGATCACCGCCACGCTCGATACGCCGGCAGGCAGCGTGCGGGTCGTCAACGGCTACTTCGTCAACGGCCAGGAACCCGGCAGCGACAAGTTTGAGTACAAGATGCAGTGGCTGCGCGGCCTGCGCGACTGGCTGCGCGAAGAGCTGGCCGTGCACCCGCGTCTGGTCCTGCTGGGCGACTTCAACATCACGGCCGACGACCGCGACACCTACGATCCGGAAGGCCTGCGCGAAACCATTCACCACACGACCGAAGAGCGCCAGCATTTCCAGGCCCTGCTCCAGCTCGGCCTGCATGACGCTTTCCGCCTGTTTGAGCAGCCCGAGAAAAGCTACTCCTGGTGGGACTACCGCGAGTTTGCCTTCCGACGCAACCGCGGGCTGCGGATTGACCACATCCTGGTCAGCGAGGCGCTAAAAGCCCAGGTGGCAAGTTGCGTGATCGACAAGCTGCCGCGCAAAAACGAGCGGCCCAGCGATCACACACCGGTCATTGTTGAACTCAATTTGCTATAAATTCAATAGCTGATTGCGCAAGTAAAACAAGGGCTAGAGCCCGATTTCATCGAAGAAATCATTCCAGATGGAGTTCCTGGATCTTGCGCGTGATGGTGTTGCGCCCAATGCCCAGTTTCTGAGCCGCCTCGATGCGGCGCCCGCGGGTACTGAGCAGCGCGGTCTGGATCAGCCGGGACTCAAAACGGCGCGTCAGCACGTCCCAGACATCGCTGTGCCCGGTGGCCAGCAAGGCCTGCGCCTCGGCTTCCAGCCCGGCTTCCCAGCTTCCGCCCGGCGCCGGTCCGGCTAAATGCTGCTCCGTATCGGGCAAAGCCGCTGCGGTCTCCGCCAGCGCCGCCGTTTCAGGCGCCGCGCCGGCTGGCTCCGGTTTTGCAGGCCACAGCGCCTTCGCGGCCGCCGCGCTGTCGCCCGGTGGCCGCGCACCCAGCACCTCGGGCGGCAGGTCCTTGGCTTCAATCACCTGCGCCGGGGCCATCACCGTGAGCCAGTGGCAGATGTTCTCCAGCTGGCGCACATTGCCCGGGAAGCTGAAGGTGCTCAGCTGCTGCAGGGCGGCATCGGAAATGCGTTTGGGCTCCACCCCGAGCTGCTTGGCGCTTTGCTGCAAGAAGTGCCGGGCCAGCATGAACACGTCTTCACGCCGCTCGCGCAGCGCGGGCAGGCGCAGGCGGATCACGTTGAGGCGGTGAAACAGGTCTTCGCGGAAGTTGCCTTCCTTGACTCGCTGCTCCAGATCCTGGTGGGTGGCGGCAATCACGCGCACATTGGCCTTCACGGCGTTGTGGCCGCCGACGCGGTAAAAATGCCCGTCGCTCAGCACCCGCAGCAAACGGGTCTGCAGATCAAACGGCATGTCGCCGATTTCGTCGAGGAACAGGGTGCCGCCCTCGGCCTGCTCAAAGCGGCCGCGCCGCATGGTCTGCGCGCCGGTGAAGGCGCCGCGCTCATGGCCGAACAGTTCGGACTCCAGCAAATCCTTGGGGATGGCCGCGGTGTTGATCGCCACAAACGGGCCGTTGGCGCGCGGCGAGTGCTTGTGCAGCGCGCGCGCCACCAGCTCCTTGCCCGAGCCCGACTCGCCGGTGATCATCACCGTGACCATGCTCTGGCTCAGGCGGCCAATCGCACGGAACACATCCTGCATGGCGGGCGCCTGCCCCAGCATCTCGGGGGCCGCGGCCATGCGCTCTTCAGCCACCTCTTCGCGCTGGCTTTCTTCCACGGCGCGGCGGATCAGCTCAATCGCCTTGGTCAGGTCGAACGGCTTGGGCAGGTATTCAAACGCACCGCCCTGAAAGGCGGAGACGGCGCTGTCGAGGTCGGAGAACGCCGTCATGATGATGACCGGCAGGCCCGGCAGTTTTGCCTTGACCTTTTCCAGCAAGTCCAGACCCGAGCCGCCGGGCATGCGGATGTCGCTGACCAGGATTTGCGGGCCGTCGTCGTCGCCGGCGGTTTCCAGGGCGCTCAGCACCTCGCGCGGGTTGGTGAAGCTGCGGCTGGGCAGGCCTTCGCGCTGCAAGGCCTTTTCCAGCACAAACCGGATGGACTGGTCATCATCAACGATCCAAATCGGTTTCATGTGGTGCCGTCCCTTTCGTATCGCCTCGGATTATGGGTATGCCAGATTTCAGGGCAGAGGAATCAGGATCTTGAAATCTGTATGGCCCGCAACACTGTCGCACTCGATCAAACCGTGGTGTTGCTGTACAAAGGTTTGCGCCAAAGTCAGCCCCAGCCCCGAACCGCCCTCCCGCCCCGACACCAGGGGATAGAAGATCCGGTCTTTGATGGAGTCCGGCACGCCCGGTCCATTGTCGATGACATGCAATTCCAGTGCCAAGCGATAACGCTGCTTGCCGAAAGTTACCTGCCGGGCGATTCGGGTTTTGAAGGTGATCTGCGCATCCCCTGCCGCCCTGCGCTCGGCCAGCGCCTGCGCCGCGTTGTGGGTGATGTTGAGCACCGCCTGGATCAGCTGCTCGCGGTCGCCACGGAAATCGGGAATCGAGATGTCGTAATCCCGCGCCACCTTCAGGCCCTTGGGGAACTCGGCCTGTATCAGCGAGCGCACCCGCTCGCAGACCTCATGGATGTTCACATCGCCCACCAGGTGCGGCCGGCGATGCGGTGCGAGCAGGCGGTCCACCAGCGTTTGCAGGCGATCGGCCTCGTGGATGATGACCTGGGTGTACTCGGTCAGCTCCCGGGACTCGATCTCCATTTGCAGCAGTTGCGCCGCGCCGCGTATGCCACCCAGCGGGTTCTTGATTTCATGGGCCAGGTTGCGGATGAGTTCCTTGTTGGCCTGCGCCTGATCGATCAGGCGCTCTTCGCGGTCCTGCTTGGCCTGCTGCTCCAGCGGCAGCAGCTCCACAATGGCTTCGCCCGGCGTGTCGGTCTGGGCCACCACCACGTGCACCGGCAAGGGTTCGTGGTTCAGGCGGTGCAGCCAGGCGTCGTAGCGCAAGGCGGCAAACTCGTTGCTGCCCGCGCCCTCGAGCGCGTTTTGAAGAATCAGGGGTTCGGTAAAGCACTCCGGCAGCTGCGAACCTTCAATGGTCCGGCGCGAAGTGCCCAGTGCATCTTCGAGGGCGGCGTTGGCAAACACCACGACACCGTCGGTACGCACCACCGCCACAAGCGTGGCCAGCAGGTCAAACGCCTGGAAGCGTGCGGGACCCGCGGTGGGCATGAACGCGGCAGCGGGCAAAGATGGCTTTTTCAAGCCACCTATTTTGGCCCAGAACCAGCACCGGGCAGGCGGGAAATTTCGCGCTTGAGACCGGCAATGTCGCTTTCGTGGCGGGCAATGTTTTGCTTGAGTTCGGCCACGCGGTCCAGGTAGCGCTGGTAATTGCGCCCCTCGATGCCCTGCTTTTCGGGTTCGCCGTTGTTGTACTCTTTTTGCAGTTCAGCCAGTTTGGCTTCGGCTTTTTTCAACTCCGACTCCAGGATGGCGCGCGCCTCGCTGTCACGCTCGCGCTGCTCGGGGCTGCCATCGGCCCGTGAGCCTGACTGGGCGGCCGCGGCCACACGCACGGGCGCTTTGGGAACGGGGGTGCCCTGCACCACGGTGACGTTGCCCCCTTCAACCAGCTTGCAGTTACGGGCCTGGGCCACCTTGGTGTTGTTGATGTACTCGGGGGCGCCACCTCCGACACCATGGCAACGGTAAACCTGCGCCATGGCCTGACCGCCGGCTCCGGTCAGAAGCAGGGTCAGGGCAGAAAGAAATAAGCGGTGTTTCATACGGGACCTCACATACCTGTTAAGGCAAGGACGGTCTATCAGTATCCCGCAAAGCCATGAAAATACAAAGTTCACCGGCCTATAACCATGGCCGGCAACGAAAAAGGACGGCTTGCGCCGTCCTTTTTTGACCACACACTGTAAGCAACAGTTAATGGCCGCCCTGGCTTACAGGGAGTAGTACATCTCGAACTCGATGGGGTGCGTGGCCATGCGCAGACGCGTCACTTCAGCCATCTTCAACTCAATGTAGGCGTCGAGCATGCTGTCGGTGAACACGCCACCCTTGGTCAGGAAGCCGCGGCCCACGTCCAGCGCATCCAGCGCCTGGTCCAGGCTGTGGCAGACGGTTGGCACTTTCGCATCTTCCTCGGGCGGCAGATGGTACAGGTCCTTGGTGGCTGCTTCGCCGGGGTGGATCTTGTTTTCCACGCCGTCCAGACCGGCCATCATCAGCGCCGAGAAGCCCAGGTAGGGGTTCATCAGTGGATCCGGGAAGCGCGCTTCGATGCGGCGGCCTTTGGGATTGGCCACATAAGGAATGCGGATCGAAGCCGAGCGGTTTTTCGCCGAGTAAGCCAGCTTGACCGGCGCTTCGTAGCCGGGCACCAGGCGCTTGTAGCTGTTGGTGCCGGGGTTGGTGATGGCGTTCAGGGCACGGGCGTGCTTGATGATGCCGCCGATGTAGTACAGGGCGAAATCAGACAGGCCGGCATAGCCGTCGCCGGCAAACAGGTTTTTGCCGTCTTTCCAGATGGACTGGTGCACGTGCATGCCGGAGCCGTTGTCGCCGACGATGGGCTTGGGCATGAAGGTGGCGGTTTTGCCGTAGGCATTGGCCACGTTGTGCACCACGTACTTCAGGCTCTGGGTCCAGTCGGCGCGCTGCACCAGCGTGCTGAACTTGGTGCCGATTTCGTTTTGGCCTGCGCCCCCCACTTCATGGTGGAACACCTCGACCGGAATGCCCAGCGATTCGAGGATCAGGGAAATTTCGGCGCGCATGTCTTGCGTGCTGTCGACCGGCGGCACGGGAAAGTAGCCGCCCTTGACGGTGGGACGGTGACCGCGGTTACCGCCTTCGAGCTTCTTGCCAGCGTTCCAGGGAGCTTCGTACTCTTCGATCTTGAAGAAGGTACCCGACATGTCGGTGTTCCAGCGCACGTCGTCGAAGATGAAGAATTCAGGCTCGGGACCGAAGAAGGCGGTGTCGCCCAGGCCGGAAGCCTTGAGGTAGGCTTCAGCGCGCTTGGCGATGGAGCGGGGGTCGCGGTCATAGGCCTTACCATCGCTGGGCTCGAGCACGTCGCAGCTCAGGAACAGCGTGGTTTCTTCAAAGAAGGGGTCGATGTTGGCGGTGTTGGGGTCAGGCATCAGTTGCATGTCTGACGCTTCAATGCCCTTCCAGCCGGCAATCGAGGAACCGTCAAAGGCGTGGCCCGAAGTGAACTTGTCTTCGTCAAAGTGGGACACGGGCACGGTCACGTGCTGCTCTTTGCCCCGGGTGTCGGTGAAACGGAAATCAACAAACTTGACTTCGTTTTCTTTCACCATTTTCATGACGTCTGCGACGGTCTTTGCCATCAGAATCTCCTGTTGCTGGATGGTTGTTAAAAATCTGTTCGGGGCTACCGGATGCACTTTTTGTGCCACACCGGGCAGCCGTGCGCTTTTTGCCAAGCCCTCGATTGTGCCGCTATCTGGGCCCGCTTAATCAGTGGATAGCCTGCAAATACCGAAAAAGACTGGAATTTTGAAAGCACTAATTTGGTGCTTAATTATTTTGCACACTTCTGGTGCAATTAATTAGCGCACCAATTCAGGGCCTAATTTCGCCTTAAATGCGTGCAAGCCGGCCAGCAAGGCCGGGTAAGCCCGGTTCACCACCTCGGGCGCGCCCTTGACGCCCAACTCGATATGGCGCCCGTACTCAGCGTGGTCCACACTGGGCAGGCTGAAGACCTTGACACCGGCATATGCCGCCTCGATATCGAGCATCAGCGGCGTCAGGGCCGCCTCCATCGCACCAAACACGATGACCGACTTCTCGGTGTACGCCGAGCTTTGGTGCAGATAGCCGTAGTGGGTGTCCAGCACGCCCTCGATCATGGGCCAGGCCATGACCGGGAAACCCGGTACGAAATGTACGCCCCCACGGTCGCTCACTGCGTGTAGCTTCCTGCCCCCCGAGGGGGCCGCTGCGCCTGCGGCCGGGCGAAGCCCGTTCCGCGGCCCCGGCTGGATTGGAGAATCCACAAAGTAGCTAAAACCGGGAATCTTGTTGTAGGGGTTGGGAATGATCTCGGCCCCCACCGGGAACATGCCCATGTTCAGGCGGTGGATGTTGTCATGCCGGTCCGGCTCGTAGGGCACACCCTGCTCCCTGGCCACGTCCTGCATGCGCTCGCGGATCAACCGTTCAGCCTCGGGGTGCAGCGCCAGCTCCACGCCCAGGGCCATGGCTGCGCACTGGCGGGTGTGGTCATCAGGCGTGGCGCCAATGCCGCCGCATGAAAACACCACATCACCCGACGCGCGGGCCGCGGCAAAGGCCCGCGCCAGCGTGGCCGTGATGCGGGCCGGATCGTCGCCGACGTAATCGGCGTAGCTCAGCTGCAGGCCGCGGGCAGCCAGCAATTCGATGACTTTGGGCAGGTGCTTGTCGGCACGCTTGCCCGAAAGGATTTCATCGCCAACGATGATGAGTCCGAAATGAATGCTCATGCCAGGCCTTGAAAGACGTCAACAGCTTAACGGGGCGCGTCAGGGAGGCCGTCCAGCGCGCCCACGCCGGGCGCAGCGCCAGATGAGGCTTCCGGCACCGGCTCAGTTGCTATTGATTTAATAGCTTCCTGCGCAAGAGAATCGAGGGCTGGCGTGCTATTTTTCTTGCGAAGCTGCTCCAGCGCCGTCAGCGTGTAATGCGCAAACCACAGGGATGAAAACGCAAACACCAGCGTGTAAATCCAGATCGCCACCGGCACCAGCAGCGGCGCCATGGCCACGAACATGGCGCCCGAGGCCCAGATCAGGCTGGGCGCGGCGCCCAGGTAGCCGCTGAGCACGCCAATGCCCAGCAGGCTGGCGCGGTGCTCCTTGAAAATCTGGCGGCGCTCTTCGGCGCTGGCGTGGTCGACCAGCGCGTCGTAAGACATCACGCGGTAGGTCAGCCAGCCCCAGATCAGCGGCGGCAGGACCAGGATCAGCGGTGGAACCAGCCACAGCGGGATGGACACCACCAGCGCAATCGCCGCCAGCAAGGTGGAGCCAAACGACCAGAACAGGCTGGCCAGCAGCGAGCCGCCTTTCTTGCGCTCCAGCTGCGGGAAGCGGCGCTCGGCCACCAGCGCCACCATGGCCGGGGTCATCAGCACCGCCACAAACAGCAGCGAGGCCATCACGATCACCGGAATGGCCAGAAACAGCAGCAGCGCCGGCGCCAGCACCAGACGCAGGCTGGACAGGCCCAGCCCTTCCAGCCAGCGCACCATGGTGTTGACCAGCTCGTAGCTCTCCAGGTTGACGCGCACCAATGCCACCGCGTCTTCCCAGTAAAAGTAGCCCAGGCCCAGCGAGATCGCCACCATGATGATCAGCGGCAGGAAGGACAGGGCAATGACCCGCGGGTGCAGGCAGTACATGACGGCCCGCCAGAAGGAATCAAGTAGCTTGTTCATGGAGGAAGGATAACGCGAATGCATGGCTGCTCTCTGGGGGAAGGCATTTTTCCGCCGGGCCGCCTCAAGGAAAAAACGGCCCCCTCGGGGGCAGCGCATTACACGAAGTGACAAGCGTGGGGACGTATCAAGCGCGGCCAAGCAGGCGCTTCAGCCCCACCCACTGCTGCGACCAGAAGCCGCGACCATAGTCACGACTGCGCTCCACCTGGTCGCGCACACCGGTCGGGTCGTAGCGCTGCTCGAAATTCGCGGTGCCAAACAGCATGTCCCACCAGGGCAGCAGCACGCCGAAGTTGTGTCCTCCAAGACGGACCCCCACGCTTGTCGCTTCGCGTACTTCGCTGGACGTGCCGCTGCGAGACGCAGCGGCTCTTCCGTCCGTCCAAGCCTGCGCAGGCAGGCTTGGAGCCGCGGACGTCAGCCCCTCGGGGGCTAATTTTCCTTGGGGCGGCCCGGCGGAAAATTGTTTGGCCTTCAAAGGTGACTCGTGCCCCAGGCCGATGCTGTGGTGCAGCCGGTGAAAGCGCGGGCTCACCCACAGGCGCTCGCCCAGGGCGCCAAACCACAGCCGCACATTGGCGTGCTGGAAACTCTCGCTGAGCTGGGTGAACGCCACGAGCGCCACAAACTGGCCGGGCGCCACGCCAATCAACTGCGCCACGACCACCATCAGCGAGTCCATCAGCAGGTCGTCCAGCAGATGGTTGCGGTTATCGCTCCACATGGTCATCTGGCGCTGGGCGTGGTGCAGCGAATGCAGGTTCCACCAGGCCGTGAAATGGTGCTGGCCGCGGTGAATCCAGTAACCGACCAGGTCCAGCACCACCAGGTAGATCACAAAACTCACGGCAGCCGTGTCGGTCACGCCGGGCCAGAGCTGGTCGAGGTGGAAGGTGCCGTAGCCGGCCGTGCGCAAGGCGCCAAAGGCCTCGTCAAACCAGGGCTCCACGGTGAAGAACAGCGCGATGCGGAACAGCCCCAAACGATGGATCAGCGTGTACAGCACATCGGTGCGGATGGTGGCGCGGTCAAGCACCGGCTCGACGGGGCGCCAGCGCTGCAGGGGGCCGACCACAGCCAGCAAAATCGCGATCTGCAGCAGGCCCACCATCAGCCAGGCGGTGGCCTCATAGCCGTCTTCCAACAGGTTGCCCATGCCCAGCGCAAACATGGCGGGCTGCACAGCCGTCTCAAACAGCCACTGCTGCACGCTGGAAAAAAGGTCGGTAAAGGCGTCCATGCGGGCTCTCAGCTTATTTTCTGGCCTTGGCGGAAGGCATGCCGCCCTGCGCGGCAATCCAGGCCTGGTACTGGGGATGTTCGCGCAGGGTGGCGAAGCAGAAACCGCGCGCCTTCAGGCCCACAATCAGCGGCTCCAGCACGCCAGGGGCCCACGGGCTCTTGCGCGACCAGACGCCCAGATGCGCGAGCAAAATATCGCCGGGCTGGATGTCGCGCAGCGCTTTTTTCAGCAGGAAATCATTGGGGTATTGTTCGCTGGACAACTCATCGCCCAAGAAACCGCTGGGCGACCAGCCCACATGCTCGTAGCCACAGGCCCTGGCCACGGCCAACAGCCGGGGCGAGGTTTTGCCACCGGGGGCGCGAAACAGCGGCAGCGGCTTTTTACCGGTGATCTCTTGCAGCCGGATGCTGGCTTTGTCAATTTCTTCACAGTACTGCGCGGCCGTCCAGGTGAGCTGCTTGCCTTCAGACGGGCCGGCGGAGGGCCGGACCCTGAACTGGGGCTGGGCGCCCGGCAAATCGCTGCGCCAATAGGCATGGTCCCAGGTGTGCGAGGCGAACTCGTGGCCCTCCAGTGCGCGCGCCCTCCACCAGCCGGCCCAGTGTTTGCCCAGGCTGCCGTCACCGGTTTTGGTGCGCTCGTTGGCCGCGAAAAACGTAGCCAAAACCCGGTGTTTGTTGAGCACGTCCGCGATCAGCGGCGCCACCTCCATGTGGCCGGTGTCTATCGTCAGGTAAAGCGGCTTGAGCCGTTTTGGCGGTTTGAGGGGTGCCGGTCCGCCCTGGGCGGGGGATGAATTTTGGGGCTTTGATTCAGAGTCAAAACAGCCTTGAGCCCAGGTAGAATTGGCGCAACATGCTATTAAAACAATAGCAAAAATGCGGCCCAACATCCGCGTCACTGCCGGGTTCATCAGCCGCTCAGCGGAGGGCGTGATCAAGCGTCCAGACGCCATGGGGGCTCTTGCCGACCTTGACCTGGTGGCTGATTTTGCGGCTGGCCATATCAATCACCGTGAGTTTGCGGGCCCAGCGCGAGGTCACATAAATCTGCTTGCCGTCGCGGCTCACCTCAATGCAGTCCGGACCGCCAGGCACGGCAAAGCTATCGATCACCTCCAGGGTTTGCAGGTCAATCCTGCTGACGCTGTTGGCCACGCGGTTGCTGACCAGCACATGGCGCTGGTCGCCCAGCGCGCGAAACGCGTGGGCGCCGGCGCCGGTCTTGATGACCTTGCTGCGCAAGGGCGCCTTGCCGCTCACGTCATAGACTTCCACCGCGTCGCCACCGGTCAGGGCCACCAGCATGAACTTGTCGTCGACCGTGCCGTACACATCGGCGGGAAGGGAGCCGGTTTGGGTGCGCCACTTGATGGCCTGGCTCGCCAGGTCCACCGCGACCAGTTCGTCGCTGTCCTGCATGGTGGCGTAAATCGTGGTGCTTTTGCTGTCAATCCACAAATGGCTGGGCGTTTTGCCGGTGGCCACGCGCTTGGCCAGCGTGACGTCCTTGCCGTCCCAGCGGTAAATGTCGATGTGGTTCAGGCGGTTGGCGGTGGTCACAAACCATTTCATGTCGGGCGAAAAGCGCATCTGGTAAGGGTCCAGAATGCCGCGCACGGTACGCTGCACTTCGGCGGTCTTGGGGTCGATGAAGGTCAGCGAGTCTGACAGGGCATTGCCCACGATCATCGATTTTTCATCGGGCGTCAGGTACAAATGGTGCGGCTGCTTGCCGGTGGCGATGCGCCGGGTCTCGGTCCAGGTGGACGGATTGACGATGCTGACGCTGTCATCGAGCGAATTGAGCACAAAAACCGGCGCGGCTTGCGCCCGGGCCGGCAGGCAGGCCGCACCCAGGACGCAGCCCAGCAGCACGGCAAAAAAACGGACGGGGAAGTTCACAAACACATACTTTCTTGAAGCCACCGGCAAGTGTAGCGGGCGGGAACTCCCTTAACGCCTCAAGGCGCTTGGCGGCTTACATCCCTTACGATGTGGCGATGAATTTGATGACTGTTAACGGCATCCGGCTCGAAGTGCAGACCATTGCCGGCCCGGCCAGCGCTGCCGGCTCCCCCGCGCTGGCTCCCCTGGTTTTTCTGCACGAAGGGCTGGGCTCGGTCAGCCTGTGGACGCAGCGCGGCCTGAGCTGGCCGCAGGCGGTTTGCCAGGCCACCGGGCGTGCCGGCATCGTGTATTCACGGCGCGGCTACGGGCAGTCGGACCCCGTGCCCGATGTGCGCCAGGCGGGCCGGCTGCAGCCCGACTACCTGCACCGCGAAGCCTGGGAGGTGCTGCCGGCGCTGCTGCAGGCGCTGCAAATTGCCCATCCGGTGCTGCTGGGCCACTCCGACGGCGCCAGCATCGCCCTGCTCCATGCCAGCCGCTACCCGGTCACCGCCTGCATCGCCATGGCACCGCATGTGATGGTGGAAGACATTTCCGTGCGCTCCATCGACGAGGCCCGCGTTGCCTATGAATCGGGGGAACTGCGCGAACGCCTGCGGCGCCACCACGCCGACGTGGATGGCGCCTTCTGGCAATGGAACGATATCTGGCTGTCCGAAGGCTTTCGCAGCTTTGACATCCGGCCCGACTGCCGGCGCATCACCGCGCCGTTGCTGGCGATTCAGGGGCTGGACGATGAATACGGCACGCTGGCCCAGATCGATGACATCGCCCGGGCCGCGCCGCACGCACAAAAGCTCACCCTGGCCGACTGCGGCCACTCGCCGCAGCGCGACCAGCCGCAACGCACGCTGCAAGCGGTGGTCCGGTTTCTCGAAGGCCTTGACTAGGGCCTGTTCACACTAATATTGAAGGATGCGTTGCGAACCAAAAAGGCCATGAGCAAGGCGCAAAACGCCGTCGGGGTAGGCCCCCGACAAGGCTTTGCAACGCCGCGCATGGCCTTTTT
>NZ_JAKFDR010000121.1:0-32139 GCF_036676035.1 Polaromonas sp.
GCCAACGGTGTGGTCGATGCACTGGACAGCGACAGCCACAACGTGTTCTTCCCCGAAAGCGGCAAATCAGCCGTCACGCGCGAGCAGGTGCGCGCCGATCTGGCCGCAGCCCGCGCCAATGGCCAGGCCGCTTCGCTGACCAGCAACAGCTAAACGCTGAGCGCGCAAAAGCGCATGCGCTGATGGCCTCGGCCTTCAGCCTGGCAGTCATAACAGCCTCCTTTTCAGGGGGCTGTTTTTTTTTTGGAATGCCACCAATGGACAAAGATCGAAGCGGTCATTGCACCAAGGTTTGACTGACTCGCTGGATGGGATGTCCGAATCTGGCGAGTCCAACTGCGCCTGTCAACCTATGCTGGCGGGGATGAATTTACACAACCGTCTCCACCACGAAAGGTTTTCTCGCGCGCATGACCTCCCTGCGCGCTGGGCCGAGGCCACCGCGGCGCTCGAAGCACGCGGTAGCGCGGTGCTGCCCCAGCTGCTCACGGCGCAGGAATGCGATTCGCTGGTGACGCTCTACCCGCAAGGCCGGCACTTTCGCAGCCGCGTGGTGATGGGGCGGCACGGCTTCGGGCGCGGCGAGTACCAGTACTTCAATTACCCGCTGCCCGAGCTGGTTGAGCGCCTGCGCACCACGCTCTACCCCGGGCTGGTGGCGGTGGCCAACCGCTGGCACGAGCAGATGGGCCTTCAGGTCCGCTTCCCGCAGGACCACGCCGATTTTCTGGCGCGTTGCCATCAGGCCGGCCAGCAGCGCCCCACGCCGCTGCTCCTGCAGTATGGAGAGGGCGATTACAACTGCCTGCACCAGGACCTGTATGGCGAGCATGTCTTTCCGATCCAGCTGGCGGTGCTGCTGTCTCGGCCCGGTGAAGACTTTAGCGGCGGCGAGTTCGTGCTGACCGAGCAGCGGCCGCGCATGCAGTCGCGGCCGGAGGTCGTTCCCCTGCAGCAGGGCGATGCCGTGATGTTCGCCGTGCACCATAGACCGGTTCAGGGCAGCAAAGGCTTTTACCGTGTCAATATGCGTCATGGCGTCAGCCAGCTGCGCGCTGGCCACCGCCACACGCTGGGTGTGATTTTTCATGATGCGCAGTAGGTGGATCGTTTTGAGCTTCATGGGGGGATTGGTGTGACAGGCGCGACCGCAGATCTTTTCGAGGCCCTGCCAGGCCCCGGTTTGTCGCAGAGGCTGATGGCGCCGGACGCCGTGCTGCTGGGCGGTTTTGCCCGGGGCAAGGATGAGGGTGAGGCGCTGGTGTGCGCGGTGGAGGCGGTCATCGCCAGCGCGCCTTTGCGCCACCTGGTCACGCCGGGCGGCTACACCATGTCGGTGGCCATGACCAACTGTGGCGCACTGGGCTGGGTGTCGGATCGGGCAGGCTACCGCTACGAAGCGCTGGATCCGCTTTCCGGCCGGCCGTGGCCCGCCATGCCGGCGTGCCTGCTGGAGCTGGCGGTGCGCGCGGCGGCCCAGGTGGGCTTTGCGCATTTCCGGCCCGACGCCTGCCTGGTCAATTGCTACGAGCCGGGTGCGCGGCTCTCGCTGCATCAGGACAAGGATGAGCTGGACTTGTCGGCGCCCATTGTCTCGGTCTCACTGGGGCTGCCGGTGGTATTTCTTTTCGGCACCACCTTGCGCAGTGACCGCCCGGGCCGCCACTGGCTGGCGCATGGTGACGTCGTGGTCTGGGGCGGGGCGGCGCGGCTGGCCTACCACGGCGTCGCCCCGCTGGCAGACGGCCATCACGCCCGTCTCGGCCGGCGGCGCATCAATCTGACGTTTCGCACTGTGCGCTGAGCCCGTGCCGCACCACAGGCTGCGCCTCAACTTCGGTTGCCGTTTGTTACAGATTTGACGTTTTTTGAGGACCAACGGTCATGGAAACATCACAGAGCGGGCCTACGATAAAGCCCAGTTTGAAGGGGTTTGCCATGGCATCCGCTGACTATCGTATTGAGAGTACGCACCCATTTTCGAATCGCCTGCTGCCAGCTTCCAAATTTCCGCAGGTTTACCAGGACCGGTCCTTGGCGGTGGTGATGGCCGCCAAGAGCGTCTCCAACCTGGCGGGGCAGGAAGTCCGCGTGGTCCATGTGCCCACCGGTGAAATCGTTTTTAGGAAAACGTTTCGCGAATCGTGAGAGCTAAAGACGCCTGAAGCGTCTGGCCTAAATCGCGATCGGGTCCACGTCCACGGCCCAGCGGACCAGGCTTTTGAAGTCGCCCTGCTGGCGCGTTTCAAACAGCACCGGCTGCCACGCCGCCAGAAAGCGCTGCAGCGCGGCGCGCGAGGGGCTTTCCACCAGCATTTGCGCGCGTTCGATGTTGGCCACGCGCTGTATCGTCATCGGCACCGCCGGGTAGGACGTGACCTGCGCGTGACCGCTGAGTTGCTGTGTTTGGGCCGCTGCCGCCGCAGTATTCAAAAAGCCCTGCGCCACTTCCTGCGTGCGGGCCTCGGCGCGCACCAGCGCTGAATAGCCGAACGGCGACATGCCGGCGGCTTCGCGTTCCCTGAGCTCCTGGGCGGCAAAGGCCGGGTAGTCGTGTTGCTTGAGTGCGGCAAACAGCGGGTGCTGCGGATGGAAAGTCTGCACCCACATCTCGCTGGCTTCGCTGTGCAGGGCATCGCGCCCGGCCCGGCCTGCCGCCTGCATCAAGAGGCCAAACAGCCGCTCGGGCGCCCGGAAGTCGCTGGAGAACAGCGCCCCATCGGGGTTGACGGCGGCCACCAGCGTGATGTGCCTGAAGTCGTGGCCCTTCGCAATCATCTGCGTGCCGACCAGCACATCGACTTCGCGCGCATGCACGCTGGCCAGCTGCGATTCGAGCGCGCCCTTGAGCCGGGTGGTGTCGGCGTCAATCCGGGCAATGCGCAGCGCGCCGCCGTCGGGCCGCTGCACGCCCGCCAGCAGCTCGGCCAGGTGCTCTTCGAGCCGCTCCGTGCCCTTGCCCAGCGGCGCAATGTCCACATTGCCGCAGCCGGGGCAGGCGCGCGGCACACGCGCGGTAAAGCCGCAGTGGTGGCAGCGCAGCGTGCGGTCAATTTTATGGAACACCCGGTAGGCGCTGCAGTGCGGACACTCACTTTTCCAGCCGCAGTCGTGGCAGGCCAGCACCGGCGCATAGCCGCGGCGGTTCAAAAAGATCAGCGACTGCTCGCCGCGCGCAATGCGCGCTCCAATGGCCTCCAGCAGCGGCGGTGCCAGCGTGCAGTGCTTGGGCTGGTGGTTCATGTCCAGCAGCCTTATCTTGGGTAAACCGTTGGCCCCCACGCTCGTCACTGCGTGTACTTCGCTGCCCCCCGGGGGGGCTAATTTTCCTAGGGGCGGCCCGTCGGAAAATTCCTCGGCGCCCATGCTTGTCGTGTCGCCTGAAGACGGGGTGACGCCAATCCGCTCGCTCATGCTCAGGCGCTGGTAGCGGCCCGTGATGGTGGCCTGCCAGCTTTCGAGCGAAGGCGTGGCCGTGCCCAGCAGCACGCGGCAAGGGCCGTGCGCAGGGTTGGCCGCGTCAGTCTCCAGCTTGGCGCGGTAGACCGCCAGGTCGCGCGCCGAGTAGCGCGCGCCTTCCTGCTGCTTGTAGCTGGGGTCGTGCTCTTCATCGACCACGATCAGCTGCAGTTTGGGCAGCGAGGCCAGCACCGCCATGCGTGTGCCCAGCACCAGCCGTGCCTGGCCGGCGTGGGCGGCCAGCCAGCTTTTGAGCCGCTGGGCGGGGCTCAAGCCGCTGTGCAGCGAGACCACGCGCTCCTTGCCCAGGTGCGCAAAGCGTTCTTCAAAGCGGGCCTGCAACTGCGGCGTGAGGTTGATCTCGGGCACCATCACCAGCACCTGCGCGCCGGGGTCGGCGGCCAGCACCCGTGCGGCGGCGCGCAGGTAGACCTCGGTTTTGCCGCTGCCGGTGGCGCCAAACAGCAGGGCGGGCCGGGTATCTGCCTCAAACTGGGCCAGGGCCTGTGTCTGTTGGGCGCTGAGTGCGACCAGCTGGCGGGCATCTGGCGGGGCGCTGGCGCTGTCTTTCACCGGCCGCTTCAGGCGGCGCGCCAGCTGCACGGTGCTCAGTTCACGCAGTTGCGGCGGCAGGGCCGCCAGCGCCACCTCGCCCAGCGAGCGCTGGTAATAACTGGCGGTGAAGCCGACCAGGCGCCGCCAGGTGGCCGACAAAGGCGCCAGGCCGTCGAGTGCGCCAAGGACGGATTTGGCCTGTGCTTCGGCCAAGCCGCCGCTGTCAGGCAGCTGCTCCCAGACCACGCCCAGCACCTCGCGTTTGCCCAGTGGCACGCGCACCAGACTCCCCGGGCCAAGTAGTGACTCACTTCGGTAAGTCAGGGGCCCGGCCACCGCACTGTGGGCGGGAGTGGCCACGACGACGCTGAGCCAATGGGTCATGAAAGTAACTACTTGTTATTAAATCTGTAAAAGAACATCTAAAGAACGTTGTAAGTTGTTGATTTAGAACTGCTTTACGGATTTCCAGATTTTCTGTGGATAACTTTGTTGATAGCTGGCCTGCGATGACGGGCAAGCCTTGTAAATCAAGGCTTTGCTCAAAATGCCTCAAAAAAATGCAGTTTAAAGATCTTATATAAATCAAGCACTTAGCTTCGCTATGGGTTTGATAGCGGAGTGGCTGGTCCTCTTGTGCCCATGTGGCACCGCAACACAAATTTTGTGCATAAGTCCAGTCTGGTGCGGCGTATTTTGTGCTAGCAGAGCCTGAAAATACCTTGAATCAAGGCGTTTGGCGCATCTGACGTGAGTGCTCATGTACGGCGCGCACTAATACCTGGACGCTTTCCGGCGGAGTGTGCTGGCTGATGCCGTGGCCCAGGTTGAAAATATGCGTCGGGCCGGTTTTGGTGCGGTCGGTGTGCGGCGCGCCAAAGCTTTGCAGCACCTTGGCCACCTCCGCCTCGATCTGCGCCGGGTTGGCAAACAGCACATTGGGGTCCAGATTGCCCTGCAGCGCCATGCGGTCGCCGACCCGGGCGCGCGCCTGGCCGAGGTTGACCGTCCAGTCCAGTCCCAGCACCTCGCAATCGAGCTGGCGCATGGCGTCCAGCCACAGCCCGCCGCCCTTGGTGAACACCAGGCGCGGAATCGTCGCGCCGCCGTGCTCGCGTTTGAGCTGGGCCAGCACGCGCTGCGTGTAGGCCAGGCTGAATTGGTGGAAGGCCTCGTCGGCCAGCACGCCGCCCCAGCTGTCGAAAATCATCACGGCCTGCGCGCCGGCTTCAATCTGCGCGTTCAGGTAGGCGGCCACCGCGTCGGCGTTGACGGCCAGCATCTGGTGCATCAGGTCGGGGCGCTGGTACAGCATGGTTTTGACCAGGCGGTAGTCGTCCGAGCCGGCGCCTTCGACCATGTAGCAGGCCAGCGTCCAGGGGCTGCCCGAAAAGCCGATCAGCGGCACCCGGCCGTTCAGGGCCTTGCGGATCGAGGTGACGGCATCGAACACGTATTTGAGCTTGTTCAGGTCGGGCACCTGCAGCCTGGCGACCGCCGCTTCGTCGCGCACGGGCGTGGCAAAACGCGGACCTTCGCCCAGGGCAAAGCTCAGACCCAGGCCCATGGCGTCGGGCACGGTCAGGATGTCGGAAAACAGGATGGCGGCGTCCAGCGGGTAGCGTTCCAAAGGCTGCAGCGTGACCTCGGTCGCGTAGTCCACGTTGGTGGCCAGACCCATGAAGCTGCCGGCCCGGGCGCGCGTGGCGCGGTACTCGGGCAGGTAGCGCCCGGCTTGGCGCATCAGCCAGACGGGGGTGTGCTCGGTCGCCTGGCGCAGGCAGGCGCGCAAAAAGGTGTCGTTTTGAAGTGGTGCAAACATCCCCCGATTGTCTCAGGTGTGCTGCGCCAAGGCGCTGGTGGGGTGCTACACGTTTGAAGGTGCCCGCAAAGCCGATGAATTTTTGTGCAGGGCAAGGCGGTAGTTACAGCAATAGTTCTACTGTTTCCAGGTTTTTCAATGCCTACACGAGAAAAAAGTTGCGGTTTGGCGAGCCGGCCAGCGGCCTTCAGCGCACCGGCAAAAACTGCAGAAAGGTCCCTCCCAGCAGATTTTGCACATAGGTGATCACGGCGCGCCGGTATTTCTCGGTCAGCACCTCGGCCAGCAGATCGAGGCGGCCCATCACCTTGCCAAACTCGCGCTCGAAACTCAGGTTGCGTTCGCGCTCCGAGATTTCATCGGCCAGCAGCAGCGGCTGGCCGCTGGCGCTGCGCCGGCTCGCCAGCATCCAGACGGCGATCTCGATGTTGCGGGCGGCGTTGTAGATGTACTGCGCGTCCAGCCCATCGGTCAGGTAAAAGCTGGTTTTGCCGCCATGCGCGGTGATCAGCATGTCGGCGCTGGCATAAGTGAAGGCCGCCACGCGGTCACCCGTGAAGTCGGGGCTCAGGGCCAGTGACAGCGCGGCAATGTCGCGCTTGCCCTGCAGCTGTGGCCAGGGCGTGCGGTTCTCAATCGCATTGCGCAGCTGGGTGATGGCGGCTTCACGGCTGGCAAGGCTGGGCGGGCTGGATGGGCTGGATGGGCTGGCTTTGCGCCACTCGGCGGGGTTGCGCCGGTACAGCTTGTCAGCCAGGCGGTACAGGCTGTCGAGGTTGTCGCGCATGCCCAGGGTGGCCATGCGGTTCACATCCGATTGCGCCAGTTCGGACGAGCTCAGGGGCGCGTTGGGGGCTTCACCGCGTGGCGTGGGCGCCGGCGCCGTCGTGGCGCAGCCCGCCAGCAGCAGGGCCGGCAGCAAAAATGAGGACAGCGCACGTCGGCGCAGGGTGGGCATGCGGCATTCTGGAGGACAAGCGGCGGTGCTGCAAGCGCGACTGCGCGGCCTGTGGTGTGCGGTCTACAGCCTGCCTGAGAGTGCATGCCGCCGTGCTAAAGGGGCTGCGAGAGAAGATTTTGCTATTAATTTAATAGCTATCTACGCAATTAAATATTGGGCTAGGGCCTCATTTGGCTATGTATTTCGCTGAAATGAGGGGCCGGCAGCCCGCCGGGTTCACAGCAGCCCGCGCGACAGCAGCACCGTGTGGTCGACCTTGATGCACTGGTCCTGCACCACCAGCAGGCCGGCCGCCTGGGCCTTGGCGGCGGCGGCCCGGTTTTCTATGCCCAACTGCATCCACACGGCCTTGGCGCCAATGGCGATGGCTTCATCGACGATGGGCGGGATGTCCTCGCTGTTGCGAAAGCAGTTCACGAGGTCGATCTTTTCATGCTTGGCGGCCTCGGTCAGCGTGGCATAGGCCTTTTCGCCCAGCGCCTCGGTGGCATTGGGGTTGACCGGAATGATGCGGTAGCCCTGGGCCTGCATGTAGCGCGAGACGCCAAAGCTGGCGCGGTGCGGCTTGGGCGACAGCCCGACCACCGCGATGGTGCGGGTGTGCTTGAGAATGTGTGGAATGCGCTCTGCGTGGGAAATCTGGTTCATGGCAAATACCTCGCGTAGGGTGGCATCGCCCTGCGGGTGGGCGGGGCGATTGACCATTCCATTCTAGGAGCAGGTGTGGCCAAACCCGCCATCAGGCGCTGTTAATCCGTACAAAGTGCAGGGCCTGCACCCCAAGCGGGCGCAAAGCGTGTGCTGAACGCGCGGGGCTCACAGCCGGGCCAGTTCGGCCCGCACATCGTTCACCGACAAAATTTCTGACAGCACCACCGGGGCGCGGCCGGGTTTGTAAATCACGTACACCGGCACGCCGTTGCGGCCCAGTTGCGCCAGTGCGGCGGTGATGGCCGGATCGCGGCGGGTCCAGTCGGCGCGCAGCAGGGCGACGTTTTTGGCGTCGATGTCGGCCAGCACCGCGGCGTCGGACAGCGTAGTGCTCTTGTTGTACTGGCAGGTCACGCACCAGGCGGCGGTGAAATCGACAAACACGCTTTGGCCACTGGCCGTGAGCTGCTCCACGCGGCCGGGCTCCCAGGCCTGCCAGCGGTCCGAGGCCGCTGTGGTCGATGTCGGTTCCAGCGTTGCGGAGCGGGTGATGCTGGGCCCTGCCAGCCACAAGCCCGTTGCCAGCAGTGCGATGGAAAGCAGGGCCGCCACGGCGCGGGTGCGGCCCTGCAGGGTGAGCGACCAGAGCGCCAGCGCCAGCAGCACCAGCACGCCCAGCAGCACGCCCGCGCCGTCAATCCCGCTTTGCCGGCCCAGCACCCAGACCAGCCAGGCCACCGTGGCAAACATCGGAAAAGCCATCAGCGTCTTGAAGGTCACCATCCACGCGCCGGGGCGCGGCAGCACGCGCGCCACCGCCGGCACCAGGCTGGCCGCCAGGTAAGGTAGCGCCATGCCCAGGCCCACCGCGCCAAAAACCAGCAGCGGCTGGGCCGCCGGCAGGCCGAACGCAAAACCCAGCGCGGCGCCCATGAAGGGCGCGGTGCAGGGCGAGGCAATCGCCGTGACCAGCACGCCGGACAAAAACGCGTTGATCGTCGGGTTTTTGGCCTGCAGGCTGGCCACGCGGTCGGGCAGGATCTGGCCAAACTCAAACAGCCCGGCGAGGTTCAGGCCGATCACGGTGAACATCATGGCCAGGCCTGCCACCACCACGGGGCTTTGCAGTTGGTAGCCCCAGCCGAGCTGCTCGCCGGCCGCACGCAGGCCCAGCAGCAGCGCACCCAGCGCCAGAAACGACAGCAGCACCCCGGCGGTGTAGGCCAGCCCGGTCGTCACGCGGGTTGTCTGGTCCTTGATCTTCACAAAACCCACCACCTTGATGGCCAGCACCGGGAACACGCAGGGCATCAGGTTAAGGATCACGCCGCCCAGCAGCGCCCCGAGCAGGGCCGCCAGCAGGCCCATCGGTGGGGCACTGGTTTGCAGCGGCGCCGCGCCGGCGGCGGCATTGGCCTTGAGGGCCGCTTCGAGAGCCGGCGGCACTGCAGCCACCGCGGCCACCGGCGGCCAGCTGCCCTTGACCGGGGCTTCGATGCGGTAAGCCAGGCTCTTGAAAGCCACCACCACCGGCATCAGCGCGGGGCTCTCTAGGCGCTGGCTGGAGAGCGGCAGCTGCGCCGTCCAGACTGCGCCCTGCCACGCCTGCTGCCAGGCCCCGGCCGGCTCGATCACGCTGCCGGTTTCCGGGAAAAACTCCAGGGACTTGCCGTGCAGCGCCGTCGGCAGGCCGTGCAGCGAGACCTTGAGGGTGTTGCCGGCGACTTCGATCTGGCTGCTGCCCACGGCGTGCGCCTGCGGGCTGGCCGCGAACGCCGCCTGAAACAGCGGGCCGCTGAGCGCGGTCGAGCCTTTGACCGGGATGCGCAGCGCAAACTCGCCTTCCTGCGGAATGCACTCCTTCTTGCAGACCAGCCAGGCAGCCTTGAGCTTGATGTCGAGCTGCGAGCCGCTAAAGCCGGGTGAAAAACTGGGCGATATGGTGAGCGGCACCGGCAGCAGCACGGTTTTTTCGTAGCCATAGTTGGCCAGGGTGCCAATCGGGATTTTTTTGGGGGTCGGCCAGGCAATCTCGCCAGCGCTCACGCCGGCCGGCAACTGCCATTCGAGCAGGGTGGGCAGACCGGAGTCGCCTGAGTTTTTCCAGTAGGTGTGCCACTCGGGCTGGTGCGTGAGCTGCAGGCCAACCCAGACCGGTTTGCCGGGCTCCACGCCTTCGGGCGCCCAGGCCAGCAGTTCGGCACGCACCTGCTCGGTGCTGACGACTGCGCTTTTGGCGCTGCCTGACAAGAGATTTTGAGCGCCAGCCAGCGTGGATAGTGTGCTGATAGCTATAAAAATCGTAGCGAAAAGAAGGCGGGAAATAGTCATCACAAGGTGGGAGCCCGGGTGGCGGGATAAGTTCCGGTTGGGGCGTGCCTGACAAGCCGGCATCGGGGCGCCGAGGCATCGCGGTCAGAGGGCAAAGCCCAACACCACCCGGCGGGTGGTGGCACTCTTCTTCTCGATTTTAGTGACTATGACCGTGCCGATCTCCGAGGTATTGGCCACATGCGTGCCGCCGCAGGGCTGGAAATCGATCAGTTGCGTGGCGCCAATGCGGATGGTGCGGATGCGCCCGGTGCCCCGGGGCGGCTGAACGCTCATGCTTTTGACCAGCGCCGGGTTGGCGTCCAGCTCTTCATCGGTGATGGCGCCCACCGCAATCGGGTGGGCGGCGGCCACCAGCCGGGCAATGCCTTCGGTCAGCGCTTCTTTGTCCAGCGCATCGGTCATGTTGAAGTCGAGCCGCGCATAGTCGGGCGTGATGGAGCAGCCGTTGACCAACTGCGGCACCAGGTGGCACAGCAGGTGGGTGGTGGTGTGAAAGCGCATCAGCCGGTGGCGGCGCGCCCAGTCGATACGGGCCGTGACGGCATCACCGGGTTTCAAGCCGGTGCGCAGGAACTGCTCCGGGATGGAGGCCTCCCCTGGCCCGCCCGGCGCGGGGAGGTGGCAGATGTCATCAGTGAACTGTCCTTCGGCGTCCTTGCCCTTGCGGGTGTCGGCGATGGCAATCTCCGCGCCATCGGCCAGCACCAGCACACCGGCGTCACCGGCTTGTCCGCCGCCCAAGGGGTAAAACACCGTGCGGTCCAGCACAATGCCCTGCTCTGTGATGGCGGTCACGGTGGCGGTGCATTCGGCAAGGTAAGCGTCGTCGCGAAACAGGTTTTGGGTCATGGTTTGATAATACCGGCATGAACCGCCCCGCGCTTGCCCGCCCGCGCATCGTCCTTGCGACCTTGAACGCCAAATACATCCACGCCTCGCTGGGGCTGCGGTGCCTGGCGGCCAACATGGATGCGCATGGCGGCGCGGGCCTGCGCGAGCAGACGCAGCTGCGCGAGTTTGTGATCCAGCAGCGGCCCACGCAGATCGTCGAAGAGCTGCTGGCGCTGCAGCCCGAGGTGGTGGGTTTGGGCATCTATATCTGGAATGTGGTGGAAACCACCCAGGTGGTGCGCCTGCTCAAAACCCTGAGGCCCGACATCAAGGTGGTGCTGGGCGGGCCCGAGGTCAGCCATGAAGTGGAGCAGCAGGAAATTTGCCGCCTGGCCGACCATGTGATCACTGGCTGGGGCGACGTGAGCTTTCCCAAACTCTGCCGCGCGCTGCTCGATGGCCCGAAACCGCTGATGAAGGTCATCGCCGGCGAGCAGCCGGCGCTTGGCGAGCTGGTCTTGCCCTACCGGGACTACACCGATGAAGACCTGGCCAAGCGCCTGCTGTATGTGGAAGCCTCGCGCGGTTGCCCGTTCAAGTGCGAGTTTTGCCTGAGTTCGCTCGACAAGACCGCCTGGGCCTTTGACCTGGACCTGTTCATGGCCGAGATGGACCTGCTGTACCAGCGCGGCGCGCGCAACTTCAAGTTTGTCGACCGCACCTTCAACCTGAAGGTCGAGCATTCGGTGCGCATCCTGCAGTTTTTCCTCGACCGCATCCAAACCACGCCAGACATCTTTGTGCATTTTGAAGTCGTGCCCGACAGCCTGCCGGACCGGCTGAAGGCCTTGATCGCGCAGTTCCCGGCCGGCTCGCTGCAGTTTGAAGTCGGCATCCAGAGCTTCAACCCCGAGGTGCAGCAGCGCATTTCGCGCAAGCAGGACAACGGCAAGACCGCCGACAACCTGCGCTGGCTGGTCAGCAAGAGCCAGGCGCATGTGCATGCCGACCTGATTTTTGGCCTGCCCGGAGAAACGCTGGACAGCTTTGCCGCCGGCTTTGACCGCCTGTACGAGTTGGCTCCGCACGAAATCCAGTTCGGCATCTTGAAACGCCTGCGCGGCACGCCGATCACCCGGCACACCGCCGACTTTGCTTGTGTCTACGACCCGCAAACGCCCTACACGATACTGCAGAACTCGACGATAGACTTTGCCACCATGCAGCGCATCAACCGCTTTGCGCGCTACTGGGAGATGGTGGCGAATTCGGGGCGATTTTCACTGGGGCTGAAGCTGCTGCTGGAGCCTGACTCCGCTTTCAATCATTTCCTGAACTTCAGCGACTGGCTCTGGCAGACCACTGGCAAGACGCATGAGTTTGCGCTTGAAAAGCTGGTGGATTTGCTGTTTGAGCATTTGACCGCCGTGCGTGGGCTGGCTGAGCACGAGGTGCGCGCCGCCTTGCTGGCGGATTACCGGGCCAGCGGGGCGCGGGGGCGGCCTCAATGCCTGGCTGAACTGCTGAGTGCGGAGCGGATGGTCTTGCCCACCGCGTCTGGAAAGCTCAGGTCTGAACGGCAAAGCCGCCATGTCAATCAGCATGCGCATCGTGAGGCGATTCAGAAGGCTGCGGCGGCTGCTTGATTAGTTTTATAAGCGTTTATGCCTCTAGCCCAAACGTGGCGGGCATAAGCAGCTATTGAATTGGTAGCGAATTGCGCGCTGTCCGTTCGGGCTGGGGTCGCTAAGCCCCAAGAGTCCTTGAATACCTCAGGAGGAACGGGAGAGGGAGCCCGCACATCTCGGGCGGAGGCTTTGGTCCGATTCTTCGATATCTCTGAACGAGCGGTAGTGCGCCTCTGTCATGATTGATGGAAGTCTCTATAGTTAGCCCAAAATACGCTCATGAAACCCGTGTCCCCAACACCCGCCGCCATGCCCCTTGCCTTGCCGCGTTTTTGGGCCGACCTCAAAAGCCCCGACTTTGCCCGCCTCGACCTGGCGCGCAGCATCGCGGTGCTGCCGGTGGCGGCAATTGAGCAGCACGGCCCGCATTTGCCGCTCAACGTCGATGCCACGCTGGTCGATGGCGTGATTGCCGCCGTGCTGCCGCACTTGCCTGCTGCGCTGCCGGTGCTGTTTTTGCCCACGCAATCGGTCGGCTTCAGTCCTGAGCACACGCGCTTTGCGGGCACGCTCACATTGAAAGCCGAAACGATCATCAGTATCTGGACCGAGCTGGCCGAGTCGGTGGCGCGCAGCGGCATCAAAAAACTGGTGCTGCTCAATTCGCACGGCGGCCAGGTCGGGGTGATGGACATCGTGGCCCGCGACCTGCGTGCGCGGCTCGATATGCTGGTCTACAGCGTGAACTGGTTCAACCTGCCTCTTGTCAACGAACAAGGGGATTCAGTCGCGGACCTGTTCAGCGCGCAGGAGCACCGCTTCGGCATCCACGCGGGCGAGATTGAAACCTCCATGATGCTGGCGCTCAAGCCCGAGCAGGTGGATATGGCCCAGGCGCAGAACTTTCATTCCACCTCGCAAGACCGGGCGCAACAGTTCAGCATCCTGGGCGACGGCCGCAGCGCCAAGCTGGGCTGGCAAATGCAGGACTACAACCTACAGGGCGCGGTGGGTAATGCCGCCGCCGCCACCGCTGAAAAAGGCCATGCGCTTCTGGGCGCTGCGGGCCGCAGTCTGGCCCAACTGCTGGCTGAAATTGACCAACTGCCTGCCAATACGTTGAGCAACAAGACGGCGTTTTAAAGCGCGGGTGGCCTGCCTACACAACCTCCCAAAAATCAAACCCCCAAGCCGGCGGTAACCTGCCTGGGGGTCTGCGCTGCCAGCCGGGCCGGTAAGTCCGCCTGCAGTGTCAGACAAGTATCGGGCAGGAGGAGCCGAAGAATTTCCTCGATTTGCTGTTTGATTCTGAAAATACAGATAAAAAATCTGACTTTAAATAAAAATCAGATAAATTACCTGCATGGATATATTTGATAGGAAAATCCTTCAGGTGTTGCAGGCGGATTCGCGTACCAGCCTGCAAGACATCGGGCAGGCCGTGGGCCTGAGCCCCTCGCCCTGCTGGGGCCGCATCAAGAAAATGGAAGAGGCTGGGGTGATCGAGGGCTACACCGTGCGCCTCAACGCGCAGGCGCTGGGCCTGGGCGACACCGTGATGGTGCAGGTCACGCTGGACAGCCATTCGGACAACACGCTGGAGAAGTTCGGCGAAACGCTGGCGGCGATTCCCGAGGTGATCGAGGCTTACCTGGTCTCAGGCGAATACGATTACCTGCTGCGCATCGCCGTGCACGACACCAAGGACTACGAGCGCCTGCTGCGCGAGCGGCTCTACAAGATCAAGGGCATACGCCACAGCAAGTCCAGCTTTGTGCTGCGCACGCTCAAAAAAGCCGACCTGCCGCTGCTGCCCGCCTGAATCCCCCTGCGCCGGGCCGGCCATCATGCATAGGTGATCCAGCTCGCATGCTCCGGCGCATCCAGGTGCGGCAGCGTGTTGTAGGTCACCAGCATGTGGCGCTTGGGCGTGAAGGAGAATTCGGTGAGCGAGCTGTTGCGGATGCGCAGGTTCAGCTCGATCGTGGTTTCGGGGCTGGTGCCCAGCACCTGGCCCACGGCGGTGGAGATGGGCCCACCGCTGGAAACCAGCAATACATTGCCGTCGTAATGGCTGCGGATATGGTCCAGCGCGCTGGTCACCCCTGCCACAAAGTCGGTGTAGCTGGGCATGCCCCTGGGGCTGACCACGCCGGCCATCCACTGCGCCAGACCATCACGCAGCAGGCGGAAGTGGCTGCGGTACATCTCGGGCGAGGTCGGTTTTTCAAGCTTGTGCGGGTGGATGGCGGCAATCACCGCTTCGCTGTCGTACTCGTTGAGGCCGGGCCACTGGATGTGAGCCCCCACGCTTGCCACTGCGTGTGCCTCCGGCGTTGCGCTTCCCCTTTCACTTGAAGAAGGGGCTGTGCTTGCTCGGAGCGGCCCTTCGCGGCGCACGGTCTCTTCGTCGGATCCGTTTCCCAGCCCTTCGCAAATACCCGCAAAGGTCTGCACATGCCGGCGCAGCGTGCCGGTCAGCACGGCCTCGAAGCTCAGACCCTTGTGGCGCAAGTACTCGCCAAGCCGAACGCTTTGCTGGTGGCCCAGCGCGCTGAGCTGGTCATAGTCGTCGGCGCCGAACGAGGCCTGGCCGTGGCGCACCAAATAAAGAGTCCCCATGCCGGTATTCTGGCAAAAAGTGCCAGTGATCCCAGTCACTTGGGCGACGTATGCTATGTTTTTGATAGCTATTTTCTGCGTGGCCGATAAATGTCATCGCGCTAACAGACGGCGGCTGCGGCCAGCTGAACAATCGGCCGCACGGTCACTGGCCGTGCAACCAACCCCAAGGAGACCCCTTATGCCCCTGCCCGACAAGGTAATGGACCTGGCCGACGCCATGGCCGCCGTGCGGCCCGGCACCCGGCTGATGATGGGCGAGTTCGTCGGTGCCGGCGAGCCTGCGCGCTGCGTGCAGTGGCTGCTGGAATCCGGCATTGGCGAGCTCACGCTGATTGCCAACACGCCAGGCATGCGCGGCGGTTTCGGCAAGGCCAGGTTGTTCGAGAGCGGCCAGATCCGCGAGTACATCGGCACCCATGTGGGCACCACGGCCGAGTCGACCGAGGCCTACCTGGCCGGGCGCGTCAAGCTGCGCGAGTTCTTCCCGATGGGCACCTGGGCCGAGAAGGTCCGCGCCGGCGCCATGGGCCTGGGCGGCGTGCTGGTGCCGGTGGGCGTGGGCATTCTCGACGAGCCGGGCATGTTCCCTGAGCTGGAGCAGCCCAAACCCAAGTTCACGCTTGAAGGCCGCGAGTACTTCGTCGAGGCAGCCCTGACCGCTGAGGTCTCCATCATCAAGGGCTGGCGCGCCGACCGCTTCGGCAATGTCGAGTTTCGCGGTATCGCGGGGCAGAACCAGCGCGACATCGCGATGGCCGGCCGCTACACCATTGCCGAGGTCAATGAGATCGTCGAGGTCGGCCAGATCGAGCCGCAGCGCGTCGGCTGCCCCGGCGTGTTCGTCGATGCCGTGGTGCAGGGCCACGCACTGGAAGCGCAGCACGACCTCTACCGCCGCCACTGGCTGCAGCTCGGGCGGCTGGCCCCTGCGGCCTGAACCGGAGAAACTATGAGCCCTCCCCTGAACCCCAAGGACATTATCGCCCGGCGCTGCGCGCGCGAGCTGCGCGCCGGCGAGGTGGTCAACCTCGGCCTGGGCACGCCGACCCTGGTGGCCAACCACCTGCCGTCCGATGCCGGCGTGATCTTCCACACCGAAAACGGCGCCTTCGGCTTCGGTGGCCGGCCCACCTACTACCAGGCCGACAGCGACTTCACCAACGCCGGCTGCGAGCCGATCACGCTCAACCCTGGCGCGGCGCTGATGGACCTGGCGACCTCGCTGGGCGCGATGCGCCGCGGCTACATCGACGTCACCATCCTCGGTGCGCTCGAGGCCGACGCCCACGGCAATATCGCCAACTGGGCGACGCGCCGCCAGGGCCGCTGGTGGCCGGGCATAGGCGGGGCCATGGACCTGTGCCACGGCACGCCCAAGGTCATCGCCGCCTTGCAGCATGTGGACAAGCGCGGTGAACCCAAGCTGCGCCAGCGCTGCACCCTGCCGCTGACCGGCCGCGGCTGCGTCAAGGTGATCGTCACCGAGCTCGCGGTGTTCGACGTGCGGCCCGGCGCCGGCCTGCTGCTGCGCGAGCTGCGCGCCGACCTGGACCTGGCCCAACTGCGTAACTGCACCGAGGCCGAGTTTGCCGTATCCCCCGACTTGAAGCCTATGGACCTCGGCGAGCTCGCTGCGCGCGCCAGCCAGGCCGTTGAAGAAAGGACTTCCCCATGACCCAATCACAGCCGCGCGTCGAATGGTTTTTCGACGTGGTCTCGCCCTTTGCCTACCTGCAGCTCGAACAGCTGCCGCTCTGGCTGCCGCCTGAGCAACTGGTGCTGCGCCCGGTGGTGCTGGGCGCGCTGCTCGGCCACTGGGGCACGCGCGGGCCGGCCGAGATTCCGGCCAAGCGCGTGCAAACCTACCGCAGCGCGCAGTGGCGCGCCCAACTGCTGGGCATTGCATTTCGCATGCCACCGGCCCATCCGTTCAACCCGATTCGCCTGCTGCGCCTGGCGGTGGCCTTGGGATCGGAGCTGGACGCCGTGCGCGAGATCCTGCGCTTCGTCTGGCGCGAGGGCCGCGACCCGGCCAGCGAGACCGACTGGCAATGGCTCACGCGCGAACGCCTGGCCTGCCCCGAGGCCGAGCAGCTGATCGCACGCGACGAGGTCAAGGCTGCGCTGCGCGAGAACACCGACCAGGCCATAGCGCGCGGTGTGTTCGGCGTACCCACGCTGGTAATGGACAGCGAGCTGTTCTGGGGCGAAGACGCCGGCGCTATGGCGCGGCGCACGTTCGAGCAGGGGCCGCAGTGGTTGCGCCAAGCCGAGTGGCAGCGCATCGCCACGCTGCCCGTGGGCGTGCAGCGCGCGGCCTGAATAGGGCTCCCACGCTTGCAGAACCGTGTGCAGTTGCCTTGGCGCTGCCCGGCGGCGTTTGAGCGCGGCTGCAATGCTCTGGCATCATCGCAGCATGATTGATCCCAACCGTCTGCGCCGCATTGCCGCCTGGTCGCGCCCGCTCGACGGCGCGGCCTTTGAGCGCGCCCGCGCCGGTGTGACCGAGCGCAGCTTTGCGCGCGGCAGTTGTGTATTCGTGCAGGGCCAGCGCTTCGACGCTTGGGCCGGCGTCATCGAGGGCCTGGTCAAGCTGTGCCGCCAGTCGCGCGACGGCAAGGAAATCACCTACACCGGCGTGCACGCCGGCGGCTGGTTCGGCGAGGGCAGCGTGCTCAAGGGCGAGGTGCGCCGCTACGAGGTCATCGCGCTGCGCGACACCACGCTGGCCCTGCTCGATCGTGCCAGCTTCCTCTGGCTGTTCGAGCACAGCGCGGACTTCAACCGCTTCCTGGTCGGGCAGCTCAACGAACGCCTGGGCCAGTTCATGGGCCTGCTGGAGAGCGACCGCCTGCGCGACCCCGAGGCCCGTGTGGCCCGGGCCCTGGCCTCGATGTTCAACCCGGTGCTCTACCCCGAGGCCGGCGCCCACCTCGTGATCTCGCAGGAGGAGGTGGGCCTGCTGGCCGGCGTGTCGCGCCCGGTCGCCAACCAGGCGCTCAAGGCCCTGGCGGGCGACGGTGTGCTGCGCGTCGAGTATGGCGGCCTCACGGTGCTGGACCTGGAGCGGCTGCGCGGCTACGGTGGGTAGCGCCGCGCGACGGCGTTGCAAATCCTCGCCATCGTCGAGCTATGGCTGCGGTTTGCGCCTTGTCCCGAACAGGAATCCATCGGGTTTATTCGTGCCGTCAAGCACGCCGAATACCTGCAAATCAAATAATATTTTTTGAATTTGCAGGTATTTCGTTTTACAACGCCTCAAGCAATTTTCCGCCGGGCCGCCCCAAGGAAAATTAGCCCCCTCGGGGGGCAGAGAGCACACGAAGTGAGCGAACGTGGGGGCCATGTTCTAGCGCCCTGGCAAACACATCCGCATCCACATTGCCGCCGCACAGGGTGGTGCCCACCACCTGGCCCTTGAGTTGGGCGCGCTCCTGCATGGCCGCTGCAAAACTGGCCGCGCCCGCGCCTTCGGCCACGTTGTGCGTGTCGGCGTACAGGTCGCGCATGGCCTGGGCCACTTCATCATCGGTGACTTGCACGATGTGGTCGATATGCGGCGCGATGATGCCAAGCGCCGCCTGGTCCGCGATGCGGCAGGCCATGCCGTCGGCCAGCTGGGTGCTCACCGGGGCTTCCACCACGCGGCCGGCGGCCAGCGAGTCGGCATAGGTGGTGGCGTGGGCACTGACCACACCGACGATGCGTGCCTGGTGCTTTAACGCGAGCTTGGCCGCAATCGCCGAGCAGACGCCCGAACCCTGGCCAACCGGCACATAGACCACATCCAGACCGGGCACGGCCCGCATGAACTCCCACCAGTAGGTGGCCACGCCGCGCAGCAGGCCGGCGTGAAAGCTGGGCACCATGTGGGCATCGCGCTCCCTGGCCAGCCGCATCGCATGTTCGCGGCTTTCCTGGAAGTCCTGGCCGTGCTCGACCAGCGTGACGCCGAGCGCGCGCATGGCGGCGTTTTTCTCGCGCGAGTTGCCATGCGGCACGACGATGGTGCAGGCCACGCCATGTGCCCGCGCCGCCCAGCCAATGCTCTGGCCATGGTTGCCGCGCGTGGCGCTGATGACTTCGGCCGGCAGCGGCCCCTGCTGGCGGAGCTGGTCAAAATAAGTCAGGCCGCCGCGGATCTTGAAGGCGCCCACCGGCGTGTGGTTCTCGTGTTTGATCCAGCAGTCGGTGCCCAGGCGCTCGCTGGACAGGCCCCAGCGGTACTGGGGCGTGGCCTGAAATTCGCGGTAAACGACGCGTGCCGCGTCTTCAATTTCCTGGAGAGTAGGCAGGCTCATTGGGTAAGCTCCGCGCTACGCGCTGCGGTATTCGCCTTGGGAGCGGCCCGGCGGCTCATGCCGCAGTCCTTTTCTCGGCCAGAATCCGCAGCGCCAGCAGGCCCAGCACCGAGCCCATGACGTAGCGCTGCACCCGCATCCAGCTGAGTTTGCGGTTCAGCACGCCGGCAATGCCGGCGGCAAAGCAGATGATCAGGGTGTTCACGCCGGCGCTCACGCCAATCTGCACCGTGCCCAGCTGCAGGCTTTGCAGCAGCAGCTGGCCGCGCTCGGGGTGCAGAAACTGCGGAAAGAAGGACAGGTAAAACATCGCCACCTTGGGGTTCAGCAGATTGGTCATGAAGCCCATGAAAAACAGCGTGCGTGGCCTGTCGTGCGGCAAGGCATTGGCTTGAAACGGCGCCAGCCCGCCCGGCTTGATCGCCTGCCAGGCCAGCCACAGCAGATAAGCGGCGCCCGCGAGCTTGATGGCGCCAAACGCCAGCGGCACGGCCAGCAGCAGCGCCGTCAGGCCCAGCGCAGCGGCCAACAGGTGCACCACAAAACCCAGCACCACGCCGCCCAGCGACACCAGCCCGGCCGCGCGGCCCTGGCACAGCGTGCGCGAGACGCAGTAAATCATGTTGGGCCCGGGTGTGAGCACCAGCACCAGCGCGGCGAGTGCAAACCAGGCGAGTTCCTGAAAAGTAAACATTCAGATTCCTTTCGATTCAAGCGTGACCGGGCCGCGCGGCGTCTGCAGCGTGGCGATGAGATTGGGCAGACCGCTGTTCACCGTGACCCCCGTCAGGCCCATGGCCTGCTGCGCGCTGCGCAAGGCATCCGGGCGGGGGTGTGAGACCTGCAGCGATTGCAGGGTGACGCCCGAGGGCGGCATGGCGTCGGCCGGATGCACCTTGCCCCACTGGATCAGCGTGGGCAGGCCGCCATAGAACAGCCGCTGGCCATCAGCGCGCACGGTGATCTGCCAGCTCAGCAGGCCGCCGGGCGTCATGCGCGAGGCCTGCAGGACCTGGCCGCGATCCAGGCGCAGCCGGGCCAGCGAGGCAATGGCGGTGTGCATGTCGGGCGTGCGCGCGACGAAATGAATCAGCTGCGGGCCTTGCGCGGCCACGCGCGCCTGCAGGCCCGGGTCATCCATGTCAAACCAGCGCTTCAAGCCCGCAGGTCGTCCAGGTGTAGCTCCTGAATTGATAGCGATTATCTCGAAGTAGGCGCGTTGAAACAACGGTGTGGCAATGCTGAACAGGCGGTTGTGGGTGCCCATCAGCGGGTGCTCGCCACCCGGCCCGGGGGTGATGCCCAGCGTGGCCTCGCACCACTGCACGCCCTCATCGAGCGTGTGGGCCATCACCACCAGATGATCGAGCTGCGCTGCCATGGCTAATGAGCCCCCACGCTTGCCACTGCGTGTGCTGCGCTGCCCCCCGAGGGGGCTGAGCTTGCTCGGGGCGGCCCTTCGCGGCGCTCTGTGACCCCCACGCTTGGCACTGACGTGCTTTCGCTGCCCCCCGAGGGGGCCTTCGCGCCTTGGGGCGGCCCGGCGGTGCTCATGGTTTGGCTCAGATCGTCACGCTGCCATCGAGGCAGGTGACCGATTCGCCGCCGACCCAGACCTGCCCGCTGGCGTCGCGCTCGATGTAGACGCGGCCGGCGCGCTCCAGGCAGGCGCCCTGCGCGGCCAGGTAGCGCTCGGGCGCCAGGCCTTCGGCGATCAGCCACTGCGCCAGGCTGGCATTCAGGCTGCCGGTCACCGGGTCTTCGTTGACACCGACCGCGGCCGCGAAGGCCCGGACTTCGAAGTCCGGTGCAGCGCTGGCCGTCGTCTCAAGCGTGGGGGGGAATTCCACCGAAGGGCCGCCCCGAGGTGGAATAGCCCCCTCGGGGGGCAGCGCAGCACACGCAGTGGCAAGCGTGGGGGCCATGAACGCCCGGGCTTCACGGTTGGCCCGGGCGATCAGGGCCGGTGCCGTGGGCGCCGGGTAGGCGCTGACGACACCGACTTTCGCGTCCAGGTTCTTGAGTTCCAGATGGTTTGGATCGAGCTGCAGCACGGTCTGCGGGCTGTCCAGCAGCAGCCCCAGCCAGTCCGGGCCGTTGTTCAGTTGTTGGGCGGCCATGATTTGCGGCGCCTTCAGGCCCAGGGCCGCAGCGACCTGCGCCAGGTAGACGGGGCTGGGCGCGCTGCGCTTCAAGGGCGGTGCGGCAAACGCCATGCGCGCGCCTTCGCGCCGGATTTTCACCAGGCCGACCTTGCACTCCTGCACGATGAAGTCCGCCGCGCGCGGCTGGCCGCCAGCCTGCAGCCAGGCGTGGCAGCTGCCCAGCGTGGGGTGGCCGGCAAAGGGCAGCTCGCCGTCGGGCGTGAAGATGCGCACGCTGTAGTCGGCGGACGGGGCGGTGGGCGGGCGCAAAAACGTGGTTTCGGACAGGTTGGTCCAGCGGGCAAAGCGCTGCATCTCGTCATCGCCCAGGCCTGTGCCATCGAGCACCACGGCCAGCGGGTTGCCGTAGTAGGGCGTGCCGGTGAACACATCAACTTGTTTGAAAGGGCGTTGTTTCATGGATCGGAATTCTTGTCGAATGGTTTCAGGACAGGGTGAGGTCGAGCACGCCGCGTGAGGCCGGGCGCGTCAGCATCTGCTGGTACCAGCGTTCCAGGTGTGGGCGCGGTTTGTGTTGCAAGGGCAGGCCCTGCCAGCGGTGGATTTCGCAGGCCACGGGAATGTCGGCCATGGTGAAGCGATCGCCGGCCATGAAGGCGCGCTGCGCCAGGTGGGCATCGAGCATATCCAGCAGCGGCTCGGTCGCGGCCACCGATTGCGCGATCAGGTCCGCGCGGCGCTGGTCGGCCGGCACGCGGATCAGCTGCATAAAGGCATCGCGGCCGGCCGGGTTCAGCGTGGTCTGCTGCCAGTCCATCCAGCGTTCGGCGTCGAAGCGATGCGGCAGGTCCGTGGGGTAAAGATTTCCCGGGGCGTGTTTTGCGCAGAGATAGCGCACGATCACGTTCGACTCCCACAAGGTCAGCTCACCATCCTCGATCAGCGGCACCAGCGCGTTCGGGTTCTTGGCCAGGTAGTCAGGGGTCTTGACGATGCCGAAGGCCGCGCCGGCATCGGTGCGCTCGAACGCGATGCCGAGTTCCTGCACGGCCCACAGGACCTTGCGGACATTGAGCGAACTGGTGCGCCCCCAGAGCTTCAACATTGGGAAACCTCCGCGCTACGCGCTGCGGTATTCGCCTTGGGAACGGCCCGGCGGCTCATGGCTTACCCCCTTGCCGCATGTTCGCGGATCGCCGCGGCCAGCGCCGCGATGCCGGTCTTGATCTGGTCCACGCTGGCCGTTACAAACGACAGGCGCAGCGTGCGCGGATCGGCGCCGTCGGCGTAGAAGGCCGCGCCGGGCACAAAGGCCACGCCCTTGTCCACCGCCTTGGGCAGCAGCTCGATCGCATTGAGGCCTTCCGGCAGGCGCACCCACACAAACATGCCGCCCGCCGGCGTGTTCCAGTGCACGCCTTCGGGCATGTGCTGCTGCATCGCGGCCAGCATGGCGTCGCACTGCGACTTGTACAGCGCGCGTATGGTGGGTACATGGCGCTCCAGAAAACCGTCCTTGATGACCTCGGCCACCATGCGCTGGTTAAAGCCCGGGCTGTGCAGGTCAGCCGCCTGCTTGGCCTGCAGCAGCTTGGGGTACAGCGACTTGGGCGCGACGATGAAGCCCAGGCGCAGGCCCGGCGCCAGCACCTTGGAAAACGATCCGAGGTAGACGCAGCCTTCGGGGTTGCGCGCGCTCAAAGGCAGCGGCGGCGGAGTGTCGAACCACAGGTCGCCATAGGGGTTGTCTTCGACGATGGGCAGGCCCAGCTCGGCGGCGCGGCTTGAGAGCGCGGCGCGGCGCTCTTCGGTCATGGTGCGGCCGGTGGGGTTCTGGAAGTTGGGCAGTACGTAGAGGAAGCGGGCACCGGCGGCCTTGGCTGTGAGGTCGTCGAGGTCCACCCCTTCGGCATCGCTGGCCACGCTGACCACCTCGGGCTCCATCGGCGTGAAGGCCTGCAGCGCGCCGAGGTAGGTGGGGGTTTCAACCAGCACGCGGCTGCCTTCGTCGATCAGCACCTTGGCGACCAGGTCCAGGCCTTGCTGCGAGCCGGTGGTGATCAGCACCTGCGCGGGGTCCACCGGCCAGGGCAGTGCGGCGGCGACCATTTCGCGCAGCGTGACAAAGCCTTCGCTGGCGGCGTACTGCAGCGCGGCGTCACCGCTTTCGCGCAGCACCTTCTCGCAGGCCGCTGAGAACTCGCTGATCGGGAAGGTCTTGGGCGAGGGCAGGCCGCCGGCAAAGCTGATGATGCCGGGTTTTTCGGTGACCTTGAGAATCTCGCGGATCACCGACGGGTTCATTTTCTGGGCCCGTTTGGCCATCACCCAGGGGGCGTTTTGAAGCTCATTCATTTTCATTTTCTTTCTCCACCTTGCGGGCCGTAAAACACGACCCACGTTACAAAATCATCCGAAAACTGCTCGAAGCGGTGCGCCACGCCCGCCGCCACAAACAACGTATCGCCTGCGGCGCAGTCAAGGCGCTGCCCGTTGATCACCAGTTGGCCCGTGCCGCGGTGAACCAGGTACAACTCGTCCTGCGTGTGCGGTTGCTGCCGATCCCGGCCATCGGCGTTGCTGCCGGGCGCAAACACTTCCACGCTCATGCTGCCGTGCGCCATCATCGTGGTAAAGGGCACGCCCTCCGGGTAGGCCGCGGCCGGCGCGCCGGGCAGGCGCTTCAGGGCATCGTGAATGGAAGCTTTCATTCTGCGCCCCCTTGTGACTGCATGGCGTGGATGAGGTTAATGGCCTGCGGGGCCACGCTGCGGGGGATTCCCCAGTAGTCAAACACGCCACCGTCGGACGAATTCTGCCCGCAGATGACAAACACGCCCGTCCCCAGCCGGCGCTTGAATTCGCTGGCGAGCCAGCCTACAAAGCCGCTGTTGGGGATATCGGGTGCGAAGTGAAAACACAGCACCGTGTAGCAGTCTTCTGCTTTTGTTTGCGCAGGCGCGGGCACCAATGCACTCCATACGGCGTGGTCGCGCACCAGGGCCAGCGCACTGCCGGCGAGGCTTGATGCCAGATGCGCAGGAAACTGCGCCACGGGGAATTCGGCGAAAGTGTAGTCACCCGGCAGCACGTCCGCGCGCGCATGTGCCATCACGCGCAAAAGCCGTTGGCGGGTTTGTTCTGAAGTCTCTGGTGTGATGTCCATCGGCTTAATCCAGCGCCACCGACGGTTCCAGTAAATTCGCGTTGATATGTGAAAGTGCGCGCGCCACGTACTCGTCTTTTTCGCCTACCGGGGAAAAGTAGTGCAGCACCTCCCGGGCTTGTTCAACGCCCTTTAATCGGGCAATCATCCAGGCAGAAATGTATTGGGCGGACAAACACCCCCCTGCGGTTGCCAGGTTGCCATTCGCAAAAAATGCCTGGTTCAAAATCTTGACCCCGGCAGCTTGTACCCAGGGCTTGCTGCTTGAATCGGTGCACGCCGGGGTCTGGCCGATAAGACCCAGCTTTGCGAGCAAAAAAGTACCAGAACACTGCGCGGCTATGAGCTGACTTTGCGGATTGAGCTGTAGTTGACTGAGGATGGACGGGTCGTTGGCGATTTCACGCGTTTTCATTCCGCTGCCTATCAATACGGCATCGGCCTGGTTGGCTTCTTTCAGGCCAATGTGCGCATCGATCGTCAAGCCGTTCATTGACGTCACCCGTGCGGTTGGGCTGGCAATGCTGACTTTCCAATCGGCATCACCCAGCAATGAAATGCGGCTCAGCATTCCATAGGCAATCAATGAATCAAGCTCGTTGAATCCGTCGAATGTCAGGATGGCTATGTGCATGAGTACGGTCCCGGTTCTGGTTGAAAAAGGCGCGCCAGTGTTTGAGCGAGGGAGACTTTCATCGAGTCAGTCCACGATAAACAGCTTGGCGCCATTCGGGGCCGTTGAGCGGTGCGCCTCGGCCCCGTCGGCCACCTGGTAGCTCATGCCGGGCCGCAACACATGCTGCCTGCCGTCGTCCAGTTCGGTGTGCAATTCACCTTCCAGGCACAACAGGATATGCCCCTTGCTGCACCAGTGGTCGGACACATAGCCGGCCGTGTACTCGACCATGCGCACGCGGATGCCGCCAAACTGCTGCGTGCGCCAGAACGCCTTGCCGGTGATGCCGGCATGCTCGGTGCGTTCCACCTTAGACCAGTCGGTCGTGCCAAACGGGATGTTGCTGAGGTTCATGTTGTCGGCTCCTCATGCCGCGTTCGCTGGTTGGGCGTGATGTGCGCAATCGCGCCGTCGCCATAGGAGCGCAGCACTTGCGAGATGACGATGTGAAAGCCCTTGTACCACTGGGTGTACTGGCGTTTGGCTTCCAGGTGCTTGGGGTGCAAGGAGAAAGCGCGTAGCGACTCCTGGGTCTCCCAGAAGTAGGTGGCGTTGATCTTCGTACCGTCCGGCGACTTCCACGACTCCGCGCCCAAATAACCGGGAGTGGCGTGGGCTGCCGCCTCGATCAGCGCGTCCAGGGCGTGGAATCGCTCGTCGTAGGTACCGGGTTCAAAGATGAAAGCGGCTGAGTACATCACTGCTCCTTCGCACTCAATAGCGGACTCGGGCCGGCCATTGGCACGTGTGCGGCCTGGTGCACCGGCATTTTCTTGCCGGCAAACACCGTGGCGATCACGGCCAGGCCAAAGCCGACCGTCACCGCATCGAGCGACTCACCGAGCAGCGGCACCGCAAACAGCATCGACAAAAACGGCTGCACCAGCTGCACCTGGCTGACCCGCACCGTGCCGCCCAGCGCCAGGCCGCGGTACCAGGCAAAAAAGCCCAGCCACATCGAAAACACCGCCACGTAGGCAAAGCCCCACCAGGCCGTGGCCTTGAGCGGCGCTGCCGGCCAACTGATGAGGGACAGCGGCAGGGACAGCGGCAGCGCCATCACCAGTGCCCAGCAAATTACATGCTCGGCACGCATGTGCTGCGACAGCTTCGCACCGTAGCCGTAACCTATGGCCGCGCACAGGCAGGCGGCCAGCAGCAGCAGGTCGGCAAAGCTGATCGACAAGCCACCCGCAGCGCCATCCGAGCGCAGCATGGCAAAAGCCACCACCAGCGCGCTGCCCAAAGCGGCGCACAGCCAGAAGCCGGCCGATGGGCGCTGGCGATGCAGCAGCGCGCCCACCGCGGCGGTGGTCAGCGGCAACACACCCACGATCACGCTGGCGTGCACGGCTTCCACATAGCGCATGGCAATCGAAGTGAACAGCGGAAAGCCAAACACCACGCCGCCTGCCGTGATGGCCAGTGGCCACCAATCCTGGCGCCGGGGCAGGGGCGCGCGCGTGGCGAGCAAAAACACCGCCGACAGCGCGGCGGCCACCACGGCCCGGCCCAGCGCAATGAAAACGCCCGACATCTGCGGCGCGTCGGGCGTGCCCGTGGCCAGGCGCGTCATTGGCAGGGTCACGGAGAAAATCACAATACCCAGCAGGCCCAGCCAGAGGCCTTTGTTGATTTGAGGTTGCGGGTTCATATAAAGAGCATCCAGATCGCGGTGGCCACCAGCACCAGTGCCATGGCGCGGTTAAACCTGCGCAGCCGGCGGCCCGTACCCAGCGGCCCGGACAGCCAGTCACGCAGCAGTGAGCCGACCAGCGCATAGCTGAGGTTGCTCACAAAGGCATAGGCCAGCATCACAGGCAGCACGACGGCTAAACGCAGGGCGGGTTCGCTGCGCCCGGCAATCCAGCCGCTGACGATGGCCAGCGCCAGCATCCAGGCCTTGATGTTGACAAACTGCAGGGCCGCGCCTTGCCAAAACCCCACGTTCAGGCGCGCGGTGTCGGCTGGGGTTAATTGATGTGACCGGGCAATTTTTGAGGCCAGCCACAGTAAATAGGCCACGCCGATGATCTTGACGGCCCAGCTCAGCAGCGGCGCGGCCAGCACCAGCGCGCCCAGGCCCAGCGCGCACACCATGAGCAGCACGCCCCAGCCCACTGGCACGGCGCACACAAAAGGCAAGGCGCGCTTGAGGCCATGGTTGGCTGCGAGCGCGGTCGACAGCGTGGTGTTGGGCCCGGGCGTGAAGCTCATCGCCGTGGCCAGCACCAGTAAAGCCGTAAATTCTTGCCAATTCATGGTTCAGACTTTATAGTTGAAACCAGCACACTACCAGTACAGTTGTGGGTACAAATTTCCAAACTGTACTGCCCAGTTTGTCAGCACAGACAGCACCCAAGCCGAACATGAGGGCCACGCCATGTTGATGAAAACCGCCTCGCAATCCCTGACCGAGCAGCTCTGCGCACGTTTTGCCGAGCGTATTCGCAGCCGCCTTCTGGCGCCCGGCGCGCGCCTGCCGTCGGTGCGGCTGTGCGCCCAGCAGCAGGGCGTGAGCGTGTCGACCGTGGTGGCCGCCTACGACCAGCTGCTGGCCCAGGGCCTAGTGGTGGCCAGCAAAAATCGCGGTTTTTTTGTCCGGGATGCCTCACTCAATCCGGCCCGAGCCCCTGTCAATAAAGCGCAGACAGCTACCAAAAGTATAGCGGCTGCGCCGGCGGGCGCTGGCCCCGAAAGCGCCGCCCCGCTGGCCGCCTGGAGCACCGCCACCTGGATGGCCACGCGGCAGGCGCCCATAGACGCCACCGCCCTCATCCGCGGCATGTTCCATAAAGTCAGCAACAAGCCGCAGCCCGGCATGGGCGTGTTCCCGCCGGACTGGCTGGAAACCAGTTTCATGCCGGCGGCGGTGCGCAAGGTCACCAGTGTCAACGCGCTGCGTGATTTTTCGCTGCAATACGGCGAACCCATGGGTGATGCCGGCCTGCGCCGCGCGCTGTCGCAAAAGCTGAGCTCACTCAATGTGCACGCCGTGCCCGAGCAGATCATCACCACGGTCGGCGCCACCCATGCGCTGGATATCGTGAGCCGCACCCTGCTGCGCGCAGGCGACTGCGTGATGGTGGAAGAGCCCGGTTGGGCGGTGGAGTTTGCCCGGCTCGATGCGCTGGGCATGCGCATCCTGCCGGTGCCGCGCCGCGCTGACGGGCCCGACCTGGAGGTGATGGCGCAGTACTGCGAAATCCACCAGCCCAAACTGTTTGTCAGCGTCAGCGTGTTCCACAACCCGACCGGCTACTGCCTCACGCCTGGCAGCGCCCACCGCGTGCTGCAACTGGCCAACCAGCACAACTTTCATATTGCTGAAGACGACACTTACAGCCATCTGGCGCCCGAGCACGCCACGCGGCTGTGCGCGCTCGATGGCCTGCAGCGCACGATTTACGTCAGCGGCTTTGCCAAAATCCTCGCACCCGGCTGGCGCGTCGGATTCATGGCCGCGCCGCCCGACCTGGTCGAGCGCCTGCTCGACACCAAGCTGCTCGCCACCCTGACCACGCCGGCGCTGCTGGAAAAAGCCTTGGCCTGGTGCATAGACCAGGGCCAGCTGCGCCGCCACGCCGAACGCATACGCACCCGGCTCGACCAGGCGCGCGCCCGCAGCGTCAAGCTGGCGCTGGCGCACGGCTGCACCTTCGCGGCCGAGCCGGCCGGCCTGTTTGGCTGGGTAGAAACCGGTGTAGACACCGACGCCCTGGCCCAGCGCATGCTCGACGAGGGCTACCTGTTGGCCCCCGGCTCGTTGTTTCACGCGGTGCGCAAGCCCAGCACCCTGATGCGCATCAATTTCGCGACGACGCAGGAGGCGGCGTTCTGGAAGGTGTTTGCGCGGCTGCGCGATGGTTTGTGAATGCTTTTGGCCTCTGGCCCTTCGTCTTTGTATATGGGCGCAAGCAGCCATTCAATTCAAAGCTGCCAATCCATTGGCTATCGAACCGGGCCGTTCTATTTGGCCATGGGCCCGATGCGCCACTGAATCTTGAGCGAGAACTGCTCGTCTTGCTGCAATACCCGCAGGCCGGGGGACTGCGGCAGGTGGAATGCGTCGATGGGCTGCGTGATGGGTTCGAAGCAGAACGCCGACCCCTGCGGCGGTCGGTAGATCAAACAGAAGTGCTGCGCGGCGCCGCCGTCGCGGTCGAAGTCCGGCATGGTGGCCGTAAGCTGCAATCCAAGCTCGGGCCAGGCGATGCAGGCCTTGCCGCCCCAGCCGGTGTAGCCATTGTCGATGAGCGGGCCATGGGCTTGCACGCCCTCGTTCAGGTTCCAGCCTGTCGGAAAGTCGTGCGTGTGCGCGACCGGAAGCGGGTCCTTGCCGCAAAGCCAGACGCCCTGCACTGGCGCCGTGATCCGCGTTGCCGCTGCACGGGGAAACCACGGATGCACGCCGAGCCCGTAGGGTAGCGGCTCCTTGCCCAGGTGGCGCACCTGCAATGTCTGGTCCAGCCCGCCATCGACAAGCCGGAAGGTCTGCACGGCTTCGTAGTCATGGGGATTCCCGGCGAAGCGACGCGACTCGAGCGTCATCACGAGCGTGTCGGCGCCCGGTTGCGTAATTTGCCAGGACTGCAACCAGCCGTCGCCATGGATAGGGTAGGGTTCGCCGACACGGTTGGGGCGCATTGGATGGAACCGCTCGTCGTGCGTGAAGCCGCCGCCGCTGATGCGGTTGGACCAGGGCACCATGGGAAACGAAGCCAGTTGGTAGAGGTCCGGCGTCACACCGTCCCACGGACGCCACACATCAACGCGGCCTTGCGGGCGGTCCAACTGCCAGGCCGCCACGCTGCCGCCGAGCGAGGGCACGAGCCCCAGGTGCTGGCCGGCGTGATGCAGCCAGACGACAGGGTGCGCAGGTTCGGTCATGGAAGGACTTTCGTGGGGAGGGTTCATGGGTTAAGGGCTGCGCGGCATCAGCCGCCGAACAAACAGGCGGGCACGCCCGGGCTGTCGATGGCGACCGCGAACAGCCCGCCCGCAAGCGGTTCGGCGGCGAGCTGCTCGGGCGTGAGGCCGCTCCTGGCGCTGGTGATGAAGAGCGTGCGCAGGTCGGGCCCGCCAAAGGCGCAGTTGGTCACATGGCGCGTTGGCAGCGTCACGCGGCACAGTTCCTGCGCGGTCACGGGGTCATGGCAACTCACGCAGGCGCCGCCCCAGTGGGCAATCCACAGGCGGCCTGCTGCATCCGTGGTCATGCCGTCGGGCACGCCATCGCCGGGCGCGAAGGTGAGCCACAGCCGCTTGTTTGACAGCGTGCCCGTCGCGGCATCGAAGTCATAGGCATGGATGCGGCCGTTAACCGTGTCGTTGAAATAAAGGGTGTGGCCATCGGCGGACCAGGTCGGGCCATTGGTCACGGCAAAACCGTCGTCATGGCGCGTGCAGCGGCCATCCGGGTCGTAGCGGTAGAGCGCGCCGGTCGGGGCCTCGCAGGCAAAGTCCATCGTCCCGGCCCAAAAGCGGCCTTGCGCATCGCATTTGCCGTCGTTGAAGCGGTTGCCCGGCAGCGCTGCCTCGGGTTGGTGCAGATAGCGTGGTTCGCTGCCTGTGGCAGGGTCAAACAGCGCGAAGCCACGCCGCAGGGTCACGATCAAGCCGGGCGCGTCAGCCCTTTCGGCAAGCGCCGAAATTTCCTCGGCGAAAGTCCAGATGCGCTGGGTCGCGCTTGCCGGATCGAAGCGGCGCAGGCGGCACGCAAGAATGTCGACCCAATACAGCGCCTGTTCGCGCGGGGACCACAAAGCACCTTCGCCCAGCAGCGCCCCGGTCGAATTGATGCAACGAACCGTGCCAACCTCCGGAGGGGTGAGGGGCTGCCGGTGCGTGCCCGTAAGCGTGCCCAGAATCGTGCTCAATCATGTCTCCATTTGCTGTCTATGCGTAGGTGCCGCGCGGGACCTCTTGACGCGGTGGATCATATCAATGCATAGTGATGTTGGAAACTTAATATTTTGCTATTAATAGATATATAAATTGCAATGTCAAACAGCATGACCATCTCAACCCCACGCACAGCCCCTGACGCGGCTTCGCTCGCCCACTTTCCGAGCCTCAAAAACCGATCCGTTTTCGTCACCGGCGGAGGCAGCGGCATTGGCGCTGCCATCGTGACCGCCTTTGCCGAACAGGGCGCACGCGTTGCCTTCATTGACGTCGCGAGCCAAGCCAGTGAAGCTCTTGCGCAGCAACTGGCGGATGCGGGGTACGCCCGCCCGTGGTGGCGTTCTTGCGACGTGCGGGACCTGGCCGCGCTGCAGGCAGCCATCACCGACGCTGCCGGCGCAATGGGTGACTTCTCGGTCCTGGTCAACAACGTCGCCAGTGACGACCGCCACAGTCTGGAGTCCGTGACGCCCGCCTACTACGACGAGCGCATGGCGATCAACGAACGGCCCGCGTTCTTCGCGATCCAGTCGGTGGTGCCGGGCATGCGGCGGCTCGGGGCCGGCGCCATCATCAACCTGGGCTCGACCGGCTGGCAGGGCAAGGGGGCCGGCTACCCCTGCTATGCCATCGCCAAATCCTCGGTGAACGGCCTGACGCGCGGACTCGCGAGAACGCTGGGCCAGGACCGCATCCGCATCAACACCGTGTCGCCCGGCTGGGTCATGACCGAGCGGCAGATCAAGCTCTGGCTTGACGCCGAAGGCGAGCGCGAACTCCAACGCAACCAGTGCCTGCCCGACAAGCTGCTGCCCCATGACATCGCGCGCATGGTGCTGTTCCTGGCATCCGACGACGCCGCCATGTGCACCGCGCAGGAGTTCAAGGTAGACGCAGGGTGGGTTTGATGGGGACGACACGCAGTGACAAGCGTGGGGGCTAGACGGCCGCAGCGCCGGGCCGCCCCAAGCAAGGCCAGCCCCCTCGGGGGGCAGCGCAGTATACGAAGTGACAAGCGTGGGGGCTAGACGGCCGCAGCGCCGGGCCGCCCCAAGCAAGGCCAGCCCCCTCGGGGGGCAGCGCAGTATACGAAGTGACAAGCGTGGGGGCTAGACGGC
>NZ_JAKFDR010000122.1:0-3881 GCF_036676035.1 Polaromonas sp.
CGACCAGCCGGTGATCAAGCGTTTCGGCGTGCGCCTGGAAACCCGCAGCAACCGGGTGACCCGCCGCGACTACGACTTCGAAAAGCCCAAGCTGCTGCTGGAGGCCGCGGCCAACAGCGCGTTTGTCCCGGACCTCGAGGACTACGACTACCCCGGCCGCTTCGTCGACCGCGCGCGCGGCAAGCACCTCAGCCAGCGCGCCCTGGAACGCCACCGCCACGACTACCAGCTGGCCACAGGCGAGAGCGACCAGCCGCTATTGGTCAGCGGGCACTTCCTCGCCCTCAGTGATCATCCACGCAGCGACTGGAACGACCTCTGGCTGCTCACCGAAATCCACCACCAAGGCAAACAGCCGCAGGTATTGGAGGAATCCATTACTTCAGGCGACACCATACAATCCCCCTCTCCCCACCGGGGAGAGGGCCGGGGTGAGGGGAAAACAGGCGCCACCGATTTCCACCAAGGCTACCGCAACCGCTTCCGCGCCACCCCCTGGACGGTGCCCTACCGCCCCAATCTGGAACACCCCAAGCCGCGCATCCTCGGCAGCCAGAGCGCGGTGGTCACCGGCCCGGCCGGCGAAGAGATCCACTGCGACCAGTACGGCCGAATCAAGGTGCAGTTCCACTGGGACCGCCACGGCCAGGCCGACGACACCACCAGCTGCTGGCTGCGCGTCGCCTCCAGCTGGGCCGGCGACCGCTACGGCGCCATCGCCATCCCGCGCATCGGCATGGAAGTGCTGGTGACCTTCCTCGAAGGCGACCCCGACCAGCCGCTGGTGACCGGCTGCCTGTACCACGCCGAACACCTGGTCCCCTACGAGCTGCCGGCGAACAAGACCCGCACGGTATTCAAGACCCTCAGTTCACCCGGCGCTGGCGGCTACAACGAACTGCGCATCGAAGACAAGAAAGGCGCCGAGCAGATCTACATCCACGCCGAGCGCGACTGGGACGAGAACATCGAGCACGACCAGAAGATCCGAGTCGGCAACGAGCGCCACGACACCGTCGAGGCCAACAGCTACAGCGAATTCAAAGCCGAAGAACACCGCACCACCCACGCCGACCGCAAAAGCGAGATCAAGGCCAACGACCACCTCAGCGTCGGCAACAACCAGCACATCAAGATCGACAGCGGCCAGTTCATCCACGCAGGCAACGAGATTCACCTGTCCAGCGGCATGAAGGTGGTGCTCGAAGCCGGCAGCGAACTGACCTTCAAAGCCGCCGGCAGCTTTATCAAGCTGGACGCCGGCGGCATCACCCTGGTCGGACCGCTGGTCAAGCTCAACTCCGGCGGCGGGCCGGGCAGCGGCTCGGGGGCGGCGCCGGTCTTGCCAGGCTTGGTCAAGCCGGCGGATGCAGACAAGGCCGGCCTGCCATTGGAAGCACTGGTCAAACAGAACCTGCTGTTTCGCAGCACCCAAGCTGGCGTGTGTGAGATCTGCGAGGCAGCCAAGGCTTCAGCGGGAGACGAAGCATGAAGGTTCCGGATACCGGTAACGGAGCGGTTCTGCTCGACGGCGCCCGCTATGAGAACGCCTTTGCCTGGCTCTACCAGCATTTCCCAGACGCTCAGCCCCGGCCGTTGTTGCTTGGCACGCCCTACGAGCCAATCGCCGACGCAGGCCCCATCCTGCTGGATGCGCCCACCGGCAGCTCGGCCTACGAGGCCTGGAGAAGCGGCGACCAGGTACTGGACGGCATCTGGCTGGAGAGCGATACACCAGCGGATGACCTCTACCGGATCCTGCAACGCCGGTTGCGGGTTTTCGCACCGAATCGCCGCGAACTCTGGCTGCGCCTGGGCGATGCCCGCCCGCTGCATCGTGCCTGGCTGGGCAAGGCGCAGTGGCCGGACGGCTTCTGGCACCGTATCCAAGGCATCTGGCTTCGCCACCAAGCCAGCATCATCTGCGCCTGGCACAATGACCAACCGCAAATGGACCTGGCGCCCGCCGACCAGGGCATCGTCGCGCAGCTGACACTGGACTGGCCCCTGCTGGAAGCACTGGCGAGCGAGGACGACACGACACAGGAAGTGAACACATGACTGCACAGGCCCCCAGCTCATCCAAACTGACCCCCGTCGCCTGTCCATTGCTCAGCGCGGTGTTGCCGCTGCGCTACGCCCTCGGCCCGACGCTGGCCGTGGACACCAGCGCCTATGGCCTACCGCCGGTGCAAGGTGGCTTTCCCGCTATCGGCGACTATTTCCAGAGTCTCGAGGGACGGCCGCTGAACTACACCGCGCGCCTGCTGCGCGATGGCTGGCTGTATGTCTGGCAGAGCGGCCTGAAAAAGCTCACCGAATACCGCGTCAACCAAGCGGCCCTGACGCAGACAGCGCGCGCCGGCAAAGTCATAGACGGGCGTAGCCTGCCCTACCTGCTGCTTCCCGCGGGCGAGAAAGCCATGCTGGCCTGGTCGCCCAGCCAATGGAGCGATGCGCAGTTCGCCGCGGCCAAGGACAAGTCGGCGGTGCGCCAACGGGTAATGCGCGAAATCAGTCCCGGTGCCGCGCCCTACAGCGGCCAGGCCCGCACCATCCATGAACGCATCGGCGACTACATGGACGCCGATTGGTACGGCTGGAGCTGCGAGCCCTCCACCGCCCACCGTCCCGCCTGGCCGCGTCTGCTGGACGACATGCAGCGCTGTGAACAGCAGGCCTATGCCCTGATCGACGATCCCTGGAGCGTTCTGCTCGACCTGGCCGAACTGATCCGCGCCCGCCAGCAGGCCTTCAACGTCACCCGGGAAATACGTGGCGAAGACTGGGCCATGGCCGGTGTGCTCAAGTCCCTGGCCGAGAGCGACCGGCAAATTTCCGGGCAATTGCGCGGCATAACGGACTACCCGAAGCTGAGCGCCGCCTGGCAGGAACAGACTCGAGAAGAGGACAACCACAGCGCCGACGTCCGTCGCCTCAGCAGCCTGTGGGCGGACTGGTTCAACACCTTGGCGAAGACCGGGCCGGCCAGCCTCGACACCGCCTGCGGCCACTTCGACATCAGCCTGCCCAGCGCCCGCACGACGCTGGAACTGCATTTCGCCGCCACCTGCCTCGGCCCATCGGCCACCAGCCTGGGCGCCAAGGCCATCGCCAGTGCCTTGACGCCCCAGGAACAAACCGGCAAGCCCTGGCTGCTGTGGTCACTGCTGGGATTGGGCAAACGCCTGGGCGTGGGGGAAATCAACGCGCTGACCGGGCTCGCCGACGGAGTGAAGAGCAACGGTTCCGCCCTACTGGACGAAGCCCGCAAATTGGCGGAACTGCTCAACCAGGCGGCGGACAAGCTTGCGAAGCATGCCCAGGGCTCGGTGATGGATGCCTTGTTCACCGCCCTGGCGCCCGTAGCGGGTCTGGGCCTGCAGCGCACCAATGAAGCCGCCAAAGCCGCGGGCCAACTGTACCTGGCGGCAGCGCTGGCGCGCAGTCAACAGCGCCTGGCAGTCGAAATTGTCAGCCGGCGGCAACTGGGCGAATGGATGAGCGACCTGATGGGCACGCGACCCAAACTGCCCGCCCGCTTCAAACCCACACAACTGAGCAATGCCATACAGGACGCCCTGCCGTTCTTCCGCCTGCTGCCGGCGACCAAGGACCTGCCCGCCCTGACCGGCCATCTGGCGGCGGATGTCGGCCTGAAAGATATGCTCGGTCTCAGCAAGGGAGCTCTGGAAAAGGCGCCGCTCAAGTGTCTGGTGGCGTTGGTGGCAGGGGTGAATTTTGTGTGGGGTGGGGTGCAACTAACTGACAAGCAGTCAGGAAAGAACTGGCTGAGTTTTGTGGGGGGAGCTTTTGGAATTTCTTCTGCAATAACAGCTACCTTACAGAAAGTCGCCGAAGTTGATTGGGAGACTTCGGTC
>NZ_JAKFDR010000123.1:0-93120 GCF_036676035.1 Polaromonas sp.
TGCACGCTATCCGGCACATAAAACCGCGTCTTTTCGTCCATGACGGCGTTGCAAATCCGCGCAATAGCGGGGCTATTGCTGTGGTTTGCGCCTTGTCCTGAACAAAAATCCATCGGTTTTATTGGTGCCGTCAAGCATGCAACACCACACTAGCAGCCTCACGGCTTCTGTTGCCCCGGCCTCGTCAGAACGACATGCATTGCGTTCGGAGTGCCGACATGCTCCGTGCATTGGTAGCCCAGGCTTGGCAGATCGATGCCGTCGAGCAAAGCCTCTCCGCGGCCGAGCAGGGTGGGGGCGATCGCCAGGTGGATCTCGTCCACCAGGCCGGCGCGCAGGTACTGCTGGATCGTGGCGACGCCGCCGCCCAGTCGCACATCCAGCCCCTGGGCTGCCTCTCTGGCGCGCTCCAGGGCGGCGTGGATGCCATCGGTCACGAAGTGGAAGCTCGTGCCGCCTTCCATCGTGATCGATGCGCGCGGGTGATGGGTCAGCACGAACACCGGGGTGTGGTAGGGCGGATTGGCGCCCCACCATCCCTTCCAGGTATCGTCGGGCCACGGTCCGCGCACCGGGCCGAACATGTTGCGCCCGAGAATCCAGGCTCCGATGTTGGCGAATCCGCGCGCCGCGAAATCGTCATCCACGCCCGTCGTGCCGCCGTCGCCACCGAACATCTGTCTGAACGTGCGCGTGGCAAAGGCCCATTCGTGCAACGCGACGCCGCCGATCCCGAGCGGGTTGTTGAGGCTCTGGCTGGGGCCGGCGCCGTAGCCGTCGATGGACACTGCAAAGCTGTTGATCCTGAGCTTGGACATGAGGTGTTTCTCCAGTTCGGGGATGTCGGGCGCCATGCGGCGGACCAGCGGTCGGGCCCGATCTACCGATCGGACCTCCATCGCTTCAAGCATACGACGAACGAAGGGCCTCAGGATCGACAGGCGGCGCGGTATGCTGGCAAGATTCTTCGCTGCGCTCAGAATGACAGCATGGCTGGCGTCGCCTTCGTTACGGACTGCTGAGCAATGGTAAATAATGCTTGTAGCCCAGGTATCACGGGCGGAAACAGCTATCAAATAGATAGCAATTCGTGGCGAAAGCGTCGAGCCTTTTTCAGCCCGCTGCCGACATTTCCACCGGCACGCCGCTGAGCACCGCGTTGCCCGGCAGCGGGTCGCGCCAATTCTCATCGAGCAGCGCGTTGAGGTTGGCGCCCGGGCGCTGCGCGTCGGCGGGATTTCCAAGGGCCCGTTGTGGCCGCACGCCGACAATGGTCCCCGGCGAAGATGAGGCGTCACACGGCGGCAAGCAGTGCACTTCGACGATAGGCGCCAGGCGCGGCGCCGGTCGATCGCTTGAAGGCCTTGTTGAAGGCCGCCTCGGACTCATAGCCGACGCTGCTGGCGACTTCCGCCAAGGGCTTGTCCGTGTGGCGCAGTAAATGGCCGGCGCGGAACATGCGCCAGCGCGTGAGGTAGTCGAGCGGCGACTGGCCGACCTTTTCCTTGAACCGCAGGGCAAACGCCGAGCGCGACATGCCGGCTGCCGCGGCCAGCGCCTCCACGGTCCAGCTGGACGCGACATCTTTGTGCAGCAAATGCAGCGCCGCGCCGATGCGGCGGTCCGACAGCGCGGCGAGCCATCCGGTATCGGCTTCGGCGTCGAGCGAATCTATGTAGGCCCGTACCGCCTGTGCGAAGATGATATCCGCCAGGCGGCTGACGATCAGGCCCGAGCCCAGACCCCGTTGCGCCGTCTCCATCGCCAGCAATTGCAGCGTGGCCTGCAGCAGATGGGTGCGGTCCTGGTCCATGCGGATGTGCAGCAGCGGTGGCAACAGGTCCAGCAGCGGCCGCGCGCCGTACGGATCGAAGGTGAACCAGCCGCTGATCACGGTGGTGCCCGCGCCGCCGCCGCCCAGTGGCACCACGCCGCCGATGTTCGCGCGCACGACGTCGACGCAGTTCACCGTGCTCGACTTCGGGTCGTCGCGCAGCGTGTAGGGCAGGCCGTGGGGAATGACGAAGCAATCCCCGGCGACCAAGGCAATCGGCTCCCGGTGGCTCGCGCCCTCGTCGAGGGTCAGCCAGCCGCCGCCGCGCAGCATGAGACCGAAGCGTGCCTGGTTGTCCCCTCGCCGGGTACTCAGGCCCCAGGGCGCTGTGGCCTCCAGCCGGGCATACAGGGCGCTTTCCACGCGCATGGCAGAGAAGACTTCGTCGAGCGGGTCCATGGAGGCGTTGAATTTTGGATGATTGGATAAAAAATATAGCGTTTTAAACATTGTTCGTCCATAGGGCGGCCCGTAGCATCCATTCCACAGCGATCGCTCGTTACCCCCGGCGGCCCGTGGACCATGACCTGACAGGTCATGGCCAAGCGCTCGGATCTTGAACACACTGCCGCTGTGCAGTTTTTTCGAACAGGAATGATGCAATGTCCCAGACCGTCCCTTCCGCCGCGTTCGTGCCGCCTGCTGCAGGCGCCGCGCAGCGTCCCAGCCTGCTCGCGCTGTTGGTGATGCTCAGCGGCACCTTCATGGTGGTGCTCGATTTCTTCATCGTCAATGTCGCCATTCCGTCCATTCAGCATGATTTGCATGCGAGCACAGGCGCGCTGCAACTCGTCGTCGTCGGCTACGGCCTGGCCAACGCCGCGATGCTGATCACCGGCGGACGTCTTGGCGACATCCATGGCCGCCGCCGGCTCTTCGTCGTCGGTGTGGGGCTGTTCACCCTGGCCTCCGCGGCGTGCGGCATGGCGCCCAACGCAGCCGTGCTCGTGGCCGCGCGCATCGCGCAGGGCGTCGCCGGTGCGCTGCTGCAGCCGCAGGTGCTGGCCATGCTGGGCCTGCTCTACAGCGGGCCCGAGCGTGCGAAGGCCTTCGCCGCCTATGGCTTGACTCTGGGGCTGGGCGCGGCGAGCGGTCAACTCATCGGCGGGCTGCTGGTCCACGCCGACTTGGCCGGGCTGGGCTGGCGCAGCTGTTTTCTGATCAATGTACCTATTGGGGCGCTTGCCTTGGCATTGAGCGGCCGCGTGTTGCCGCCGATGCAAGGCCAGAGCGCGAACCGCCTGGACCTCCCAGGCATGGCGCTCGTGGCGGTAGCACTGACGGCAGCCGTGTTTCCGCTGGTCCAAGGGCGCGACGAGGGCTGGCCACTGTGGAGCCTCGTCTGCCTGGCTGCGTCGGTGCCGCTGCTCGCCTCGTTCTGGCACTACCAGCGCAGCCTGTCTGCACGCGGCGGCCAGCCTTTGGTTGCGCCTGCGCTGCTGGCGCAGCGGCCCTTCGTCCTGGGCTTGCTGGTCACGCTGATGTTCTATGCGAGCAACGCATCGTTCTACTTCGTGCTGGCGCTGTACCTGCAGCAGGGGCTGGGGCTGTCGCCGCTCAACTCAGGCCTGGTATTCACCGCGCTGGCAGCCGGTTTTTTCGCAACCTCGATGGCCTCGCCGTGGTTCGCGCGACGGCTCGGCCGGCACGCGATCTTTGCCGGTGCCCTGGTGCTGGCCGCCGGCCACGCGACGCTGTACGGCATGGTGGGAAGGCTGTCCGCCGAGAACCTTGCCCTCATGCTGCCGGTGCTGCTGGTCCAAGGATGCGGCCTCGGGATGGTCATGGCGCCGCTGGTTTCGACCGTGCTCGCCGGGTTGCCACCGCAGCATGCGGGCGTTGCGTCCGGCGTGCTGGCGACGGTGCAGCAGGTGGGCAACGCGCTCGGGGTGGCGCTGATCGGCATCCTGTTCTATGGCGCGGTGGGTCAGGAGGCAGGTCTTGCTGCCGCAGCACGCGCTTTTGGTGCCAGCCTGCTGTACTTGTTCGCGCTGTCGTTGGGCGTTGCCGCGCTGTACCGGCACTTCAGCCGGAGCGCACTTCCCGAGGAGCAATCATGATGATCGATGCGCAACACCTTGCCGACCGCTATGTCGCGTTGTGGAATGAGCCGGACCCATCAGCACGGCGAGACGCGATCGCTCGGCTCTGGCTGCCTGATGGCGTTCACTACGTGAGAACGCTCGAAGCGCGCGGCTACGAAGCCCTGGAGCAGCGGGTCACCGGCTCGCACGACAAGAATGTTCGTCTCGGAGGATTTGTGTTCCGGGCGGTGAGGAACGCGCAAGCCCTGCGCGAGGTCGTCACATTCAACTGGGAGATGATCCGCCCGGGCAACGGTGAAGTGGTCGCCGTCGGACTCGAGTTCCTCCATGTCGATGCAGACGGCCTCATCGTCGGCGACTACCAGTTCATCGTTGCGTAGCGTCGAGCCGGTGCGCCGGTTGGTTGTAGGTGTTCTAACTGAACCTGCCGTGAATAACCGCTTGCGTGTTGGCACGCGACGGTCAGCTCATAGCCGAACCGCGTCCTGTCCCGGCTCCATCCGGCCTCAGGTAGCCGCCAGTTGCACCGGCACGCCGCTCAGTACTGCGTTGCCCGACAGCGGGTCGCGCGCGTTCTCGTCGAGCAGCGCGTTGAGGTTGGCGCCCGGGCGCTGCGCGGCCAGGCCCAGGCGCGTGCCTTCGAGGTCGTGCCCCCAGCCATGCGGCAGGCTCACCACGCCTGGCATCATCTCGTCGCTCACTTGCACCTGGGCCTCGATGCTGCGGCCCTGGTTGCTGATGCGCGCGACCGAGCCGTCGGCCAGGCCCAGGCGCTGCGCATCGGCGGGGTGGACGAGCGCAGTGCAGCGAAACGGGCCCTTGGCGAGCAGGGGCAGGTTGTGCATCCAGCTGTTGTTGGAGCGCACGTCCCGGCGCCCGACGATCACCATTTGTGGCACGGCACGGGCCAGATCCTGGGCCGGCCGTTTCAGGTCGTCCAGCAAGGAGGGCGGGGCCAGTTCGATCTGGCCGGAGGGCGTGCGCAGCGCCTCTGGAATGCGCGGCGCGAGTTCGCCCAGGTCGATGCCACCCGGTGCAGCCTTGACCTTGGCCAGGTTCAGGCCTTCGGGCTTGAGCCCAAACTGATCGCCATAGGGGCCGTTGCGCAGCGCCAGTTCCAGCAGGCGGTCCGGGCCGCGCAGACCGGCTGTGGCCTGCAGCACCGCGCCGGCGTGGTCGCCGAACAGGCGCTTCACGTCGTCGGCAAAGTTGTCGTCGTCGATCTGCTTCGCGTCGGCTTGCGGACCCCCTTTGCCCGAGGCGATGGCCGCGAGCTTGAGCAGCGTTTCCCATTCCGGCGGCTGGCCCTCGGCGGGGGCAAACACCGGTTGGCTATAGCGCGCATGATTGCGCCAGGAGAACTGCGGGAAGGCCACGTCGTAGTGCATGTCTTCCAGCGGCGAGAGGCCGGGCAAAATCACGTCGGCGTGGCGGCTGGTCTCATTGAGGTAGATGTCCATGCTGACCATGAAATCAAGCTGGTCTAGCGCCTTGGACAGCCGCGCGCCATTAGGGGACGACAGCACCGGGTTGCTGGCCACCGTGATGAGCGCCCTGATCTGGTCCTGCCCCGGGGTTTCGATTTCTTCGGCCAGGCAGGTGATGGGCAGTTCGCCGAAGACTTCGGGTGCGCCGCTCACGCGGCTTTTGTGGCGGCCGGTAGTGATGCCGCGCCCTTTGCCCGATGGGCCCGCCGTGTTGACGGCAAAGGCTGCGGCCTTGGGAAACATGGCGCCGCCGGCTTCGTCGAGGTGGCCGGTCAGGATGTTGAGCACGTCCACCAGCCAGCTGGCCAGCGAGCCGTATTCCTGCGTACAGGTGCCCAGCCGCCCATAAACGGCGGCACGCCCGGTGCTGGCCAAGGTACGCGCCAGCCGGCGAATGGTGGCCGCTGCAATGCCGCAGCGCTCCGCAACCGCTTCAGCAGAAAAAGGCGCTACTGCCGCGCCGACGTCGTCCACGCCCTGGACCCAGGGCGCCAGCCGGCCGAGCTTGACCAGTTTTTCGTCGTACAGCGTGTGCACGAGGCCCAGCAGAAAAAACACATCGGAGCCCGGGCGGATGAAATGATGCGCGTCGGCCATGGCCGCGGTTTCAGTGCGGCGCGGATCGATCACCACCAACTTGCCGCCGCGCGCCTGCATGGCCTTGGCCTTGCCGCGAAAGTCAGGCACGGTCCACAGGCTGCCGTTGGATGCGACAGGGTTGGCGCCCAGCATCAGCAGGAAGTCGCAGCGCGTGATGTCGGGCACCGGAATGCTGAGCCAGTGGCCGAACATCAGCCCGCTGGACAGCTGCTTGGGCATCTGGTCCAGCGTGGACGCTGAGAACACGTTGCGGCTGCCCAGTGCCTTGGCCAGCCGCGAAAAGTACAGCAGCAGGCTGATCTTGTGCGCCGACGGGTTGCCCACCGACAGGGCGGCGGCATGGCGGCCGTGCTGCGCGAGGATGGGCGGCAGGCGGCGCCCGATTTCGGCAAAGGCTTCGTCCCAGCTGGCCTGCACGAACTCGCCATCGCGTTTGATGAGCGGCGTGCGCAGCCGGTCCGGGTCTTCATGCAGGTCTTTCAGCGCCACGCCCTTGGGGCAGATGTAGCCGGCGCTGAAGACGTCGGCATCGTGACCGCGAATGCTGATGACCTTGCCGTCCCTGACCTTGAGCTCCAGCCCGCAGCAGGCTTCGCACAGCGGGCAGATCCGGTGGTGGGTAGTGGTGTCCGTCATGGTTATGCCTCCCGCCGAGCCGCCTCAAGGCAGGCATGCACCCCCTCGGGGGGCAGTGAACGAATGTGAGCGTGGGGGTACATAACTTCTCCGTTTTGAATCCGCATCTGGCGCCTGTTTCAACCGGCTGTCGATCACGTCGGCGACATCAAAGCCTGCAGCGCCTGCCTGGTGAACTCATCCGCCGGGAAAAAGGTCTCCATCGCCAGTTCCTGCAGCGTCACGTCGACCGGCGTGCCGAAGATGGTGGTGGTGCTGATGAAGCTCAGCACACCACCCGGGGTCCGAAACTTGAACGGCATGACCACGCCCAGGTGTTCGCCTTCCAGGTGCTCGTCTTCGGCGCCTGCCGGCACGGGATAGGCGCGCAACTCTTCCAGCAGGGCCGCGAGCACGGGGTCGGCGGTGGCGGCAATTTGCTGGCGCAGGCGCTCGAGCAGGTGGTGGCGCCATTGCGCGAGGTTGGCAATCTGCGGCGCCAGCCCCTGCGGATGCAGGCTCAGGCGCAGCACATTGACCGGGGTTTGCAGCAGCGAGGCATCGGCGCCGGCCAGCAAGTGGGGCACCACGCTGTTGGCGGCCACCAGGTTCCAGTGCCGGTCGATGGTGATGGCAGGAAAGGGCTCGTGGCTCTTGAGGATCAGCTCCACCGCCTGCCGGGCCGAACTCAGCGCCGGGTCGTCCAGCGGCCGTTCGCGGTACATGGGCGCGTAGCCGGCAGCGACCAACAAGGCGTTGCGTTCGCGCAGCGGAATGTCCAGCCGCTCAGACAGGCGCAGCACCATTTCGCGGCTGGGCACGGACCGGCCGGTTTCCACAAAACTCAGGTGCCGGGTCGAGATGTCGGCCTCCTGTGCCAGATCGAACTGGCTCAGGCGCCGGTGCTGCCGCCAGTGGCGCAGGTGGTCGCCAAAAGGTTGTGCGACCGGGCGACGCCCGGCGTGGGTGGGTTGGGTGCTTGCATCCATGAGCGCATCGTAAAGCCAATCAGGCCGGCGTCTCATTACCTGCCGGGTAATCGACTGGCCGCGCGAAGGCGGGAATCATTGCCCCCATGCCGCGTGATTGATAGCTTGATGCGGTGCTTGATTTAATTTCAGTCAAACCAGCTATCTCAACCCAAGGAGTCTGTCATGTCCACTACACCCCTCATTGCATCCCTCATCGCGTCCCCCAATTTTCTGCGCCGTGTGCTCTGGGCTGATGCCGCCACCGGCGTGGCCACAGGCCTGCTGCAGGTGCTGGCCCCGGGTTTTCTGGCCGGCCTGCTGGGCATCCCCCACGATCTGCTGCTCTGGTCCGGTTTGGCGCTGTTTGCCGTGGCGGCCTTCATCGCCTTCGTTGCCACGCGTCAATTCATGCCGGGCGAGTTGGTCTGGCTGGTGATTGGCGGCAACGTGCTCTGGGTGATCGGCTGCCTGGCCCTGCTGCTGGGTGGCCTGACGGCGCCCACCCTGCTGGGCCAGGCTTTCATCGTGGTGCAGGCCGTGACGGTCGGTGTGCTGGCTGAACTGGAGTTTTTTGGCCTGCGCCGGCAGGGTGCGCAGCAGGCCTGGTAAGGCTCGCAAGCTGCCTTCTTTCAGCGCTGTATTGGCCGGTCGCCGGGCCGTCAGAACACCCCCGGCTTTCGCGCTTTCCGGTTGCCTGCCAAAATAGGGCTCGTTCACAAGATTGAAGGAGCCCGCCATGCCCCCCAAAGCACCACGCCAGCCAGCCCATGCTTTTGCCGCCACGCTCAAGTCGTTCAAAACCAGCTCGGGCAAGACCGGCAAGCTGTACTCCCTGCCTGCGCTGACGAAACAGTTCCCCCAAGTGGCGCGCCTGCCGGTCTCCCTGCGCATCGTGCTCGAATCGGTGCTGCGCAACTGCGATGGCAAAAAGGTCACGGCCGGGCATGTGGCGCAGCTGGCCAACTGGAAACCCACCGCCGCGCGTACCGACGAAATTCCGTTTGTCGTTTCACGCGTGGTGCTGCAGGACTTTACCGGGGTGCCGCTGCTGGCCGACCTGGCCGCCATGCGCAGCGTGGCGCTCAAGCTGGGCAAAGACCCCAAACGTATCGAACCGCTGGTGCCGGTCGATCTGGTGGTCGACCACTCCATCATGGTGGACCACTATGGCAAGAAAGACTCGCTGGACCTCAACATGAAGCTGGAGTTCCAGCGCAACCGCGAGCGCTACGAATTCATGAAATGGGGCATGCAGGCCTTTGACACCTTTGGCGTGGTGCCCCCGGGCTTTGGCATCGTGCACCAGGTCAACCTCGAATACCTGGCGCGCGGCGTGCACAAGACCGATGACGGTGTCTACTACCCCGACACCCTGGTCGGCACGGACAGCCACACCACCATGATCAACGGCATTGGCGTGGTGGCCTGGGGCGTGGGCGGCATCGAGGCCGAAGCCGCCATGCTGGGGCAGCCGGTGTACTTCCTCACGCCCGACGTGGTGGGTTTTGAGCTGACCGGCCGGCTGCGCGAAGGCGTGACGGCTACCGACCTGGTGTTGACCGTGACGGAGCTGCTGCGTCAGAAAAAGGTGGTCGGCAAGTTCGTCGAGTTCTTCGGCGAGGGCACGCGCACGCTCGCGCTGCCGGACCGCGCCACCATTGGCAACATGGCGCCCGAGTATGGCGCGACCATGGGCTTCTTCCCGGTTGATGAAAAAACCATTGACTACTTCAAGGGCACCGGCCGCACCAAGGCCGAGATCGAAGCCTTCGAGGCCTATTTCAAGGCCCAGGGCCTGTTCGGCGTGCCCGTTTCGGGCGAGATCGACTATTCGCAGGTGGTCAAGCTGAACCTGGGCGACGTGACGCCCAGCCTGGCCGGCCCCAAGCGCCCGCAGGACCGCATCGAGCTGGGCAAGGTGGCGGGCCAGTTTGCCTCCTTGTTCAGCAAGCCGAATGCCGAGAACGGTTTTAACCAGCATGCCGACAGGCTCCTGACGCGCTACCCGATCCGCCCCAACGGCGCCTCGTCCGGCAGCGAAGCGCCGCTGGCGCCGCCGCTTAAACCCGGCGCCGCCCGCGACATGGCCGAGATGGTGCTCAACCGCCCGACGCTGGAGGCCAGCAAAGCCCTGGCCAGTGCGCCGGAGCACACCAGCATCGGTATTACGGTGGGTCATGGCGACGTGCTGATCGCGGCCATCACCAGCTGTACCAACACCTCCAACCCCAGCGTGCTGCTGGCCGCCGGCCTGCTGGCCAAGAAGGCGGTGGAGGCAGGCCTGACGGTCAAGCCGCACATCAAGACCTCACTGGCGCCCGGCTCGCGCATCGTCACCGAATACCTCACGCAGACCGGCCTGCTGCCCTATCTGGAAAAGCTGGGCTTCGCACTGGCCGGCTACGGCTGCACCACCTGCATCGGCAATGCCGGCGATCTGACGCCCGAACTCAACGAACTGATCACCCGGAACGATCTGGTGTGCGCGTCCGTGCTCTCGGGCAATCGCAACTTCGAGGCCCGCATCCACCCCAACCTGAAAGCCAACTTCCTCGCCAGCCCGCCGCTGGTGGTGGCCTACGCCATTGCCGGCACTGTGCTGCGCGACCTGATGACCGAGCCGGTCGGCAAGGGCAAGGGTAAAGATGGGAAGTTAAGGGACGTGTACCTGGGCGACATCTGGCCGACCAGCGACGAGATCTACAAGCTCATGAAGTTCGCGATGAACGGCAAGGCCTTCCGTGAGAACTACGCCAAGGTCAAGACCGAGCCGGGCAAGCTGTGGGGCGACATCCATGGCGTGTCGGGCGACAGCTACACCTGGCCGGCCAGCACCTACATTGCCGAGCCGCCGTTCTTCAATGATTTTGCTATGGAAAACGTAGCTGCTGGCGCGGGTAAGACGGGGGCTGGAGGCCAAAATGATGCTTACTCGGTGAAGAAGGCCCGGGTCATGGCGCTGTTTGGCGACTCCATCACCACGGACCACATTTCACCGGCCGGCTCGATCAAGGAGAGCTCACCGGCGGGCCAGTGGCTGCTGAAAAACGGCGTGATGAAAGCCGACTTCAACAGCTACGGCGCGCGCCGCGGCAACCACGACGTGATGATGCGCGGCACCTTCGCCAACGTGCGCATCAAGAACCTGATGATTCCGGCCGGGCCCGACGGCTCGCGCGAAGAGGGCGGCGTGACGCTGTACCGCAATGGCGCGGGCACTGTCCCCGAGAAGATGTTCATCTATGACGCCGCCATGAAGTACATGGCCGAAGGCCGTCCGACGGTGATCTTCGCGGGTGAGGAATACGGCACCGGCTCCTCGCGCGACTGGGCCGCCAAGGGCACGCAGCTGCTGGGCATCAAGGCCGTGGTGGCCAAAAGTTTCGAGCGCATCCACCGCAGCAACCTGGTCGGCATGGGCGTGCTGCCGCTGCAGTTCAAGGGCGGTGATTCCTGGCAGTCGCTGGGCCTGACGGGAAACGAGGAAATCGATGTGCTGCCCCATCCCGAACTCAAGCCGCAAAGCGACGCCACGCTGGTGATCACGCGTGCCGACGGCTCGCGCCAGGAAGTGGTGGCCACGCTGCGCATCGACACCCCGATCGAGGTCGACTACTACCGCAATGGCGGCATCCTGCCTTACGTACTCAGGCAGCTTCTCGCTTCATGAGCAGGCGAGCCATAGCAATTTTCCGCCGGGCCGCCCCAAGGAAAATTAGCCCCCTCGGGGGGGCAGGGAATTACACGCAGTGAATGACCGTGGGGGCGTGATAGTTTCCGGTGGCGGCATAGGCGGGTTGGCGGCGGCGCTGGCGGCGTCGCGTGCGGGCTGGGAGGTGCGTCTGTTTGAGGGGGCACCCGCCTTCAGCGAGGTCGGCGCGGGCATCCAGCTCGGCCCCAATGTCGTCAAGGTGCTGCACGGCTGGGGATTGACCGAGGCCCTGCAGGCCGTGGCGGCATTTCCCGACCGCCTGCAGGTCTGCAATGCCGTCTCCGGCCAGCCGCTGGGCGAATTGCCGCTGGGCGACGCGATGGTCCAGCGCTATGGCGCCGCCTACGCCACCGTACACCGGGCTGACCTGCATCGCCTGCTGCTTTCTGCCGTGCAGCAGCAGGACGTGAAGTTTCACCTGGGCCGCCCGCTGCAGTCTTTCAGCCAGACCGCCCAGGCGGTCACGGTGCAGGCAGGCGCCCTTGAAATTGAAGCGGACGCACTGATTGGCGCCGACGGCCTGTGGAGCACCGTGCGCCAGCGCCTGCTGGGTGACGGCCTGCCGCGCCAGACCGGTCACCTGGCTTACCGGGCCTTGCTGCCGCAGGCCAGCCTGCCAGCGCATTTGCGCAGCAGCCACATCACGGCCTGGCTGGGCCCGCGCCTGCATGTGGTGCACTACCCGGTGCGCGCGGGAGAATGGCTCAATGTGGTGGCGATCGTGCAGGGCCAGCTGGAAGGCGATCTCGACCAGTGGGACCACAACCACCACGCCGGCGAACTTGCTGCCGCGCTGGCCGGCACCTGCACGGCACTGCAGGACCTGATCGCGGCAATTGACGGCTGGCGCGTGTGGGCGCTGTGCGACCGCCCGCCGATGGCCGGGGCTCACCAGCAGGCGGTGGGCCGTGTGGCCCTGCTGGGCGATGCGGCCCACCCCATGCTGCCTTATCTGGCGCAGGGCGCTGGCATGGCCCTTGAAGACGCGGCCGAGCTGGGCCATGCGCTCATGCAGGCACTGGACCCGGCATTCGATGTGCCGACCATGCTGCAGCGCTACGCCCTCAATCGCTGGCAGCGCAATGCCCGGGTGCAGGCTAGAGCCTTGCGCAACGGGCAGATCTTTCACGCGGACGGCCTGGTGCGCTGGGGGCGCGACATGGCGCTCAAGCTGCTGGGTGAGCGGCTGCTGGATGTGCCCTGGCTGTACGGGGCGACGCCCAGGCAGGCGTGAGTTTCGGGGCTTTCTGTTTTGCTGCTTTTGCTATTAAAAGAGTAGCTTGCTGCACACGTTTTATATGGGCTACAGCTACTTTTCTTATAAATCCGTGCGCAACTTCCAGATTTCCGGAAACAGCACCACGTCCAGCATCTTGCGCAGGTAGCTGACGCCGCTGGTGCAGCGCTTGCGAGGCTCATGCTCCGGTGCGATGCCAGGGAAATGTCCCTCCAGGGGGCTGCGCGCATCAGTCGCCCACCATCAACTCGCCCAGCACGTAGCACATGGGCGAGGTGCCGTCGCAGCCGCCGCCCGACTGGTGGAGCATGAGCGGCCCGTGCGTCTGGCGCAGCGTGTCGATCAGGGCCAGCGCAGCGGGCGTTGCGGACACGCATTCGACCTCAGAAGAAGCCGAGGGCCTTGGGGCTGTAGCTCACCAGCAGGTTCTTGGTCTGCTGGTAGTGGTCGAGCATCATCTTGTGGGTTTCGCGGCCGATGCCCGATTCCTTGTAGCCGCCGAAAGTGGCGTGTGCCGGGTAGGCGTGATAGCAGTTGGTCCAGACGCGACCGGCCTGGATGGCGCGGCCCATGCGGTAGGCGGTGCTGCCGTCACGGGTCCATACGCCGGCGCCCAGGCCGTAGGGCGTGTCGTTGGCGATGGCCAGGGCTTCGGCTTCGTCCTTGAAGGTGGTGACGGCCAGCACCGGGCCAAAGATTTCTTCCTGGAAGATGCGCATCTTGTTGTGACCCTTGAACAGGGTCGGCTGAATGTAGTACCCACCGGCCAGATCACCGGGCAGCCGGGCGCGGTCACCACCGATCAGCACCTGCGCGCCTTCTTCCTTGCCCAGGGCGAGGTAGGTCTGGATCTTGTCCATCTGCATCTGGGAAGCCTGGGCACCCATCATGATCTCGGTGTCGAGCGGACTGCCTTGCTTGATGGCCCTGACGCGGGCCAGGGCGCGGTCCATGAACTTGTCGTAGACCGATTCCTGGATCAGGGCGCGCGACGGGCAGGTACAGACTTCGCCCTGGTTGAAGGCGAACAGCACCAGGCCTTCGATGGCCTTGTCAAAGAAGTCGTCGTCGGCGTTGGCGATGTCGGCGAAAAAGATGTTGGGCGACTTGCCGCCCAATTCCAGGGTCGCCGGGATCAGGTTGTTGGCGGCGGCCTGGGCGATGACGCGGCCGGTGGCGGTGGAGCCGGTGAAGGCGATCTTGGCGATGCGCTTGCTGGAGGCCAGCGGCATGCCGGCTTCGCGGCCATGGCCATTGACGACGTTGAGCACGCCCGGTGGCAACAGGTCGGCGATCAGTTCGACCAGCACCATGATCGAGATCGGCGTCGATTCGGCGGGCTTCAACACTACGCAGTTGCCAGCGCCAAGGGCCGGGGCCAGTTTCCAGGCGGCCATCAGGATCGGGAAGTTCCAGGGGATGATCTGGCCGACCACGCCCAGCGGCTCGTGGAAGTGGTAGGCGATGGTGTTTTCATCGATTTCGCTCAGGCTGCCTTCCTGGGCACGCAGACAGCCGGCGAAATAGCGGAAATGATCGACGGTCAGCGGGATGTCGGCATTCAGGGTCTCGCGGATGGCCTTGCCGTTGTCGACGGTTTCGGCGTAAGCCAGCAATTCGAGGTTCTGCTCGATCCGGTCGGCGATCTTGAGCAGGATATTGGCGCGTTCAGCGGCCGGAGTGCGCGCCCACTGGGCGGCGGCGGCGTGTGCGGCGTCGAGCGCCAGTTCGATGTCTTCAGCAGTGGAACGGGCGGCCTGGGTGTAAGGCTTGCCGGTGATGGGGGTGATGACGTCGAAGTACTCGCCTTTCACGGGGGCAACAAACTTGCCGCCGATGAAGTTGTCGTAACGGGGCTTGAACGTGACTTTGGCACCGGCGGTGCCGGGATTGGCGTAAAGCATGGTTGTCTCCTGCTGTATGGATGGAATGAACTGGATAAGGGCTTGATCCGGCGTCAACACGGGTTGCGACCGTTTCGGGGAGTGCCTTTTGCATGCGTTGTGCCAGCACCGCCTTCTGCATGAAAAGGGGGCAATGTCGGCCCAAATCGGTGCCACAGAGGGTTCTCGGGCTGCCACGGCCTCTGGCGGGGCGGATGTTTTTGGTACAGGTTCGGTACAGGTGTCACGAAACGGAACAGTTCACCCGACGATTTTTGCTGAAACCGGTCCCGCACATGCCGCACAATCACATAGTTGCATCCATGCCGGAGTTGCAATGCTGGAGATGGCGCACCCATCCCGCCCAACCTAGGAGACATTCGGCCATGCAATCCCCTGTACTCCAGGCCCGCCCAGCGCCGGGCCAACTCCGTCAAGCGCGCCGCATCCTGATGGACAGCGGCGCCTTGCCTGCCGACCTGATCCAGCTCGAACTGGCCCGCTCCTGGCAGCGCAGCTGGGCAGCAGGGCTGCAACCCTGTGGCCGCATGCCCGGTGCGCCGCATGCATCCGCGGCGCAACTGGCGCGCGCGCAGGAGCGCCAGCACGAATTGGTAGCCCATGCCCATCCTGTCATGGAGTTCCTGTTTGACCACACACGTGACACCGACAGCATGGTCATCCTCGCCGGGGCAGACGGCATGCTGCTGCATGCTTTGGGCGACCCGCAGTTCGTGAGCCGGGCCGAGCGGGTGGCCCTGCGGCCCGGGGCCACTTGGCACGAGCACTACCGGGGCACCAACGCGATCGGCACCGCGCTGGCCGACGGCTTGCCCGTGGTGGTGCATGCGGCAGAGCACTATCTGGAGCGCAACGGCTTTCTCACCTGTGCGGCGGCTCCCATCCACGACTGCGCAGGGCGGCTGCTCGGAGCACTCGATATTTCGGGCGACCACCGGGGCTACCACCGGCACACGCTGGGCCTGGTGCGCTCAGCCGCGCGCATGATCGAGCACAGGCTGTTTGACACCCGCCATGCGGGCGGCCTGCGGCTGCGCTTACACGCCCAGTCCGAAGGCATTGGCACCGTTGCCGAAGGGCTGGTGGCGCTGGCCGAAGACGGTCTGTTGACGGGCGCCAACGCGGTCGCACTGGACATGCTGGGCCTGGCCTGGATCGATATTGGCCGCACGACGCTGGACGCCCTGCTGGCCGTCAACCTGCCCACCTTGCAGGACTGGTGCCGACGCCCGTCCACCACGCCGCGCGTGGTGCATACCGCCGCGGGTCGGGCGTTTTGGATGCGGGTGGAGGCCGGCCGTCATACTCCGAGCCCGCTCACGCCGGACCCCGTTGAGGTCCGCCCAAGTCCTCTGGGAGGCGCGGCAATGGCTGACGCACTGGCAGCGCTGGATACGGGGGATGCGGTGCTGCGCGCCGCCATCGAACGCGCCCGCAAGGTGATGGGCAAGCCGATTGCGCTGCTGCTGCAGGGCGAATCCGGTGTGGGCAAGGAAGTGTTTGCACGTGCCGTGCATGCCAGCGGGCCCCGCTGCAGCCAGCCCTTTGTGGCAGTCAACTGCGCGGCCCTGCCGGAAAACCTGATCGAGGCCGAGCTTTTTGGTTACAGCCCCGGTGCTTATACCGGCGCCCGGCGCGAGGGTGCGCCCGGCCGTATCCGTGAAGCTCAGGGTGGCACGCTGTTTCTGGACGAAATTGGCGACATGGCGCTGCCGCTGCAGGCCCGCCTGCTGCGCGTGCTGCAGGAGCGCCAGGTGGTGCCGCTGGGTGGCGGCAAGCCGGTGGCGGTGGACTTTGCGCTGATCTGCGCCACGCACCGCCAGCTGCCGCAGGAAATGCAGAGCGGCCGTTTCCGGGAAGACCTGTACTACCGCCTCAACGGCCTCACGCTGCAGCTGCCGGCCTTGCGCGAACGCTCGGACCTGGACCACCTGCTGGAGCAGCAGTTGCGTGACACTCTGCCCGAGCGCGAGCTGCAGGTGGCCCCCGACCTGCTGCAGGCCCTGCGCGGCTACCGCTGGCCCGGCAATGTACGGCAACTCGCCAACGCACTGCGCACCGCTTGCGCCCTGCTGGACGACCACGAAACCGTGATCGGCTGGACCCATCTGCCCGACGACCTGGCCCAGGCCCTGCGGCAGGTGCCAGAGGCTGCCGCACGCGCGGCGCGAGACGAGGCCGACCCGGATCTGCGGGAAGTGTCCCGGCGGACCATTGAACGCATTTTGGGTGAATCGCAGGGCAATCTTTCCGAGGCGTCGCGCCGTTTGGGGATCAGCCGCAACACCTTGTACCGCAAACTGCGCGGAAAAGTCTGAATGATCTTCTCTCCCTTCAGGGGTGATTCACGCAGGTTTCATGCGGGCTGGAGGCTTCTTTTGACCTCATGGAGAGGCTACAAATCCGTCCGCAGCTTCCAGATCTCCGGAAACAGCACCACGTCCAGCATCTTGCGCAGATAGCTGACGCCGCTGGTGCCGCCCGTGCCGGGCTTGAAGCCGATGATGCGCTCAACTGTGGTCACATGGCGGAAACGCCAGAGGCGGAAGGCGTCTTCGAGGTCGGTTAGTTCCTCGCCGAGCTGGTACAGGTCCCAGTGCTGCTTGGGGTCACGGTAGACAGTGAGCCAGGCCTGCTCGACTGCTGCGCTTTCGGGGTAGGGTTGGGTCCAGTCGCGCTCGGTGTGGCTGGCGGGCACGGCCAGGCCGCGGCGCGCCAGCAGGCGCAGGGCCTCGTCGTAGAGCGAGGGGGCTTCATAGGCGGCTTGTACCTGCGCCAGCAGGTCCGGCCGGTGGGCGTGCGGCTGGAGCATGGCGGCGTTCTTGTTGCCCAGGGCGAATTCGATGCAGCGGTACTGGTAGCTCTGAAAGCCGCTTGACGCCCCGAGGTAGGGGCGCATTGCGCTGTACTCGGGCGGCGTCATGGTGGCCAGCACGTCCCAGGCATGGACCAACTGCTCCATGATGCGGCTCACGCGCGCCAGCATCTTGAAGGCGCTGCCCAGGTCGTCGGCCGCCACGCAGCGGATCGCCGCGCGCAGCTCGTGCAGCATCAGCTTCATCCACAGCTCGCTGGTCTGGTGCTGGATGATGAACAGCATCTCGTCGTGCGCGGGCGAGAGTGGTTTTTGCGCGTTCAGGATGGCGTCCAGCTGCAGGTAGTCGCCATAGCTCATGTCGCGGCTGAAGTCGAGCTGCGCCTTCTCGTCGTGGACGATGCGTTCGGGCGTCAGGGCCGAGCCGTGCTTGGGTTGGGCAGGGGGGTGGGCGTGAGGGCACATGATCAGGTCACCGCGTGTTTCTGGTTGAATTCGGCGCTTTGCCACTCGCCGGTGTCAAGTACCTGCTTGAGGTGCTCCACGGCATTCCAGACGTCTTCAAAGCCAATGTAGAGCGGCGTGAAGCCGAAGCGCAGGATGTCCAGGTGCTGTTTGCCGTCGCCCGCACGGAAGTCACCAATCACGCCGCGCGCAATCAGCGCCTGCACGATGGCGTAAGCGGCTGACTCACCGCCGCCGGGCCGCCCCAAGGCGGTGACGGCCCCCTCGGGGGGCAGCGACCCGCGAAGCGGTGGAGCGTGGGGGCTGTGCTCAAGCGTCAGGCACACCTGCGAGCCGCGCTGCGCGTGTTCGAGCGGCGTGGCCAACCCCAGACCGTGGCCTGCGCAGCGCGCCTCAACCAGTTCGATGAACAAATCGGTGAGGGCCAGCGATTTGGCACGCAGCGCAGCCATGCCGCCATGGGCTTCGATGGCCAGCACGCTATCCAGCCCGCACTCCAGCGCCGCCATGCTCAGTATGGGCTGGGTGCCGCAGAGGTAGCGGGCAGTGCCGGGGGCTGGGCGGTAGTCGGGTGTGAACTCAAACGGTGCTGCGTGGCCCCACCAGCCGGCCAGCGGCTGCCAGAAGCGGTTGGCGTGTTGGGGGTTGACCCAGACAAAGGCTGGCGCGCCGGGGCCACCGTTCAGGTATTTGTAGCCGCAGCCCACCGAGAAATCGGCCTTCGCGCCGTTCAGGTCCACGGGGACGGCGCCCGCGCTGTGCGCCAGGTCCCAAACCGTTAAGGCACCGGCAGCGTGGGCGGCGGCCGTGACGGCGGCCATGTCGTGCATGGCACCGGTGCGGTAGTTGACATGCGTCAGCATCAGCACGGCCACCTCGGCGGTCAGGGCGCCTGCAATTTCTTCGGGCTCCACCAGTTGCAGACGGTAACCGCGTTCCTTGCACAGGGCTTGGGCGATGTAGAGGTCGGTTGGGAAGTTGCTGCGCTCGCTCACGATGACTTTGCGCTGTGGCGCGTCCTGCGCGGCGATATGGAGCGCCGCGCTGAGCACCTTGTAGAGATTGATCGAGGTGCTGTCGGTGGCCACCACCTCGCCGGGTTTTGCACCTATCAGTTGCGCAATCTTGTCGCCCAGGCGCTGCGGCAGGCTGAACCAGCCCGCGCTGTTCCAGCTGCGGATCAGGCCCTGGCCCCATTCGCTGGTGACGGCTTCGGCCACGCGGGCCGCCGCGGTTTTGGGCAGCACGCCAAGCGAGTTGCCGTCCAGGTAAATCACGCCTTCGGGCAGGCTGAACTGCTCGCGCAGGGTGCGCAGCGGGTCTTGCGCATCGAGTGCGCGGCAATCTTGCAGAGTTGTGGTCATGTCAGGTTCATCTTTCAGGGGAGTTCGCGCAAGACTGCGCGAACGGGGGAGGCATCGGCCGTCATCAGCTTGAGCGGCAGGGCAATCAGTTCGTAGTCGCCTTCGGGCACCTCATCAAGCACCAGGTTTTCCAGCACGCGCAGGCCGCGCTGGCGGATCACCTGGTGGCTGTCCAGGGTTTTGCTCTCGGCTGGGTCGATGCTGGCGGTGTCGATGCCGATCAGCTTGACGCCGAGCGCTGCGAGGCGCTCAACGGTTTCGGGCGCGTAGGCCGCGAGCGTGGGGTCCCAGTGCTCGACCGGCATGCGCTGGTAGGTGCGAACCAGCACGCGCGGCGGCAGGTCGTGTACGGCATGCGCCAGGTGCTCCCACTCGATCAGCGGCCCTTTGGCGATGGCGTGAATGACGCGACACGGCCCGATATAGGGCGTGAGATCGACCGCACCGATGGTGGCGCCCTGCGGGTCGTAGTGCAGCGGCGCGTCGGCATGTGCGCCGATGTGCGGCGACAAGGTGATGGTGCTGACGTTCACCGGGCAGCCCGGCGCGATGCTCGCGGCCCATTGCTGCTGGTAGGGCGTGTCGCCCGGAAAAACCGGCGAGCCTGGCGCCACGGGGGGTGATATGTCCCAAAGTCTCAAGGGCTTTGCGGTGGTGGATGGGAGGGCTCTGGCTGTCATGACTGCAAAGGTAGCACCGCTGAAAAAGCCGTGGTGTCGGTTATTTCCAACAGTATTTGAAAATAGTTTAAGCCTAAAGTAATTGCAATCTCGTTGCAAGCCCCGGAAGGCCTCCGGCACAATCCGGTTTTTCGGCATCAGCTTACTATTGCATTCACTTTTAAAGCGACAAAAGGCACTCCATGAACTCCCAGGACACAGCAAGTAACAAGGTGGCCCTCGTGACCGGCGCAGGTACCGGCATCGGCAGGGCGGTCGCGCTGGCATTTTTGCAAGAGGGTTACAGCGTGGTGTTGGCCGGCAGGCGCATTGAGCCACTCAATGATGTGGCCAAAGAGTCGGGCACCAGCCGCGCCTTGCCCGTGGCCACCGATGTGAGCCAGCCTGAATCTGTCGCCGCGCTGTTTGCCAGAATCAAGGAAGTGTTTGGTCGCCTCGATGTGCTGTTCAACAATGCCGGCGTGAGCGGCATCGGTGTGAATTTTGAAGACATCGCTTTTGAGCAATGGCAAAACATCGTCAACATCAACCTGACCGGCTCGTTTCTGTGCGCGCAGGGCGCTTTCAAACTGATGAAGGAGCAACTGCCGCAGGGTGGCCGCATCATCAACAACGGCTCGATTTCCGCCCACGCACCACGGCCCAATTCAGCGCCCTACACCTCGACCAAGCACGCCATCACGGGTCTCACCAAATCCATTTCACTCGATGGCCGCAAGTACGACATTGCCTGCGGGCAGATTGATGTTGGCAATGCCCTGACGGAGCTCTCAGCACGCATCGCCCAAGGCGTGCCCCAGGCCAACGGCGAGATCGCCGTTGAGCCGATGATGGATGTGAAAGAAGTGGCCGACGCGGTGGTTCACATGGCGGCGCTTCCGCTGTCCACCAACGTGCAGTTCATGACCATCATGGCCACGAAGATGCCGTTTGTGGGGCGCGGCTAGGTTGGCCTCAACGGGCAGGGTGTTCTAGACGCGGCCCGTCGAGAAATGCCCTTGGCTCAGGCTAATTTACCCAGCAGCAGGTACTCCATGAGTGCCTTTTGCACATGCATCCGGTTCTCCGCTTCGTCCCACACCACCGATTGCGGGCCGTCGATCACGTCGGCTTCCACCTCCTCACCGCGGTGCGCGGGCAGGCAGTGCATGAAGAGCGCATCGGGCTTGGCGACGCGCATCATCTCGCTGTCCACGCACCAGTCGGCAAAGGCTTTTTTGCGCGCTTCGTTCTCGGCTTCGTAGCCCATGCTGGTCCAGACGTCGGTGGTCACGAGGTCGGCGCCGGCGCAGGCCTGCATCGGGTCCTTGAACACCTGGTAGCTGTCGGCGGAGCGCATGCCGGCCACCGACTGGTCGACCTCGTAGCCGCTGGGGGTGCTCAGGTGCACCTTGAAGCCCAGGATCTCGCTGGCCTGCAGCCAGGTGTTGGCCATGTTGTTGCCGTCGCCCACCCAGGCCACCGTCTTGCCCTGGATGGAACCGCGGTGCTCGATGTAGGTGAAGATGTCGGCCAGGATCTGGCAGGGGTGAAACTCGTTGGTCAGGCCGTTGATGACGGGCACGCGTGAATGCTCGGCAAAGCGGGCAATCTTGGTCTGCTCGTAGGTGCGGATCATCACCAGATCCACCATGCGGCTGATGACCTTGGCGCTGTCTTCGATCGGCTCGGCCCGGCCCAGCTGGCTGTCGCCGGTGGTCAGGTGCACCACCGAGCCGCCGAGCTGGTACATGCCGGCTTCAAAGCTCACGCGCGTGCGGGTGGAGGCTTTTTCAAAAATCATGGCCAGCGTGCGGTCGGTCAGCGGCTGGTGCTTTTCGTAGGCCTTGAACTTTTTCTTGATGATGGCGGCGCGCTCGAACAGGTAGGCGTACTCGCCGGCGTTGAGGTCGCTGAACTGCAGATAGTGTTTCAGGGGGCTGGCCATGGTCACGCGCTTTCTTGCAACAGCTGTTTGATCAGCGGGCACACAATGGCCGTGATTTCATCGGCCTCGGCCGTCGTCAGAATCAGCGAGGGCACGATGCGGATGACCGTATCGGCGGTCACGCTGATCAGCAGGCCATTTTCAGCGCAGCGCTTGACCAGATCGCCGCAGGGTTTGGTTAAATCGATGCCCAGCATCAGGCCGCGGCCGCGAATCTCCTTGACGCCCGCCACCCCGGCGAGCTCGCGTTCCAGCGCAGCCTTGAGGTGCTCGCCCACCTTGACCGCATTGGCCAGCAGGCCTTCCTCTTCCATGATGCGGATGGTTTCCACGCCGGCTCGCATGGCCAGCGGGTTGCCGCCGAAGGTGCTGCCGTGATTGCCGGGCTGGAAGATGCTGGCGGCCTTGGGGCCGGCCACCACGGCGCCAATCGGCACGCCCGAGCCCAGGCCTTTGGCCAGGGGCATCACATCGGGCTTGACGCCCGACCACTGGTGCGCAAACCATTTGCCGGTGCGGCCCATGCCGCACTGCACTTCGTCGATCATCAGCAGCCAGTCGCGCTCGTCGCAGAGCTTGCGCACCTGCCGCAGGTAGTCGTCTTTCATGGTGTTGATGCCGCCTTCGCCCTGAATCGCTTCAAAAAACACGGCCACCACGTTGGGGTTGTTGGCCGTGGCTGCTTTCAGCGCGTCCATGTTGTTGAGGGGCACGCGGATAAAGCCCTCGACCAGCGGGCCAAAGCCGGCCTGCACCTTGGGGTTGCCGGTGGCGCTCAGGGTGGCAATGCTGCGGCCGTGAAAGGCTTTTTCATAGACCACGATTTCGGGCTTTTCAATGCCTTTGTCGTGGCCGAACTTGCGGGCCAGTTTCAGGGCGGCCTCGTTGGCTTCCAGGCCGGTGGAGCAAAAGAACACGTTTTCCAGGCCCGACAGCTCCACCAGCTTGGCCGCCAGCGTCTCCTGCAGCGGCACATGGTAGTAGTTGGAGGTGTGAATCAGCTTGCCAATCTGCTCCTGCAGGGCCGGCACCAGCTTGGGGTGGTTGTGGCCGACGGTGTTGACCGCAATGCCCCCCAATCCATCCAGATAGACCTTGCCGTTGACGTCCCAGACGCGGCAGCCCTGGCCATGCGACAGCGCTATCGGCAGACGGCCGTAGGTGTTCATCACGTGGGGAGAGGCGGCTTCGATGTGGTGGGGCAGGGCAGCAGTCATGCGAAAACTCCGGGGAACATGGCTAAAAGAAGGTGGCCGCGCTAAAGTGGCGGGGCCTGAAGTGATTTTAGGCGCAGACTATGCGGCCTTTGGTGACGTTCCTGCATCACAGCAATGCCCGATCGTGGTGATTCCAACGACAGGAGAATGACAGGTCCTAAGTCTTATATAAGATAGAATACTTGTGCGGCGCAGCATGGGCAATATCCTCGCCCTTGGCGCGCAAAAAACCTCCACCCGATGGTCTCCAACTCCGCCAAAGAAGTCTTCATTCAGGGCATCACCCGTGACGGCAAAACCTTCCGGCCCAGCGACTGGGCGGACAGGCTGTGCGGTGTGATGAGCCATTTCCGCCCGGGCGGCCCCCACCCCGGCAGCCACCTGACTTACTCTCCCTGGTGCGTTCCCACGGTGATCAACGGCGTCAAATGCGTGGTGGTCAACAGTGAGCTGCGCCAGATCGAGCCCATGGCCTGGGACTTTGTGCTGAACTTTGCCAGGGACAATGATCTGCAGATCGCCGAGGCCTGTCTGCTGCCGGATAAGCCATAAAGCTAAGCGCGGGCACGATGCGGCGTTGCGCCGGATGGGAACGAAAGGGCCCCATCTCCCTTTCAGTCGCAATCCTCGAATACCTGAAGTACATTGCCGGTTGCTGCGCTCCGTGCGCCTTGCCTCGCACCCGCTCGCTACGCTTTCTGGCACATCCGTGGTGAAACTTAAAACGGGAAATGGAAAACAAAAAAGCCGTCTTTCGACGGCTTTTTGCTTTGCTTGCAGCGCACCCTACAAAACGGCGGACCGAAGAATCAGTCCGGGCGATTTGCCTAAATGCTTAGGCGGCTTTGGTGGCCAGGGCTTTCACCTTGGCGGACAGGCGGCTCTTGTCGCGAGCAGCCTTGTTTTTGTGGAAGATGCCCTTGTCGGCCACGATGTCCACAATGCTTTGCGCTTTGGCAAAGAGTTCGGTGGCTTTCGCCTTGTCACCGCTGACAACGGCTTTTTCGACGTTTTTCACAGCGGTACGGTATTTGGAGCGCAGCGAGGTGTTCGCGGCATTGAGTTTGATGTCCTGGCGGACGCGTTTGCGGCCCGACGCAAGGCGCGGGTTCTTTTTCTTGGGTTTGGCGGTAGCCATATATGGTTCCTTTAATCCTGGTAGGAGTCTGTGGATGTTGCAAGCGAAGCCCATGATTATATAACGCCCCCACGTTCGCCCACTTCGTGTGGCTCTCTGCCCCCCGAGGGGGCTAATTTTTCTAGGGGCGGCCCGTCGAAAAATTGATTGCGCCCGCCGGAGATTGCGTTAGGCGCCGCGCGCCCAGAAAACTTCGCCGGAAGGGCTGGCGAGCTGGCATCAGCGCATAAACTCCTGCTGTGTCACTTTTCAAAGCCGCCTCCACCGTTTCCCTGCTGACGCTGGTTTCCCGAATCACCGGTTTGGTGAGGGAACTGCTGATTGCGTCGACTTTTGGCGCCAGCGCCTTGACCGACGCCTTCAATGTGGCGTTTCGCATTCCCAACCTGTTTCGCCGGCTGTTTGCCGAAGGGGCTTTCAGCCAGGCCTTTGTGCCGGTGCTGGCGGCCAGCAAGACTCAGCAGGGGGAGACCGAAACCAAGCTGCTGATCGACCGGGTGGCCACGCTGCTGAGCTGGGCGCTGCTGCTGACCTGCGTGATCGGGGTGGCCGCCGCGCCGGTGCTGGTCTGGGCCATGGCCAGTGGCCTGAAGCAGGAGCCACGCGGCTTTGAGGCGGCGGTGTTCATGACGCGCTGGATGTTTCCCTACATCGGTTTCATGTCGCTGGTGGCCTTGTCGGCCGGGGTGCTGAACACCTGGAAGCGCTTTGCCGTGCCGGCAGCCACGCCGGTGTTGCTGAACCTGGCCATGATTGGCGCGGCCTGGCTGGGCGCACCCTGGTTCAAGTCGCAGGGCATCGAGCCGGTGTATGCCCTGGGGGCCGGGGTGATGCTGGGGGGGCTGCTGCAGCTGGGCGTGCAGGTGCCGGCCCTACTCAGGCTGGGGCTGCTGCCGAAAATAGGACTCAATTTGGCTGCAGTGCGCGCTGCACGGGCGGATCCAGCTACCAAAAGCATAGTGATGTTGATGCTGCCGGCCCTGCTGGGGGTCAGCGTCGCGCAGATTTCGCTGCTGATCAACACCCAGATTGCCTCGCACCTGACGCCCGGCAGTGTCAGCTGGCTGAACTATGCCGACCGCCTGATGGAGTTTCCGACCGCGCTGCTGGGCGTGGCCATTGGCGTGGTGCTGATGCCGCAGCTGGCCGCGGCCAAAGCCGCCAATGACGCGGACAAATACTCCGCCATGCTGGACTGGGGCCTGCGCATCGTGGTGCTGCTGGCCGTGCCTTGCGCGGTGGCGCTGCTCACGTTTGCCCAGCCACTGGTGGCCACGCTGTACCACTATGGCGCTTTTTCCGACCGTGACGTGCAGCAGACCACCACGGCGCTGATGGGCTATGGCGCGGGCTTGCTGGGGCTGGTGGCGATCAAGGTGCTGGCGCCGGGCTTTTATGCCAGCCAGGACATCAAAACCCCGGTGCGCATTGCGGTGGTGGTGCTGGTGCTCACGCAGCTTCTTAATCTGGTGCTGGTGCCGGTTTTGCAGCATGCCGGGCTGGCGCTGGCCATCGGTATCGGCGCCCTGATCAATGCCTCGTGGCTGCTGGTCGGGCTGATCCGGCGCGGCAGCTACCAGCCCGCGCCGGGCTGGGGCGTTTTTGCGCTGCAGGTGCTGGCCGCCAGCGCCTTGCTGGCGGTGTTTCTGCTGTGGGCGGCCGCCACCGTCAGCTGGGTCGGCATGCGCGATCTTTATTTGCAGCGAATTGGGCTTCTGGCCCTTGTATTGATTGCGTCAGCAGCTATCTATTTTGTAGCGCTTTGGGTCTCCGGGCTGAAGCTGCGGCAACTGCTGCGGCGTTAGCAACTCTAACCAGTCAGGGCGGTACCCGCGCCCGGCGGAGTTGGGGTGTGTCTGGCGTGAATCTTGAAGTGACATGAGGCGCCAGTTTGTGAGAAAGTAGGGCCATGGAACTGAATTTAGCCGTCCCGTCTCCGTTGCAGTATTTCTCCAGCCTGGTGCAGAGCGACGAGCATTTCCCGCTGCTGGAAGCGGCTGTCAGCCTGGCCCAGGACGAATATCCGGAGCTGGACGTGCAGCAGGTGCTGGGCGATGTCGACCAACTGCTGGCCCGCCTCAAGCGCCGCCTGCCGGCCGACGCGCCGGCCCTGCAGAAGTTGCGCGCGCTGAACCAGTTTTTCTTCCGGGACTTAAGTTTCGGCGGCAATGTCAATGACTACTACGACCCGGACAACAGCTACCTGAACGCCGTGCTCAAAACCCGGCGCGGCATTCCCATCACGCTGGCGGTGCTCTGGCTGGAACTGGCGGCGGGTCTGGGCCTCAATGCACGCGGCGTGGCGTTTCCGGGGCATTTCATGGTGAAGGTCAACCTGCCCAAAGGCCAGGTGGTGATTGACCCGTTCACCGGGCAGTCGCTAAGCCGTGAAGAGCTGGCCGAGCGGCTGGAGCCGTTCAGGCAGCGCAGCGGGCTGGTCGACGAGTTTGAGGTGCCGATCGGTCTTTACCTGCAGTCGGCGCCGCCGCGCGAGATCATTGGCCGCATGCTGCGCAACCTCAAGGAAATCCACAAAACCCAGGAAGACTGGGGGCGGCTGATTGCGGTGCAGGACCGCCTGATTGTGTTGCAGCCTGAAGCCTGGCCTGAATACCGGGACCGCGGCCTGGCCTGGGCGGCGCAAGGCGAAGCAAGCCGCGCCGTGGCTGACCTGGAAAAATACCTGACGCATGCCGACGATGCGTTGGACATTGATGCGATTGCCGAACGCGTGTCCGAGTTGCGCCGGAGAAACTGAAGGTTTGATGGGCGTTGCGCCGCACCCCCTTTCGTCCCTTTCGTGTCAAGGATAAAAGGTCTGCGTGCCATGTTTCGTTGTGTAAGTTGCGTTGACGCCGGTGGAGGCGCTGGCTAAATTCCAATTGCGCAGTGCGCCTGGATGCGCTGATTGGGACTTATTAACTACAACCGGAGGGATTTCTCATGAACCTATTCAAACGTTTAATTGCATCGGTGCTGATCGTCAGCACCACCCTGATGGGCTTGCCCCTGACCGCGCAAGCCAGCGTGGTGACAACCACCGAGGCCATGTCGAGCGAGGTGGCTGATGCCAACCGTGACAAGGTGGCGGCCTTTCTGGCCCGTGAAGATGTCCGCACGGCACTGGAAGCCCAGGGCGTGAGCAGCGCGGCAGCGACGGACCGCGTCAAGGCCATGTCGGATGCCGAAGTGGCGCAACTGGCCGATCGCGTCGACCAGGCGCCAGCCGGCGGCATTCTGGGCTTTATCTTCGTTTTGTTTCTCGTGCTGCTGGTCACCGACATCCTGGGGCTGACGAAGGTTTTCCCGTTCACCCGCTCGGCTCGATGAAGCCACTGCTGTCGTGTCTTCGGACCCCCGCTGTCGCGGGGGTTTTTGTTTGCGTCCTGCTGGGGCTGGCGGGCTGTGCGACGCCGCAGGTCGCGCAGCTGTCGCAGCAATGGCCGGCCGATTTGCCGGCGGTCACGCAGATTGACAATGTTCCGTTCTTCCCCCAGGAGCAGTACCACTGCGGCCCAGCGGCGCTGGCCATGGTGGCGCAGGCTGCGGGTGTCCGGGTGCTGCCCGACGATCTGACCGATCAGGTCTATCTGCCGGGCCGCCAGGGCTCGCTGCAGGTCGAGCTGCTGGCCGCCAGCCGGCGCCAGGGCCTGCTGGCCTACCCGCTGGCCCCGCGCATGGAGGCCTTGCTGCGCGAAGTGGCCGCGGGCAACCCGGTGCTCGTTTTGCAGAATCTGGCGTTTTCGTTTTCACCGCTGTGGCATTACGCCGTGGTGATCGGATTTGACCGCTCCCACAACACCATCACGCTGCACTCGGGCGTCACCGAGCGGCTGGAGATGTCGCTGTTTACCTTTGAGCGCACCTGGGCACGCGGTGACTCCTGGGCCATGGTGGCACTGCCACCCACGCGGCTGCCCGCGACGGCGCAGCCCGATGCGTATGCGGTGTCGGCGGCGGCGCTGGAACGTGTGCAGCCCCGCGCCGCCCAAGCCGCTTACGCCGCGGCACTGCAGGCCTGGCCCCAGCATCGCGCGGCCCTGCTGGGCGCGGGCAACACCGCTTATGCCCTGGGCCAGCTCGATCGCGCGGCGTCCGCCTACCTGGCGGCCACCCGGCAGCATGCGGATTTTGCGGACGCCTGGAACAACCTGGCGCAAGTTTTGATGGAGCAGGGCAAGTACCGTGAGGCCGCTTCGGCCATAGACCGCGCCGTGGCCATTGGCGGTGTCAGGGCGGAACGCTACCGCAACCTGCAAACAGAGATACGCGCCAAACTCTAGCGCGATGTCAGGCTCCGCGTTTTAGCGTTTTAGAAACTGGGGGATTTGCAAGCCATCCGCTGAATTGAGCTTGCGCGTCATGGCGGGTTTTGCGGTGGATGCCAGCACCGCCCCGGTGCTTCGGCCCGCACCGTGGACCGACAAGCGTCCCCCATGCACCATGGACTCCTGCGCCGGCATGAGGCTGCTGGGGCGCGGGCTGCCCAGGCGGGTGGGCAGGGGTTCATTGGCCTGGGGGGGCCGCAGGACTTGGGGCATCCGGGTCGCCGCAGCATCCGGGCCTGACAGCGGCAGGGCATCGTTGGCGGCTTGCGGCGGGTATAGCAGCGGCTTGAACCATTCCACAATGGGCGCCCACTGCGCCAGATCGGTGGCTGCGGCGTGCGCTGGCAAATCGAAAATCGTCATGCCTTTTTCGAGGCTGCGCACATACAGCTGGGTTTCGCGCAGTGCGCCGAGAAAAGGCAGGCCGATGGCTTGCGACCATTCGCGCAGGGCAAGCCCGGCATGGGTGCGGCCATCGATGCGCATGCCCACCGTGGCAAGCCGGCAGCGGCCACTGGCAACACGCGGCAGGGCCATCAACTCGGCATGGCAGGCTGCCGCGGCTTCGCGGTCAAATATCGAGCTGCACACCGGCATCACCAGCACGTCGGCAAACATCACCACACGCGCCAGCTCAAAACCGTGCATGCCGCCCGGCGTGTCCAGCACCACATGCGTGATGCCCGTCGGTACGCGCAGCATGTTTTTCTGGTCCACGGCCCACGGGGCGATCACCGGCAGGGCGGCATCGCGCCGTTTCAGCCAGGCCCGCGCGGATTGCTGGCGGTCCACATCGCCCAGCATCACCGAGCTGCCCTGGCGCGCGCACCACGCCGCAATGTGCGCGGCCAGCGTGCTTTTGCCACTGCCTCCCTTGCGGTTGACGACTGCGATGACCGGCATTGATGGCTCCAAAACGGTACAAAAGATGCAGTTTGGAGCAAAAGTCGGTGAAAGTCCAGGCAGGAATTGCCTTTGGTGCTATGGATTTTGCAGCGGCGCAACGTCAAGCGGCAAGGCCGGGCGATATTTAAAAAGGGTTGGCGCCCGGCCGTCGCCACAGCAGCAACAGCGTTGCCACGCAGAACACGGCGCCTGCCGCAAACGTGACCGGTGCGCCCAGTTGATCCCACAAAATGCCGGCCACGGTGCTGGCCAGCAGCAGGGCGATGCCGCCCATCAGGTTGAAAACCCCGAAGGCCGTGCCGCGCAGATCGGCGGGTGCGGTGTCGGCCACCATCGTGGCCAGCAGTCCCTGGGTCATGGCCATGTGCAGGCCCCACAGCAGGATGCCCGCCCCGACGCAGGCCCAGTGGCTGCTCCAGGCCAGCAGCGCGTCGGCTGCAATCAGGACAAGCAGGCCCCAGCCCAGCAGCCGGGTATGGCTCATGGCATCCGACAGCCTGCCAAAAGGATAGGCACCCAAGGCGTAAATCACATTCATAGCGACTAGAACCAGTGGCGTGTAGGCCAGCGGCAGGCCGCCCTGAACGGCACGCAATACCAAAAAGGCTTCGCTGAAGCGGGCCAGTGTGAATACGGCGCCAATGGCCACCACCCACCAGTATGGGCCGCGCAGGCGTCTGAGGTTGTTCCGGCTGATCGGGTTGGTGCGCAGGGTGCCTTGGGGGCGTTCGGGCTCCCGCACGCCGAACACCAGCAGGGCCACCGCCAGAGAGGCCGGAATGATGGCAACCCAGAAGATGGCCCGAAAGTCGTTGGTCCACAGCAGCATCAGGCCCATGGCGAGCAGCGGGCCGACGAATGCCCCCACCGTATCCAGCGACTGGCGCAGCCCGAACGCTGCACCGCGCATGTCAGGCGGTGCCAGATCGGCAACCAGTGCATCGCGCGGCGCGCCGCGAATGCCTTTGCCCACGCGGTCCATCAGGCGCGCCGCAAGAACGAAACCTGTGCTGCTGGCCAGTGCAAACAGCGGTTTGGACAGCGCGCCCAGGCCGTAGCCCAGAACCGCCAGTGGCTTGCGTTTGCCCCAGTAGTCGCTCAAAGCCCCCGAGAACACCTTGACGATCAGGGCCGTCGCTTCGGCGGCGCCTTCGATCAGGCCGACAGCCCACATGCTGGTGCCCAGTACGGTGACCATGAAAACGGGCAACAGGCTGTGGATCATCTCGGAGGAGATGTCCATCAGGAGACTGACAAATCCCAGTGCCCAGATGCCGGGCGGCAAGCGCCGCAAGGGGCTGGGGGTATCAGGCATCCTGCTGGTTAGCGCAGGTTAGTGGGCTAGTAGCGGGTCAGCGGCAGCTTAGCCGACCACGACTGCAGCGCCATCGCCGCGTGCGGCAATCACGCCGATTTCATAAACCTGCTCACCGGCGCTGCGCAGGGTTTGCGCGGTGGCCTGGGCGTTGGCCGCATCCACCACCACCACCATGCCGATGCCGTTGTTGAAGGTGCGGTTCATCTCGTAATCGTCGATGCCGGCCGTTTTTTGCAGCCAGGCGAACAGTTCGGTTTGCGGCCAACTGCCCTTTTTGAGGTGAGCGGCCGTGCCTTCGGGCAGCACGCGGGGGATGTTTTCGAGCAGGCCGCCACCCGTGATATGGGCCAGTGCCTTGATCGGGTGCTGGGCCAGGGCGGCCAGCACGTTTTTGACGTACAGGCGGGTCGGCTCCATCAGCGCCTCTTTGAAGGGCTTGCCGTCCAGCGTGGCGGGCAGCTGGTTGCCGGCGCGCTCAATACACTTGCGCACCAGGGAAAAACCATTGGAATGCACGCCGCTGCTGGCCAGGCCCAGCACCACGTCGCCGGGCTGGACTTCCTTGCCCGTCAGGATTTTGGACTTTTCGACCGCGCCCACCGCAAAACCGGCCAGGTCGTACTCGCCCTCGGGGTACATGCCGGGCATCTCGGCGGTTTCGCCGCCAATCAGGGCGCAACCCGAGAGTTCGCAGCCTTTGGCAATGCCGCCCACCACGGCGGCGGCGGTGTCCACATGCAGTTTGCCGCAGGCGAAGTAGTCCAGGAAAAACAGCGGTTCGGCACCCTGCACCAGTACGTCGTTGACGCTCATGGCCACCAGGTCGATGCCCACGGTGTCGTGCATATTCCATTCAAAGGCCAGGCGCAGCTTGGTGCCGACGCCGTCGGTGCCGCTGACCAGCACCGGTTCCTTGTAGCGCTTGGGCACCTCGAACAGGGCGCCGAAGCCGCCAATACCTGCCAGCACGCCTTCGCGCATGGTTTTCTTGGCCAATGGCTTGATGCGCTCAACCAGGGCGTCACCGGCGTCAATGTCAACGCCGGCGTCTTTGTACGAAAGTGGGGATGTGGTCATGGTGTCAGGGCTGTGGTGGGCTGTGCTGCCGTCGTAGGGGGTTCGCTAAATCTCTGTCGGGCTTGCGTGGCGCTGTCTGGAGCACGGATGCAAGCCCGATAGAATTCAGCCTAAGATTCTAAGGGGTCACCCCCTGTCAGGCTGTATGCAATTTACTCCCACCCAAAAACGCGCTGCCACCTGGTGCGCCATCGCCGCCCTCGCGCTGCTGTTGCTGTGGCTGCTGGCGCCGGTGCTCACGCCTTTTGTGGTGGCGGCCGTCCTGGCCTACGCCCTGACGCCCGTGGTCAACAGGCTTGACGCACTGGGCCAGGGCCGGCTGCCGCGCGTGATCGCCGTGCTGCTGGTCGAAACCCTGTTTCTGGTGCTGCTGCTGAGCCTGCTGCTGCTCATCGTGCCGATTCTGGCCAAGGAAATACCGCTGATGCGCGAGCAGGTGCCGGTACTGGCGGACCGGCTCAATGCCGGGCTGACGCCCTGGCTGGCGCAGTTTGGCATCCATGTCTCGCTCGATGTCGCCAGCATCAAGGCCTTTGTGCTCAAGTACCTCAATGCCAACTTCGAGGACGCTTTTGGCTCGCTGTTGTCGTCCCTCAAGCTCGGCGGCAGCGTGGCGCTGGCCATTGTGGGCAATGCGGTGCTGATTCCGGTGGCCCTGTTTTACCTGCTGATGGACTGGGAGCTGTTTGTGGCGCGCATCCTGGAGCTGGTGCCGCCGCACCTGCGCACGGCCTACGACAGCTTTACCGATGAAGCCGATTCCGTGCTCGGCCAGTACCTGCACGGCCAGTTGCTGGTGATGCTGGCCATGGCGGCTTTTTACGCCATCGGGCTGGCGCTGTTCAGGCTCGATCTGGCCTTGCCGATTGGCATTTTTACCGGGCTGGCCATGTTCATTCCTTACGTGGGCTTTGGCCTGGGCCTGTTGCTGGCCCTGCTGGCGGGCCTGCTGCAGTTTGCCTCGGTCAAGGCCCTGGTCATGGTGGCGGTGGTCTACGGTCTGGGGCAGCTGCTGGAAAGCCTGGTCCTGACGCCGCGGCTGGTGGGTGAGCGGATTGGCCTGCACCCGCTGGCGGTGATTTTTGCCCTGCTGGCGTTTGGCCAGATGTTTGGCTTTGTGGGCGTGCTGGTTGCGTTGCCGGCCAGCGCCGTGCTGCTGGTCGCCATTCGCCGCCTCAAGGTCAGTTACATGGCCAGCAGGCTTTACACGGTCTGATGACTCCCATGAGCAGACGTGAAACAGACAGCGAGCGTGCATGAAACAGATTGCGCTGGATATCGGGCTGGCTTCCGTCCCTTCGTTTTCGAATTTTTTTGCCGGTCCCAACGAGGCCGCGCTCAGGCACCTCGAACTGTGGGCCGGCAACACGCTGCGTTCGCCCGTACCCACTTACCTGTGGGGCGAAGCAGGCAGCGGCAAAACCCATTTGCTCAAGGCCGTGAACGAGGCGCTGCGCGAGCAGGGCGCGTCGGTGGGCTGGCTCGACGCCTCGGTGCTGGAGCCCCCCGAATTCAACGAAGCCTGGGCCGCGGTGATCCTGGACGATTGCCACCTGTACACGGCCGTGCAGCAGCACGCGGCCTTCAACTGGTTTGTCAATGCGCTGAGCTCTGCGGACGGTCGCCCGCGCTGGGTGCTGGCCGCCGGCAAGGTGCCGCCCGCCGACCTGGCGCTGCGCGAGGACCTGCGCACCCGCCTGGGTTGGGGCCATGTGTTTGCCCTGCAGGCGCTGACCGAGCCCGAGCGCCGGGCCGTGCTGCGCCAGGAAGCCGATGCGCGCGGCGTGTTTTTGAGCGACGAGGCCATGGATTTCATGCTGACCCGTTTTTCAAGAGACCTCGGCAGCCTGATGCAGCTGCTGGACCAGCTCGACGGCTACGCCTTGCAAACCAAGCGAGCCATCACGATCCCGCTGATCAAATCCATGCTGGAAAGTGAATAAGTGACTGCGAAATGACCGTTCCAAAAAAGATTGCTTTATTTGATCTTGACCACACGCTGATCCCGATTGACTCGGATTACGAGTGGGGCGAATTCACCATTGCGCTGGGCTGGTGCGATGCCAGCGAGTTCAAGCGCCGCAACGCCGAATTTTTCGCGCAGTACCGTGCCGGCACGCTCGATGTCCATGACTACGTGCGCTTTGCCACGCAGGCCATCCGGGAACAGGGTGCTATCAAATCAATAGCTGCTCACGACCGTTTTATGCGGGATGTGGTGCAAAAAACCATCACAGGGCAGGCCCTGGCACTGGTTCAGCAGCACCGCGCGGCCGGCGACGAACTGGTGATCGTGACGGCCACCAATGAGTTCGTGACCCGCCCGATTGCCGAGGCCTTTGGCGTGAAGGAGCTGATCGCCGTGGAGCTGGAGCGCGACGCCCTGGGCAATCTGACCGGTGAAATCAAAGGCACGCCTTCGGCCCGGGAGGGCAAGGTCACGCGTATGGAACAATGGCTGGCGGCCCGCAACTTGAGCTGGGACGACGTGGAAACCACGTTTTACACCGATTCCCTCAATGATCTGGCGCTGCTGGAGAAAGTGAGCCATCCGGTGGCCACCAACCCGGATGAGCGCCTGCGCGCCATTGCGACCGAGCGCGGATGGCGCATACTTGACCTGTTCTAATTGGCAGGAGCCGCGCCAGTTGCGCCTTGCAACGACGGGCTACCCCGCAAAATTTCTGTTTTCATGATCAAAAAATTCATCGATAAGTTGTTTGGCAAGTCCGCCAGCACGGACTTTGGCGCCAAACGGGTCAAAAAATCACCTTTCGGCCAACGCCAGGACGTCGGCCCCAAAGAGCACGGCATCGATCCCCAGCTGGTCGATGACCGCGCCATGGACGTGGTGCGCACGCTCAAACAGGCCGGCTTTGAAGCCTACATCGTGGGCGGCGCGGTGCGCGACCTGCTGGTGGGCTTGCGCCCCAAAGACTTCGATGTGGCCACCGATGCCACGCCCGAGCAGGTCAAAAGCCTGTTTCGCCGCGCCTTCATCATTGGGCGGCGCTTTCGCATCGTTCACGTGATCTACGGCCGTGGCCGCGAGTATGAAGTCATTGAAGTGTCGACCTTCCGTGCGCACCTGGACAGCAGCCAGGCCGAGCAGGTAGGCGGCAACGAGCGGACCAGCAAGAGCGAGCTGGCCGGCATGAAGCATGCCGTGGATGCGTCGGGCCGGGTGCTGCGCGACAACGTCTGGGGCCCGCTGGAAGAAGACGCGGCACGCCGGGATTTCACCATCAACGCCATGTACTACGACCCCGAAACGCAGATCGTGGTTGATTACCACCACGGCATCCGCGATGCCAAAAAACGCATTTTGCGCATGATTGGCAACCCGGCCGTGCGTTACCGCGAAGACCCGGTGCGCATCATCCGTGCGGTTCGCTTTGCCGCCAAGCTCAGCGGCCTGGGCTTCAAGTTTGAAGACAAGACCGCCGCGCCGCTGCGCGAAATGAAGGGCCTGTTGGCCGATGTGCCGCAGTCGCGCCTGTTTGACGAGATGCTCAAGCTGCTGCAGACCGGCCATGCGCTGGACAGCATTGAGCAGCTCAAAGGCCTGGGCCTGGGCACCGGCATTTACCCGCTGCTGGACGTGGTGGTCGAGATGGCCGATCAACCCTTCCTGAAACTGGCGCTGCAGGACACCGACCGCCGCGTGGGCGAGGGCAAGCCGGTAGCGCCCAGCTTCCTGCTGTCCTGTGTGCTGTGGGACGATGTGCGCAGCGGCTGGGCCCGGCGCCGCAAGCACGGCGAGCACGCCATGCCGGCGCTGCAGGATGCGATTGACGATGCCTTCAACGCCAGGATTGGCGATGTGTCGGGCCGCGGCAAACTGGGCACCGACATGCGCGAGATCTGGATGATGCAGCCGCGCTTTGAAAAGCGCGTGGGCAGCTCGCCCTACTCTTTGCTGGAGCAGCCGCGCTTTCGGGCCGGCTTTGACTTCCTGCGCCTGCGCGCGCAGACCGGCGAGATCGACGCCTCGCTGGCCGAATGGTGGGAGAAGTTCAGCACCGCCTACGATGACGAGCGGCACGACATGATCGAGCAGGCCCGCCAGGAGCAGCTGCAAAAACCGCAGCACCCCAGAGTGCGTGTGAAGCGGCAGGATGCCGATGCGGGCAGCCCCTCCACCACCCATGCCCATCGCGCTGCCGAAGATGATTTTCCTGCACCGTCCCCAGAGTCCGGCGAACCAGCACCAGCCAAAAAGCGCCGGCGCCGCCGCAAGCCGGCAAACCGGGGCAATGTCGACGGCACGGCCAGCGCGGCAGGCCATTCATCGCCCGGCGCCGTCTCTGATACTTGAGTCCGGAAGCCATGGCCAGCCGGGTCACAGCCTACGTTGCCCTCGGTGCCAATCTGGGTGATGCCGGTGCCGCCATCCGCCAGGCCATTGAGGCGATGAAGCACCTGCCGCTCACACAGGTGCGCCAATGCTCCAGTCTGTACAAAACGGCGCCGCTGGACACCGATTCGGCCCAGGAGAGCCAGGCCCCGGGCGCCGATTACCTCAATGCGGTGGTGGCGCTGGAAACCGGCTTGCCGGCACCTCTGCTGCTGGCGCAGCTGCAGCAGCTGGAACAGCAGGCCGGGCGCGAAAGGCCTTACCGCAACGCGCCGCGCACGCTGGACCTGGACTTGCTGCTCTACGGCAGCGCCCGCATTGATTCAGAACGCCTGACGGTGCCGCACCCGCGCATGATGCAGCGCGCGTTTGTGCTGGTGCCGCTGGCTGAAATTGCAGCCGACAGAGTCAGTGCCGAACAGCTGAGTGCCGTGGCGCACCAAGGCATTGAGCGGCTTGCCGGGGTGTTGTAAGGGCGGCTTCAGGCGGCCTCTTTTTGAGCGCCAAAGAAGTAAGGCTGAAGCGCCGGGTACAGTGTCCTGAATTTTTGATAGCGCTCCTGCAGCAGTGAGGCTTCGGGCGCATTGGGCTCGAAATGGGCGGTGTCTTTTGGCGCAAGGCAGACCTCTTCTTCAGTGCCGCCGTCGGCCATCCAGCCCAGCCGGGCCGCGCCCAGCGCCGCAGCCGCCTGCGCGCCCTCGTCGCGGGTCAGGGGACGCCCCAGGCCCGACGCAATCATTTGTCCCCACCTATTGCTGCGCGCACCGCCGCCTACCAGCGCCAGGGCTTCACTGCCTGGTTTGCGCCCCTGCATGGCGTTCAGGCCGTCCATCAAGCCAAATGTCACGCCCTCCATCACGGCATAGGCCAGGTCGGGTGCATCGTGCTTGGGCCGCAGGCCGATAAAGGTGCCGCTCGCGTGGGCGTCGTTGTGGGGTGTGCGCTCACCGCAGAGGTAGGGCAGAAAAATCGGGGCCTGCTCGCGTGCTGACAGGCTCAGCAGTGAGGCTTCATGGGCCAGTGCGGCTTCGCTTGAACGCTGCGTCAGGCGTGTGACCCAGCCAAAGGCGCTGGCCGCACTCAGCATGACGGACATGTGATGCCAGCGCTGGGGCAGGGCGTGTGCGAAGGCGTGGACGGCGGTTTCTGGTTGGGGCCGAAACGAATCGGTGGCCAAAAAGATGACACCGGACGTCCCCAGTGACACAAAGCCCTGGCCTGGCCGCACGGCACCCACGCCGACGGCCGTGGCGGCGTTGTCGCCAGCGCCGCCTGCAACCGTCACGCCGGCGGGCAAACCCCATGCCCTGGCCACGTCGGCGAGTAGCTGGCCGCTGGCCCCGGTGCCTTCCACCAGGCGCGGCATGTGCTGCTCGCTCAGCCCGCAAGCGGCCAGCATCTCTGCGCTCCAGCAACGCGCGCCGGTGTCAAGCCACAGCGTGCCAGACGCGTCGGACATGTCGCTGACCGCCTCACCCGTCAGCTTCAGGCGCAGCCAGTCTTTGGGCAGCAGCACCAGGCGGGTTTGTGCAAACACCTCGGGCTCGTGCTGGCGCAGCCACAGCAGTTTTGGGGCGGTGAAACCGGGCATTGCCAGGTTGCCGGTGATCTGGCGCGACTGCGGCACGGCGGCCTCCAGCGCCGTGCATTGCGCCGAGGCGCGGCAGTCGTTCCACAAAATGGCGGGGCGCAGCACCTGCCTGCGCTCGCCCAGCACCACGGCACCATGCATCTGGCCCGACAGGCCCACGGCGCGCACCTGGCTCAGCGCCCGCGGTACCTGGCTTCGCAGCTGCTGCATGGCCTGGTCCAGCGCGCTCCACCAGGCTTGCGGGTCCTGCTCGCTCCACAGTGGCTGCGGCCGCGAAATATCGAGTGCGGCGTCGGCCACGGCCAGCACGGCATGCTGCGCATCAAGCACAAGAACCTTGACACTTGAGGTGCCTAAATCAATACCGAGGTACATGGGGTGTTGCTGCGCTCAGTGCCGGATGCCAAAGCGGGTATCCACCTGCCGACGGAATTCGCTGGGCGTCATGCCCTTGACATCCAGAAAGCGCCGGTTGAAGTTGGCCACGTTGTTGAAACCCACTTCGTAGCAAATGTCGGTGATGTAACGGTCAGACTCCATCAGCAACTGGCAGGCGCGATTGACGCGCACCTGGTTCACAAAATCGGTGAAGGTGTTGCCGGTGGCGCGGCGAAAAAATCGCGAAAAGCGGCTTTCGCTCATGCCCAGCTCGGCGGCCAGTTCGGCGGCAGACGGCGTCTGGGTCAGGTTGTCGGTGATGCGGCTCACGATGCCATCAATCTGGTCGAGTTGTGCGTCGTTGTCCACGCTTTGCAGTTGGGCATTTGACAGCAGCCGGTAGTCAGGCCAGCGCGCCAGTTCACTCAGAAAATCGCAGAACGCGGCAAAGCGCGCGAGTCCGCGGGCCGCCTTGATCCTGTGCCATTGCGCGGTGGCCCGGTCTGACAGACCGAAAAACTCGATGCCATTGCGTGCACGCTCCAGCAAGGGCAGCACCTCTTCGAGTTCACGGATGTGCACCGCTGCCTGCGCGATCGGCTCGTGGGGAAACTGAATCACCAGATCGCGTTGCGCGATGCCCCCTTCGGGCAGGTCCAGCGAAATCCAGTTGTGCGGCAGGCGCGGCCCGGTCAGCACCAGATGGCCGGGCTGGAACGAGCCGATGTAGTCGCCGACAAAGGCCTTGCCCGAGGTGGCGACGATCAGGTGCAGTTCGTACTCGTCGTGGTAGTGCCAGCGCGCCAGGGGCGTGGGAAAACCATGCTCCAGGCAGTGAATCAGTCCCTCGTTTCTGGGCGACTCATAGCCCAGCGACGGGCTGCGTGAGTAGTCGTGCTCCAGCTCGGGCAGGCGCTGGCGGGGGAGCGTTCGGTGGCGCGCAGGCATGGTGACGGTGCCGGTCAATGGTTCGGATATCAAGCCTAGCTCATCACGGCGCCGCCGTCTACATTGAGCGTCTGTGCGGTGATGTAGGAGGCCTCGTCGCTGGCCAGAAAAACCGCTGCGCCCGCGATGTCGGACGGTGCGCCCATATAGCCCAGCGGCACCGCCTCGCCAACCCGCTTTTTCTTCTCGCCCAGGGGCAGGTTTTCGTAGCGGGCGAACAGCGCATCCACATGCTGCCACATGGGCGTGTCAATCACACCGGGCGAAATGGCGTTGACGCGGATGCGGTGCGGTGCCATGGCCAGCGCCGCACTTTGGGTGTAGCTGATGACGGCGGCCTTGGTGGCGCAGTAGTGGGACACCAGGGCCTCGCCGCGGCGGCCTGCCTGCGACGCCATGTTGATCACCGCACCGCCCGCCACGCCATGCGCCACCATGCGTGCCAGCGTCTTTTGCATGACGAAGAACATGCCCTTGACGTTGACCGCAAACAGGTTGTCGAACATGGTCTCGTGGCTCTCCAGCAGCGGGGCCATGTCAAACAGGGCGGCGTTGTTGAACAGCACCTGCACCGGACCGAAGCGTTGCTCGGCGGCGTCCAGCAGGGCGTCAATCTGCGCCATCTGCGTCACATCGGTGGCCGCGTAATGCACGCGGTCAGCCATGTCGGCCCCGGCCAATTCGGGCGGTGGCTGCTCGCTGCGGTCTGCCACCGTGCAGCGTGCGCCCTGCGCCAGATACGCCAGCGCCACGGCCAGCCCAATGCCGCCGCCCGCGCCGGTCAACAGCACATGTTTGTTGTTCAAGCGTCCACTCATAGTTGTTCCTTTTCAAAAAGAGTTACCCGTGCGCTGGCGCGGCGCACCGCGTTCACCAGTCGCGCATCACCCGCCAGGTCGCCCCACAGGGGCACATCAGCGCAGAAGGCCGCCACCGGATCAGCGGCTTCGCAGATGGCGTGGGCCACTGCCGGGTCCATGGCCTGGTCCTGGTAGGTGTAGGGGATTTGTCCGCGGTGCCAGCGCTGCAGGTAGGCCAGAAACAGCGCCGGCAGCATGGCCACGCTGTCAATGCCCTCACCGCGTGCCAGCCGCTCGCGGAAGGTGGCGGCGATGAAGCCGGGAATCTTGGAAAACCCGTCCATCGCCACCCGCTGGTTGGTGTCTTTCAGTGCCGGGTTGCTGAAGCGGTCCAGCACCACGTCGCGGTATTTCGCCAGATCCAGCGGGCTGGGTGAGAGCACGGGAATCACGTCATCGGTGACATAGTCATACGCAAACTGGCGAATCACCGGGTCTTGGGTTCCCTCGTGAATGTAGAAATACCCGGCCAGTGTGCCGGCCCAGGCAATGCAGCTGTGGGTGGCGTTGAGCAGGCGAATCTTGGCTTCTTCGTATGCCGCCACAGACGCCACCATTTCAACGCCAACGCGTTCCCAAGCCGGCCGGCCATTCACAAAGTTATCTTCAATCACCCACTGAATAAAGCTCTCGCCCATGACGGCGGCGGCATCCACCCGCCCGGTGACGGCCAGTACGCGCTCGGCGACATCGAGCGTGGGGCGCGGCGTGATCCGGTCCACCATGGCGTTGGGGCAGCTGGTGTTGGCCGTAATCCACTGCAGCAGCCCGGCCTTGTCGGATGAATCGGGCAGCAGCCCGATAAATTGCAGCAGGCCGCTGCGCACCCGGTCGCCGTTGTGGCGCAGGTTGTCGCAGTTCAGCAGTGTCACAGGGCCTGCCTGCTGGTGCATGCGCTGGCGAAGAATGGCCGTGAGCGCGCCATAAATCGTGCTGCCCGGCTGGCCCTTGCCTGCGGCAATGACGTCGGCCCTGAGGTCGTCGAAATTCAGGTCCAGCCGGTCCTGGGCGTCCAGGTAGTAGCCCGCCTCGGTGACGGTAAACGAAATGATGCGGGTGTGGGCGTCGGCGCCCAGCGTCACCAGGCCCGACAGCGCCGCATCGTAGGGCACGATGGTTTTGATCGACTCGATGCGCTGGTAGCTGCGCACCTGCGCCGGGGTCACGGTTTCCAGCGTGTAGGCCCCGCCCTGGGCTTGCAGGGCGGCGATGGTGTCCGTCATGTCCGGGCGGATGCTGCCGCCCGCCAGCACCCAGCGGGTGTCGCCAGTTTGAATCAATTCGTGCAGGTACACGGCCTGGTGTGCCCGGTGGAAGGAGCCCAGCCCGAGATGCAGCATCACGAGGGGGGAATTTGCGGAGCGCGGCATGACGACAAATTCCTTCAGGCAGCGATGGCACCCGTCAGGGCGATACGCCCCTGGGCATCAAACAGGTGTGCGGTGTGGGCGTCAATGGCCACGCCCACGCGGTCTCCCACGCGCACCGTGGTGCGCGTGTTCAGGCGTGCGACCAGCTGGGCACCCTGTTCGCTGGTGACATAAACCAGTGTCTCGGCACCCAGCGCTTCGATCAGGTCGACGCGGCCCTGCAGCGGGCCGCTGCCGGGGGCCTGGAGCATCACGCCTTCGGGGCGCAGGCCGACAAAGCCGTCTGCCGGCAAGGGGATGCGAAAGACATTGGCCAGTTGAGGGACCAGCGCCGCCGCCACCATGTTCATTTGAGGGGTGCCGATGAACTGCGCTACAAACTGGTTGGCGGGCCGGTCGTAAAGCTCCAGCGGCGTGCCGACCTGCTCTATCTGGCCATCACGCAGCACCACCACGCGGTCTGCCAGCGTCATGGCCTCCACCTGGTCGTGCGTGACGTACACCGTGGTGGCCCCCAGATCCCGGTGCAGCTTGGCAATTTCAACGCGGGTCTGGCCACGCAGCGCAGCGTCCAGGTTGGACAGCGGCTCGTCAAACAAAAACACCTTGGGCGCGCGCACGATGGCGCGGCCAATGGCCACGCGCTGGCGTTGCCCGCCCGACAGGTCTTTGGGCGTGCGCTGCAGGTAGGTGCTGAGGTTCAGGATTTTGGCGGCGCGCTGTACTTTTTCATCAATCACCGCCGGGTCCGCCTTGGCCAGTTTCAGCGCAAAGCTCATGTTTTCGTAGACGCTCATGTGCGGGTACAGCGCGTAGCTCTGGAACACCATGGCCAGGTCGCGTTTGGAGGAGGGCAGTTCGGTGATGTCGCGCCCGTCCAGATGCAGCGAGCCGCCGTCAATCGCCTCCAGGCCGGCAATCAGGCGCAACAGCGTTGATTTGCCACAGCCCGAGGGGCCGACAAACACGACGAACTCGCCTTTTTGAATCGTCAGGTCGATGCCCCGGATCACGCTCACCGGGCCGAAGTGTTTTTCGACGCGTTTAAGTTGTAGGAATGCCATGTGAATACTTTCTTGTGCAGTCGGGTACGGCTTATTTCACCGCGCCAAACGTCAGACCTTGAACGAGCTGCTTCTGGCTGAACCAGCCAAAAACAACGATGGGGGCAATCGCCATGAATGAAGCGGCGGAGAGCTTGGCCCAGAACAGGCCTTCGGGGCTGGAGTAGGACGCAATCAGCGTGGCCAGCGTGCCGGCCTTGGCCGAGCTGAGATTTAAAGACCAGAAAGCCTCGTTCCAGCTCAGCACCAGGCACAGCAATCCGGTCGATGCCAGACCGCCGACGGCCAGCGGCAGCAGTACGCGACTGAACTCCTGCCAGAGCGTGGCCCCGTCCATGCGTGCAGCCTCCAGAATTTCATGCGGAATGTCCTTGAAGTGCGAATACAGCATCCACACCATGATGGGCAGGTTGCTCAGGGTGAAGACGATGACCAGCGCCAGTTGCGTGTCCAGCAGATGACTCTTTTGGGCCAGCACATAGATGGGAACCAATGCCCCCACGGCGGGCATCATCTTGGTGGAGAGCATCCACATCAAAATGTCGCGTGTGCGCGGTGTGCGAAAAAAGGCCATCGAATAGGCTGCCGGGGCCGCGATCACCAGGCCCAGCAGGGTGGATAGCACGCTGGTGATGACCGAGTTCTTGGCGTACAGCAGGTAGTCACTGCGCGCCTCGACCTCATGAAAATTCTCCAGCGTGGGGGTAAAGAAGAACTGCGGTGGCACTTCAATGGCCTGCAGTTCGGTCTTGAAGGAGGTCAACATCAGCCAGCCGAGCGGGAAGAACAGCAGCAGCGTGATGCCCCAGGCGACGGCGCTGCGCAGCAGCAAGGCCGGTATGAATCGGGTATTTTGTGACATGGTGTGTTCAATCGAGGTTTTTGCCGACCATGCGAATCAAAAAGACCGCCGCGATATTGGCCAGCACCACAGCAAACAGCGCACCGGCCGAGGCCACGCCCGCATCAAAATTGAGCAGCGCCTGCTTGAAGATCAGAAAAGCCACGTTGGTGCTGGCGTCGCCCGGCCCGCCCGCCGTGGAGGTGTAGATCTCTGCAAATACGCTCAGTAGGAAAATCATTTCAATCATCACCACCACGGCAATGGACCGGCCCAGATGCGGCAGCACCAGGTAGCGCAATTGCTGCAAATAGGTGGCACCGTCCATGCGGGCGGCCTCCAGTTGCTCGCGGCTCATGGACTGCAAGGCAGTGATAAAAATCAGCGTGGCAAACGGCAGCCATTGCCACGACACCATCACGATCACGCTGAACAGAGGCAGGTCGGTGAGCCAGTCCACCGGCTCTGCCCCGAAAAATTGCCAGACTTGCGCCAGCACGCCGTAAATCGGGTTCATCATCATGTGCTTCCACATCAGGGCGTTGACGGGAGGCATCACAAAAAACGGCGAAATCAGCAACAGACGAACCACACCACGGCCCGGAAAAGGCTCATCAATCAGCAGTGCCAGGGCAATGCCGCCCACCACGGTGACGATGATCGCGCTGCCCAGCAGCAGCAAGGTGTTGATCACGGCGGTGGTGAACGAGGGGTCGGTGACGAAGAACTCGTAGTTCGACAGCCCCGCAAAGCCGCTTTGATCGGGCTGCATCAGGTTGTAGCGGATCAGCGAGAAATAAATCGTCATCACCAGCGGTACGATCATCCAGAGGAAGAGCGTGAACACCGCCGGTGCCAGCAACATGCGGGGCAGGAATCGGTTCATGGGAAGGTCTCCGCGTCAAAAATTTTCCAGGGCCTGCCAAGGCTCTAGTACTGCAACCCGAAAATATCGAAACATGAAAGCGTGTCTTCGCACCCATGGCGGCGTTGCAACCCTTGCGAAGGCGCATAGCCTTCGCTGCGGCTTGGCGCCTTGCCCTGGGCACGAATCCATCACTTTCATTTTGTTTCGCTACTTCCGGGTTGCAGTACTAGTTCACGTCAAGGCGCGGCGCTTGAAAAAAAGCGCGCGCCTGGCGAGCGCTGCGCTTACTTGTAGTAGCCGCCCTTTTTCATTTCACGTTCGGCGGCAATCTGTCCGGCTTTCAGGGCGGCATCCACGGTGACCTTGCCGGCCAGTGCGGCACTCATCTGCTGGCCCACGGCAATCCCGATGGCCTGAAACTCCGGAATGGCGGCGAACTGCACACCGACATAAGGTGACTTGGGCAGCGTGCTGTCGTTGGAGTTGGCCGAGTCGATGGCGGCTTTTTCGGCCGTGGCAAACCTGGCGGCTTTCAGGAATTCGGCATTGGTGTAGGTACTCTTGCGGGTGCCTGTCGGAATGCTGCCCCAGCCATTGGTTTTACCCACCAGCTGGATGTATTCCCTGGACGTTGCCCAGCTGACGAATTTTTGTGCTGCCTCAACCTTGGTGGAGCCGGCCGGAATCGCCAGCGCCCAGGCCCAGAGCCAGTTCGCACCTTTAGGCGTCACCATGGTGGGCGCTTGTGCAAAGGCCACCTTGTCAGCCACCTTGGACTGCTTGGGGTCGGTGATGAAGCTCGCTGCAATGGTGGCATCGACCCACATACCGCATTTGCCCGCGTTGTACAGCGCCAGAATTTCATTGAAGCTGTTGGCCGATGAACCCGGAGGGCCGTAGTTCTTCAGCAGGTCCACATAAAAGCTGATGGCATCTTTCCAGGGCTTGGATTCCAGCTGCGGTTTCCAGCTCATGTCAAACCACTGGCCACCACTGGTATTGACCAGGGTGGTCAGAAAGGCCATGTTGTCGCCCCAGCCCGGCTTGCCGCGCAGGCAAATGCCGTAGACGCCTTCCTTGGGGTTGTGGATTTTGGCGGCGAGGTCTTTCACCTGCGCCCAGGTGGGGCGGTCGGGCACCTGCACCCCGGCCTTGTCGGCCAGGTCCTTGCGGTACATCAGCATCGAGCTTTCGCCATAAAACGGTGCAGCGTAGAGCTTGCCGTCGGCCGTCAGGCCGTTGCGCATGGACGGCAGCAGGTCGTCCACGTCATAGGCTGCATCGGGTTTGAGTTCCTGCAGCCAGCCCTTTTTGCCCCAGATAGGCGTCTCATACATGCCAATGGTCATGATGTCGAACTGCCCGCCTTTGGTGGCAATGTCGGTGGTCACACGCTGGCGCAACACACCTTCTTCGAGCGTCACCCATTTCACCTTGATGTCGGGGTTGGCCTGCTCGAAATGTTTGGTGAGCTTTTGCATCTCGATCATGTGCCCGTTGTTCACGGTCGCAATGACGAGTTCTGTGGCGGCTTGTGCGGCACCCGTGATGGCCATAACGGCAGCCAGAGCCAATGTTGCTTTCAGTTTCATGTGATGTCTCCTGATAACTTGCTTGATTGAGCGATGTGCGACGTGTTGTGGGCACAGCGTCGACAAGGAGAACGATAAAGCTTGATGCGCCCCAGATTGATACTTCCTCCAGGCGGGCCTGTACTTAATTGCAGCAATAGCCTAGGGGTTTCACCAATATTGATTGAAAACGTACAGTTTTCGGGCTTTATCACACCAGGACAGCAATCGCCAAAGGGGGTTGGGGCTTGAGCGGGGCGTGCCGCAATGCCCCACGGTCAGCGGGGTCAAGGTGCAGGGATCAAGACAGGTCAGGCCTGGGGGAAGGCAAGGCGGGGTGGCGGGTGTTTTTGTCTTCAGGGCGCCAGGCGCTCACGCAGCCAGCTGGCATCTGCTTGCAGGGTGTAGCGCAAACGGTCATGCAGGCGGCTTTTTCGGCCCTGCCAGAATTCCCAGGTGTCGGGCTTGAGCCGGAACCCGCCCCAGTGAGGAGGGCGGGGCGGTTTCAGCAAAAACTGCGCGCCGTACCTGGCGGCATTGGCCACCAGCACGCCGCGGCCCGAGATCACCTGGCTTTGCGGGCTGGCCCAGGCGCCGATGCGGGAATCGAGCGGCCGGCTGTTGAAGTAGGCGTCGCTTTCTTCGGGGGATACTTTTTCAACCAGGCCTTCGATGCGCACCACGCGCTCCAGCTCGACCCAGTGAAACTGCAGTGCCGCGTAGGGGTTGCCGGCCAGCTCGCGGCTCTTGCGGCTGTCGTAATTGGTAAACCAGACGATGCCGCGCGCATCAAAGCCCTTGATCAGCACGATGCGCGTGGAAGGGCGCAGGTTGCCGGCCACAGTGGCCAGCGTCATGGCATTGGGTTCCGGCACCTGCGCCGCAATGGCTTCGTTCAGCCATTGGTCGAATTGCTTCAAGGGGTCGGGCTGCGAGGCTTCTTCGTTGAGCTCGGCGCGCTCGTAGCTTTTGCGAAGGTCGGCAATGGATGAGGGGAGCTCTGACATACTTGAAGTATAGAGATTGCTCTCGCCCCACCTCACCTCAACAACCCTGCCCATGCCCAGCCTGCCCGTTGTGATTGTTCTGGCCGCCGGCCACGGCGAGCGTTTTGCAGCGTCAGGGGGAACCGTGCACAAACTTGAAGCCTTGCTGGCCGGCAAACCGGTGCTGGACCACGTACTGGACGCCGTGCGGGCCAGCGGCTTGCCCCTCCATGTGGTGCGGCCCGATGCGCTGGGCCCCGATGCAGTGAACACCGGCATGGGGGACTCGATTGCGGCCGGGGTGAGGGCCACGGCCGATGCCTCGGGCTGGCTGATCCTGCCGGCTGATCTGCCCCTCATCCGCAGTGAAACCCTGCGCGCCATCGCCCTGGCGCCGCCCAGCGCGGTCACGGTGCCGCTGTACCAGGGCCGGCGCGGGCACCCGGTCCGCTTTGCGGCGGCGTGCGGCCCCGAACTCCTGCGTTTAAAAGGAAATCAGGGCGCCGCCCAGGTAGTACGGGCGCAGGAGGCTATCAATTCAGTAGCGTTTGTCGACATTGACGACCCCGGAACGGTCACCGACATTGACACGCTGGAAGACTTGCGCCGGGCCGAAGTGCTGCTCAGGCAGCGCTGAGGCGCCCGAGCGCTTTAGAGCTTTAGACCTTTAGACCTTGGCAATGACTGCGCATGCCAGCCGCGGGCCGGCGTTGCCGGTGGGCTGGGTTTTGTAGTCGTCGGGATCACGGTGAACAATCAGCCCCCGGCCCCCGATGTCGCTGGCACCGCTGCCAACCGCGATGCTTCTGGATTCAAAGCTGAACCTGGCCACGCCGCTGGCGTCGGCTTTCAGGCTGGGCAGGTCTCCGACATGGTGCATGCCCGCTCCATGCTGGCCATGGCTTTTTGCATCGGGGTTGAAATGCCCGCCGGCGCTCAGGCCGTCGCCGCTGGAGCAGTCGCCTTTTTCATGCACGTGAAAGCCGTGCTCGGCATTGGGTTTGAGGCCGCGCACTTCGCCCGTGACCATCACCTTGTCGCCGGTCTGGGCAAAGCTGACCGTGCCGGTGGTGGCATTGCCGGTGGTGCTTTGAAGCCGGGCCACGGCGCGCGGGCTGCTGCTTGTCGAGGCGCAGGCTGTCACAACAAGGGCGCCGACAAGCAGTGTCAAGGGGTGCTTCATGGTGGATGCCTTTCTCTTTTTTGATGGCTGTCAAGTTGGTTGGTATGGAGCGGGCCTTACTTTAGGCTTCATCGTCCGCGTTTGCAAGATGATGATGGCCCCCACGTTCGCTCACTGCGTGTAGCTCTCTGCCCCCCGAGGGGGCTGTGCTTGCTTGGGGCGGCCCTTCGCGGCGCACGGTAACCCCACGTTCATCAGCGGTTGACCAGCTGCAGCAGTTTTCCGAGCGCGTGGTCATGAATTCCCAGCGTGCGCAGTTTGTCGTAAGTCAGCTGCGCGTACTCGAGGGTGGTGCCATAACGGCCGCAGGCACGCGAGAATATCTGCCGGTAATGGTCTTCATGCAGGACGCCGGTGTGGCTGGGACTGTCTTTGGCCAGCGTGAAGGCCAGCGCCCTGATCGTGCCTTGCCCGGTATGGCAACGCAGCCACCGGGGATCGTAAACGCCGGTGGGCATTTCCCGGGCCCACAAAACCGGCAGCGCGGCAGCGACCTGCGCCCGGGGGATGCGAAAGGCCACGCCTTTGCAACTGCCGCCCGGCAGCAAGCCAAAGACCAGGCCGGGGCAGTCCGGCGTGCCGCGGTTGATGCGGCTCCACATCTTCAGCGCACGGTGAAAGCCATGGATGGTGGCAAAGCGCTCTTCGGAAAATTCAAATTCGGGCCGCCAGATCAATGAGGCGTAGGCAAAAATCCACAGGTCGCCGTGGCCACCCCACTCGCGCAGGGTGGTGCTGAGCATGTCATCCGGATTGCGCAAGGGCTGCAGGGGTGCAATGGCTGGGTTGGTCACGCTCACACTTTACAATGCAACAGGTTTTTTTTGTACGGAGCAGCCCATGTTTTCTCAAGAAGATGATGCACAGCGCTATGCTGTTTTAGGGTTTTTGTTTGGCATCGTGGTGCTGGTGGTGGCCTCGGTGATTGGCTTCGGCATCCATAAAAATAGCGCCATGCCCAAGGCAAAGCCGGCGGCTGCGGGCAAGCCAATGGCTGCGCAGGAGGCCGCCAAGCCCGCTGAGCCCAGCCAGGCTGCCGCGCAGGCTGCTGCAGACGCGGCCAGCGTGAAGGTTGAAAACGGCGTGGTCAAGTTCTACTTTGCGTCCGGCAAGGCGGAGCTTGCCGCGGGTGCCAGCGAGGCCCTGACGGACGTCATCAAGGGTGCCCGGGCGGGCAGGAAGCTGGTGATTTCCGGCTTCCATGACGCTACCGGCGATGCCACCAAAAATGCCGAACTGGCCAGGGAGCGTGCACTGGCGGTCAGGGCGGCCCTGAAAACGGCCGGCGTGGCCGACAGCCAGATCGAGCTCAAAAAGCCCGAGCAGATGGCCGGCAGCGGCAGCAATGCCGAAGCACGTCGTGTGGAGATCAGCCTGCAATAGGGGGATAGATAGGGGTAAGAAGGTCAGCCAGAGTCGCCACAAGTCTGGTGCCGACTTGTGTATAACGACATGGGCTGACCCGTGTTGCGCAAATGCCGCATCACATCCTCCCATGTGCGCCGGCGGATGAAAACCCGCCCAATGCAGCCAAGTTTTCGCAGTGCCCAGGCTATAGTGCAAACAGCGTAGTCGCTCGCGCAACAGGCCCCGCCGGTGAGGGGGGTGCGCAATAGGGACAGCGACTTTGGCAAAACCAATATACCTTCGCATGCATGCAGATCAGCGAGCTAAGTCCATGACAGCAAACAGTTTTCTTGAATTTTGCGCGCCATGTTATTCCGCAGTTTTGCGGGATATATCAAAGTTTAAAACCCATGAGAACGACGCTGTCTGAACGCCACCCTAGGACCCTCGCAAGTGCAGGGCGCTTGCAACTGTTGCGCGGATGGGCACTCGCCTTGGGGCTAGTGGCTGCTGTTGTGGTACTCACAGTCGCAGGCGGGCTTACAGTTGGCAATCCGAAAACTTGGTCCAGCGCTTTTCACGCCATGGCGGCTGTAGGGATGTTGCGTTGGGCGGTATTACCCCTCGCTGTGCTGAGCGGCGCAATGTTAGTGGTTGCGTTGGTCCTTCACGTTGTCATCGAAAGGAGCAAGCAATGAGTTTTAACTGGTCGCCCAAGCCGGACGCCTACGGCGTCGCTTGGCTTCAACGTTAAATCTCAGCACATGCGCACCATCGTCGTGGAGACCTCCAAGATTGTTGACGGGCCGACGTTCCATGCAACGCTCGCCTCTGCGATGGGTTTCCCGTCTTTCTATGGCTGCAACATGGACGCCTGGATCGACTGCATGTCGAGCCTGACCGACGGACACCCTTTGGCGGCAGTTCGCATCAACGAAGACGAGCAGCTCTTGCTCGTTGTACCGGCGTTCGAGAGCCTTGCGAAGCGCGCACCGGAAGTTGCACGTGCCTTCCTAGAGTGCACGGCCGCAGTGAATTCGCGGTACGGCGAGCGGGGTGAGAACGCGCGAGTAGCATTGGTTCTCGAATGAAGCCGAGACTTAACATGTCAATCGACGCGGACCCACAACAGCAGGAGGCGGCTTCGCCGCGCATGTTGGTGGTCTGGTCATCTTCACGTTAGCCCACAACAACCATGACATACGTAGCCCCCGAGTTCAAAGGCAAGAGCTTCACGTGCCCTCATTGCGGGGTTTACTCCCAGTTTTGGTGGTACGACACGCTCCGAAGCATTCCCGTTCCCGGGGGCGGTCGGAGCCACCAAACGACGGACGTCCATGTCGCGAATTGCCACCATTGCCAAGGACGAATGGTGTGGTTCGTGGATCAAGGGACTGCGCACTCGCTGTACCCCATGAACGTCGCTGCTGCGGCACCTCCGCACGCCGATATGCCCGATGACGTGAAAGCAGACTACTTGGAAGCGAGGAACATCGCAGGCCCTTCACCGAGGGGATCTGCCGCCCTGCTACGTCTTGCGTTGCAGAAGTTGTGCATCCACCTGGGAGAAGCTGGAAAGAACATTAACGACGACATCGCCGGACTTGTGAAGAACGGCCTGCCCGTTCAGATACAGCAGGCACTAGACGTTGTACGGGTCACGGGCAACAACGCCGTTCACCCAGGAGAGCTTGCGGTCAAAGACGATCCGCAGATCGTACAAGGGCTGTTCGGCCTGTTGAACATCATCGTTGACAACCGAATCGCTGAGCCAAAGCGCATCGCGGAGCTGTATTCCGCACTCCCGGAGGGAGCCCGCAAGGCCATTGAGAAGCGCGATGGCTAACAAGTCAGTCAACACGGACGTCCTCCCGGCAGGCTTTCGCCCGCCTATCGGCCGTCGGTTACTTTCACGTTATACGGCTTGAATCACCACTGCGGCACGCCTATGCAACGAACAGCCATCTGTGCTTGCGGTCAAGCGTCACTTGCGGTTTCGGGTCCGCCTGAAATGCACGGCGTGTGCCATTGCGAAAACTGCAAGCGTCGCACTGGTAGCGCTTTCGGAGTCTCGACGTATTTTTTGAAGTCGAGTGTCACGGCGCAGGAAGGGGCAACGACGATCTACGCCTTCCAGAGCTCGGGCGAAGACACTCGTCAGGAGCGTCACTTCTGCTCGGTGTGTGGAACCACTCTCTTCTGGTATATCTCCTCACTGCCACAGCTCATCGGAGTTGCAGGCGGCTGTCTTGCCGGGAGCGGGCTTCAGGCGCCGGTGTATTCTGCGAACCACGCATCCAAGGAAACGTGGGTTGCTCTCCCATCCTCATGCAGGGCTATTGACGATGAAGCATCCGTATAACTGGTCGCTCGACACGGACCCACAACTGCAGAAGACGGCTTCGCCGCGAGTGTTGCGGTCCGGTTGCCTCCAACGTTCGTTGAACGATTTGAGGCATATAGGTTGTGGCTACTAGGGCGCACACGGTCCCGCGCTTCTATCTGAGCAACTTTGTCTCGCCCGAATCGGAGAGGGTCAAGGACCCATTTGCGTGGGTCGCCACGATCTCAGACGGTGAAATCAAGCGGCGCGCACCCAGGAATCTCTCGATCGTGCGTGGTTTCTACGACGGTCCGGGTTGTTTCGAAGATGCCAATGCATCGCTGGAAACCCATCTTTCGAAGATTGAATGGGCCGCAGCGTCAGCCATCAAACGCTTTATCGCCTTACCACGGAGCAGCGGTGGTCCGGTCGGGCCAGAGATATGGCGGCTGCTAGCCTGGCAGGCAGCCTGCACGCCGGGCTGGCTTTGGTAAAAGTCAAAAACGATTTGGCGTCTTTAAAAAATACCCCTCGGGGTCATTTTTTGGCCCTGATTTGGTAACCAGTCTGTAACCCGGCGCTTTCAAAATCGCCTGTAACCCGTTACCATGGAGTCTGTAATAAAGTTACAAACTCCTCAGGCACCTAACTACCCTACGCCCCACATGACGCTTCACCCCACGATTTCTGACATCACGGCCCGGATCGCCGAGCGCAGCCGGCCGACGCGCAGCGCCTATCTGAAACAGATCGATGCCGCATCCAGCCGCAATCACAATACAGACCGCATGGGCTGCGCCAACCTGGCGCATGCGGTGGCCGGCATTCCTGTCGATGACCGCTTCAAGGTGATCACCCAGCGGGCGCCCAACATTGGCATTGTCACGGCCTACAACGACATGTTGTCGGCCCATGTGCCGCTGCAGCCTTACCCGGCCTTGATCAAGGACGAAGCGCGCAAACTGGGGGCTACCGCGCAGGTGGCCGGCGGCGTGCCGGCCATGTGCGACGGGGTCACGCAGGGCACGAGCGGCATGGAGATGAGCCTGTTCAGCCGCGACGTGATTGCACTGGCGACGGCCGTGGCGCTGTCGCACGACATGTTTGATGCGGCGCTGATGCTCGGGGTGTGCGACAAGATCGTGCCGGGCTTGCTGATCGGGGCGCTGCATTTCGGCCATTTGCCGACGGTGTTTGTGCCGGCCGGGCCCATGCCTTCGGGCATGCCCAACAAGGAAAAAGCCAAGGTCCGCGAGCTGGCCGCGCAGGGGATGGTCGGGCGCGAGGGCCTGCTCGATGCCGAGCTCAAGTCCTATCACAGCCCGGGCACCTGCACTTTCTACGGGACGGCCAACAGCAACCAGATGCTGCTCGAAGCCATGGGCCTGCATGTGCCGGGCACGGCCTTTGTGGCGCCCGGAGGAGCGCTGCGCGACGAGCTCACCCGCGAGGCGGCGCGTACCGTGCTGGGCATCACCAAATCAAAACGCTTTGCGCCGATCGGCCGCATCGTCGATGAACGCGCCATCGTCAATGCGATGGTGGCCCTGCTGGCCACGGGCGGCTCCACCAACCACCTGATTCACTGGGTGGCCGTGGCCCGCTCGGCGGGCATCCTCATCGACTGGAACGATTTTTCTGACCTGTCGGACGTGGTGCCCACGATCTCTCACGTGTATCCCAACGGCAGCGCCGATGTGAACCAGTTCCAGGCGGCAGGCGGCACCGGGTTCGTGATTCGCGAGCTGCTGGATGCGGGCCTGATGCACGAAGATGTGCTCACGGTGCGCGAAGGCGGCCTGCGTGAATACACCCGGGAGCCGGCGCTGGCCGGCGAAGCCCTGACCTGGCACGATGCCGGCGCCTCGAAGGATGAAAGCATTGTGCGGCCTGCGAAGCAGCCCTTCAGCGCCACGGGCGGGCTCAAGCTGCTGCAGGGCAACCTGGGACGCAGCGTGATCAAGGTGTCCGCGGTGCCGGATGACCGCCACATCATTGAGGCGCCGGCCCGTGTGTTTGATTCGCAGGAAGCCCTGCACAAGGCCTTCAACACCGGCGAGCTGGAGCGTGATGTGGTGTGTGTGGTGCGCTGGCAAGGCCCTCAGGCCAACGGCATGCCCGAGCTGCATAAACTCACCCCGCCGCTGGCTGTTTTGCAGGGCAAGGGCTTTCGGGTGGCGCTGGTCACCGACGGGCGCATGAGTGGCGCCTCGGGCAAGGTGCCGGCCGCGATTCACGTTTCCCCCGAGGCGGCCGCGGGTGGCCCGCTGGCCAAGATCCGTGATGGCGATGTGGTTCTGCTCGATTCGGTGACAGGGGTGTTGCGGGTTAAAGTGCCCGAGCAGGAATGGTTGGCCAGACCGGCCGCTGCCATGCCCGAGGCCCTGCGCCAGGGCAATGGCGAGGGGATGGGGCGCGAGCTGTTTGCCGGCATGCGGCGCAGTGCCCTGATGGCCGAAGAAGGCGCCCTGACATGGATATGAAAAAACGGAGAGATGAAGCAACCATGAATGACTCTGGACATCTGACAGCCCTGCAAGTGATGCAGGACGCGCCGGTCATCCCGGTGATTGTGCTGCGCGACAAAAAGCAGGCCATCTCACTGGCGCGGGCCCTGGTCAGCGGTGGCATCCGCATGCTGGAAGTCACGCTGCGCACGCCCGAAGCGCTGGCGTGCATCGAAGCCATTGCCCGCGATGTGCCCGAAGCCGTCGTCGGCGCCGGCACGGTGCGCAGCGCCGCCGATGTACAGGCCTGCGCCATGGCGGGCGCCCGCTTCGCCGTGAGCCCCGGCTACACCCATGCGGTGGCCCAGGCCTGTCGCGATGCGGACCTGCCCTTGCTGCCCGGCGTGGCCACCGGCAGCGAAATCATGGCGGCACAGGAAGACGGCTTGACCGAGCTCAAGTTTTTCCCGGCCATGCAGGCCGGAGGCCCGGCCATGCTCAAAGCCTGGAGCGGCCCATTTGGCGACGTGCGCTTTTGCCCCACCGGGGGCGTGACCGCAGGCAATGCCGCCGAGCTGCTGGCTTTGCCCAATGTGGTGTGTGTCGGGGGATCGTGGCTCACGCCCGCCGATGCGCTGGCGGCCGGGGACTGGGCGCGCATTACCGCGCTGGCCCGCGAGGCCGTCCAGCTCCGTCGCACCGCCAGCTAAGCATGAAAATGGCTGTCAGCCCTGGTGTTTATTGCGCAAGCAGCTATTAAAACAATAGCGGATTGGGTGAAGGCCGAGCGTTCAGGATGAGCGCTCGATCAACTCGATCTTGTAGCCGTCGGGATCGGTGACAAAAGCAATCACCGTGCTGCCGCCCTTGACCGGGCCTGGCTCGCGGGTGACCTGGCCGCCGCCCGACCTGATTTTTTCACAGGCCGCATAAACGTCGGGCACGCCCAGCGCGATGTGGCCATAGGCCGTGCCCAGCTCGTAGCTGTCCACGCCGTGGTTGTAGGTCAGTTCGATCTCGGCATGCTCGGGGTTGCTGCCGTAGCCCACGAAGGCCAGCGAGTACTTCTGCTCGGGCCGCTCGGTGGTGCGCAGCAGTTTCATGCCCATGACCTGGGTGTAGAAATCGATGGAGCGCTGGAGATTGCCAACGCGAAGCATGGTGTGGAGGAGTCGCATGTTGGGATTATCAGGCGGATCGCTGGTCCGCGTATTTCGGACCTCCCTTCCAAAGGCAAGTCGGCTGCTGACCGGGGTCAATACCCATGCATGGCATGCATCTGGATCTAAGGGTTCGTTCAGAAATAAGTTGTGCATTTGACCGTCGGATTCGGGATGCAATGCTAGGCGTGGAGCGCGCCGTGTGGCTCTGCCACACAAGCGATTCACAACAACGCAGTGCGCACTAAGCTGGCGAGACAAATGTGCAAGTTATTGCTGAACGAGCCCTAAGCGCGCGTCAACCGTCGAGCGATCGCGCGAGGTGTTTTTGCCAACGGCCCATCCGATGTTTCTACCTGGGCGAATAGGAATTGTTCGCTGCTTGCCAGCAATCCACGGTAAAGGGTCTCACACAACTGCCTTGCGTGGACGCCAGGCCAGTCGGCGGGTAACAAGGCTTCAGGCAGATTGGGATCGCGCAGCAGCACCCGACGATACTCGTGGATAAGAAGCGTGCGCACAAAGAAGGCCTCGGCTTGGCTCAGGCCCTCCAGCTCTTCAGCGACCGGCGCGAACCGTGCAATGAATTGTTTCCAGGCGTGCTCCACCTGGGTCAGTTTGAAGGTTTCGTGCATGATGGTCTGCAAGGGCTTGCGTGAATACGACTCGATGCTTTCGGCGCTGAGCACGGCCACCAGTTCTTCGGCGCGCGCTGCCTTCACGATTTCCTGCAGTGAGCGGTGATCGACATGGGGGTGCGCGAACACGTTTGGCGCCAGCTGCCCGAAACTCTCCCAGAGCAATTCACGCTTGAGGTGCTGACGCACGCTGGCGCGCATGGCGCTGTCCAGAACGACCAGCGTCCAGCGGCCATCCCACGCAGGCAGATTGAACTCGTAGATGCGCCGGTCCGCATGCTGCACACGCAGCAGTCCCACATCCGACAAACCATAGTAGCTGCGCCGGCCGATGCGCGTCGCAACAAACCAATCGTCCGCAGTCAGTCTAAATGCGCTCGTACGCACCAGCCTCGGTGCCAGACCGAACAGCTCCACCAGGGTAATCAAACTGCCGAGCCAGACTGATTGCCGACGCGGCGCAATGGCATCGCCATAGATGGTAATCAGTACTGAATTGGCCCTCAAGACCAAGTCACGCCGCACCCGCGCGATATTGGCCGAAATCTGCGAATCCGAAATCTTGCGGTGCATGCGAGCCTCCAAAGTGATACAGGAAATTTGATTGTATGAATCTTTTTGTATCACTAATATTCGTTCACTGAGTCAGGATGTTTGATCCAGATCAACGACCAAATTAACGGAGCTTGATATGTACGCACAGCTGGTGGAAACGGGAGTCCAGTCGGTACGGGCGCTGGAGGATATGGAGCCGCAAGAGCGTGCGTTCCAGGAAAAAATCAATGCCGGCATCAAGATGGAGCCCAAGGACTGGATGCCCGAGGGCTACCGAAAAACGCTGGTACGGCAGATTTCGCAACACGCCCACTCCGAATACGTGGGCATGCTGCCCGAAGCCAACTGGATCACCCGTGCGCCCACGCTCAAGCGCAAGGCCATCCTCATGGCCAAGGTGCAAGACGAAGCGGGTCACGGCCTGTACCTGTACAGCGCCGTGGAGACGCTGGGCGTCACGCGCGACCAAACCTACCAGGACTTGCTCTCTGGCAAGGCCAAGTACTCCAGCATCTTCAACTACCCCACGCTGACCTGGGCCGACATCGGAGCCATCGGCTGGCTGGTGGACGGCTCGGCCATCGTCAACCAGGTGCCGATTTGCCGCTGCTCGTATGGCCCTTATGCGCGGGCCATGGTACGGGTGTGCAAGGAAGAGTCGTTTCACCAGCGCCAGGGTTTCGACATCATGGTCACGCTGTGCCAAGGCACGCCCGAGCAAAAGCAGATGGCCCAGGATGCGCTCAACCGCTGGTGGTGGCCGTCGATTGCCATGCACGGCCCGGCCGATGAGCAGTCGGTCAACAGCGCTCAGTCCATGGCCTGGAAGATCAAGTTGAACAGCAACGATGAATTGCGCCAGAAATTCATCGACCAGACCGTACCGCAGATCGAGTTCCTGGGCCTGACGCTGCCAGACCCTGACCTCAAATGGAACGAAACGCGTGGCCACTACGACTACGGCGCCATCGACTGGGTCGATTTTTTCAACGTCGTCAAGGGCAAAGGCCCATGTAACGAGGAGCGGTTAGCCGCGCGTAACAAGGCTTGGGATGAAGGCGCGTGGTTTCGGGAAGCCTTGAGCGCGCACGCGGCCAAACAGGAACAAACGAGCATCAAAAAGGCGGCATGAAATGAGTCAAAGCAACATACAGCGCGAGTGGCCTTTGTGGGAGATTTTCATCCGCAGCCAGCACGGGCTGGCGCACAAGCATGTGGGCAGCCTGCATGCCGTTGACGGTGCCAGCGCCATCCAGCACGCCCGTGACGTCTACACCCGGCGCAACGAAGGCGTCAGCATCTGGGCCGTGCGCGCCAGCGATGTGGTGGCCAGCAGCCCCGGCGACAAGGAAGCCTTGTTCGACGCCTCGCAGAGCAAGGTTTACCGCCACCCCACGTTCTACCCCATGCCCGACGGCGTGAAGCACATCTGAAGCCGGGGCCGCCCATGAATCCGAAATTCGAATACCTCTTGCGCCTGGGCGACAACTGCCTGGTGCTGTCCCAGCAACTCGCTGCCTGGTGCGGCCATGGACCGGCCCTGGAAGAAGACCTGGCGCTGACCAATGTGGCGCTCGATCTGCTTGGGCAAGCCCGTCTCTGGCTTTCGTATGCGGGCGAAGTCGAGGGCCGTGGCCGTGACGAAGACGCGCTGGCCTATGGCCGGGATGGATCGGACTTTCGCAACCTGCTGTTGCTGGAGCAGCCCAACGGGCACTACGGCGACACGATGACGCGCCAGTTTTTGTTCGACGCCTGGCACCAGCATCTGCTGGCGGCTTTGAGCCAGTCCACCGACACGCGCATCGCGGAAATTGCACAAAAGGCGGCCAAAGAAGTGCGCTACCACGTTGAGCGTAGCGCCGGGCTGGTGATCGCGCTGGGCGACGGCACCGAGCAGAGCCACACGCGGATGCAAGCCGCGGTGAACAAGCTTTGGCCTTACACCAACGAGTGGTTCGAGTCCGACGCGGTAGATGCGCAGTGCGCGGCCGAGGGGCTTGCACCCGCTGCGACCAGCCTTGCGGCCCCGTGGCACGCCAGCGTGGAATCGGTACTGGCCCAAGCCACGCTGGTGATGCCAGGCTACACCGGCCATCAGCGCGGCGGAAAGCAAGGCTTGCACTCCGAACACCTGGGCCATCTGCTGACGTCTTTGCAATTCGTGCAGCGAACCTATCCAGGAGCACAGTGGTGAGCTTTGTACCTGTGCAGCACGCTGCGCGTGAAACCGTGCTGGCTTGGCTGGGTGAGGTGATGGATCCGGAAGTGCCCGCCGTGTCAGTGGTCGATCTGGGCATCGTGCGCGATGTTCAGTGGAAGGGCAATGCCGACCATGGCGCACCCTCGTCCAGCTTGGTGGTCACGGTCACCCCCACCTATTCGGGCTGCCCGGCTACCGAGGTGATCGCGCAATCGATTCGCGAGGCTTTGCAGGCGCATGGCATCGATCAAGTTGAGGTGCGCACGCAGTTGTCGCCCGCCTGGACTACCGACTGGATGACCCCCAAGGGCCGTGACGCCTTGCGGGCCTATGGCATCGCGCCGCCGGTGCTTCGGGCACCGGGTGCCGACGGCACGCAAGTGATCGACATCGCCGCTCTGCTGCCTGGTCGCGCGGTTGTACCCTGCCCCCAGTGTGGCTCGCGTAAGACACGCCTGCTGTCCCAGTTTGGCTCGACCGCCTGCAAGGCGCTCTACCAGTGCAATGACTGCCTGGAGCCTTTCGATTATTTCAAGCCGCATTGAGAAAGCCCCATGGCAACGCTCCAATTTCACACCCTCAAGGTCAGCGACGTGCGAGCTGCAACGCGCGATGCCGTGGCCATTACCTTCGCCGTGCCAGAAAACCTGCAAGAAGCTTTCTCCTACGTGCAGGGACAGTACCTCACGCTGCGCACCATGCTGGACGGCGAGGAACTGCGCCGCTCCTATTCAATCTGCTCTGCAGTGCAGGACCAGCGGCTTCGCGTTGCTATCAAACGTGTAGCTGGTGGTGCTTTCTCCAATTGGGCTGCAGACCATTTATTGCCTGGTACCGCGATCGAGGTAATGCCGCCTCAGGGTAGTTTTCATATCGCGTTGGTGCCTCAGTCTGCACGCCATATCGTGGCCTTTGCCTCAGGCAGCGGCATCACACCCGTGCTGTCGATCATCAAGACCACGCTGCTGGCCGAACCCCAGACCAGCGTGACCCTGGTGTACGGCAACCGCTCGTCCAGTGGCGTGATGTTCAAGGAAGAACTTGAAGACCTCAAAGACAGCTACCTGGGCCGCTTCAACCTGGTGTGGATCATGAGCCGCGAATCGCAAGACATCCCGCTGTTCAATGGCCGCATCGACTACGAGAAGTGCAGCCAGCTGCTCACGCACTGGATCGATCCTGCCGGCATAGCCGCGGCCTTCATCTGCGGTCCTGAAGACATGATGCTGGCCACCTCGCAGGCGCTGCAGGACAAGGGCGTCGAGAAGTCGCGCATCAAGGTCGAGCTGTTCGGCACAGCCCCCAAAGGCGACAAGCCGCGTACGGCACGCGCCGCCGTTCAGGGCAACGACCAGTGCGAGGTGGAAGTCGTGGTCGACGGCACGCGCCGCAGCTTCTTCATGCAGAAGAACCAGGACAACCTGGTGGACGCCGGCATCAAGGCCGGGCTGGAGATGCCTTACTCATGCAAAGGCGGTGTGTGCTCCACCTGCCGGGCCAAGGTGTTGCAGGGCGAGGTGGACATGGACATCAATTTCGCGCTGGAAGACTACGAGGTGGCCCGCGGCTTTGTGCTGTGTTGCCAGAGCTACCCCGTCACTGACAAGCTGGTCATCGATTTTGACCAGGAGCACGCGCACAACTGAGCCGCTGTTCCCTCTTCCAACGCCCCATCACTATCCAAGGAGACATTCCCATGAGCCACCCCCTTTTCGAAAAACACAAAGCCCAGCTCGACCAGGCTGCCCAAGCCCTGGCCACACGCGGCTACTGGAGCCCTTACAACGAGATGCCCAGCCCCAAGGTCTACGGCGAGACAGCCGCTGAAACCGGCAAGCAGGCTTTCGATGCTCATCTCGGCAAGACCTTTGCACTGGACCAGCCGGGCCAAACCGGCGTGCATGCGGGCGAGCGCTCGCCCTACGGCATGGAGCTCAACGTCAGCTACCCGGTGTGCGATCCCGAGGCCCTGATCCAGGCTGCGCTCAAGGCCGTGCCGGCCTGGGGCCAGCTGGGCGCCGAGGGCCGCACCGGCATCCTGATCGAATCGCTGCAGCGCCTCAACCAGCGCAGCTTCGAGATCGGCCACGCGGTCATGATGACCACCGGACAAGGCTGGATGATGGCCTTCCAGGCCGGTGGCCCCCATGCGCAAGACCGAGGTCTGGAGGCCGTGGCCTGCGCCTGGCGCGAGCAGACCGCCATTCCCCGCGAAGCCATTTGGGAAAAACCCCAAGGCAAGAATGCACCGCTGCGCATGCAAAAGCATTTTGAGATCGTTGGGCGCGGTGTGGCGCTGGTCATTGGTTGCGGCACCTTCCCCACCTGGAACACCTACCCTGGCGTCTTTGCCGCGCTGGCCACTGGCAACCCGGTCATCGTCAAGCCGCACAGCAACGCCATCCTGCCAGCGGCCATCACGGTGGCGGTGATCCGGCAGGTGCTGGCCGAAAATGGCATTGACCCGAATGTCATCACCCTGGCTGTCACCCCGCAACGCAGCGCCACACAGCTGCTCGCCACCCACAAGGACGTGAAATCGGTGGACTTCACCGGCAGCAACCATTTTGGCAACTGGCTCATTGAAAACTGCAAACAAGCGCAGGTCTATGCCGAGCTGGCCGGTGTCAACAACGTGGTGATCGAATCGACCGACGCCTACCGCGCCATGCTCAAAAACCTGGCATTTTCCTTGTCGCTGTACTCGGGCCAGATGTGCACCACCACGCAGGCCATCATCGTGCCTGCGGGCGGCATTGACACCGACGAAGGCCACAAGAACTTTGACGAGGTGGCTGCCGATCTGGGCGCGGCCATCACGATGTTTGTGTCTGACCCGAAAGTCGCCCATGCGGTGCTGGGGGCCATTCAATCGGAAGACACCGTTCGCCGGGTCGATGAATCGCACCGGTTGGCCGAGGTCGTGCTGGCCTCGCAAAAGTTGGTGAACCCCGAGTTTCCCGATGCCCAGGTGCGTACACCAACGCTGCTCAAGTGCGATGCGAGGGACGAAAAAGCCTACATGGAAGAGCGCTTTGGCCCCATCAGTTTTGTCGTGCGGGCTGCTGATGCGCAGGCCGCGATGGCACTGTCCGAACGCATCGTGCAGGACCATGGCGCGCTGACAGCAGGCATCTACTCCACCCGCCCCGAGGTCGTGGATGCCATGGTGCAGGCCACCTGGCGCAGCAAGGTGGCGCTGTCGATCAACCTGACGGGCAGCATCTTTGTCAACCAGTCGGCGGCTTTCTCGGACTACCACGGCACCGGCGGCAACCCGTCAGCCAACGCGTCGTACGCGGACTCCGCATTTGTGGCGAACCGCTTTCGCGTGGTGCAGCGCCGCTTCCATATTTAAGCCCACTGTTTCGCATCGCCAGAGAGTTGCATGACCTACCAAAACATCAGCTATGCCGTAGAAGACGGCCTTGCGCGCCTCACGCTCAACCGCCCGGACAAGCTCAACAGCTTCACCGTCGCCATGCACCTCGAAGTGCACGCCGCGCTCGATGCGGCGGCGGCAGACCCGCTGGTCCGTGCCTTGGTGCTGACCGGTGCAGGCCGTGGGTTTTGCGCCGGGCAGGACCTGAGTGACCGTGCTGTATCGGCTGGGGTAACAGGGACGGAGAAGCCCGATCTGGGCGAGTCGATTGCGAAGTACTACGGCCCGCTGGTGCTTCGCCTGCGCGCCATGCCCAAACCCGTGGTCTGCGCCGTCAATGGGGTGGCGGCCGGTGCAGGTGCCAACATCGCCCTGGCGTGCGACATCGTGATTGCTGTCGAGACCGCCCGCTTCATCCAGCCCTTTTGCAATCTGGGCCTGGTGCCCGATGCCGGTGGCACCTGGTTTTTACCGCAGTTGGTGGGGCGCTCACGCGCCATGGGCCTGGCTTTGCTGGGTGACACCCTTAGCGCAGAGCAGGCTGCGCATTGGGGTTTGATCTGGAAGTGTGTGCCTGCTGCCGACTTTGATGCCGAGGTGAGCACCGTAGCGCGCAAGCTCGCCAATGGCCCGACCTTGGGCTTGGCCCGCACCAAGCAGGCCATTGACGCGGCGGCCACCAGCACCCTGAGCGAACAGCTCGACCGCGAGCGCGATTTCCAGCGTGAACTGGGCTACAGCCAGGACTATGCCGAGGGCGTCAGCGCTTTCACGAACAAGCGCCCCCCGCAATTCACAGGCTGCTGATTTTTCAGACGCGACCCAAACTGCCACCCACAACACCTGCACGAGGAGACATTCGATGCCTGTCCACACCACCCCCACCGAACTGCTCGACCCCATCGAGCGAGCCAGTCGGGACGAAATCACCGCCCTCCAGATTCAGCGCCTCAAAACCACGCTGAACCATGTTTACCAAAACGTTGCGCACTACCGCAAGGCCTTTGACGATAAAGGCGTACACCCCGACGACCTGAAAGAACTCAGGGATTTGGCGAAATTCCCCTTCACCTGCAAGAAGGATCTGCGCGACAACTACCCGTTCGGGCTGTTCGCCGTGCCCAAGGAGCAGGTTTCACGCATACACGCCTCCTCAGGCACCACCGGCAAGCCGACCGTTGTGGGCTACACCAGGAACGACATCAATAACTGGGCCGATCTGGTGGCCCGCTCCATCCGCGCTGCAGGCGGGCGAGCCGGCGACACCATGCACATCGCCTACGGCTATGGCCTGTTCACCGGCGGGCTGGGGGCGCACTACGGTGCCGAGCGTCTGGGCTGCACCGTGATTCCTATGTCGGGTGGGCAAACCGAGAAGCAGGTGCAACTGATCCAGGACTTCAAGCCCCGCCTCATCATGGTGACGCCGTCCTACATGCAGGTCATCATTGAAGAGTTCGCCCGGCAGGGCATCGATCCGCGCGAGAGCTCGCTGAAGATCGGCATCTTTGGCGCGGAGCCCTGGACCGAGGCCATGCGCCGCGAAATCGAGACCAATGCGGGCATCGACGCGGTCGATATTTATGGTTTGTCGGAGGTCATGGGGCCGGGTGTGGCCAGCGAGTGCATCGAGTCCAAAGACGGCCCGGTCATTTGGGAAGACCATTTCTACCCTGAAGTGATAGACCCCGAAACCGGCGAATTGCTGCCCGATGGCGAAGAGGGTGAGCTGGTCTTCACCTCGCTGACCAAGGAAGCCTTCCCCGTCATCCGCTACCGCACGCGCGACCTCACGCGGCTGCTGCCACCCACCTCACGCGCATTCCGCCGCATGGGCAAGATCATTGGGCGCTCGGACGACATGCTGATCATCCGCGGCGTGAACGTGTTCCCCACGCAGATCGAGGAGTTGGTCCTCAAGCACGGCAAGCTCTCGCCGCTGTACCAGTTGATCGTGACCCGCAATGGCCGGCTGGACGAAGTGGAAGTGCTGGCCGAACTGCAGAGCGCCGATGCCGCAATGCCGTCCAACGACGTCGCCGACATCAGCCGCTGGCTGCAACAGCGAATCAAAACCATGGTCGGCATCAGCACTCGCGTGACGGTGCTACCCCCCAACTCCATCGAACGTACGCAGACCGGCAAGTCGCGCCGTGTGATCGACAAACGACCCAAAGCCTGAGTAAGGAAACTCCATGTCAGAAGCCTTTATTTGTGATGCCATCCGCACACCCGTGGGCCGCTATGGCGGCGCACTAGCCACCCTGCGCGCCGATGACCTCGCCGCGCTGCCCCTGCGTGCCCTGATGGTCCGCAACCCCGACGTCAAGTGGGCGGAAGTGGAAGACGTCATTTACGGCTGCGCCAACCAGGCCGGTGAAGACAACCGCAACGTCGCCCGCATGGCCGGTTTGCTGGCAGGCTTGCCGCTGGAGGTGCCTGGCACCACGGTCAACCGCCTGTGCGGCTCCAGCCTGGATGCGGTGGGCATGGCGGCCCGCACACTGCGCAGCGGCGATGCCGACCTGATGATCGCGGGTGGCGTAGAAAGCATGAGCCGTGCGCCTTTTGTCATGCCCAAGGCAGAGAGCGCCTTCAGCCGCACCAATGCGGTGTTTGATACCACCATCGGCTGGCGCTTTGTGAACCCGCTAATGAAAAAACAGTTTGGCATCGATTCGATGCCCGAGACAGCGGAGAACGTCGCCGATGACTTCAAGGTGTCGCGCGCAGACCAGGACGCCTTTGCCATCAGCAGCCAGCAGCGCTGGGCGGCAGCCCATGCGGCAGGCCGGTTTTTGAATGAAATCATTCCAGTACAAATTCCGCAAAAAAAGGGCGAGCCCAAGGTCTTCGACCAGGACGAGCACCCGCGCCCAGAGACAACGTTCGAATCCCTCGCCACGCTCAAAGGCGTGGTGCGACCCGACGGCAGCGTGACCGCAGGCAATGCCTCGGGCGTGAACGATGGCGCTGCTGCCTTGCTGCTGGCCTCCAAGGCGGGCGTGCAGCGTCATGGCCTCAAACCACTCGCCCGTGTCCTTGGCTGTGCTTCGGCAGGCGTCGCGCCGCGCATCATGGGCATCGGCCCCGTTGACGCGGTGCAGCGCTTACTGGCCAAGACCGGGTTGACGCTGGCGCAGATGGACGTAATTGAGCTCAACGAGGCCTTCGCGGCGCAATCGCTGGCGGTGCTGCGCCAACTTGGGCTTCCTGACGAGGCCGCGCACGTCAATCCCAATGGTGGCGCCATTGCCATCGGCCACCCACTGGGTATGAGTGGCGCGCGCCTGGTTACCACCGCCGTCTACGAATTGCATCGCCGCCAGGGCCGCTATGCGCTGTGCACCATGTGTGTGGGCGTTGGGCAGGGCATTGCCTTGGTGCTTGAGCGCGTTTAGATAGCCCCTTTTCTTCAGCTGCGCATTCTTTTTAACTCGAGGAGACATTCCATGAAAAAACGTACCCTGATTGCCCTGGCCGCTGTACTGATGACGGCACAGGCCTTGCCGGTAGCCGCCCAGAGCAAAGGCCCCATTCGCATCGGCGCGGTGCTATCGACCACCGGGCCCGCTGGCTACCTTGGCGACCCGCAGCTCAAGACCCTGCAAACCTACCTCGCACAAATCAACCAGGACGGTGGCGTGCTCGGGCGCAAGCTCGAACTGGTTCACTACGACGATGCCTCCGAGGCTGGCAAAGCCAATGGCTTCGCCAAGCGGCTGATCGACGACGACAAGGTGGACTTGCTGATCGCGGGCACCACCACGGGTGCCACCATGGCGATGGCGCCGCTGGTGGAGAAAGCGGGTATTCCGCTGATTTCACTGTCCGGCGCTGTGGTGGTGGTCGAGCCCGTCAAGAAGTGGATCTTCAAGACGCCGCACACCGACCGCATGGCCGCAGAGAAAGTGTTTGAAGACATGAAAAAGCGTGGCTTCACCAAGGTAGGCCTGCTCAGCGAGACCAGCGGCTTTGGCCAGTCGGGCGCCAAGGAAACGCGCACCGTGGCACAAAAGTACGGCATCACCCTGGTGGCCGATGAGACTTATGGCCCGAAGGACACTGATGTGACCGCGCAGCTGGCCAAGATTCGCGGGGTTTCAGGCATTCAGGCCTTGTTTGTATTTGGTCTCGGTCAGGGGCCAGCGGTGGTCACCAAGAACGCGGCGCAACTGGGCATGAACCTGCCGCTGTACCAGTCACATGGTGTGGCCTCCAATGAGTTCATCAAGCTGGCCGGTAAGGCTGCCGAAGGCGTTCGCCTGCCATCCCCGGCCTTGCTGGTGGCCAATGCCCTGGCGGCCAACGATCCTCAGAAGCCGCTGGTGACGAGCTACGCCGCCACCTACTGGAAGCAATACAAAGACGAGCCTTCCACCTTTGGCGGCTATGCCCTTGACGCGCTGATGCTCAGCGTCTCGGCCATCAAGACGGCAGGCGGCACCAACAAGGAGGCCGTGCGCAACGCATTGGAGAAGACCAAGGGCTTCATGGGCACTACCGGCCAATTCAACTTGTCGGTCACAGACCACATGGGCTTGAATCTGTCGGCCTTCCGGATGCTGGAAGTCAAGGACGGTGGCTGGGTTTTGTTGAAGTAAGCACGCCATGCTCGCCCAGTTTTTGCAATTCCTGTTCTCCGGTTTGACCATAGGCGCGACCTACGCGCTGGCGGCGCTCGGGTTCGCCATCATCTACAACGCCAGCGGCGTGATCAACTTTGCCCAGGGTGAGTTCATCATGCTGGGCGGCATGGCTGCGGTGGTATTGGCGGGCCTGGGCCTGCCGCTGCCACTGGCCATCGCGCTGGCCGTTGTGGTGTCGGGCGCCGTGGGTGCCTTGATTGAGAAATTCGCCATCGAGCCCGCAGGCCGTGCCGATGTGGTGCCGCTGATCATCATCACCATCGGTGCTTCGCTGGTTGTTCGGGGCTTGGTGCAGGTCGTACTTGGCAAGGGCACGCACGCGCTGGCCGCCTTCTCGGGCGAGAAGCCTTTTGTGATGGCCGGGGCCACTTTGCTGCCCCAAAGCCTGTGGGTACTCGGCGTTGCCGCTGTGGTGGTGGCTGCGCTTGGCTGGTTTTTTGGTCGCACCGCACAGGGCAAGGCCATGCTCGCCACATCGCACAACAAGCTGGCGGCTGAACTGGTGGGCATCAATACCAAGTCGGTTCTTCTGCTGTCCTTCGTGCTGTCCGGGGCGCTGGGTGCGGTGGGCGGCGTTCTGCTGGCCCCCATCACCTACACCTCGTATGACGTGGGCATCATGCTGGGCCTCAAAGGTTTTGTGGCAGCCACGCTAGGAGGCTTGGGGCATGGCATGGGCGCGGTGGTGGGTGGCTTGCTGCTCGGGGTGCTGGAGGCCATGACGGCAGGCTATGTGTCGTCGGCCTACAAGGACGCGATGCCCTTTGTGCTGATCCTGCTGGTGCTGTTCTTCATGCCGAGCGGATTGTTCGGTGCCAAAACCATCGACCGGGTTTGAACCTGGAAAAAGTCTTCGCATGAATAAGCTCTCTTCCTCTACCCGTGGCCTGTTTCTGCTGGCCTTCGTCCTGCTGTGCCTGCCGCTGGTCTTGCCCAACAGCTTTTACTACGATGTGGCCATCCGCATCGCCATCAACGCGGTGATCGCCATTGGCCTGAACCTGCTGATTGGCTACACCGGCCAGATCAGTCTGGGCCACGCAGGCTTCTTCGGCCTGGGTGCCTACGCCTCGGCCATTTTGACCTCGCGCTACGGTTGGCCACCTGCTTTGGCGCTGGCGGCAGCGGCAAGTGGCATGGCGGCTTTGGCGCTGTTGGTCGCTCGCCCCGTGCTGCGCCTCAAGGGGCACTACCTGGCCATGGCCACCTTGGGGCTGGGCATCATCATCATGATCGTGCTCACCAACGAGTCGGCCCTGACCGGTGGGCCTGACGGCATGTCCGTGCCGGCGTTCTCGGTGTTCGGCTGGGAAATCAGCGGCGAGAAAAACTGGTACGCGGTTTGCGCTGCAGCCCTGCTCGTCATGGCGTGGGCCGCGATCAACCTGATCAATGCACCCGGGGGCAGGGCGTTGCAAGCGATTCACGGTTCAGAGATCGCCGCCTTTGCCGTGGGTGTGGACGTGACGGCCATGAAGATTCGGGTGTTCGTGTTGTCCGCCGTGGTAGCCAGTGTCATGGGCAGTTTGAGCGCCCATTACGTCGGTTTCATCACGCCCGGCATCGCTGGATTTCATCACTCGATTGAACTGGTGACCATGGTGGTGCTGGGTGGCATGGCCTCGGTGTTCGGCTCCATCGTGGGTGCCATTGTGCTGACCCTGCTGCCCCAGTTGCTCTCTACGCTGGAAGGCTGGGAAACCGTGGCCTTTGGGATCGTGCTTATGGCGAGCATGATCTTTCTCCCCAAAGGCGTAGTGCCCACCTTGCGTGCCAGGCTGAACCGGAGCACTGCATGAAGTCACTGGAAGTCAAGTCATTGAGCAAGGTCTTTGGCGGCCTGCGTGCCGTGCAGGACGTGAGCTTCACGGTGCGCAAGAGCACGGTTCACTCCATCATTGGTCCCAACGGCGCCGGCAAGACCACGCTGATCAACCTGATCACCGGCATGTACACCCCGACTTCGGGCCAGGTGCTATTCGGCTCGCAGGACATCACGGCCCTGGCGCCGCAGAAGCTGCCCGCGCTCGGCATGGCGCGCAGCTTTCAGAACCTGCAGGTCTGCATGAACATGAGCGCGCTGGATAACGTGATGGTCGGCGCGCATCTGCGCCAGAACAGCAGCCTGATCGCCGGACTGTTGTCCCTGCCGCGGCTCAGGAGGGACGACCGGGCCTGTCGCGAAGAGGCTCTGAAGGCCATGGCACGGGTGGGCGTGGCGGCGTATGCCGACGCGCAAGCCAGCCAGATGTCTTACGGCGCCTTGAAGCGCCTGGAAATCGCTCGCGCCCTCATGACCCGCCCCAGCCTGATGCTGATGGACGAACCGGCCGCCGGGCTCAACCCGACGGAGACGGCCGAAGTTGGCCTGCTGATCCGCCAACTGGCAGACGACGGCCTGACCGTGGTGCTGGTGGAACACGACATGCCGCTGGTGATGAGCGTGTCCGACACCATCACGGTGCTGGACCACGGCAAAAAGCTTGCCGATGGCACGCCGGCGGAGGTTCGCGCCGACCCTCAGGTGATTGCCGCTTACCTGGGCGCCGAAGTGAGCGTTGAAGCAGGCACCGAAGAACAGCTGGAGGTTGCATGACTGTCATCGCTTCGATCCCGAGGCACAGACCGGATGCCTTGCTTGTCGTCAAGGGGCTCACCAGCCACTACGGCCGCATCCAGGCGCTGCACGGCGTGGACATCGCGGTTAGGCCGGGGCAGCTGGTGGCGCTGGTGGGCGCCAACGGGGCCGGAAAAACCACGCTGCTGCGCGCCATTTCAGGTGTGCAGCCTGCCAGCGGCGGCAGCATTGATTTCCAGCAGCAAGACATCAGCCGCCTGGTGGCCAGCCGGCGCGTGCGTGCGGGCATCAGCCAGGTACCTGAAGGCCGGCAGGTCTTCGCACCCATGAGCGTCGAAGACAACCTGCTGCTGGGCGCTTTCACGCGATCCAAGGGCGAGATAGGGCCAAGCCTGGCGGCTGTGCACGAACTCTTTCCCATCCTGCACGAAAAGCGCCACTTGCCCGCGGGAACCTTGTCAGGCGGCCAACAGCAAATGCTGGCGATGGCGCGCGCGCTGATGGCCAAGCCCAAGCTCTTGCTGCTCGACGAACCCAGCATGGGCCTGGCCCCGCTGATCGTTCAGGAAATCTTCCGCCTGATCCAGAAACTGCGTGACCAGGGCATCACCATCCTGGTCGTGGAGCAAAACGCCCGCGCGGCCCTGTCCATCGCAGACCAAGGCTACGTGATGGAGCTGGGCCGCATCGTGATGTCGGGCCGGGGGGCAGAGTTGCTCAAGGACGACAAGATCAGGCAGGCGTATTTGGGGATGTAGCAATGGCCGTGGACGGGCCCGCCCCAACACAGCGGCTAACAACCAAGGAAACGAAGGAATACATGATGGAACCCCACATGAACCCGCAAAAGATTGCCGATGCCGTGGCGATTGGCATGATGGCCAAAGACCGTGCCTCGCGCGGATTGGGGCTGCGTGTAATCCACATCGGGCCTGGCTCTGCCCATATCGAGATGATGGTGCGTGCAGACATGCTCAACGGGTTTGATATGTGCCACGGCGGATTCATCACCTTGCTGGCAGACTCGGCCTTTGCTTTCGCCTGCAACTCTTACAACGAGCTCACGGTGGCCTCCTCGCTGAATATCGACTTCATCACGCCAGCGCGTGGTGGCGACGTCCTCACAGCACGCGCAACGGAGGTCAGCCAAAGCGGCCGAACGGGGGTTTATGACGTGGCGGTTAGCAACCAGAACGGCGTGCGTGTGGCGGTTTTTCGCGGGCGCTCTCACCGCATGAAGGGCAAGCCTGTGGTGACCTATCCCGGTTCAACTAACTGAGCAAGAAAGAGCCACTAGATCCGTAGGCGTATTTGGGAGTGTAGAGCCAAGAAAGCGGTGAGTTCAGCCGGATTACTCAATAACAACAGGAGACATCATGCGTAACTATTTTGAAAAGCGGTGCCACATCCTTGCGCGCAAGTGCATTGGCCCTTTCTTATGCATCGGCATCCAGGTAGCGGCGGCACAAACTGGCCCCGGCGTGTCAGATACAGAAATACTGATAGGCCAGTCCTGCCAGCTCAGTGGGCCGCTGGCTGCCTTGTCGAGCGAGGTCCGCCAAGGCGCGAGCCTGTACCTCAAGCATGTCAACGAGACTGGCGGGATACGCGGCCGCAAGATCAGGATCGTTGCCCTGGATGACGCCTATGACCCCAAGAAGGCCGCGGAGAATACCCGCAAGCTGATCGAAGAGGAGAAGGTGCTGGCCCTGTTCCAGTACGCCGGTACACCGCCCGCGATGGCGGCATTGCCGCTTGTCGAAGAAAATCGCGTGCCCTTCATCGCCCCATTCACCGGTTCGGACGCCCTGCGCCAGAAGTTCAGCCGCTATGTGTTCAACATCAAGGCGGGCTATGGCACCGAACTTGAAGCGATGGTCAGGCAACTGGCGACCGTTGGCATCACCAAGGTTGCCGCGGTCTACCTCAATAACCCGTTCGGCACCGGAGGGTTGGCATCGGTCGAAAAGTCGGCCAAGGCGCATGGAGTTTCCTTGATGGCGCAAGCGCCGCTGGAAGTCGATGGATCGAAGATGGATCTGGCGGTTGACAAGATCGCGAAGGCCGCGCCGCAGGCCATCATCGTCGTCAGTGCCGGCAAACCCAGCATCGACTTCGTTGACGCGTATCTCAAGGCCGGCCACCGCTCAACCTTTTACATGCTGTCCGTCATCAGCAATTCACAGCTGGTACAGGCCTTGGGTGAGCGGGCCCGCGGCATCGTGGTCTCGCAGGTTGTGCCGTCGCCATGGAACCAGGGCGTCAGCGTGGCGAGGGAATTCCAGGTCCTGGCCAGTGCGCAGGGAATCAAGGAATACACCTTCAGCCAGATGGAGGGTTTCCTCTCCGCAAAGTTGCTGGTGGAAGCCCTGAGACGCGCCGGCAGCAAGCCGACTCGCGAGAGCCTGATCCACAGCCTTGAAGCCATGAAGAGCGTGGACCTGGGCGGCTACCCCGTCGAATTGTCACCCACCCAGCACAGCTCGGGCAAATTCGTCGATCTGTTGATCCTGGGGCGGAACGGGAAATTCACGAAGTAATGCACCGGGGAGGGTCGGTGGCCGGGCACGATTCAGAGGTGCCTCCGCGATTGGGTGCTGATAGTCAGGCGTGTGTGTTCGCCATGCCAAGAAAACCGGCCGCTCCGGACCGAAAGCAGATATTAGGCAGTTTTTTTGGCGGACTGCGCGCTATGTTTGCTTGGGAAGTTCAAACACCAGGCAGGTCGTCGTGGCATGGGCGTAGAGCGTGCCGTCGGGGCCGTACAGACGTGCCTCGGCGGTGGCAAGCTGGCGGCCGCAGTGAATGACCTTGCCTTCGGCGCGCACCCGGGGCGCCCTGGGGCCGATGGCGCGCACCAGGTTCACGCCGAGTTCTGCCGTGGTGTAGCCGCGGCCCGCCGGCATCATGGTGTGCACGGCGCAGCCCAGGGCCGAGTCGAGCAGGGTGGCGTACCAGCCGCCGTGGATCGTGCCCATGGGATTGAGATGGGCCGGCCCGGGCGTGCCCTGGAATGTCGCGCGGCCTTCATCCACTTCGAGCAGCATGAAGTCCAGCGTCCGGGCGATCGGCGGGTAGGGCAGCTCGCCGCGCAGCATGGCCTGCAGCGTTTCCAGTCCGGTCTTGCCGGCCACCTGTTCGGGCCGGGCCACGCCGGCACCGGGCCCGGCATCGAGGCGGGCTGCCATTTCACGCTCCTGGGCGAGCCAGTTTTCCAGATGATTGATCTGCGTCACGCTTGCTCCTTGAAATATACTTGCATATGCAATAGTTGCAGGTACAATAATATAAATGGACACCGCTGTCAAGCCGCAAGGCTGCACCAATCTCAAGCTGCGCCAGCTGATGCGCCGCGTGGCGCAGCACTACGACGCCGAGGTCGGCAAGACCGGCCTCAGGGGCACGCAGTACTCGCTGCTGTCCTATGTCTACAAGCTGGGTCCGATCCGGCCCGGCGATCTTGCGGTTGAAATGAAGGTCGACGCTTCCACCCTCACGCGCAACCTCAAACCGCTGATCGCCGCCGGCTGGCTGGAACTGGCCGCCGGTGTCGATGGACGCAGCCGCCTCGTCAGTATCACGGACGAGGGTCGCGAAAAACGGCAGGAGGCGCAGCGCCGCTGGCGCGTGGCGCAGGAAGCCATCAACCAGGCGCTGGGTGTCGAGCGCGTGGTGGCGCTGCATGCGATGATCGACGAAACCCTTGAACTTTTGTCCCCCGTGGAATCTGGAGAAACCGATGAGTAGCAACAACAAGCGCGCGATGCTGTGGGTCGTTCTGCTGGCGGCCGCAGGCACCTTCGCCCTGACCATGGGCACGCGCCAGACCATGGGCCTGTTTTTGAGCCCGCTCAACACGTCAACCGGGCTGGGCCTTGGCAGCATCAGCCTGGCCTTTGCTTTTGGCCAGCTGTGGTGGGGACTGACGCAGCCTTTCGCCGGGGCTGTGGCCGACAGGATAGGCGCCGGTCGAGTGCTCTTGACGGGCGCTTTGCTGGTGGCGCTGGGCACCGTCATCACGCCCTACATGACGAGCACCGCCGGTTTGATCTTTGCCATCGGCGTGTTGTCGGCCGGCGGGGCCGGCATGGCCGGGCCGTCGGTGCTGATGGCCGCCACCGCGCGGCTGATCCCGATTGAAAAGCGCGGCATGGCCACCGGCATCGTCAATGCCGGCGGCTCCTTCGGCCAGTTCCTGATGGCGCCGCTGGCTGCTGCACTGATCGCCGGCATGGGCTGGGCCAGCGCCATGCAGGTCATGGGTTTGCTGGTGCTGCTGTGCCTGCCGGCCGCTTTTGTGCTCAAGGGCAATTCGTTGCAGTCCGCCCCGGCCGGCCATCAGCCGGTGGGCACGCGCGAGGCGATCCGCACGGCGCTGCGCAACCCCGGTTACCTGATGCTGGGCGCGGGCTTTTTTGTCTGCGGCTTTCATGTGGCTTTTCTGGCCACCCACCTTCCCGGTGTCATTGCGTCCTGCGGCCTGCCGGTTCAGGTCGGCGGCTGGGCGCTGGCGATGATAGGACTGTTCAACATCGTGGGCAGCCTGAGCATGGGCTGGGCGATAGGCCGCTGGCGCATGAAGTCGCTGTTGTCGCTGACCTATGCGGTTCGCGCGGTCGCTGTGCTGGTGTTTTTGCTGGCACCCAAAACCGAGGCGGTGGTGCTCGTTTTTGCCGCCGTCATGGGCTTCACGTTTTTGTCGACCGTGCCACCCACCGCCGGCCTGGTTGCCAAATTTTTCGGTACCGCCAACATGGCCACACTCTTCGGCATCGTGATGCTGTCACACCAGGTGGGCGGCTTTCTCGGCGCCTGGCTGGGCGGCAAGGTGTTTGAAATCACCGGCGCCTACGACTGGGTCTGGTATATCGACATCGTGCTGGCCGTCGGTGCGGCGCTGATCAACCTGCCGATCCGGGAAGCGAAGGTGGTGCGCATGACCCGCGCTGTTGCCTGAACCGGCTGGGGTGACAAGCCCGTCAGCCCGCAAGCCCGTTATCGCCCAGAAACGTCGCTGTGCCAGAATTCACGCAAGCACTTAACTTGCGGGAAATCAGATGCTCATCAATTGTGTGGTCTACCAAAACGGCACCAAACTTGCCGATATTCCGGCCAGCGAGATCAGCAGCTACATTTCCCGTCCAGACGCCTTCGTCTGGGTTGCCTTGCAGGACGCCACACCGGCAGAGCTCGAAGAGATGCAAAAAGAGTTCGGCTTGCATGAACTGGCGGTCGAAGACGCGCGGCATGGGCATCAGCGCCCCAAAATCGAAGAGTACGGCGTTTCGCTGTTTTCGGTGCTGCATCTGGTCGAACCTGCGCCGGACAATCCCAAGGAACTCAATCTCGGCGAGGTCAATGTATTCACCGGGAGCAACTACGTTCTTTCGGTGCGCAATCGCAGCCAGAAAGGATTTCTGGGCGTGCGCGCGCGCTGCGAGAGGGAGCCGGAGCTGTTGCAGCACGGCTCCGGCTTTGTGCTCTATGCGCTGATGGACGCGGTGGTGGACCGGTACTTTCCCATTCTTGACGAATTCGAGACGGAGCTGGAAACCATTGAACGGGACATCTTTTCCAAAGGCACGGCCCGTTCGAACATTGAGCGGCTGTATGAGCTCAAGGGCCGCGTGATGGTTTTGAAGCATGCGGTGGCCCCTCTGCTGGAAGGGGCGGGCAAGCTGCACGGAGGCCGGGTGCCCCACATCTGCACCGGCGTGCAGGACTATTTTCGCGATGTAGTCGACCACCTGTCGCGCATCAATGCCTTGATTGACACCATGCGCGACACCATAGGAACAGCCATTCAGGTGAACCTGGCGATGGCCACCATCGAGGAGAGCGAAGTGACCAAGCGCCTGGCGGCCTGGGCCAGCATTTTCGCGGTCTGTACCGCTTTTGCCGGCATCTGGGGCATGAACTTCGAACACATGCCCGAGCTCAAGTGGAAGTACGGCTATGTCATGGCCCTGGGCTTGGTTGCCAGCGTCAGCGCCCTGCTTTACTGGCGCTTCAAGAAGGCCCGCTGGCTATAAGAACCTGTTTACGATCTAAACGGGGCCGCGCAAGCACCTTGTCGGGATGGGATGCAAGGCGCGGTGCGCCGCCCATAGCATAGCTATGGGCAAGCGCCGCAACGCCGCAGACCGCCCGAGAAGGCGCTTGCCCTCCGGGTTGGGGTGAAATCGGGCGATTGAGCCACCCAGGCCCTTGCATGGGCATTAGCCCATGCGGCGGACCCGAGCGCCCCACTCATCCCGATTGCACCCCAACGCGGCCTCGTTTAGATCGTAAACAGGTTCTTAGCCGGGCGGCGTGAAGGCTGCGCGTGCAGCCAAGGCTGCCTGCCGGCTGGCGCAGCCCTCCAGATGGTCATTGACCAGGCCCATGGCCTGCATAAAGGCATACAGCGTGGTCGGCCCGACAAAGGTCCAGCCGCGTTTCTTGAGGTCCTTGGACAGGGCCGCGGACGCCGGCGAGGCCGACAGGGTCCGGACGGTTTCCTGCGTGATGCGCTCAGGCCGGCCGGCGGGGCCGGGTTCAAGCCGCCAGACAAACGCGCCCAGCGAGCCAAATTCACGGCGCAACTCGATCACGCGCCGGGCATTGTTGATGGTGGAGGCAATCTTGCCTGCGTGCCGCACGATGCCGGCATCGCCCAGCAGCCGCTTGACGTCATGCTCATCAAACCGGGCCACCTGTTCTGCGTCGAAGTTGGCGAAAGCGCTTCGAAAGGCTTCGCGTTTGTTCAAAATGGTCAGCCAGCTCAAGCCCGCCTGAAAACCTTCGAGACAAATTTTCTCAAACAGCCTGCGCTCGTCCGCCACCGGAAAGCCCCATTCGCTGTCATGGTAGTTGCGGTAAAACGGCGTGGCCTGGCACCAGGCGCAGCGGGTGGTGCGGGCATCGTCCGTGAAAAGACCGGCGGCCGCGCCGGTCGCCGTTGGTTTGGCGGCTATGGTGGTGTCGGAAGGCATACGGAATTCTAGGCGTTTGACGAGGGGCATTGCGACACCTAGAATGAATTTTCGAGGTCCACCCGGACCCATCGTCGTGATGAGGGTCGATGGCTGCAGACGCTGAACAGGAAGCCATGAAAGACGTCGCACAAATTCTCAAGGCCAAGCCTGATCAGGCTGTCTACACCGTCTGGCCCTCGGCATCCGTGTTCGACGCCGTCCAGCTGATGGCGGAGAAGAATCTTGGCGCGCTCCTGGTGCTGGAAGGGGAGGCGTTTGTCGGCATCATCAGCGAACGCGATTGCGCGCGGAAAATGGTTCTCACGGACCGGTCGTTCAAGGAAACGCCGGTGCGCGACATCATGAGCTCGCCGGTGCAGTATGTGGGCCCCAGCCATACCAATCAGGAATGCATGGCGCTGATGACCGAAAAGCGCCTTCGCCACTTGCCCGTCATGGACAACGGCAAGCTGATCGGTCTTGTCTCCATCGGCGATCTGGTCAAGGACATCATCTCCGAGCAGAGTTTCATCATCCAGCAGCTCGAACGCTACATTGCGGGCGTAAAAGGTTGACGGGTGGTCCGCAAGAAGGGCTGCAGTCGGGGCACGATGTATGGTGATTGCTTCCACCAGTGACGGAACAGGATTAGGATAACAGCATGGCGCGCAACTTTTCCAATCCCAGCGCGAGATCGCCTTCCTGGTAGACGAGGCGGTGCTATCGGGTCTGAGCCTCGTGATGGGTTTCGATGAACCCCGGAGGAACACCATGCCCGACATTGACCCTCAAAGCACCTTCCGCGGGCTTCCCTTGACCGCGGAGCAAGACGCAGAAGTCAGACACTACATCAAAAAGAAAAAGCAGCACGGCGAGCCGTGGGACACGCCGGAGTTGGCGGCCATGCTTGAAGACATGCTGGAGCCCCCAAGCGAGGACGATGAAGAACTCGACGCCACCGCTGAAGAAATGAAAGCGGCCGCGGAACGCGCAGCGGCTTCCATCGACGAGGATATGGAACCCATTGAGGCCAGTGAGGAGCGCAATGCGGCCATGGAGGCCGAGGTGATGAAGGGACCCAAGCTTTGAATCCCGGACGGCGCGCGTGATCAGGGCCTAGACCGGCACCGTGTAGTTCAGCGTCATGCGCCCGCCATCCACCACCACGATCTCGCCGGTGATATAGCTCGCCGCATCGCTGGCCAGATAAGCCACGGTGTCGGCAATCTCGGACGGTTCGCCCAAGCGCCTCATGGGGGTGCGGCTCAGGATGCGGGTCTTGGCCGCTTCGCTGGTCAGCACGGCGTTGGCCGCCAGTTCGGTGGCGATCGTGCCGGGGGCCACGGCATTGACGCGTATGCCTTTGTCCGCCAGCGCCAGCGCCATCACGCGCGTGAGCTGGTTGATGCCGCCCTTGCTCACGTTGTAGCTGGCGATGGTGGGAATGGCCAGCACGCCGTTGACCGAGCTCATGTTGATGATGCTGCCTTTGCCTTGCTTGGTCATTTCGTACGCGACCGCCTGCCCGACCAGGAAGGCTCCCTTCAGGTTGATGCGCAGCACGGCATCAAAATCGGCTTCGGTCACTTCCAGAAAATCGGCAGCCTTGAAAATGCCGGCGTTGCTCACCAGCACGTCAATACGGCCATGCGCTGCGATGGTTTGCGCGACCAGTGCATCGACCTGGGCCTTGTCGCCCACATCGCAATGCACATACAGGGCACCGAGTTCTGCCGCCAGCTTCTGCCCTGGGGCGTCTGCGATATCGGCAATGACGACCTGTGCACCCTCGCGGGCAAAGCGGCGCGCGCAAGCCTCGCCAATACCTTGCGAACCGCCGGTAACGATGCAGACACGGCCTGTCAGCCCGAAGGAGATTCCTGGTGATGTTTTAGCGATCATGCCCGGATGGTACCAGCGCAGGCAGCTATGAACTTCATAGCGTTTTCAGCCACCTCGGAAGCCGGCGTGCCGGGTTTGTACAGGGCAGAGCCAATGCCAAAACCATTGGCCCCGGCCGCCAGGTAAGGGCGCATGCTCTCGGGCGTGATGCCGCCCACCGGCAACACCACGGTGCCTGCTGGCAACACCGCGCGCAAGGCCTTCACCACGGCAGGCGTGATCATCTCGCTTGGGAACAGTTTCAGACCCGAGGCACCGGCTTCAAGCGCAGCAAAGGCTTCGCTGGCCGTCATCACGCCCGGCAGGCACACCATGCCCAGACGCACGGCCTCGCGCACCATCGCCGGGTTGAAGTTGGGCGAGACGATGAGCTGGCCGCCCGCGGCCTGCACATTGCGCACATCGTCCGGCGTCAGCACGGTACCGGCACCGATCAGGGCTTGCGGGTAGGCCGCCGCCATGGCCGCAATGCTGTCCAGCGGCTGCGGTGAATTCAGCGGAATTTCAATCAGCGTCCAGCCGGTGGACACCAGCGCCTGTCCAACGGGCAATGCTTCGTCAGGCGTTAGCCCGCGCAGAATGGCGACCAGTGGAATGGTTTGCAGGGCGTGCGAGAGTTTTTGATGTGGTTTCATAGTGAAGGCAGGGTATTGGCAATGGCATGCAAGCCGCGCCAGGTGGCATTGTTGCCGACGCGTTGCACGGCCACGCCGCATTGCGCCAGTGCTTGTTCATAGCGTGCCGTCAGCGCTTCGGCACCCATGACCACTACGGTGTCGTCGCGTTGCAGCGACTGTGACTTCAGCTCCTCGCCAATCACCAGCCCCGACAAATAGCTGGGCAGCGCATCAGTCGCCATGCGCTTGAACAGCGACAGGGTTCGCGTGCTGAACGCCGTGTGCAGCAGACCATCGCCGTGCAAGGCATGGGCCACGCCCTGCTCAAAAGCCCCGGCATCTGGCGCGGGCTCGCTGGCGGGTAGCGTGCGCGACAGGATGGAATGCTGGCGCAGCAAGGCATAAAACTCGCCGCTCATCCAGGTTGAAAAATCCGTGACCCGGCGATGGGCGACGGTTACCCATTTGCTGTGCGTGCCAGGCAAAACAAGTCGGGCGTTGTCCAGGCCCAGCAGCTGTAGCGCCCCAAACACCTGCGTTTCTTCGCCGCGCATGACATCGGGGACACCGTCCTTTTCAACGCTCAAGCCCGGCACGATGCCGATGCGGCCCGGTTCCAGCCAGACCAGCTGGGCGGCAAGGTCGTCGAACCCGGCAGGGCAGGCGCAGTAGGGCGCTTCAAGCCAACCCTGCTGGCTGCCAGCCATGCCGGAAATAAGACACAGGGTGCCAGGGCTCATCCAGGCGCCAAAACAGCTTTCAAAAACTGCGGGGAATTCGCCACTGGCGACGGTCAGGATGCCGCGCGCAAAAGAGCGTTCTTCCAGCACCCGCCCCTGGTTGTCCAGCAATGCGCCGCGCAAAGACGACGTGCCCCAATCAACGGCCAGCAGGTGTGTCACAGGTTCGTTCGCAGTTCAGTAGATGTTCAGTGATTGTCGCGCGGCACAAATGCGCCGCGTTTGCCAACGAGAAAGTCGAGATCGACGCCTTCGTCGGCTTGCAGCACGTGATCGACATACAGTTTCCAGTAACCGGAGGACAGCGGCGGCGCTGGTACTGTCCATTGGCTCAGGCGATGCGCCAGCTCCTCGTCACTGATGAGCAGCTGCAGTTTGCGCTGCGGCACGTTGAGCTCAATCAGGTCGCCGTTTTGCACCACGGCCAGCGGGCCGCCGGCGGCGGCTTCGGGCGCGGTGTGCAGCACCACCGTGCCGTAGGCCGTGCCGCTCATGCGCGCGTCGCTGATGCGCACCATGTCGGTAATGCCTTTGCGCAGCACCTTGGGCGGCAGCGGCATGTTGCCCACCTCGGCCATGCCGGGGTAGCCCTTGGGGCCGCAGTTTTTCAGCACCATGATGCAGTTTTCGTCGATGTCCAGATCTTTGTCATCAATGCGTGCGTGGAAGTCTTCAATGTTTTCAAACACCACCGCGCGGCCCGTGTGCACCATCAAGGCGGGCGTGGCGGCGCTGGGCTTGATGACTGCGCCGCGTGGCGAGAGGTTGCCGCGCAACACGGCAATGCCGGCCTTGTCCTTGAAGGGTTCGCCCAGCGGCTTGATGACTTCGGTGTTGTAGTTTTGCGCGTCGGCAATGTTCTGGCCTATGGTCTGGCCGTTGGCAGTGATGGCCCCGAGGTGCAGGTGCTGTGCGATTTCTTTCATCACCACCGGCAGGCCGCCGGCGTAACAGAAGTCTTCCATCAAAAATTTGCCGGAAGGCTGCAGATTGACCAGGCAGGGCAGCTCGCTGGCCAGGCGGTCGAAGTCGTCCACCGTCAGTTTCACACCGATGCGCCCGGCCATCGCAATCAGGTGAATCACCGCATTGGTGGAGCCGCCAATCGCGGCCAGTGTCTTGATGGCATTTTCAAACGCCTCGCGGGTCAGGATTTTTGAGAGCGTCAGGTCCTCATGCACCATCTCGACTGCACGGCGACCGGCCAGGCGGGCCAGTACATTACGCCGCCCGTCGACCGCGGGGTAGGCGGCGTTGCCGGGCAGGCCTATGCCCAGCGCCTCGACCATGCTGGCCATCGTCGAGGCCGTGCCCATGGTCATGCAGTGGCCGTGGCTGCGGTGCATGCAGCTTTCGGCCTCAAAAAAGTCAGCGAGTTTGAGCGTGCCGGCGCGCACCTGCTCGCTCATGCTCCAGACGCCGGTGCCCGAGCCGAGCTCCTGGCCGCGCCATTTGCCGCTGAGCATGGGGCCGCCGCTGACGCCCACCGTGGGCAGGTCAACACTCGAAGCACCCATCACCAGCGAAGGTGTGGTCTTGTCGCAGCCCATCAGCAGCACCACGCCGTCAATCGGGTTGCCGCGAATGCTTTCTTCGACATCCATGCTGGCCAGGTTGCGGTAGAGCATGGCGGTCGGGCGCAGCAGCGTTTCGCCCAGCGACATCACCGGAAACTCCAGCGGAAAGCCGCCCGCCTCATACACACCGATCTTCACCTGCTCGGCAATGGTGCGGAAATGCGAGTTGCAGGGCGTCAGTTCACTAAAGGTGTTGCAGATGCCGATGACCGGGCGGCCATCGAACTGGTCATGGGGCACGCCCTTGCCTTTGACCCAGCTGCGGTAGGCAAAGCCGTCGCGGTCCTGGCGACCAAACCATTGCTGGCTGCGGAGCTCGTGAGGGTTCTTTTTCTTGGGCGTCTTGGGTTCGGTCATAGGGAAAGTCCTTAATTGATAAACATATTATCGTCATACCATTGCGCCGCACATCCTAGTAATAACCAGTAACGATCCAGTAATGATTAAAAACGTTCACGGCAACACTGTTGACCACCTGGGCGAAGCCATCGTCGCGGGGCGTTATGCCGTGGGCGCCTCGATTCCCCCTGAGCCTGTGCTGTGCCAGGAGCTGGGTGTCAGCCGCACCGTGGTGCGTGAAGCGGTGAAGTCATTGATCGCCAAAGGCCTGATGACCACCGGTCCCAAAGTGGGCACCCGCGTGCTGTCCGAAGACCACTGGAACTGGTTTGACCCCGATGTCATCATCTGGCAGTCCAAGGCAGGCCTGACCCCTGAATTTTTGCGCGACCTGCAGGACCTGCGCCGCGTGGTCGAGCCCGCTGTCATGCGGCTGGCGGCCGAGCGTGCCACTGCGCAGGATATTGCCGAAATCGAGGCCGCCTACGCCGGCATGAAGCGCGCGGTCGAAGAGGGCGGCGACTACGTCACGCACGATTTGCGCTTTCACCAGGGCCTGCTGCGCGCCTGCCGCAACCGCATGCTGGTGCAAATGAGCGAGGCCCTGGGCGCTCTGCTGCGCACCAGCTTCGAAATTTCCACGCGCCGAAAGGACGGACCGGCGCATTCGCTGCCGCTGCATCGCGCCGTGCTGGACGCGGTGATCGCGCACCAGCCCGATGAGGCCGAGCGCGCCATCCGTGTGCTGATCGACGGTGCCAAGGAAGACATCGAGGAAGTGCTGGCGTCGCGCCGGCGCCTGCCCAGCCTGAGCAACCCTGCGTCGCGGCTCAAGGCAGCCTGACGAGAACAACAGAGACAACAAGTGGGAGATGAATTTGCAAAAAACAATTGATGTTTCGATTCACTGGTTTTTCAAACTGATGGAACTGCTGGTGGTGCTCTGCATGGTGGCCATGGTCGTCATGGTCTTTGGCAACGTGGTGCTGCGTTATGCCTTCAACTCCGGCATCACCATTTCCGATGAGATGTCGCGTTACTTCTTTATCTGGTTGACCTATATCGGCGCGATGGTGGCCATGCGCGAAGGTGGGCATCTGGGGGTGGATACGCTGGTCAAGCACCTGCCGGTCAGGGCCAGGAAGGTCTGTCTGTTTCTCAGCGAGGCCCTGATGCTTTTTTGCAATGTGCTGTTTTTCATGGGTACCTTTGAGATGCACGAACTGCAGGTGAGCAACGTCTCGCCGGTGGTGGGCATCTCGATGATCTGGATTTATGGCATTGGCTACGTGGTCAGCGTGGTGATGGGCATCATCAATCTCAATGTGCTGTACCGCCTGGTGACGGGGCGGATCAGTGAAGACGAGCTGGTGCAGGTGGTCGAAGCCGAAGGCCTGGCCGATGCCGAAAAACAACTTCAGGGGATCAAGGCATGACGGTCAGTGTTTTCATAGTCAGCTTGCTGGCTGCCATGGCCATCGGCATGCCGATCGCGTATGCGCTGCTGGTTTGCGGCGTCACCCTGATGGCTTTCCTGGCCGCAACCAGCGGCCTGGTGACTTTTGACAGCCAGATTCTGGCCCAGCGTTTTGTCGAGGGCGCCGACAACTTCCCGCTGCTGGCTGTGCCCTTCTTTTTACTGGCGGGCGAGTTCATGAACGCCGGGGGCCTGAGCCGCCGTATTGTGAATCTGGCCATGGCCTGGGTCGGGCATTTTCGCGGCGGCCTGGGTTACGTCACGGTCATTGCCGCGGTGATCATGGCGTCGCTGTCGGGCTCGGCGGTGGCTGACACGGCCGCGCTGGCCGCGCTGCTGCTCCCGATGATGCGGGCCGCCGGTTACAACGTGGGCCGGGCCTCGGGGCTGGTCGCATCGGGCGGCATTATTGCGCCGGTGATTCCGCCGTCGATAGGCTTGATTATTTTTGGCGTGGCCGGCAATGTGTCCATCACCAAACTGTTTCTCGCCGGCATCGTGCCGGGCCTGCTGATGGGCGTGGCGATCGGCCTGACCTGGTGGTGGGTGGCGAAAAAGGAAAACGTTCTTCCCGCCCCCAAGCTGGCCATGCCCGACCGCCTGCGCATCAGCACGGAAGGCGGCTTCGCGCTGGCCCTGCCCATCGTCATCATTGGCGGCATGAAGTTCGGCGTGTTCACGCCGACCGAGGCGGCCGTCGTGGCTGCGGTTTACAGCTTTGTGGTGGGCATGTTCATCTACCGCGAACTCAAATGGTCGGCGCTGTACGCCTTGATACTGGCCGCCGGCAAGACGACGGCTGTTGTGATGTTCCTGGTCGCCGCGGCCATGGTCAGCGCCTGGCTGATCACGGTAGCCAATATCCCGACGGAAGTCGCCAGCATGATGGCGCCGTTCATGGGCAGCAAGATGCTGCTGATGTTCATCATGATGGCGTTGATCGTGATCGTCGGCACGGCGCTGGATTTCACGCCCACCGTGCTGATTCTGACGCCGGTGCTGATGCCCTTGGTGCTCAAGGCCGGCATTGACCCGGTTTATTTCGGCGTCATGTTCATCATGAACAACGCCATCGGCCTGATCACACCGCCGGTGGGCACAGTGCTCAATGTTGTGTGCGGTGTTGCCCGAATCAGCATGGACGATGCGTTCAAGGGCGTGCTGCCTTTCCTGATGGCGCAATTGGCCGTGCTTTTCCTGCTGGTTCTTTTCCCTGCCATCGTCACCGCGCCGCTTCAATGGTGGATGCGATGACCTCCCTTTCCCAACCCCTGCCGTTTTTTATATAAAAGGAGACAACCATGTTCAAACGCAGAACCCTGGCCTCGGCCCTGGCCGCAGCCACTTTGCTGGTCGCGACTTCAAGCTTCGCGCAGTTTGCCGAACGCACCATCAAGTTCACCAATGGCGTGAACGAAGACCACCCGGTTGGCGTCGGCGTCAAGAAAATGCAGGAAGTGCTGGCGGCCAAGACCGGCGGCAAGATCAAGATCAACGCCTTTTGGGGCGGGGCGGCCGGCGGCGACCTGCCTGCCACGCAGGCGCTGCGTGCGGGTACGCAGGAGATGGTGTGCACGTCCAGCTCGCCACTGGTGGGTATCGTCAAGGAACTGGGCGTGTTCGACCTGCCTTTCCTGTTTGCCAATGAAAAAGAAGCGGACGCCGTGCTCGATGGCCCGGCCGGCGCTTACTTCAACAAAAAACTGGAGGAAGCCGGTCTGGTGAACCTTGCCTACTGGGAAAACGGATTCCGCAACCTGACCAACAGCAAGCGGGCGGTCGCGAAAGCGGAAGATTTTGACGGCATCAAGGTCCGCGTGATGCAGAACAATATTTTCCTTGACACCTTCAAGACACTGGGCACCAATGCCGTGCCCATGGCTTTTGGCGAGGTCTTCACCGCGCTGGAAACCAAGACCATTGACGGTCAGGAAAACCCCTTTGTCACGATTGAAACTTCCAAGTTGAATGAAGTGCAGAAGTACCTCAGCGTCACGCGCCACGCATACACGCCCTTCCTGATTCTTTACAGCAAAAAACTGTGGGACCAGCTGAACCCGCAGGAGCAGGCTGTGCTGCGTGAAGCGGCAATGGAAGGCCAGAAGGTTCAACGGGCGGCCAACCGCAGCCTGAATGAAAAATCCCTGTCCAGCCTGAAAACCAAAGGCATGCTGGTCAACGAGATCACGGCTGCCGAGCAGCGCCGCATGTTCGAAAAAGTCAAACCTGTGTATGACCGCAACGTGCCGACCATCGGTGGCGAAGCGGTGACGACGGTGCTTGACGCGCTGAAGAAGTCTCGCGGCGGTTAACTCCTTTCATGCTTGAAGGCCGCAAGGGGTGACTCTTGCGGCTTTCTTTTGGAGCTTCAATTGAAAATCACCAAAGTCGAAACCCTGCGTCTGGGTGAGTTCCCCAACATCATTTGGACCCGCATTCATACCGATGAAGGACTGGTGGGGCTGGGGGAAACCTTCATGGGCGCGGCGGCCGTAGAGGCCTATATCCACGAGTGGGCCGGACCCAAGCTGCTGGGCAAGGACCCGCTGGCCATCGAAGCGCGCAACAAGGACATCACCGGTTACCTGGGCTGGCGCGGCTCCGGCGCGGAAACCCGCGGCAACTCCGCCATCGACATCGCGTTGTGGGACATTTTTGGCAAAGCGGCCGGCATGCCGCTGTACACGGCGCTGGGCGGCAAGAGCCGCGACGCCATCCGCATCTACAACACCTGTGCCGGCTACCAGTACGTGCGCAGCACCGTCAACCAGAACACCGCCAACTGGGGCCTTGGGCAGAACAGCGGGCCTTACGAAGACCTGGAAGGGTTTTTGCACCGCGCCGATGAGCTGGCTGAGTCCCTGCTCAGCGAAGGCGTCACCGCCATGAAAATCTGGCCCTTCGATCCAGCCGCCGAAAAAAGCGATGGCCAGTACATCAGCAACCAGGACCTGGATCTGGCGCTGGAGCCTTTCCGAAAAATTCGCGCAGCAGTCGGCAACCAGATGGACATCATGGTCGAGTTTCACAGCTTGTGGCGGCTGCCGATGGCGCAAAAGATCGCGCGCGCCCTGAAACCCTTCAACACCTTCTGGCACGAAGACGCGATCCGCATGGATTCGCTCGACCTGCTCAAGCAATACGCCAAAGACTGTGACGCGCTGATTTGCGCCAGCGAAACGCTGAGCTACAAATGGGGCTTCAAGGATTACCTGCAAACCGGCGTGGCGGGTGTGGCCATGCTGGATCTGAGCTGGTGCGGCGGGCTGACCGAGGCGCGCAAGATTGCGGCGATGGCCGATGCCTGGCAACTGCCGGTGGCGCCGCACGATTGCACCGGGCCGGTGGTCTGGGCGGCATCCAGCCATCTGTCCCTGCATGCGCCCAATGCCCTGATCCAGGAGAGCGTGCGCGCGTTTTACACCGGCTGGTACAAAGAGCTGGTGACCGAGTTGCCCAAAGTGACGAAAGGCATGCTCAGCCTGAACGGCAAGCCCGGGCTGGGGCTGGAGTTGCTGCCCGATTTGCACTTGCGCGCCGACGCGACGGTGCGGTGGTCAACATCATGATTTTGCGTTTCATCTGAGGGCAAAACGGGATGGTGATGCGTTCCGATATTTTTGTCGTCATGGGGGTCAGCGGCTGCGGCAAAAGCACCGTGGGTTCCCAGCTGGCCGCAGCCCTGGGCCTGGAGTTTCTTGAAGGCGATGCCTTGCATTCCGCCCGCAACGTGGCCCAAATGGCGGCAGGGATTGCCTTGAACGACGATGATCGCGAGGGCTGGCTGCAAACGCTGGCCGGGCGCATCCGGCAAGCACGCCTGGCCGGGCAGGGTCTGGTGCTGTCGTGCTCTGCGCTCAAGCGTTCCTACCGGGACATCCTGCGCCAGGGCGCGCCCGACCTGCATTTTCTCTACCTGCATGGCGACTACGAGCTGCTGGCTGCGCGCATGGCAGCAAGGACCGGCCACTACATGCCGCTGTCACTGCTGGCCAGCCAGCTCAGCACGCTGGAAGCGCCGGACGCGGAGGAAAATGTGCAAAGCTTTGATGTGGCGAGCCGGCCCGAGGACATCGTGGCCACCGTTGCTGCCCGGTGGCCAGTAGCGGACACTGTCACTGTCACTGTCGCGCGCAGAGTGCTACTAAATTAATAGCTTTCAACCCAGGATTTCCATGGGCTGGAGGCCAAAATAATCATGAAAACTCAGCGCAACTGCAACTCGCCCGACAGCAGCACGCGGCGCCCCGGCTGACCAGCCTGGACAGCGCCGATCAAGGCGGCGGCCACATCGGTAGCCGCAATGGCCTGGTAGTTGCCCGGGATCAGCGGCTTGAGCGGTCCACGCAGTGAACCGCCGTACAGGTTTTATCGGCCCGTAAACGAGCCAGAATTTCCCGACCGACGAGGCCCGTTGCTCCGGCCACCACCACCACCGCCGCCGGAGCGGTTTCCGCGGAAATTGTTGCGGTTGCCTGTGGGTTGGCCTGAAGACGGGAAGCCTGAAGAGGCGTGGCTGGCCGGCTGCTGATTGTCGAAGTCGTTGCGGGGCTCGCTCCGCGAGTCGTGACGTGGCGCCTGCGCCTGCGCATGACGTGGCTGGCCTGACGGCTGGCCACCTTGTGAGTAGCCAGAGTTTTGACGGGGCTGAGCCGGGCCGCGACCGCGACCACCGCCATTGCCACCGCCATTACCGTTTCCGCCACCGGCAGGGCGCGGACCGCGACCACCGTTGCCGTTGCCGTTCGCGCCACGTGCAGGCTGCGAGCCCTTGGTGTCACGAATGCGCTGCATCATTTCGGATCTAGCTGCCTTGGCGGCGGCCTGCATCACGTCGCGGCTGGGCGGCTTGCCCAGACCGCCCCAGATGGTCTGGCGGCCCATGGCCAGCGGCTCGGCTTTTTCGCCGGGCTCGGCTTCAAAGCCGGGTACCACCACTTTTTCGATGTTCTGCTTGGTAAAGCGCTCGATGTCCTGCATGAAGCCTTCTTCGTCCAGGCAGACCAGGCTCACGGCCTCGCCGCTGTTGCCGGCACGGCCGGTGCGGCCGATGCGGTGCACATAGTCTTCGCTGACGTTGGGGATCTCGTAGTTCACCACGTGCGGCAGCTCGTCGATGTCAATGCCGCGCGCGGCGATGTCGGTGGCCACCAGTGCGCGGATGTCGCCGCTCTTGAAGCCTTGCAAGGCCTGGGTGCGTGCGGTCTGGCTCTTGTTGCCGTGCAGCGCCATGGCCGAGATGCCGTTCTTGGTCAGATGCTCGGCCACGTTATTGGCGCCGAACTTGGTGCGCGTGAACACCAGCACCTGGCTCCAGTTGTGTTCGTTGATGATGTGGGTGAGCAGCGCCTTCTTTTTGCTGCGGCCCACCGGGTGCACCGTTTGCGTGATGCGCTGGACGGTGGTGTTGCGCGGCGTGACCTGGATCGAGGCCGGGTTGCGCAGCAGGCCGTTGGCCAGCTCGCGGATTTCGTCGCTGAAGGTGGCGCTGAACAGCAGGGACTGCTTTTGCTTGGGCACCAGGTTCAGCACCTTCTTGATGTCGTGGATGAAGCCCATGTCCAGCATGCGGTCGGCCTCGTCGAGCACCAGAATCTGCACCTGGCTCAAATCGAGCGTGCCCTGGCTGGCGTGGTCCAGCAGGCGGCCGGGGGTGGCCACCAGGATATCGACGCCGCGGCGCAGCTTGTCGATTTGCGCGCCCATGCCGACGCCGCCAAACATCACCATGGAGCTGAGGTCCAGGTATTTGCCGTAGGTGCGCACGCTTTCTTCCACCTGCGCAGCCAGTTCACGCGTCGGCGTGAGGATCAGGGCGCGCACAGCGTTGACGCCGCGTTTGTTTTTCACGGCAGGTTCGCTGCTCAGGCGCTGCAGCAGGGGCAGCGTGAACGCGGCGGTTTTGCCGGTGCCGGTCTGGGCGCCGCCCAGCAGGTCACCACCGGCCAGCACGGCGGGAATCGCCTGGGCCTGGATGGGGGTGGGCGTGTCATAGCCCTGCTCAAGCACGGCCTTAAGAATGGCCGGGGCCAAATTCAGATTTTCAAATGTCATGATGTTGCACCAGTGTGGTGCTAAGGATCGGCCTGTTGGGTGCTTTTTTTGAGAAAGCTTCCCGCCAGTCAAAGGCAGATGGGGTCAAAAAGTCGGGCCAAAAACACCGTAAGTAATTACCGAAAGTAGTACCCGAGATGTGCCCAAATGTTAGGGGCAACTGGAGCCCGCAACCCGTGCATTGTCGCACGGAACGATAATCAGGGTATTCGCGCCAAAAATCACGGTCTGGAAATCAGATGTTTTCTGGCCCAGTCTTGCGGATGGTGGCGTGTGGTTCAGCTTGTAAAAAAGCTACAACCTTCCCGTTTTTTTGCTTTGTTTTTCACTTTTTAGAAGTTAATCCTGATGGCTCAGTACGTTTTCACCATGAACAAGGTCGGCAAGATCGTGCCGCCCAAGCGTCAAATTCTCAAAGAGGTTTCCCTCAGCTTTTTCCCCGGCGCCAAGATTGGCGTGCTGGGCACCAACGGCTCGGGCAAGTCCACGCTGCTCAAGATCATGGCCGGCCTGGACAACGAGATCGAAGGCGAAGCCACCCCCATGCCGGGCCTGAACATCGGCTACTTGCCGCAAGAGCCCAAGCTCGACCCCGGACACACCGTGCGCGAGAGTGTCGAGGCCGGCATGGGTGCGGCATTTGCCGCCAAGGCCCAACTGGAAGCGGTGTACCACGCCTACGGCGAGCCCGATGCAGACTTTGATGCGCTGGCCGCCGAGCAGGCCCGTCTGGAAGCCATCATCGCGACCTCTGGTACGGATTCCGAGCACCAGCTGGAGATCGCCGCCGACGCGCTGCGCCTGCCGCCTTGGGATGCCCAGATCGGCGTTCTGTCGGGTGGCGAAAAACGCCGCGTGGCCTTGTGCAGCCTGCTGCTGTCCAAGCCCGACATGCTGCTGCTGGACGAGCCGACCAACCACCTGGATGCCGAATCGGTGGACTGGCTGGAGCAGTTCCTGCAGCGCTACTCGGGTACGGTGGTCGCCATTACCCACGACCGCTACTTCCTCGACAATGCGGCCGAGTGGATTCTGGAACTGGACCGCGGCCATGGCATTCCCTGGAAAGGCAACTACAGCAGCTGGCTGGATCAAAAAGGCGAGCGTCTGGCGCAGGAGCAAAAGGGCGAGGAAGCCCGTGCCAAGGCCCTGAAAAAAGAGCTGGAATGGTCACGTCAGAATCCGAAAGCGCGCCAGGCCAAGAGCAAATCGCGTCTGGCGCGTTTTGAAGAGCTGTCGGATTATGAATACCAGCAGCGCAACGAAACCCAGGAAATCTTCATCCCGGTGGCCGAGCGTCTGGGCAACGAAGTCATTGAGTTCAAGGGCGTCAGCAAGTCCTTCGGCGACCGCCTGCTGATCGACAACCTGAGCTTCAAGGTGCCGGCCGGCGCCATCGTCGGCATCATCGGCCCCAACGGCGCCGGCAAGTCCACACTGTTCAAGCTGATTTCGGGCAAAGAGCAGCCGGACAGCGGTGAAGTGGTGATCGGCAAGACCGCCCGCATGGCTTTTGTGGACCAGCACCGCGATGACCTGGCCAACGAAAAAACCGTCTGGGAAGACATCTCGGGCGGGCTCGACATGCTGACCGTCGGCAAGTTCACCATGCCCAGCCGCGCCTATGCGGGACGCTTCAACTTCAACGGCGCCGACCAGCAAAAACGCGTGGGCATGCTGTCGGGCGGTGAGCGCGGCCGCCTGCACCTGGCCAAAACCCTGATTGCCGGCGGCAACGTGCTGATGCTCGATGAACCGTCCAACGATCTGGACGTCGAAACCCTGCGCGCGCTGGAAGATGCCTTGCTCGAATTTGCCGGCAGCGTCATGGTGATCAGCCACGACCGCTGGTTTCTGGACCGTATTGCCACGCACATTCTGGCCGCCGAGGGCGATAGCCAGTGGACCTTCTTCAACGGCAATTACCAGGAATACGAAGCCGACAAGAAGAAACGCCTGGGCGAAGAGGGCGCAAAGCCCAAGCGCGTGCGCTTCAAGGCGCTGAAATAATGCCCCCACGGTCGCTCACTGCGTGTAGCTTCCTGCCCCCCGAGGGGGCCGCTGCGCCTGCGGCCCGGCAGAGCCGGTTCCGCGGCCCTGGCTTGGTTGAATCGGAGCCTCCACGGCCGTTGCGTGTAGCTCCCTGGAGATGGGTATGACCGACGACGAAGTCCTGACTCAGACCCGTCACTGGCTCGAAAAAGCCGTGATCGGGCTCAACCTGTGTCCGTTTGCCAAGGCGGTGTACGTGAAGAATCAGGTACGCCTGGTGGTCAGCCATGCCCGCCATGCCGACGATTTGCTGGAGGAACTGGACCGCGAGCTCGACCTGCTGGTGGCCACGCCTGCCGAGGAGGTGGACACCACGCTGCTGATTCATCCGACGCTGTTCGAGGACTTCCTGGACTTCAATGATTTCCTGGAGATCGCAGAAGGCGTCGTGGACGAGCACGGGCTGGAAGGCGTGGTGCAGCTTGCGAGCTTTCACCCGCGGTTCCAGTTTGACGGCACCGAGCCTGACGACATCAGCAACTACACCAACCGTGCACCGTTTGCCATCCTGCATTTGCTGCGCGAGGAAAGCGTGGAGCGTGCCGTAGAGGCTTTCCCCGAAGCCGAAGCCATCTTCGAGCAGAACATCGCGACGCTGGAAAAGCTGGGCCATGAGGGCTGGAAGGCCTTGGGGCTTTAAGCTTTGACGGCTGGCAGAAACGCCGCAATTTCAGGCGGCTAAACGCAACCACTCCCGGGGCGACACGCCAGCCGTCTGCGTGAAGGCCCGTGAAAATGAAGACGCACTGGCGTAGCCGAGTTCATCCGCCGCGGCCTTGATCGACCATCCGCTGCGCAACAGGCTTTGCGCAATCGATACGCGCCATCGCAGCAGATACTCGGCAGGCGTCTCGCCCACCTGGTCCTTGAACGTTGAGGCAAAGGCGCTGCGGGACATGCCCGCATGTTCCGCCATCGACTCCAGCGTCCAGGCCAGGCCGGGCCGCTCGTGCACCGCCACAAGTGCCCGCGCCAGCTTGGGATGCGACAAACCCGTGAGCAGCCCTTTTGGCAGGCTGCCCTCATCCGGGTGATCCAGCAGCCAGCGCAGCAACTGCAACAAAAGTACCTCGAACAAGCGGTCTGCCAGCAATCGCTGCCCGCATCGCAGCCGTTCCGTCTCCGCAAAAAGCAGTGCCAAGGTGTGATCCAGGCCTTCCACCTCGCGCAAAGGCAGCACCACCAGTGCTGGCAATGCACACGCCAGCGGGTGGCTGGCGCCGCCATCGAAGTCCAGTGTGGCGCAAATGAAGTCCGAGCCTTCCTCGGGCGCGTTGTGGAAGTCGTGCGCCAACGGCCGCGGGTAGAACAACAGCGTCGGCTCGCTCACCACGACTTTGCGCGGCGCACCGTGCCTGGGGCGATGCATGACCACCATGCTCCCGCGCCGCAAGACATGAAGAAAGCCGCGTCCCGGCTCGGCTGCGAAATGCGTCACCCCACACAGAGGCCCAGCGTGAAACAAATGGGCGCGCACCCTGAACCGTTCCAGCAGGGAAGAAAGACGGTCAACGGGAGCAGTTAGGTCTGACATGAGTAATCTGGACGAAATGGATTGTTTGATGGATTAAATGAATCTTTTTGTATCGATTCTGCCATGACACTGCTTGAGTGCAACAAGCACGCCTCATCCATCACCCATCACCCAAGGAGTTTCAAATGAACCGCATTTCCCTCGTTGAGCCCAGCGCAGCTTCCGGAGAGCGCAAGTCCCTGCTCGAGCAGATTCACGCCGCCTTCGGCGCCACACCCAATATGTTTCGCGCCGTTGCCCACTCACCCGCTGCGCTCAAGAGCATGTGGGGATCGTTCGGTGCCTTGGGCGGCGGCGTCATCAACGCCAAACTCGGCGAACAGATCGCCGTTGCCGTGGCGGACTGCAACGCCTGCGAATACTGTCTCGCAGCCCACACCGCGCTGGGCCGCAAGGCCGGCGCAAGCATGGAGGAAATGCGCGCCGCGCAGTCCGGCGAATCATCCGATCCGAAGACGGCCGCCGCACTGCGCTTTGCGCTCAAGCTGGTAAACGCCCGTGGCCAGGTGTCCGGCGCCGATGTGCAGGCACTGCGAACGGCCGGCTTCAGCGACGAAGAGGTCGTTGAGATCCTCGCGCATGTGGCGCTGAACCTCTTTACCAATTACGTGAACGTGGCGTTCAGCGTGCCGCTTGATTTCCCGGCCGTGAAGTTGCGCAGCGCGGCCTGAGCTGCAACAGCCGGTTAGGGCCTGTTCACACTAATATTGAAGGATGCGTTGCGAGTCAAAAAGGCCATGAGCAAGGCGCAAAACGCTGTCGGGGTAGGCCCCCGACAAGGCTTTGCAACGCCGCGCATGGCCTTTTTGATCGCAACCCGAAGGGAAGGGGTCCCATCGGGCGCAACTCGGCGTTGCCTACCTTGCCCGCACATCAGTGCGGGCGGCGGCAGGCGCCTTGATTTGCGCCCGATGGAACCCCTTCGCACCTCCA
>NZ_JAKFDR010000124.1:0-13690 GCF_036676035.1 Polaromonas sp.
GGGCATTCTGGTGCAGCCCACCTACATCCTGTACAACGACATCGTCGCCGGGCGCCTGGTGCCGGTGCTCGATGACTGGGACCTGCCCCGCCTGACCATCAATCTGGCCTACCCCAGCCGCAAACACCTGTCGGCCAAAGTGCGCACCTTCATTGACTTCATCGCCGAACACTTTGCGAAGATGGACTACGAGCGCAAGTGGACGGGGCGGTTTGGGGTGTATTGAATAACTGGGGTTGAAATCGGCCAACAACTGACGGTCAAGCGTGAGTCGGCGAATGACTGCACTGACTCCGGTCATTCGAGCTTCTCGATAGCAGTCGTTTAACGTAGAGCTAAGGGGCAGGGCAAATGCGCAGCATTTGGCCTGTCCTTTTTGAGCACCATGCTATGTGGGATTTGTCGCGAATGGTCACTTCCCATCCCTTTCGTTAATGTGCATTTTGGTTTCTTCTGGCACAACGTCAACATACAGCAGGTCAAGTTCTTTGGGCTTAGTAATCATCTCATCAGCGATGAAGTTGAGAACATGGAACAGCTTTAGGGCAATATCTCGTCCATCATCAAGGTCTATCTGACCAGGATGTACGGCATTGTTGCCGACTACTCGCAGCAAATCTAATGCCTGCTGAATTTTTGGGCTTAGACCATCTGCGACGAGTTCCTTAATATCATTGTTGATGTTTTTCCCTGACTTCCCGAGCTGTTTAAGAAGCAACTGCAAGGCCAGTCGCAATAATGCGGTAGCTCCTTTAGGTGAATCTATGACAATCGTGGAAGCTTCAAGGTATAAGTCCTGAATTTCTTGTTCCATATCTGCGTTTGGCGGAGCAACCGGGGTTTGCTTTGGGTAAACAATTTCTTCGTTCACCCAGAGGGACACCTGTCCACATGTTGAACAGGTGGCGACAGAAAATCCTCTCGGAACAAACTCGCGCATTTGCCTGTTGATTACGGCTTCTACTCCATTGATAAAGTCTGCGATAGCTTCCTGTTTGTAATCTCGTATATTGACTCTGTAGTCATAGAAAAAATGTTTTAGGATGCTTGTTACTGTCTCGCTGCAACTATTGACATCGAACCAATGTTGCTGCGAAACAACTTGGCAATGTGGGCATTGAAATTTGTCACTTTTAATTTTCGGGGCTAGTTCCAAAGGTTGGCTCCTATTCTGTTGGCCACAAACGTGAAGATGACCGGCGCACAAGGGGCTAGTGCGCGCGCGCGAGCGGACGCACTTGTGCGTCCATGTCCATATATGACATGTTAGACCTCAACGTGTGTCTCATTCAATGTGACCTTGCATCTCTAGCTCTCGCGCAGCCAATTTGAAAGCTCCCAAGTACTCAGTGACTATTTCAGTGATGCGCCCCAGCGACTGGTGCGTGATGTCAAGATAGTGCAACTGGCCTTCGTACGGAGCGCTGAATCTGTCCGGTTCACGAAATCCAAACAACGCATACTGTCCATCAGGTGCGTGCACTTCGGGATGCGCCTCATTTTGGCCTTTGTGCGCAGTTGCATGTCGAAGAGCTTCGATGCCCGGGAAGTACTCGTCTAGTCGTTTCCGAGCGTCTTTCAATCGTGACATATCAACCATCGCTCGCACAGATTGACAATTACGGAGTTTGACTGACTGAATCTTCTCGAGACGAGCTCGCAAGTGGTAGAGCTCTAGGATGCACTCATTGCAGGCTACGAAGCGCCAGCGGCTCGCTACGTCGCGAGTGATGGACGGCGGAGGATTCTTGGCAGTGAGATAGAGAAGGAGCGCCGCCTTCCAGGCTTGAACGCTGTACTTAAGGCCCGCCAAATGCGCGTACAGGTCCTTCACCGCTGCAGCTTCGTTTGCTGGGGTAAGGGTAGACGGCCACAGCAGAGGCGCGCGCGGCATTTTGTGGTCAACGCCCAAGCTCAGGGGCGCCTGCGCAGCAGGCGTCCCTCTGGAGCGCGTGGTTAGACACCTACGCTACCTAAGATGCTGCCGAATGAGGTTTGCGTACTGATGCAAGCCCCTGTTCTCGAGTTCTTTTATGAAAACTGGCCAAGGCGGGATGTTGCTCATATACGAGCCCGGGCCAGCGGACATACCGCCGCCCGGACCAGTGGAAAGACCACCGCCCGGCCCGGTTGAGAGACCTCCGCCAGGACCGGTTGACAAGCCGCCGCCGGGACCGGTGGACATGCCACCACCCGGACCCGTTGAAAGGCCGCCACCAGGCCCAGTGGACATGCCGCCACCAGGACCGGTAGACATTCCACCGTCGGGACCAGTCGACGCGCCGCCACCGGGCCCTGTCGACATTCCACCCCCAGGACCAGTAGAGAGACCGCCCCCGGGACCTGTGCTCTGATTTCGTGGCCAAGCCATGGACTACTCCTTATCTAAGGTGCCTAGACGTTGAAGGCAACCGGACCGCAACCCTTGCGGCGAAGCCGCCTCCTGCAATTGCGGTTCCGCGTTGGCCGACCAGTTAAATTGCAAGGGACGCTGATGCTCGAACATGATATGGCGGCTCCATAAGAATAATCTCATCCGGCACTGGGTATGAATTGGCGCAGTAATCGACCTCAATGCCTGCCAGATGACCATTGCTTCCAACAAGAACAATGAACTCCAAGGTGCCTTGCTCCTCAGTCGTTCGGAATTCCAACTCAAAAACGGAACCACCACTATCCCCGGGTTGAGCAAGCGGCGCCACAGCACCATCCGGAACTTCAATGTCGAAGCTATTGCAACCGCACTCGCACAGTCGCGTGACTTTCCCAATATGAAAGGCGGCAAGCAGCCGTTCGCCGGCCGGGAACTCCGCGCGTGATGCAAGGAAGTGTGTCCATTTCGATGCGTGAGCGAAGGTGTTCGGCATGCAATTTAACGTGATGTAGACCGTCGGATATTCTGGCAATCCCAGCTTATCCGACCAGATAAACCAGAATTTCGCCACTGGATACGAATCAGTCCATAGGGCGGCAAGCCGCATGCAGCCAAGGTTTGCAAGGGCTTTTCCTGAAACGCTAGTGTCACTACAGTCCCCCCTTTATCTTGTCGCCTATCTTGGCGCATTGGCACCGGACCAAGCTGTCCGACATTTCGCAATGCAAGCACTATAGCCCAGCAGAGGCTGCACCTGAATGACTCCTTTCGCATTGCAGCCACTCAAGCAGTATGCGTTGACCGGTTGGTTTGGCTCGATTGCCGCCTGCCACACCCACTCATCACTTCCGCGGCCGCGCCCCCTCAAACGCATCCTGCAGCAACTGCCGGATCGCATCACGCTCCAGCGGACGCGGATTCGGGTACTGGTTCTGCATCGCAATGTCGCAAGCCCGATCCAGGTCGGCCTCTTTCATGCCGACATCGCCTAGCGCCACCGGCGCGCCATTGTTCTTCGCCAGGTCGAACACCGCCTGCGCCGCGCTGCTGCCGTTGAGAGCCTCGGCGATATGCTGCATGGCCTGGGGCGCCGCAGCGGCGTTGTAGGCCAGCGCATGGGGCAGCACAATGGTGTGGGTTTCGGCATGCGGCAAATTAAAACTGCCGCCCAGCGTGTGGCACAGCTTGTGGTGCAGGGCCATGCCCACATTGCCCAGCACCGTGCCGCACAGCCAGGCGCCGTACAGGGCGTCGCTTCGGGCTTGCAGCACGGCTTCGACAGGCTCAGCCCGAACGGGGCTTTGGGCAATGACTGGCAAGGCGCGGCCAAGAGCGGCTATGCCCTCTTTTGCCATCAAGTCCATGATGGGATTGGCGTCGGTGGCGTACAGGCCTTCGGCCGCATGGGCAATCGCGTTGATGCCGCTGGTGACACTCATGCCGACCGGCAGGCCGAGCGTCAGCTCGGGGTCGTAGATCACGGTGCGGGGCAGCACGCGGGCATCTTTGCCGGTCTTTTTCATACCCGCTTCGGTGATGCCGTAGATCGGCGTCATCTCCGAACCAGCGTAAGTGGTGGGAATGGCCAGGATAGGCAAGCCGGAATCGAGCGCAATCGCCTTGCCCAGCCCGGTGGTGGAGCCGCCGCCGATGGCCACGGCGCAGTCGGCACCGAGTTGGCGCGCCAGCGCACGGGCTTCGCGTGCGGTTTCGACCGGCACATGCATGACGGCACGGTCGAAGATGCCGGCGGCGCGCGGCCCCAGCAGGTCGGCAATCATCTCGGCCGAGGCGCGCTGCTCCGGCGTGGACAGCACCAACGCCTTGTGTGCGCCCAGCGCCTCGATCTCGCGACCCAGGTACTGCAGGCTGCCGGCACCGAACACGACGCGACCCGCTTGTCCGTTGTAGACAAAACTTTTCATCGCTTCACTCCATTTCGGTAGACAGACCGGCACTGCGCTCGACCGTCTTGATGATCGCCGCATAGTCCTCGTGCCCCTCGCCCTGGGCCAGCGCCGCGTGCATGAGCTGGTGCGTCAGGGCCGTCTGCGCCAGCGGCGCATGCACGGCCGCGCCCGCGCCCAGAATCAGGTCCAGGTCCTTGATCATCTGCCCGACCGTGAAGGTGGGTGTGAAATCGCGGTCGCTGAGCTGCACCGCCTTGGCTTTGAGGATGGGCGAGGCGACGGCGCTGGCACCCAGCACCTGCCACATGTCGTGCCAGTCCAGCCCGCCCTTGCGGCCCAAGGTCAGGCCTTCGGCCAGCATGGCGCTGGTTTGCGCAATCATCAGGTTCACCACCAGCTTCATCAGGCGCGCCTGCTCGGCCTCGCCAAGGTAAAACTGGTTCGGGCCCAGGGTCTTGAGCAGCGGCAGCACGGTGTCATAAGCCGGACGCGGGCCCGACGCCATGACCGTGAGCTGCGCTGCCTCGGCCATCTTGTTGTTGCCCGAGACGGTGGTGCGCAAATAGAGCACCCCGGCGGCCGCAAGCACTTGGGCGGCCTCGGCCGAAACCTGCTGCGACACGGTGCTGGTATCGACATACGTCGCGCCGCGCCGTGCGGCGCGGCCCACCTGGGCGGCCACGCTGCGCAAGGCGGCGTCGTTGGGCAGCGAGGAGAACACCACTTCCGCCTGCCCCATCGCTGCCTCGGCATCCGCTGCGGGCTGCAAGCCCTGCTGGCGCGCGAGTTGCAAGCGCTCCTCGCTCGGGTCGCTGACCGTCACCGCATGACCAGCCGCCTTCAGGTGCAAGGCCATGGGCAAGCCCATCTTGCCAACACCAACGAAATGAATCACTGACATCACTGCTGTCCTTTCAGATTGGCCGCTTTGGCAATGCGTGCCGCCGCGTCCACTTCGGTCTTGATGAAGGCATTGAAGGCTTGGACCGACATCGGCAACGGATCAGCGCCCAGCTTGTTCATGCGCTCCCTGACCTCCGGGTTCTCCATGGCCTTGAGGGCTTCTTCATGCAAGCGCTTGAGCACGGGCGCGGGGGTGGTGCTCGCCACGAGCATGCCGACCCAGAAGGTGTAGTCCGAGCCGGCCACACCGGCCTCCACCGTGGTCGGCACCTGCGGCAAGGAAGGCGAACGGGCGGGCGTGCTGACTGCGAGCGCCTGCAGCTTGCCGTCCTTGATCAGCGGCAAGGCCGAGGCCAGCGGTGCAAAGAACCAGTCGTTGCTGCCGCCGATGACGTTGGTCAGGGCCTCCGGTGTTCCCTTGAAAGGCACATGCAGGGCTTCAATGCCGGCCAGCAGGCGGAATTTTTCGGCATTCAGGTGGGTCGCGCTACCCACACCTGCGGACGCATAGTTGAGCTGGCCAGGCTTGGCCTTGGCGGCCGCCACGAGGTCGGCCAGCGTCTTCCAGCCTTTGGCCGGATTCACCACCAGCACATTGGGCAGGGCTGCCAGCGGCGTGATGCCGGTGAGGTCTTTCAGCGTGTCGTAGCCGATGGTGGTGTAGATCGCCGGGTTCAGGGCATGGCCAGACGAGTGGACCAGCACCGTGTAGCCGTCAGCCTCGCCTTTGGCCACCTGGCCCGCGGCAATGGTGCCGCCGGCGCCGGGCCGGTTCTCGATCAGGATGGGCTGGCCCATGCTCTTGCTCATGGTGTCGCCCACGGTGCGGGCAATGATGTCCGTGCCGCTGCCGGCCGTGAACGGCACGATGAATTTGATGGGTTTGCTGGGGTAGCCTTGGGCCAGCACGCCGCCCACCGCCAGCAAGCCCGCGACGCAAAGAATGAAGCGTTTCATGGTTTGTCTCCTGGATTTAATATAAAAACCGGTCTTTGCCGTTTAAATACGCGGGCAGGTAGCTATTAATTTGATAGCGAAAGTGCCTTCGCGATCTTTCTTCCGGAAGCCTGCAGGGCCGCCAGGCGGGGCTGCAAGTCCACCCCCAACAACTGGCCGTGGCGTTTTTTCCAGCGGCCGGCCACCATCACGCTGTCGATGTTGGCCAGCGAGGTTTGCATGACAACCGTATTGACCGGCTCGTGCACCGGCTGCATGTTGAGGTCGGTCGCGCGAATCAGCACCAGGTCGGCCTGTTTGCCGGCCGCCAGCGAACCAATGCGATGCGACTGCTGGAGCATGCGCGCGCCCTCGACCGTCACCCACGACAGCGCTTCCCGCGTCGTGATGGTCGATGTCCGGGGAATGGTGCCGTAGGTGTCGCGGTAGGCGACGTTGTCGAGTGAGCGCTGCATGCCCAGCGCCACGCGGGCCTGCGTCAGCATGTCGCCGCTGAGCACGCTCTCCAGATCCACGCCCAGCGAGGGCGCCCGGCCCAAGGCCCGCAGACGGCCGGTCAGCGGATGGCCGTGGCCCTGGGTCATTTCGCTCTCGGCCGCGGCCGAAAAACTCATGCCCAGTTCACAAAACCGCTGCAATTGCAGGTCGCTCAGCGCGTGCCCATGAACGATGTTGATGTGTTCGCCGAGCAGCCCGGCGGCCTCCAGCTTTTGCCAACCGTCGGGGGTGCGGGCCGGCCCGCCGCCCTGGTGCAGCGAGGCAATCAGGCCCAGCTCTTTGGCCATGGCGAAGTCGTGCAGCGCCACCTCCAGCGTCGAGTAGTGCGGCCCCAGCACGGCCGCCTGCACACTCAGCAGCGGCTGGCCCTGATGGGCTTTGAGCAGGCGTTCGATCTCGGCCCGTGGGTGCGGCACCTCCCAGAAAGGGCGTTCGCCAGGCTTCGGGTCGGGTTTGGGTGTGCCGTGAAAGAAGGCGGCGCGTATGCCGGACTCCAGCAGGCCGGCAATGGCGGCGTCGCTGTGCTGCGGCGTCGGATTGTTGTGGCACCAGTCGGCCAGCGTGGTGGTGCCGCAGTTGAGCTGATTCAGCGCGCCGACCAGCGTGGCAATGTACAGGTCTTGCGGCTCAAACACGGTGGCCAGCCCGGCATGCATCTTCTGGAAATACTCCAGCAGCGTCCAGTTTGCGGCGAGCCCCCGCAAGGCGGTTTGCCAGGTATGCATGTGGGCATTGATCAGGCCCGGGATGATGATGCAGCCGGCTGCATCGACCACCTGCATATCACCGGTATGGATATCGGCATGGATGATGGGTGCAATCTCGGTGAGGGTGTCGCCCGTCACCAGAATGTCGCCCTGCGGCAGATCGCCCAGCGCGTCCATCGTGATGACGGTGGCACCACGAATCAGCGTTCTGGCGGGTGCGCCGGCCATGTCAAGCCTCCCGCCGGGCCGCCCCAAGGCGAGACTTGCGCCCCCTCGGGGGGCAGTGACACTGCGCAGCAGGGAACGTGGGGGCCATATCAGGACTCCAGTCCGTCGCTCATTTTGACGTTTTCCGGCTTGAGCTCCAGACCGGCATCTTTTGCCGTCTCAAGCAGCAGCACTGCAAAGTCGATGTCCTCATGCCCGCGCCCTACCACGCGCGCGACCGACTCCCGCGTGGCGGCGGCAGCCGGCATAGCCACCCCGTGCGCCTTGGCGGCCGCCATACCCAGGTCCATGTCCTTGAGCAGCAGCTTGGGCGTAAAGGTCACCTGGTCAAAAGTCAGATTCGTGAGCATCGGCGTTTTGTATTTGGTGTACATGGAACCGAGCACCGAGTCGTTGATGCTTTCGAGGAACACGTGACGCGGAATCCCGGCTTTTTCGGCCAGCACCGTGATCTCGCACAGGTTCTGGATGATCACGCCGAACATGGTGTTGTGGGCAATCTTCCAGATGCGCGCCAGTTCGCCCTCGCCGACCCACATCACCTTGTGGGCCATGGCTTGCAGATAGGGCTGGACCTCTTCATACAGGGCCTTGGGACCTGAGGCCACCTGCAGCAGCTTGCCGGCCTTGGCCACTTTCGCATTGCCCGAGACCGGCGTACATACATAGCCAACACCCATGGCTTCGAGCCGCGTGCGAATCTCGGCCGAGCCTTCCTGCGAGATCGACGAGCTGTCCACAAGCACTTTGGGTTTGAGCGCACCGGCCACCAGGCCGCCTTCGCCAAACAGCACCTGCTTCAGGTCGTCAGTAGTAGAGACCATGGTGAACACGATGTCGCAGGAGGCCAGGTCCTGCTTGCTGCCAACAATGGTGGCGCCATATTCAGCCAGCGGCGCCGCCTTGGCGGCGGTTCGGTTCCACACACTGACCCCATGCCCGGCCTTTGTCAGGCGCTTGACCATCGCCTCGCCCATGCGGCCCAAACCTATCCATCCGATGCGCTTGACCATTGCCTTGTCTCCTTCTGCAGACCAATTGAGTCCACGGAGTGTGCTGCACTCATCGCCAGGACTCAAGGAACACGACGGAAATCAGTTTTCCAGTGACAGGAAAAGGCGCACCAAGCAAAAACGCCGCACAGAGTGCGGCGTCGGGTTGGGACGGCGCGCTGGACTACATGCGCTCCAACACCACCGCAATGCCCTGGCCCACGCCAATGCACATGGTGGCCAGCGCATAACGGCCACCGGTCTTGTGCAGCTGGTTGACGGCCGTGGTGGCCAGGCGTGCGCCGCTGGCGCCCAGCGGATGGCCCAGGGCGATGGCGCCGCCATTGGGGTTGACACGCGGGTCGTCGTCCTGCAAACCGAGCAGGCGCAGCACCGCCAGGCCTTGCGCGGCAAAGGCTTCATTGAGCTCGATCACATCCATCTGCTCGAGCTTGAGGCCGGTCAGCGCCAGCACTTTCTGCGTGGCGGGCGCCGGGCCTATGCCCATGACGCGCGGGGGCACGCCGGCCGTGGCCATGCCGACCACGCGGGCGCGCGGGGTCAGGCCGTTTTTGGCGGCCGTGGCCTCGTCGGCCAGCAGCAGCGCGCAGGCGCCGTCGTTCACGCCGCTGGCGTTGCCGGCCGTCACGCTGCCGTCCGGACGCACCACGCCTTTGAGTTTGGCCAGCACTTCCATCGAGGTTTCACGCGGGTGCTCGTCCTTGGCTACCACGATGGGATCGCCTTTTTTCTGGGCAATGGTGACGGGCGTGATCTCGGCGTCAAAGTAGCCGGCCTTCTGAGCGGCGACGGCCTTCATCTGGCTGGCCAGCGCCATCCGGTCCTGGGCTTCGCGCTCAATCTTGTAGTCCACCGCCACGTTCTCGGCGGTTTCGGGCATGGCATCGACGCCGTATTTTTCCTTCATCAGCTTGTTGATGAAGCGCCAGCCGATGGTGGTGTCGTAGACCGCGTGGGTGCGGCTGAAGGCGGATTCGGCCTTGGGCATGACGAACGGCGCGCGGCTCATGCTTTCCACGCCGCCGGCAATCATCAGCGTGGCCTCCCCCGACTTGATGGCGCGCGCGGCGGTGCCCAGGGCGTCCAGGCCGGAGCCGCACAGGCGGTTGATGGTGGAGCCAGGCACCTCGAACGGCAGGCCGGCCAGCAGGCTGGCCATGTGCGCCACATTGCGGTTGTCTTCGCCGGCCTGGTTGGCGCAGCCGTAGATCACGTCGGTGATCGCTTGCCAGTCCACCTTGGGGTTGCGCGCCATCAGGGCTTTGAGGGGGATGGCGCCGAGGTCGTCGGTGCGTACACTGCTTAAGGCGCCGCCGTAGCGGCCGAAGGGGGTGCGGATGGCGTCGCAGATGAAGGCTTGGGTGCTCATGATGGGATCCTAGGGTTGGTCATCCTGAGCGCAGCGAAGGATCTCTGCTGCACTTGAGATTCTTCGCTGCGCTCAGAATGACATTGGGGAAAATCAAAACGTTCTGCATGGGCAGCGCGGGCAGCGAGCTGCCCACTCTACGCGGGTTGAATCGGCAGGCCCACCAACTCCTCCAGCTCGGCGTGGTGCAGCCCCTCGACCTTGTCGACCAGCTTCAGGCCCTGCGGCGTGCATTCGAGCGTGGCCAGGTCGGAGTAGATGCGCTTGACACAGGCAATGCCGGTCAGCGGGTAGCTGCACTGCTTGACCACCTTGCTCTCGCCTTTTTTGGTCAGCAAGTCCATCATGACCCAGGTCTGCTTGGCGCCAATTGCCAGATCCATGGCGCCGCCGACCGCCGGGATGGCATCTTTTTCACCTGTGTGCCAGTTGGCCAGGTCGCCCGTCTCGCTGACCTGGAACGCGCCCAGCACGCAGATGTCTAGGTGGCCGCCGCGCATCATGGCAAAGCTGTCGGCGTGGTGAAAAAACGCGCCGCCCTTGAGCAGGGTCACAGGCTGCTTGCCGGCGTTGATCAGGTCGTAGTCTTCTTCGCCCTCCGCCGGGGCCGGGCCCATGCCCAGAATACCGTTTTCGCTGTGCAGGATGACTTCCACACCGGCCGGCAAGTGGTTGGCCACCAGCGTGGGCATGCCGATGCCAAGGTTGACGTAGGCACCATCATGGATGTCCTGTGCCACGCGTTTGGCGAGTTCGTCTTTGGTGCGTTTTTGGTAGGTCATGCAAGGCTCCGACGGGCCGCCCCTAGGCAGCATTGGGCCCCCTCGGGGGGCAGTACAGCGGCGTAGCCGCAAACGTGGGGGTTCATACTTTATGCAGCCTTCTTGAAACCGCCGGCCTGCGTGGCCACACGGTCAATTTTCACAATCTGATGGACAAAAATGCCCGGCGTCACGATGTGCTCCGGATCAAACTCGCCCAGCTCGGCAATCTCGTGCACCGTGGCCACGGTTTTCCTGGCGGCCGTGGCCATCACCGGACCGAAATTGCGTGCTGCCTTGCGATAGATCAAATTCCCCCAACGGTCGCCGCGCTCGGCCTTGATCAGCGCCACGTCGCCGTAGATCGGCATTTCGAGCACGTACTGCCTGCCATTGATTTCGCGGGTTTCCTTGGGCGTGCCATCACTGTTTTTGGCCAACTCCGTGCCAAACCCGGTGGGTGAAAAGAAGGCGCCGATACCGGCGCCAGCGGCCCGGATGCGCTCGGCCAGGTTGCCCTGGGGCACCAGCTCGAGCTCCAACTTGCCGCTGCGGTAAAGCTCGTCAAACACATAGGAGTCGGCCTGGCGCGGAAAGCTGCAGATGATCTTGCGCACCCGCCCGGCCTTGAGCAGTGCCGCCAGCCCGACATCGGCATTGCCGGCGTTGTTGTTGACCACCGTCAGGTCTTTGGCGCCCTGGGCGATCAGACCATCAATCAGCTCGTTGGGAATACCGGCTGTGCCAAAGCCGCCAATCATGACGGTAGCGCCATCTTCCACCCCGGCCAAAGCGTCCGCAATGGACCGGGCAATCTTGTTGATCATGCAAACGTCTCCCAGACTTGATGAAGTGCTCGCCAGCAACATCCCTCATAAAAAGGGGCGTTGGCCTGCATAAAATTGTTCGTAATTAGAACAAGAGTTCGTATAATGAATTTTAGGAGATTTCCAGGACCATGGCAAATACCGCCTCTTCACGGATTGCAGACCTCAAGCCCGGCGACGGCTATGTGCAGTCCTTTGCGCGTGGGCTGCAGGTGATTCGCTCCTTCAGTGCCAGCGCGCCACGGCAAACGCTGAGCGAGGTGGCCGAGCGCAGCGGCCTGAGCCGCGCGGGAGCCCGCCGCATCCTGCTGACGCTGGAAGCGCTGGGCTACGTCCGCAGCGAAGGCAAGCTGTTCAGCCTGACGCCGCGCATTCTGGATCTGGGCTTTGCCTACCTCACGTCCATGCCGATCTGGAATCTGGCCGAGCCGGTGATGGAAGCGCTGGTGGAACAGGTCAGGGAGTCCAGCTCCGCTGCCGTGCTCGATGGAACGGACATCGTGTATGTGCTGCGCGTGCACACCCACAAGATCATGAACATCAGCCTGGGCGTGGGCTCGCGCCTGCCCGCTTACTGCACATCCATGGGCCGCATCCTGCTGGCCGGTTTGCCCGATGCACAGGTCCGGCAGTGCCTGGCAGCCTCGGAGCGCAAGGCGTACACCCGGCACACCGTGACGGACATGGAGGATCTGCTGGGCAAAATCAACCAGGTTCGCAGGCAAGGCTGGAGCCTGGTGGATCAGGAACTCGAAGAAGGCCTGATCTCGCTGGCCGCACCGCTCACCAACCGGGCCGGGCAGACCGTGGCGGCCATCAATATCAGCGGCCAGGCCAACCGGACCAACGCCAAGGTCATGCAGGACACCATGCTGCCGCCCCTGCTGGCTGCGGCCCAGTCGATCTCGCGCATGCTCAGCGTTAGTTAATCGCCCCCACGCTTTTCACTTCGTGTAATACGCTGCCCCCCGAGGGGGCTGTGCTTGCTCGGGGCGGCCCTTCGCGGCGCACGGTGCTATCCCCGTGAGACGCGGCGCCTCCTGGATTCCTCGTTCTATTGCCGTCCCAACGAAGAGGACAATTTCCCGACGGGCCGCCCCTAGGGAAATTAGCCCCCTCGGGGGGCAGAGAGTTACACGTAGTGAGCGAACGTGGGGGCACTATTTCAGGGTTTGCGAAAACCCAGCGCCAGCACCACGGCGCCCAGTGCAATGGCCCCAATGCTGAGCCACCGGGGAATGTCCACCACCTTCTCCTCCTTGACCGTCAGCTGGAGAGGGCCCAGCTTGGCCGCCGTGGTGTCTTTGGTGAAACTGAAGCCGCCGGTAAACAGGCCAGCCAACCCCAACACAATCAGAACAATCCCAGTGATTCGGGCGGCATTCATTGAAAACTCCTCGCCGGGTTGTTGATGGAATGACCGGCCAGCGCTTCCCGGCATCACGCCAGCCTGTAGCGTAATTTAGACGATGCACCTGCCAGCGTCTGCAGGACGGGCGTCCGGCGATACCGAAACACCACGCCAGCCACGGGAAACGGTGCCGTGATACGCTGTCGCCATGTTCACGCCCTCCCAAGCCGATGTCCGCCGTTTCTTTTGCTCGGTTTATGCCAAATCCCGCACTGGTAAAGCGCTTGAAGCTATAGAAATCATAGCAAGTCAGTGGATTGAGGAGCACCCGGAATACCACGCGGATTTTGCCGATATCGACGCTGCGCTGGAAAAAATGTACGACGTGGAAGCCGGCCGGACCAACCCTTTTTTGCACCTGTCCATGCACCTGTCGATCAGCGAGCAATGCTCCATCGACCAGCCGCGCGGCATCCGGCAAGCCGTGGAATTGCTGACGGCCAGGCGCAACTCCCTGCACGAAGCGCACCACGAAGCCATGGACTGCCTGGGCCAGATGATCTGGGAGAGCCAGCGCGCGGGCCGCCCGCCCGATGGCGCCGCCTATATAGAGTGCGTGCAGCGCCACGCGACAAGGGATTAGCCCCCACGTTCGCTCACTGCGTGTAGCTCTCTGCCCCCCGAGGGGGCGCTGCGCCTGCGGCCCGGCTAAGCCGGTTCCGCGGCCCCTGCTGGAGCAGAGCCTCCCCGCTTTCCTTGGGCGGCCCGGCGGAACACTGAGCCATAAAAAAA
>NZ_JAKFDR010000125.1:0-4779 GCF_036676035.1 Polaromonas sp.
AAAGCCTGGCCACCGCCTCCTATGCCGAAGGCGGCGGCTTCCTGTCGTCTGCCAGCACCGAGCTGCGCAACAGCGATGCCTTCACCCAGGCCGTGGGCAGCCAGCTGGGCGGGCGCAGCGTCACGGTAGCGTCCGGCAAAGACCTCAGTGTCCAAGGCTCCAGCGTCATCAGCGACCAGCAAACCACCTTGCTGGCCGGCAACAACATCACCATCGAGGCCGCGCAAAACAGCAGCAGCAAAAGCAGCTTCAAGGAAACCAAAAGTAGCGGCCTGTCCCTGGGCGACGGCATGAGTGTCAGCTACGGCAAGCAGCAGCAAAGCCTGGAGCAGCAAAACCAAAGTACAACAGCGGCAGCCAGCACCGTCGCCAGCATAGGCGGCAACGTCACCCTGGTAGCCGGCAACCAGTACAGCCAGAAGGGTAGCGATGTAGTGACCCCAGGCGGTGATGTCAACGTATTGGCCAAAAACATCAAAATCACCGAGGCCCAGAACACCAGCAGCAGCCAAACCGAGCAGAAATTCAAGCAAAGTGGATTGACGCTGGCCCTCAGCAGCCCCGTCATCAGTGCCGCCCAAACCATCCAGGGCGTGGCCAAAGCCGCTGGCCAAACCAGCGACGGCCGCGCGCAAGCGCTGGCCGTTGCCACGGGCGCACTCGCAGCCAAGAACGCCTACGACGCCATTGCCAAAAATCCTGCTCAAGCCGGTGGCGTAAATCTGAGCATCAGCCTGGGAAGCAGCAAGAGCCAGAGCAACACGGCCTCCAGTAGCAGCACCGCCCAGGGCAGCACCGTGGCCGCTGGGGGCAACGTCAACATCACCGCCACGGATGGCGGTAAAGACTCCAACATTCTGATCCAGGGCAGCACCGTCAAGGCTGATGGCAACGTCACGCTTGCCGCTGACAACCAGGTCAACCTCCTTGCCGCCAAAAACACCAGCAGCCAGAACAGCACAAACAGCAGCAGTTCGGGCAGCATAGGCGTGAGTGTGGGCACCAGCGGCCTGAGCGTCACTGCCAGCGCCAGCAAAGGCCGCGGCAACAGCGACGGCTCGGACGTGACCTACACCAACGCACGGGTCGAGGCCGGAAACACCCTGAGCATCCAAAGTGGCGGCGATACCAATATCAAAGGCGCAGTCGCCGCAGGCAAGACCGTTATTGCCGATGTAGGCGGCAACCTCAACATCGAAAGCCTGCAAGACAACAGCACCTACAACGCCAAAGAGCGCAGCGCGGGCGGCAGCATCGGCATCCCCATTGGCGCCGGCGCCTTCAGCATCGGTGCCAACGTCGGCAAGACTGACATCAACAGCACCTTCAGCAGCGTTACCCAGCAGTCCGGCATCAAAGCCGGGGACGGTGGCTTTGACATCGTGGTCAAAGGCAAAACCGATCTGAAGGGCGCGGTGATCGCCAGCACCGACAAAGCCGCAAGCAACAACAAAAACAGCCTTATTACAGGCAGCCTTACCAGCATCGCCATTGAAAACAAAGCAGAGTACAGCGGCCAGAGCGTCAACATTGGCATCAGCTACAGCGGCGAGCAAAAGGACAAAAACGGCAACACCGTGATGAAAGACGGCAAGCCGGTACAAGACGGCTACAACGGTTTCAACGCCACGCCGCCTGTGGCCCTGAACGCCAAAGGCAACGCCAGCAGCACCACGCAAAGCGGTATCAGCCAGGCCAGCATCCTGATCACGGATGAAGATGCGCAAAAGGCCAGTACGGGCAAGGATGCAGCCACCACGGTGGCCAGCATCAACCGGGATGTGACCACGGACAAAGACACTTCCAACGCCTTGAAGCCGATCTTCAATGAGCAGGAGATCAAGGCCGGATTTGCGATCACGCAGGCGCTGATGCAGGAAGTTGGCACCTTTCTGGTCAACCGCGCCAAAGAGGCCGACATCAAGGCCAGCGAGGCGAAAGACAAAGACCGCCAGGCCGATGACAAAGCCGCACAGGCCCAGGGCCTGTCAGATGGGCCAGACCGTACCCGGCTGCTGCAGGAGGCCACAGAGCTAAAAGCACAAGCCATCGTTGCGCGCGTTGAGGCCGCGGACATCGAAAGCAAGTGGGGAGCAGCCGGCACTTATCGTCAGGTCATGACGGCCATTGCTGCAGCGGCGGCAGGCAACGTCAGCGCCGGTGGCAGCCAGTTTGTTCAAAGCGCCGTCGTGAACCTGGTGCAGAGCAAGGCGGCCGAAGGCATCAAGCAACTGGCCGATGACCTGGGCATCGCGGAAGGAAGCGTCGCACATACGGCGCTGCACGCCATCAACGCCTGCCTGGGTGCGGCGGCACAGGCCAGCAGTTGCGGCACGGCGGCTTTGGGCGCGGCCTCTGCCACCGTGGTTTCCAGCCTGCTCGAAGGCACGGCCGAGACCCTGAGCAACGAGCAAAAGGAAGCCAGAAAGAACCTGGTGGCCACGCTGGTCACAGGTGTGGCCGCTGCCAGCGGCCAAGCGGCTGCGGCCAACACGGCGGCCTTGATCGAGATGGAGAACAACTCCAACGTCAAGAACGCGGTGAAGGCGGCCATCAACGATGCCAAGGACTACATCGGCAAGAAGGGCAAGGAAGGGCTGGAAAAGGCCGCCGAACTGCTGGAGAAGATCGAGATCAAGCCGCTGGTGGACAAGCAAAAGGACATTGCCAAGTTCCTGGACGATGCGGCGGCGCGGGGGGGCTTGAGTGAGGGTGAGATCGCGGTGCTGGGGGCTATCTATGCGGCCAACCAAGTGCTGTTTCCAACCTCAATGCTGGACATCATTCCTGGTGCAGGCAAGGCTGTTGGTAAAACTGGCGATCTCATCAAGGCGGGCGTTAAAGCCGAGGATGCGGCTAAAGTAGCGGTGGCGGAGGTCAAGGCCTCCGGACAGATTCACCATATCTGTACTGACAAGAACTGCGTGTCGGCTGCGACTGGTGGGCCGTGGACGCCTGAATTCAAGAAAATTTTCGATAAAGCCGGAGTATCCATGCAGGACGAACTAAATAAAGTGCTTGTTGTGGGGCACCAAGGCCCACATCCGGCCTCTTACCATCAGACAGTTTTTCAGCGTTTATCCGAGAAGACGGAGAATCTTTCCGGAGATGCATTTAAACAAGCTTTTCAAAATGAACTCAAGAAAATCGGAGAGGAGATTGCTCAGCCTGGCAGCGTTCTCAACAAGCTGGTGACGAAGAAATGAATTACTTTGAACTTAGCTATGGATACGAAGAATATGCTGACCGCTGGCACCTCGATGAGCCAGAGGACAATACGGGCGATAAGCTCGACGCGAATCTTTTGCCTAAAGTTGGACCATACGACGGAAGACAGATCGCCCGTGTGCCAGTAGATACCCAATACCCCGGACGGGCGTTAGATTTCAGTTTTGGATACTTTAATTTTCTTGTTCTGCGAACTCACGTAGCCGATCTGATCGAGAAGCACCAAGGCCGCATACAGCGCTTTCCCGTCACACTTGAACCTGCTGGCGAACACGGCTATGAAGTGGTCTTCACGCTAGATGCGCCCAAGGGCTTGGTAGACGTAAGCCGAGCACTGGAACACGAGTTCTATCAGGAAGACGACATGCGGGTCACCATGCGCTACGGCGGTCTGGCGCCCAGGCAGAAAGGCATGCTGTCCAAGGTTTACCCGCTGCACATTTTCGCCGACAAGGCGAAGGGTCACGAGTTCTTTCGGCCTTGGGAATACACCAGTGCCATCGTGATTTCAGAGGCGTTGAAAAACGACTTTGAAAAAGCCGGAGTGACTGGCATCAAGTACACCTTGGTGTCATGAACCGTCAAACTCACCACCTCGTACTCAACCACTCCCGAGGCTGCCTCATGGCGGTGGCCGAAACCGCCCGCAGCAGCAGCAAGGGCGGCGCATCCGGCGCAACGCAAAGCCCATGCCGAAGCAGCCATCGTGCGTGCCCAATCCGTGCGCCTTATGCATCAAAAGTGCCACCTGCCCAAGCAGAATGGGCGCAGACAGCTATTGATTTAATAGCGCAACAATCCAGCTACAAGGCCTGGCTGAGCAGCGACTACATGCTCAGCGCCCTGCGAATCGACCCGGCCACCCTGCAAAAGCGGCTGGGCGATGGCTTTTACGAGCAGCGCCTGATCAACGAGCAGGTGGCGCAGCTGACCGGCCAGCGCTTCCTGGAGGGGTTTGCCAGCGACGAAGCCCAGTACCGCGGCCTGATCGACAGCGGTGTCACCGTGGCGCAGCAATGGAGCTTGCGCCCCGGCATCGCGCTAAGCGCCGAGCAAATGGCCCAGCTGACAAGCGACATCGTCTGGCTGGTCGAGCGCGAAGTGAGCCTGGCAGGCGTGGATGGCAAGCCGGGCAGCGTGCAGAAAGTGCTGGTGCCGCAAGTCTATGTCGCCGTCAAGCCCGGCGACCTCAAGGCCGACGGCAGCCTGCTGGCCGGCCAGAGCGTCAACATCAACTTGACGGGCGACTTGACCAACAGCGGCACGATACAGGCAGCCGTGCAAGGCACGGTGGCCGGCCGCGCCATCGTCGCCCTCAACGCCAACAACGTGCACAACCTGGCCGGGCGCATCCAGGGTGATGCGGTCTCGGTGGCCGCCAGGAACGACTTGAACAACCTGGGCGGAACCATCTCGGCCAACACCAGTCTGCTGGCCACGGCCGGGCGCGACCTGAATGTGGTCAGCACCACTCAAAGCGCCCGCAGCAGCGCCGGCGCGGGGGTTTACGACTACACCGGACTGGACCGCATGGCCGGCCTGTACGTTACC
>NZ_JAKFDR010000126.1:0-61705 GCF_036676035.1 Polaromonas sp.
TACGCGCGTGGCGGCGCGTGGGCCTATTTGGCGGCGGTGGATGTGCACCGCGCCAAGGTGTTCGGCCGGTGCGAAGCGACCACCGGCATTGAGCCGTTCGAGCGCCTGGTTAACCAGGTCATGAGCCAATGGCCGTACAACCAGATCGAGATCTACTTCTCCATCGTGCAGTGCAAGGCGCTCACGCCCAACGATTTCACTTGCCTGCAGGCGGTTGCTGATCGGCTGGAAAACTTCGAGCGCTACTACGAGAGCATTGCCCATCCGTTCGAGTGGAAGTTCACCCGAGCCGACCTCAATGCCCTGATGGCGCGCATGCGCTCACGCTATGCTGAAACCCAACACCTGAAGCTCGCGGCCTGAACAATACGTGTGCGAACTTCTGAAGTGGACTACTAAGCGCCGCTAACAAAACCCTCCTGGCGTCGTTGTGCCGCCTTGGCCGTTACAGCACTGTCTGCGGCGGCACGCCTAGCCAGGACCGCTGCGCTGGATTTTGTTAGCGGCTCTAAGGCCTGCGCCTACCCCCATTAAAAAAGGCCAGCGTTGCTGGCCTTTTTTTCCGCCTATCAGCGCATCAACTGGCGAACGCCGTCGCAATCTCCTGACGGAACACGGGATCGCGCGGATTCGCGCCGGGCTCCAAAGGGCCGGCCTCAGGGAGCAAGGACAGCGGGGCCAGCGAGCGGCCCCAGTACAGCTGGCATGAGGGCGTGTCGACCAGGCGTGTCGCCGTGAGCTGGGACACGCGGCCCTCGGTGTCCAGCGCCACATTCAGGCTGCTGGCCGTCGCTTTTTTAGCCCCGGTGCCCAGCCAGACCGTCGCCGGCAACTGTTCCCATTCGCGGACGTCGGCCTGCGCCTGTGTTGCATTGGCCACACCCTGGGCCACCAACCCGGTGAACATGCCCAGCAGGCCCAGGCCGGCGGCGTCGCGGTCACCGGTTGCCAGGGCCGTTTGCAGGCCGATATCGCCGACCACGCCAGCCACCGATGCCACACCCTGCGCACCGTCCTTGAACGAGGCCTTGCCATTGAGGATGCCGTCTATGGGTCGCCCGCCACGGGTCGTGGCCTGAAAGCCAATGTCGGCCCCCTTCACAAAAGAGTTGACGGCGCAGCCCGTGTCGCTGCTCGACGTACAGGCGGTTTTCGCGGTTTGCAGCGGCATGTCGTGCGACTGCCACTTGAGGATTTCGCCCGACTTGCCGCTGCCGTACTTAAAGGGTGAACGCCCGCTTTCAAACAGCACCAGCACCGGCTGGTCGACCGGGACGGTGCTGTAGTTGCTGTCGCCCTTGATCGCCTGCTGCAAAAAGTCCTTGGCCATGGCGCTGTTGCCGTCGCAATAACTGGCCCATCCGGCCATGAAAGGCATCAGGCCAAAATCGCCGGCGTATTGTTCGGCCTCAGCCACCGTGTCCTGGTAGTCCGCCTGCTTGAACAGCGCACGCGCATTCTGGAAGTCGCCCTTGGCCGCATACACCAGGCCGCGGTAGAAATGCGCCATGGCGCGCTCGTAGGGCTCGCCTTTGTAGTCCTTGATCTTCTCGGCCGTCCAGAGCGACTTGGCCTTTTGGGCTTCGGGGTTGTCGGCATAAATGATTTCAATGCGCGTCACGGCCGCATCAAAAGCCTTCTCCGCCAGCGCTATGTCACCGAGCGACAAGGCCGCCATGCCGATGCGCTGAAAATTCAGCGTGGCATTGCGTTCGCCTTCGATATACAGGCGCTGAAACAACGGGCGCAGGGCGGCATTGGAGGTCTTTGCGGCAAACACCTCGGCGGCGGCCTGAGCGTCGGGCGGCACCGGCACGGCCGGCGCCCAGCGTTTGACGGGTTTTTGGCCCGCCTGTGCTGCGGCCTGCTGCGCGGGTGCCTGCATCAGGCTCTGGAGCAGGCCGCCAAACTGGGCATGGGCCGGAGCCAGTGCAGACAGCCAGACCATGGCGGCGGCCACGGCGGTACGTGAGGCAGGACGGCGCCTGAAGAATGAATGCTTCATCATCAAAAAACTCCTGTTTTGCTTGCGCTATCGGGCCAGTGCTTCGCCAAGCCGGGCCAGTGTCTGCTCCGCCACCAGCTTGCCGGTGTCACCCACGACGGTCGGCTTGACCACCTCACGAAAGCCGCCGCGCGGATCGGCTTCGAACTTCGGCACGGCTTTGGGCGTGTTCTCGGGCGGCTGGCCATTCATATACCCTTCGGCCAGCACCAGACCGTCGGCCAGCCGCTTGATGGCCACATAGGTGGCCCAGCCGGTCGGAGACGCCGCGTCGCGCGTATTGAGCACTTCCATCAGCAGCTTGGCATGCCGGGAAAGCGCGTTGGTTTCGACCTGCTGGGCGTCCAGGCTGTCGCCCTTTTGCCGGGCCGCAGTGGTGCGCATGACCAGGTTGCGATCCACCAGCTTGACGCCCGCCGAGGCGAGGGTTTGCATAAAGGCGCTGCGCATCTGCAGATCGACCCGCTCGACCGGTCCGGCACGCAGCGCCTGCTGGGTCTTGAGCTCTTGCGTGGTGATGGTGGTATTGGCCAGGGCGGCGCCGCTGCCCTGCACGGCGGCATAGCCGGGCAGGCGCACGGCTTCAGCACTGGCGGCACCGACGCGCAGCGTGTCTATGCTGACCTGCGATGCGTCACGCTGCTGCAACATGTCGGTGAATTCGCGGTTCCACAGCACGGCAATGGCGGGGCGGCCGGCGCGCGCGTAAGCGCTGCTGAAAGCCGAACGCGTAAACAGGGGTTCAGCGGGCGCGACGGCGGGCGGCGACGCCATCACCTCCGGCAGACCTTTGCGGTAAGCACTTTCGGGAATCGGGGCCTGCGCGAGCGCGCTTGCAGCCAGCATCGACAGGCCAAGGGACAGGACGGTACACCTCATGGGAAGCCTCTTTTTTTGTTCTGCTTCTGCGCAGACTGTTTTATTTGGCGGGCACCACGTAGCCCTGACCCGGCGCAAACTGCGACTGGCCACGGTTGCCGTCATTGATGTCCACCGACACCTTGCTGGTGATCTGGGAGATGGCCGACTCGCCGTAGGTGGCCTGGCCGCGCGGGCTCAGGAACACGGTTTTCCAGACGCTGGGCGGCTCGCTCTGGCCGCGGTCACCGGTAAAACGGGTGCGCATGCTGAGCACCACATCGACATCCGAGCAGTTATAGACCGTGGTCTGCACGGCGGCCATGCCGGTCCCGGTGCGCGAGGTAGAAACCTCCTGCACGCCGATGACTTTGGCAAGTTCAGGCGACAACACGGCCACCGAAGCCAGTTGCGGCGCACCGGCCTGCTGCTCCCAGGTTTTACAGCCGGCAAAAGTCGGTGGTGTGGACTGGGTGACGGCGCAGCCGGCCAGGACGGCAGCTGTGACAGCTGTGGCAAGAATTCGGATCATGAGCCTCCCTGTTGTTTTTGGTCAGCGGTAAATCACATCGTCGGCAGCGGCACGGGCAAATTCGTAAATGCCGGTCCAGACGATTTCGCCGGACTCCAGATCGGTCATCTCAAACGCGATCTGGGTATAGCGCTGGATCATGCCGGTCTTGGTATTGCGGCTGTCCAGCGAGCCGATTTTTCCGGAGAGCCGGTAGTCCGCACCTAGCTGCGCCTTGGTCAGGCCAGTGGTGCCGATGTCGGTCGTGCCGCTGCGCTTGAGCGCGCGCTCCTGCTCGATCATGGCAGTGTTCTGGCGGTTCACAAACTGCATGCGCGAGCGCGCTGCACGGTTAAGGTTGACCATCAGGCGCTGCGTGATCAGGTTCTTGTTGATCGCCTGTGAGCTTTCATTGACGAAGTACTGACTGTCGATGATGACGCGGGGACGTTTGCCGGTGTCGGCAAAAATCTGCTCGGCCAGCATGTCGCGCATCATCTGGTCCGTCATGGCCAGAATGTCCTGGCCTTCGACGCCGACGCCGGACACCGGCCCCTTGCGACCGGGATCCACCTCCATCGAGGCGACGCCTGTGGCGTTCTGGAGAGGAGGATTTGTCTGGCACCCGGCGAGAGCAGGAATAATCAGCAGCAGCGCTGTCGTTTTAAACATGAGGGGCGGCATGGAAAAATTCCTTAGAGACATTTCTAAAAACCCAGTGTTACCAAATGCATCCAAAAGATACATGCATAGCGCATTCCTTGGCATCCCCCATTTGGAGTATGGGCACGGCGAATCAGCCACCTCGGCCATCGACATGGCCGGCACTGGATCGGCCAGATTGAGCAGGTGCAGCAGGTTGCAGGCGGTGCTGCGTGGGCGCCCCCGCGGCTTGTGAGTGCACCTAGGCCTGCGCGGTGAAGACCTCGGTGTGGCGCGGTCGTTTTGTTTGCTACTTAATTAATAGCTACTCACGCCCACCATTTATGAGCCAGAGGCATTTTTTGCAATCATAAAAGCTGGGAAAACCGTCTTTGATTCGGTAGCGCTCACGCCGCCCTCATGCGGCGCCCAATTCGCCAATGCTCGGTATCGCCAAGAGCAGTCGTTGGAAGCTGACGCGAAGTTTGGTGGAGAGCGGACGTTCGGGCGGCTACCAGCCGGCCCGCGACGATGCCGTCGTAAACAATGTAGTTTGAGCTAGCGGACTTGCTATACCCTACTCCGCATCGGCTTGCCGCGAAGGAGCCGCCTTCGCAAAAGCAGGCAGAGCCTGGCAATTGTTGAATATCGCGGTCAATGTCGGGCAGCCCGACAAATCAACATTGAAACGCTGGGCACTGAAAATCTGCGGCACCAGGCAGCAGTCGGCCATTGTCGGCGTGTCGCCAAAACAGAAAGCGCCGCTGCGGCCGTGCTGCTGAATTTGCGCTTCGATCGCCTCCAGGCCCAAGGTGATCCAGTGCGCGATCCATTCGCTTTTCTTTTCTTCCGAAATCTCCATGGAGCCGGTCAGATATTTCAGCACCCGCAGGTTGTTGATCGGGTGGATGTCGCAAGCGATGCCCAGCGACAACTGGCGCACAAAAGCCCGGTCAGCCGGCGACGGCGGCAGCAGCGGCACCTGCGGATAAACCTCGTCGAGGTATTCCATGATCGCCAGCGACTGGCTGATTTGCACACCCTCTTCGCTCAGCACCGGCACCAAGGCCTGCGGGTTGATGGCGCGAAACGCTTCGCCAAACTGTTCGCCGCCATGGCGGTTGAGGTGGATGAACACATGCTCGGCCTGAAGACACTTGAGGTTCATCGCGATGCGCACGCGGTACGCAGCCGAGCTGCGAAAGTAGGTGTGAAGGATGCGGCCCATTCAGACTCCGAGGTATTGGTGCACGATTTCAGGCTGGCCGCGCAGGTCGTCCGAGGTTCCCTGCCAGACGACACAGCCCTTTTCAATCACGAAGTGCCGGTCAGCCAGCCCCATCAGCGCCTTCACGTTCTTGTCGATGACGATCTGCGACAGGCCGTCCTGTTTGAGCTCGGCCAGCGCGCGCCAGATCTCGTTGCGGATGACCGGCGCCAGCCCCTCGGTGGCCTCATCGAGCACCAGCAGGCGCGGATTCGTCATCAGCGCCCGGCCGATGGCCAGCATCTGCTGCTCGCCCCCCGACAGCTGCGATCCCAGGTTGCCGCGACGCTCTTTCAGCCGCGGGAAAAAGGCGTAGACGCGGCCCAGGTCCCAGGTCTTGCCGCGGCCTTTTTGGTCGTCGCGGGCGGTGGCGACCAGGTTTTCTTCCACCGTCAGGTTGGGGAAAACCTGCCGGCCTTCGGGTACCAGCGCCAGACCCTGGCGCGCGATGCGGTGGGGCGGCAACTGGTCGACGCGGTTGCCGGCCACGTGCACACTGCCTGCCCCCACCGGCAGCATGCCGAACAGGCACTTGACGGTGGTGGAGCGGCCCATGCCGTTGCGCCCGAGCAGCGTGACGACTTCGCCGGCGCCGACCTCAAAGGAGATATCGAACAGCGCCTGCGCATGGCCATAGGAAGCCTGCAGGCCTTTGACGGATAAAAACGGGTTCATGATGGGGTCCTCGCGCGCGTCATGCTTCGGCCTCTTCTTCGCCGAGGTACACCGCCCGCACTTCCGGGTGGTTGCGGATTTCATCGGGCGTTCCGGTGAACAGAATCTTGCCGTAGACCAGCACGCTGATGCGGTCGGCCAGCGCAAACACCGCGTCCATGTCGTGCTCGACCAGCAAGATGGTGTACTGGCGTTTCAGGCGCTGCAGCAGGGCGACGACGGCGGCGGATTCCTGCACGCTCATGCCGGCCATGGGCTCGTCGAGCAGCAGGAACTTCGGCCCCGCGGCCAGACTCATCGCGAGCTCCAGCTGGCGCCGCTCGCCATACCCCAGGTCGCCGGCCATCACGTGGAGCCGGTGCGTGAGGCCGCTCGCCTCCAGCGCTTCCTCGGCAAACCGGCGCGCTTCCTTGTCGGCCAGCATCGGCGCCCAGAACCTGAAGGCATGCTGGCGTGAACCGAGCGCCGCAAACGTTGCGTTCTCGAGCACGCTGAAGTCCTCAAAAATCGAGGTGATCTGGTAGGACCGCAGCAGGCCGCGCGCCGCGCGTTCGTGGATAGTCAGCGCGGACACATCGGCGCCGTTGAACCAGACGCTGCCGCTGTTCGGTGCAAGCTCGCCCGAGAGCTGGTTGATCAGCGTCGTCTTGCCGGCGCCATTGGGGCCGATGATGGCGTGGAGCTCGCCCTCGCCGATGTCCAGCGACACGGCGTCGGTGACCAGCAGCGCGCCGTAGCGCTTGGTGAGGGAGTCGGTGCGAAGTACGCTGGCCATCACAGGGCTCCCTTCGCCACACCCGTCGCCACACCCGTCGCCGCCATAGCCGCTGCGGGGGTAGTAGGGGTGGTGATCGTGGTGGTGACTTTGGCGGGCAGCTTTCCCCGCGAATCCAGGCGCTGCAGCAGGCCGATGATGCCGCGCTTGCCCAGGAGGGCGACGATGACAATGAGCGGGCCGAAGATGACCATCCAGTGATCGGTGAAGCCTTTCAGGATCTCTTCCAGACCCAGGAAGACCAGCGCCCCCATCAAGGGGCCGAACACCGTGCCCAGACCGCCGATCACCACGATGACGATCAGCTCGCCGGAGACAGACCAGGCCAGGGTGCTGGGCGAGGCAAAGGCATTGAGGTTGGCCAGCAGCAGACCCGCCACGCCGCACAACATGCCCGACATCACATAGGCCAGCAACTGGTAACGCAGCACCGGGATGCCGGCGGCATTGACGCGGCGCGCGTTCTGCCTGGCGCCACGGATCACCATGCCGAAGGGCGCGGTGCGCAGCCTGGCGAGCCACCAGATCGACAGCACCAGCAGGGCGAAGGCGACGACGTAGACACTGGTCGCGGACGACAGGTCGAGCGGGCCGAAGCGGCTGGTCTGCGCGATGGACATGCCGTCGTCACCGCCGTAGTGCTTCAGGCTGACGAAGAGAAAGTAGCCCATCTGCGCGAAGGCCAGCGTGATCATGATGAAGGCGATGCCGGTGGTGCGCAGGCTGATGGCGCCTGTGACCAGCGCGACCAGGCCGCACACGCCCAGGCACAGCGCCAGGTGCACCCAGCCGTTGCCGACCCCATGAAAGGAGGCCAGGCCGACGGCATAGCCCCCCAGTCCGAGGAAGAGCGAATGCCCGAAGCTGACCAGCCCGCCGTAACCCAGCGCGATGTTCAGCGCGCAGGCAGCAATCGCGTAGATGATGATGCGCGCGAAGAAGGCCACATAGAACTGCTGGCCGGTGGCCTGCGCCACCAAGGGAACGGTCGCCAGCAGCAGCAACACCAGCAGGGGAACCCAGGCGCTGGGCCGTGAATAAAGGGGAGTCATCGCCATCACCTTCACCTGTTCGCCGGAAAAAGACCTTGCGGCCGCCATGCCAGCACCACCGCCATCAGCAGGTACACCAGCATGGAGGCCAGCGCCGGGCCGGCCGCGTCGGCGAACGACCGCTCGGTGACCTGCCTCAGCACGAAGGGCAGAAATACGCGGCCCATGGTGTCGACAATGCCGACGATGAGCGCCGCATAAAACGCACCGCTGACCGAGCCGATGCCGCCGATCACGATGACGACCAGCGTGGTGATCAGCACCGACTCGCCCATGCCGGACTGCACCGACAGGATGGGGCCGGCCATCGCGCCCGCCAGGCCCGCGAGCATGGCGCCGACGGCAAACAGCATGGCGTTGAGCAGGCGAATGTTGACGCCCAGGGCGGCGACCATCGCCGGGTTGACGGCGCCGGCGCGGATCAGCATGCCCACGCGGGTCTTGTTGATCAGCAGCCAGGAACCGATTGCCACCGCCAGCCCGACGACGATGATGGCGAACCGGTAGGCCGGGTAGCTGAAGCCGCCGATGTCGATGGCGCCGCCGAGGAATTCCGGAACCTGCAGAAACACCGGCTGCGCGCCCCAGAGGAGGCGCACCAGTTCGTTGAAGAACAGCACCAGGCCGAAGGTGGCCAGCACGTGGTCGAGGTGGTCGCGGCGGTACAGGCGCGCAACGGCCACGAACTCCAGCGCCAGGCCCAGCAGCAGCGAGCCCAGCATGGCCACCAGCACGGCCAGCCCGAAGGAGCCGGTGTACTGGAAGGCCGTGGCCGCGAAGTACGCACCCACCATGTAGAGCGAGCCGTGCGCCAGGTTGACGAAGCTCATGATGCCGAAGACCAGCGTCAGGCCCGCAGCCAGCAGGAACAGCAAGACGCCGTACTGCAGGCCGTTGAGCAGCTGAGCGAAAACAATCGTGCTGTTCATGGCGTCACTTCAGCGCGCATTGCGCGTGGTAGGCATCGGTCTGTCGGGTCAGCGGCGTTGCCACGAGTTTTCCGACGACGCTGCTGCCGCTCTTGACGGTTTCGAACGCATAGTAGTTCTGCACCGGCAGGTTGTTGTTGTTGAACGCGAACGGGCCGCGTACCGACTTGAACTCACTGCCAGCCGCCTTGACCGCAACGGCAAGCGCCTTGGCATCGCCGGCCTTGGCCTTGCCGAGCGCGATGTTCAGAATATTGGCCGCATCGTAGGCCGTCGCCGCGTATTCGCTGGGAGTACGTTTGTACTTGCGCTCGAAGTCGGCGACGAATTTCTTGCTCTCCGGCGTGTCGAGCGCCGCGTCCCACATCGCACCGCTGACGCTGCCCACCGCCGCATCCTGCAGCCCCGGCAAGGTCGTGCCATCAACGGTGAAGACGGAATACAGGGGCACCTTGGCCATCAGGCCGGCCTGGCTCATCTGCTTGATGAAGTTGACGCCCATGCCGCCAGGGTAGAACACAAACACCGCATCGGGCTTGGCTGACTGCAGCTGCGCAAGCTCGGCCGAGTAGTCGGGCTGGTTCACCTGCGTGTAAACCTCGTCCACGATCTGGCCCTTGAAGTAGCGCTTGAAGCCGGTCATCATGTCCTTGCCAGCCTGGTAGTTGGGCGCCATCAGGTAGACCTTTTTCAGGCCCTTGTCCTGGGCAAACTTGCCCATGGCTTCGGCGGCGCCGTCGTTCTGCCAGGCGGCGGAAAACACATTGGCCTTGCAACCCGCACCGGCCAGCGGCGACGGGCCGGCATTGGTGGCGATGGCCACGGTGCCCGACTCGGCGATGCGCGGCAGGCTGGCCATCAGCACATTGGAAAAACTCAGGCCCACGATGGCATCGACCTTGTCCTTGTCGATGAACTTGCGCACGATCTGGCTGCCGATCTCCGGCTTGAGCTGGTCGTCTTCCTTCAGTATGGTGGCGGGTTGACCGCCGAGCTTGCCGCCCAGTTGCCCGACCGCCAGCATGAAGCCGTCGACCTGGTCCTGGCCCACGATGGCCTGCGGGCCCGACAACGGCGCCATGATGCCGATGGTGGCGGCCGCGGCGAGCTGGCTGGCGCCTGCAAGCGCCACACCCGCCAGGGCGGCGAGCGCGGTGCGGCGGAAGGAAGTCGTGGGTGTCGTAGTCATGTTCTCTTGTCTCATGTTGTGTGGATAGGGTGAGGGAGGGATGGGAAGAATGGGACGGTTGCGGGGTCAGTCAGACATCTGCAAAAATACGCGCCCGCCTTCGATGCGCACGGGGTAGCTGCGAATATCCTCCGTGACCGGTGCACAGGTGCCGCGGCCATTGCGCACGTCGAACTTGCCCTGGTGCAGCGGGCATTCAATTTCATAACCATCCAGAAAACCGTCGCACAGCCGCGCATGGCCGTGGGTACAGATGTTGTCGGTGGCAAAAATGCTGCCTTCGACTTTGTAGAGGGCAATGTCGCGGCCGCCGACCTGCAGGCCGATCACATCGTCTTCGGGCACACCGTCTTCTTCGGTGGCGTCAATCCAGTTGGAATTGCTCATGGTTTAAATCGGGTAGATGATGGAATTCGGGATCATTTCGCTGTCGTACACGCAGTAGCGCGACGAGAACTTCAGGCCTTCGGGCGTGCGCTCGATCACGTCGATGTAGCGGCCGACATTGAAGACCGTCGACTCCTGCGACAGCTTGGTGCGGAAGACGGCGTAGTTGGCTTCGGCCTCGAAACGGTTGTCGCCGGCCTTGTGGATCAGCGGCGCGCCGACGACGTGGCGCTGGTAGTAGGGGTCATGGAACAGCGTCTCGCGGATGCCATAAACGCGGTCTTTCAGCATGCCCTTGCTTTCAAAAAGCAGGGTTGCCAGCGGAAAGCCGCGTTCATGGTTTTCACGCGGGATCAGCTTGTAGGTGCAGTTTTCGGTGAAGAACTCGGGCCACAAATCCCAGTCGCCCGAATCGACTGCCCGGGCGTAATCGGCATACAGCTGCGCGATCTGCAGGTAGTCTTCGAAATTGAGGTTATCGGTGGTACTCATACCTCGGCCTCCATCACTTCGCGCCAGTATTGGTACATGCCGCGTATCAGTGTTTCGGTGACCATGTGGTCGGTGTCCTCGACCGTGCGCCCGCCCAGTTCGGCCAGCGTGCGGTGGAAGGGCTTCTGCTCGAAGCCTTGCTGCGAGAACTCGATCACCTCGCCGTCGTCGGCCGACACGAAGCCGGCCGGACCGAACAGGTTGGCCTGGCGCAAACGGCGCTGCGTCATCTCTTGCGTGTCGTCCGCGAAGCCGAAATGCGTCCACACGAAATCGAAGGAGCCGTGGCCGTCGGGCTGGATGTGGCGCGTCGATACGCTGTTGACCTGCTGCTGCAGGATGACGCTGGGGAAAAGCGTCATCATCACCGCGGTCGGGCCGCCCCACCAGGGCTCGGGCACGATGTCGAGGAAGCGCGGGTCGTTGAGCTCCATGCTCTCCTTGAAGCTGGACACCTGCGTAACCTGATCGGCCTTGCCCGACTGTCCACGCGTGGAAATCATGGCCGCATGGCGGTGGCGAGCATCCATTTTCAGTTCGGACTTGTTGTCAGCGCGCCAGAGACCGAAGGTGACAAACCAGGTGTGCAGCAGGCCGGGGTGGTACGGGTCCTTGATGTTCTCCTGCATCAGCTTCCAGTTGCCCGGAATGCGCTGGCGGTTGTAACCCAGGATCTTCAGCTCGCGGCCATCGAAAAGGCGGTCGAAATAGCCGAGGATGACCGGTCCGAGGAAGTCTTCGAGCGATTCAATGTCGTGGTCAAAGCTGGCAAACACCACGCCGCCGCGCGTCGCGACCTTGAGCTTGTTGAGGCCATGGTCGGTGGTCTTGAAGTCTGCGGGCATGCCGCCGTTGACCTTGCCGTCCTGCTTGACGCCGCGGCGAAACGGCACCCCCTGCAGATCGCCCTTCAGCGTGTAGCTCCACTGATGGTACGGGCAGACAAACTCTTTTTTGTTGCCATGGCGTTCGCGGCAGAACTGCATGCCCCGGTGGGCACAGACGTTCTCGACCACACTGACACCGCCGTCGGCATCGCGCACCATGATCACCGAGCGCTCTCCGACCACCGTGCGCTTGAAGTCGCCGGTGTTGGGGATTTCGGCATCAAGGCCGACGTAGTTCCAGTGTTTGGTGTAGAAGAAGCGTTCAAGCTCTTTCTTGTGCTGGTCCGGGTCGGTGTAAGCCATGAAGGGAATCCGGCTGGTGCCTTCGGATTCCCAATGGATCTTGATGGGAAAGGTTCCGGTGGATGCGGTGGTCGATGCAGTCATCGCTGTCTCCTTGGTTTCCGTTTTCCGTTTTTTGTTTGCCGTTTTTCGCGCTTGCGATCAGGCCTTCACCGTGACCGTGATGCCGGCCAGGCCCGCGATGTCGCCCTGCATCACATCGCCCGTCACCACGGCGTTCACGCCTTCGGGGGTGCCGGTCATGATGATGTCGCCGGGCTCCAGCGTTTCGTATTCGGACAGGTAGGCGATGCATTCCGAGACCGACCAGATCAGCTTGGCAATGTCCGACGACTGACGGGCGCCGCCATTGACGGTGACGCTGATGGCGCCTTCAGCCACGTGGCCGCCGTCGGCCACGCGGGACAGCGTGCCGACGGGTGCCGACAGTGCGAAGGACTTGCCGAATTCCCAGGGGCGGCCCTTGTCGCGCGCGTCGAGTTGCAGGTCGCGCCGTGTCATGTCCAGGCCGACGCCGTAGCCGTAAACGTGGTCCAGCGCATCGGCCACGGCGATGTCGCGGCCGCCCTTGCCGAGGGCGACGACGAGTTCAATTTCGTGGTGGAAGTTCTTCGTCTTTGGCGGATAGGGAATGCTGACAGGCGACGACGCATCGACTGCGGCGTTGGCCGGTTTCATGAAAAAGAACGGCGGGTCGCGGTCAGGGTCTTTGCCCATCTCGCGCGCATGCGCGGCGTAGTTTCGGCCCACGCAAAAGATCCGGTTGACGGGAAAGCGCTCGCTGATGCCTGCTACGGCGAGCGTGGGGATGATGGCGGGTTCGATGGCGTAGTTCATGTGATGGATGTGATGGAGGTGACGGTGTTTTGTCGCAGAGTTGAGGAGTTTTCAGGCGCGGTGTTCGCGCCACAGGCCGAGGGCCTGCTGCACGGGTCGGTCTGAATAGCTGAAGAGCACGGTCTCGGGACCGGCGCGGAACTGGTGGCTGTGCCAGGATGGCACCACCAGCACGTCGTTTTCATCGAGGCGAACGGTCTTGCCTTCGACGATCGCTTCGGCGCTGCCGCTGAGGCACACATACACCGTGCCGTCGGTGCAGCGGAAAGGCCGCGTCTCGAAACCTGCGGGAATCAGCTGGGAGAACGCCGCGATCGTCGGCATCGGCGAACGGCCGGTGGCCGGGTTGACGTAGCGCTGCTTGTGGCCGAAGTGCGCATCGGGCGTACCACCGGCGATGGTTTTCAGCGAGGCCAGCGTGCGTTCCCAGGGATAGACAAACACCTTGGTCGGCTCGGCCGGCTGCTGGTAGAAATCGACCGGGACCATGTTGGAGCCGTAACGCGCCAGCGCATCGCCTTCCGGCCGGACGACGGCCTGGTAGTCGCTGTCGCTTTTCTCCGCAAATCCGGCATCAAGGAAGCGCACGATGGGAATGTCCAGGCCGTCGAGCCATACCACCGGCTGGTCGCCCAGGTTGCCGTGGTCGTGCCAGGTCCAGGCCGGCGTGATGATGAAGTCGCCGCGGCGCATCGTGGTGCGCTCGCCATCCACCGCGGTGTAGGCGCCCTCGCCGTCCAGCACCAGCCGCAGCGCGGACTGTGTGTGGCGGTGCGCCGGCGCCACTTCGCCGGGCATGATGAGCTGCAGGCCGGCATACAGCGACTGCGTGATGCAGGACTGGCCGCGCAACGCGGGGTTTTCCAGGATCAGCACACGGCGTTCAGCCTCGGCCGCGCTGATCAGCGTGCCGGCTTCCATCACGCGGTCGCGCACGTCGGCGTACTTCCACAGATGCGAGACCGCCGGCGACTTGGGCGAGTGCGGCACCAGCGCGCCCAGCACTTCCCAGAGCGGCGTCATGTTGCCTGCGCCGATGCGGTCGTAATAGGCTTTGCGGCTCAGCTGGGATTCGAGGTCTAAATTCCTGGCGCTCATGAGGGCTCCTGTTGATTTTTCAAGTGCCGCTGGCATAAAACGCGTCGGCATAAATTTGTTCGGCAAGCACGCCCATCTGGCGCACCAGCAAGGTGGTGGCCTCAACCATGGGCGGCGCGCCGCAGAGGTAGGCGCGAACGCCTTCAAGGCTGGACCAGTCCTGGGCAATGGCTTCGGTGACCAGGCCGGTGCGGCATCCGGGCGCCTGGCCGGACGTGACCACGACGTGCACATTCAGTTGCGGATGTTGGCGCGCAAGCTCTGCCAGCCATTCGCGGCCGTAGATGTCGCGCTCCGAGCGAACACCAAAATAGAGGTGGATGCTGTTGCGCATGCCTTCGGCAATGACTCCGCGAATGATGGACAGGATAGGCGCGAGGCCTGTGCCGCCGGCCACACACAGCATCGGGCCCTCATGCTTACGGCGCAGGTAGGCCGAGCCCAGCGGACCGCTGACGCGCACCGCGTCGCCGACCTTCAGCGTGTTGGCGATGTAACCGGTGACCCGGCCATCGGGGACCAGGCGCACATGGAATTCCAGCTCATCCTCCGCACACAGGCCGGCCATCGAATAGGGCCGGATATGGTCAGGCGTGAACTGAAGCTGCGCATACTGGCCGGGTGAAAACGCCAGGGGCTTGGCGGGCTTCAGCCGGATCCGTTTGATGTCGTGGGTCTGGTCTTCTACCGCGACGACCGTGGCCTTGACGATTTTTGCCGCATGGACAACAACCTCGTCAGGTTCGGGGATTTCGACAGTGCAGGACTCCGTCAGAAAGGTCTGGCACGCCAGCACATAACGGTCTTCAGTCACCAGCGGGCGCTGCGCTTCCCGGCCCGACTCGAGCACATGCCCCTCGACAAGCTTGCAGCGGCAGGTGCCGCAACGCCCGGCCATGCAGCTGTACGACACCGGCACGTCGTTCGTGCGCAGGGCGTCCAGCAAATTGACGCCGGCGGCAACGCTCAGCGTACGCTGGAGGGGACGGATAAAAATTTCCATCTTGTTCTGTCTGGGTTGTCTCGTGGGAAAGCTGCCCTGTTGCCTGGTTTCTGGCGAACCACCGCAGCTATGTGAGCAATGATCGGACCCCCACTAAAATCAGTCAATACAATGACATCAATGTTTTGTATCACTGAAATCAATAATTGTCAGGAGACGTAGATGGAACTCAAGGACATCGACCTGAACCTGCTGGTTGTCTTTAACCAGCTGCTGACCGAAAGAAAAGTCTCCAAGGTTGCCGAGAACCTGGGCCTGGGGCAGCCCGCCGTCAGCAACGCATTGGCACGCCTGCGCAAGCTGTTTGGCGACGAACTTTTTTTACGCACGTCGAGCGGCATGCAACCCACGCCCTTTGCCGATCAGCTGGCCGAATCGATAGGCTACGCGCTAGGCATGATTCACGGCGCGATCAATGTGAAAAACTCATTCGAGCCTGCAACCAGCAAGCGGAGCTTTTCAATCGGCATGACCGACATCGGCGAAATCTACTTCCTGCCTCGCTTGATGGAGAAGATCCAAAAGGTGGCCCCGTCCGTTTCCATCAGCACCGTGCGCAACACAGCGATCAACCTGAAGGACTCCATGGAAGCAGGCCATGTCGATCTGGCCATAGGACTGCTACCCCAACTGAAGGCTGGCTTCTTCCAGAGGCGATTGTTCATGCAGCAATATGTCTGTATGTTCAAGAAGGGACACCGCCTGGACAAACAAAAAATCCTGCCATCGGATTTTTTCTCGGCAGACCACGTAGCCATTGTTTCGACAGGTACAGGTCACGGGAAAGTCGATGAAATACTTGACAGCTATTCGCCACAGCGAAAGGTGAAGCTGACCGTACCGCATTTTGTGGCGGTGGGTCACATTCTTCAGTCAACGGACCTGGTGGCAACCGTCCCGGAGCGCCTTGCCGAAAAGATGGCAAAACCTTTCAACCTCAAATACGTCGCTCACCCTATCAAGCTCCCGCAGATTGCCATCAATCTGTTCTGGCATGCCAAGTACCACAAGGACCCTGCCAATCAGTGGTTACGAGGTCTTATTTTCGACATGCATGCAGGCGGATAGTCGGCCGCCCATGTCAGCACCGAATGTTCGACATCACCTCGGCGAAGGCGACGCTCACCCAAAGGTCCGGCATCTTGCCCGTGCCTTTGTGTTTGTGTTTGTAGTTCCAACGCAAAACACGTAAGATTTCATCGGACAGACCGAACAACTCCCGGGAGCGATGCGATGAGCAACCATGTCTACAAGCTGCTTGAACTTACCGGTTCCTCCACCATCAGTATTGAAGAGGCTGTGAGCACCGCCATCGCCAAGGCGCATGAGACGGTACGGAACATCCAGTGGTTCACCATCACCGAGACCCGGGGCCATGTGGTCGATGGCAAGGTGGCGCACTGGCAGGTTTCCTTGAAGATCGGATTCACGCTGGAATAGCCGCCGGCGCAAGGGCTTGAAGGTACGCCAGGACGGTGTTCCTCAAGCTTCGTGAGATGCGCAACAGGTGGTGATGCGCCGATGACGCGCGGCGCGCATGAAGTGTCAAGGACGAGACGCAGCCGCAACCCCATACAAAACCAGCGCAGCCAGGACCACGGCGGTGAATCCGACATGGATCGCGAGCAGCGTGGCCAGCACCGCGCCGGTGACCGACGCACAGCCGTTGATGCCCCAGGCCCAGGCAATGAGCCGGGCATCTGTTGCCTCCACCCTCGCCAGCCCCAAGGGGAACGGCATGCCCATGAAAAACGCCAGCGGCGCGATGAGGGCGACCGAGATCAGGATCCTCGCCGCGTCCGGCAGCCCCATCGCATGCTGGAAGAGCCAGGAAAGCAGTGCCAGGCAAAGCGCCGCCGACAGGCAAATAGCGCCCACCACCGCCGCCACGGGGCGGCCCGAGAGGCGCGCGGAAACGCGGCTGCCGATTCCGGCGAACAGCAGGAACGCGAACAGCACGACCGCAACCGCGTAGAGCGGGTGGCTCAGAAACAGAACGAACTTCTGGATGAACGCAATCTCGATGAACATGAAGCCGAAACCGATCGCCAGAAAGTAGATGAGGACGCGGCCGCGCGATCCGGCGAGTGGCATGCTGTCGTTCTGCCGGGCGCCGACCCGTGCGACCCAGGCCAAAGGCAGGCCGATCAACAGCAGGCTCGCAACCACCGCCTGAACCAGCGTTGCCACGAGCACCGGATAGCCCCATTCCAGCAGCGGCAAGCCGCCCTGCCCCCTCAGCGACAAGAGCTCGGGCAGCGAGCGCCACTTGAAGAAGTGGAAGAAGTGCGGTTTGTCGTCGGTGGCCGGGGCAATGTGGAATTTGTAGCCCTGCAGGAATGCTTCCCTGCCCGGACTGAGCAGCGCCGCCGCACCGTCGAACAGGTCGGGACGCTCGACCACGTTGTAGCGGTTCGCTTCCTGTGGCCGCATGCCGGGATAGAACGCCAGATCGAAGGAGCGCTCGGCGCAGAAGGCCTTGATCGCCGCAATGTCCGCGCCGCCGAAGGCGCCGTTCTTGACGAGCAGCGTGCTGGTCTTCCAGCTGCGCACCAGGGCAAGCCGGGACCCGGGGTCGGCGACGCCCGATCGCTCCAGCGCCACCACGGCGGCGGCAAAGAGCTTGAGCGCATCGCGCGGCGGCAGCGTGACCCAGCGCGTGATCGCCAGCAGGCCGCCGGGCTGCAAATGCCTCAGATCGTCCTGCAGGGCTTCGACCGTGTAGAGGTAATTCTCGGACAGCGCGTAGAGGCCCGCAGAAGAAGCGCTGAAGGAATCGAGCAGCGCCACGTGGATGAGGTCGTAGCGTTCCTTGCTGGCCGCGACGAAGCCGCGCGCTTCGGCCACATGCACGCGCGCTGTTTGCCGATAGATGCCGCCCGCATAGTCCGCGAACCGGCGCCGCACCAGATCGACGACCTGGGGGTTCAGCTCCACCGCATCAATCTGTCTGGCGTCGTGGTAGTGGGCCTGCAGCACGTCCGCCCCGGCGCCGGCACCCAGCACCAGCACGCGCGGATGGCGTAGCAGGTGGTAGGGCAGTGCCGAGCTGATCTGGTCTAGATGGGCCAGGCTGCCCTGCCGGCCGTCGAACCGGGTCAGCGCGCTGAGGCCTTCGCCGTCGATGAAGACCCCCAACTGCGGCGGCGGCTCGATCGTTGCATTGAGGCTCAATCCCGGCGCGTGGCGCAGCGCAATGCGCGGACTCTCGACCACGCTGACGAGGCCCAGCGGGCTCGATCGTTGCGCCACCACCCGGGCTTCGGGAATGCGCAAGGTCTGCGACAGTTCCTTGTACGGCGACATGGCGGGCTCCACCCAGGCTTGCGGCAACAGCAGGGACAGGCCGGCCAAGGCCATCAGCAGCGCTGCGGGCCAGCGTCTCGGGCCGCATTCGAGCCACGCCACCGCCGCCGCGGCCCATCCCAGCGCCCCGATCAGCTTCAATGCGTCGGCCGGCGACAGCACGAACAGCAGGGCCACGACGCCAAGGCTTCCCGCCCCCGCGCCCAGGATGTCGAAGCTGTAGATGCGGGGCACCATGCCGCGAAAGCACGACAAGGCCATGCACACGCAGGCGCCGGCGCACAGGAAGGGCAGCAAAAGCAGCAGGTAGACCGCCAGCAGGTAGGCCGACTGGCGCGGATCCCAGAGGATTTCCAGCGGATTGAACGGCACGCGCTGCGCCAGCGCAAAGCAGACGATGGCGCTGACCCCGAACGCCGCGGCGGCCGCGCTGAACAGCGGCGCAAAGCGCTGCCGCACGGCGCCTTGCGCCAGGGTCAGCACGGCGCCGCTGGCGCCGTAGCCGAGCAGCGCCAGGCTGATGATCATGTAGGCGAAGTGGTGCCACAGGATGATGGAGAACAGCCGCATCAGCAGGATTTCGTAGGCCAGCGCGGCAGCCGAGATCAGGGCAATGGCAATCACCGGCGGAGCGGCCCCGCCAGCAGCAGCCACGCGTGTCCCGGTCATCGACATCTCAGTTGCTCCACCACCGCGCTTCGGCAGGCCTTTTCGGGGAACACCGCGGAACCGGCTCTGCCGGGCCGCTGGTGTTGCCCCCTCGAGGGGGGAGGCGGCTACACGCAGTGAGCCAGCAACGGGGGTGGATTTCATATCAACGCTTGCCGGTCAGCGGCACGAAGGCCACCGGCAGGATCTGCCGGGTCGAGACCGTCCCGTCCTGGTTCTTCTCAACCAGCATCAATTGCTGGGTCAGGAACGCCGCGCCCACCGGAATCACCATCCTGCCGCCGGCCTTGAGCTGGCGGATCAGCGGCGGCGGAATGTGGCTGGCCGCCGCGGTGACGAGGATGGCGTCGTACGGCGCATGCTCCTCCCAGCCGTGGTAGCCGTCGCCCAGGCGCACCTGGACGTTGTCGTAGCCCAGCCTCTGCAGGCGTCGCGTGGCCTGCAACCCCAGCGGCTCGATGATTTCGATGGTGTAGACGGCCTTGGCCAGATGCGCCATCACCGCCGCCTGATAGCCCGAGCCGGTACCGATCTCGAGCACCTTGTGGCCGGACTCCACCCTGGCCAGATCGGTCATCAGCGCGACGATGTAAGGTTGCGAGATGGTCTGCCCGTGGCCGATAGGCAGGGGCCGGTTCTGATAGGCACGGGGAAGCTGGTCAGCGGGAACGAACTCGTGTCGCGGCACCTTCCCCATGACAGCCATCACGCGCTCATCAAGGGCTGGCTTGCCGATCTCGTTGCGGGTCTGGCGAACGAGCGCCGTGATCTCCTCCATCATCCGCCGTCGCTCGGACGCGAAGTCTTCGGCTGCGACGGCCTGTGCCCCTGTGATGCTCAACAGGAGCGCTGCGGCAACAACGCGGACGGTGGGTGTGGCCATCGCTTCGGTTCGACGACGGGTTTGCGTTCGTCATGGGGGAGCGGAGATGTCCTGATCATGGCAGAGCGCGAGATCGCGGTCCAGCGTGTGGGGTATGCCCACAGCATGGAAGTGGTCCGGGGTGCGCTCAGGCGACTCAGACAGCCCATCAACGCGATCAGCAGCGTCAACGCGGCCTGAGCACGCGCGTTTCGCCAATCGCCATCACAAAAAACTCGTCCTCCGACAAGCCCTGGGCGCGGCGCTGGGCCGCCAAGGCTTTGGGCGGCTCATCCAGCGGTTCGTCCGTCAGCTCAAACGTTCCCCAATGCACGCCGAGTGACTGTTTCGCGCCGAGGTCGCGGTGAATCTTGACGGCCTCTTGCGCATTCACATGTTGCGTCGCCATGAACCAGCGCGGCTCATAGGCCCCGATGGGCAACAAGGCAATATCGAAGCCGCCCCCCTGCTCCGGCCTTTGCCGCGGCGCGAAGCGTGCGCGCATGTCGGTGAAGTCCCGCGAGTAACCCGTGTCACCCGCATAAAAGAGGTGGCAATCTGGCGCGAAGACGGCAAAGCCGCCCCACAGCGTCGTCATCCGATCCGTCAAGCCGCGCGCCGACCAATGTTGCGCCGGTACCAGCATGACCTCCACGTCGCCAGCTGGCGCCTGCAGCAGGTGGCTTTGCCACCAGTCCAGCTCCACGGCATGGCGGACCCCGCGCCCCGCCAGCCAGGACTTCAGACCCAGCGGCACGACGAACAGGGGCGGGCCGCCGCTCTGCCGGTTCAGCGCGTCCACCGACGCTTCGTCCAGGTGGTCATAGTGATTGTGCGAGGCCAGGACCAGATCCACATGGGGCAGGTCACGCGCCAGGATGCCGGGCGGCTGCTGGCGTTTCGGCCCCAGGAAGGAAACCGGTGAGGCACGCTCCGAGAAGATCGGGTCGGTCAGCAGCGTCAGCCCGCCCAGCTGCGCCATCACCGTCGCATGGCCTACCCAGGTGACCGTTGGCTGCATCCGTGCCGCCGCCCTGGCGTTGCGGTGCAGAAAGTCGAGGTCCGGCGCAAGCCTGGGAATGGGCGCCTGCGGCGGCGGCGGCAAACCCCGGCGCGACGCGTCCCAGCGCCAGCGCAGCACGTCCGCCAGGCTTTTCGGCGTGAATTCCGTGTGGACGTTCTGGAAGCCTTGCGGGCGGTGATGCGGCTTGGCGGGGTCGTAGCTGGGATTCATGTCAGTCAGAGTGCGGGCGTTCAGGCCTTCCTCAGGTAGCAGGCTTTCAGCATGAAGCTGCCGGCATCCATTTTGCAGTCCACCTCATGGTCGCCGCCGACCAGGCGAATGCTTTTGACCTTGGTCCCCATTTTGAGGGTGATGGACGAGCCCTTGACTTTCAGGTCCTTGATGAGCACCACGGCGTCGCCGTCGGCCAGCACGTTGCCATTGGCATCCTTGACCACGGCGTCTGCGCTGTCATCAGCGTCTGCGGCCTCCAGCATGGGCCATTCATGGCCGCAGTCGGCGCAAACATAGTTGTCGCCGTCCGGGTAGGTATTCTCCAAAGCGCATTGGGGGCAGGCTGGGATGGTGGGCATGGTTCTGTTCAGATCGCAAATAGTTGAGACACCCTGGAGTATCCATCACGGACCGACAGCGCCCTGCCGTGGCGAATGAAGGCCACATGCCACTATCACTGCGCCGGCGCTGCCAGCGGTATCTTCGTCTCGAACTTGGAGCAGTTCATGGCGAAGGTGCTTTTGAAATTGCGCACGTTGTTGTTTGATGAAAACACCTCACGCGTGAACGCGTGGTAGCGCTCCATGGACGCCGAGTTGACGATCAGCAGGAAGTCGAACTCGCCCGACACTTCATAGCACGCCATCACGTCACCCTCGGCGGCCATCTTCTTCTCGAAATTGCGCAGCAGCGCGTCGTTCTGCTTGTCCAGCTCGACCGAGACGAACACCGTCAAGGGCCGGCCGACGCGCAGACGGTCCACGATGGCCACCTCCTTGAGCAGCACCCCGTTTGCCTTGAGTTGGGCAATGCGCCGCTGGCAGGTGGCGGGCGAGGCGTGCACCTGTTCGGCCAGCGTGCGCAGCGGCACGGTTGCGTCCTGCTGCAGCAGGTTCAGGATCTGGGTGTCGAGCCGGTCCAGGGTCATGGAAAGCCTCACAAGCTGATTGATCGTGGGAAATTATTTCACCAGATTTGTATTAATGAGTCAAAGAACTCAAATCTCATCTGTGATTGATAAATCGTCTCAACCATGCTTCCTAAGATCAGTGCATGGATCACCCGACACTGGAGCCCGCCATGACCCCCCTCTGATTTCGAGCCGCAACTGGTTCGCTGGCGTCACCACCTGCACCGCCACCCCGAAACAGGGTTTGAAGAAGTACGCACCGCCGACTATGTGGCCAGCGTGCTCAAGGCGCTGGGCCTGGAGGTGCACCGCGGCATTGGCGGCACCGGCCTGGTGGCCAACCTGACGGTGGGCGACGGCAAGGGCGTGATTGGCCTGCGCGCCGACATGGACGCGCTGGCCATCACCGAGACGGCGCAAGGCCGGGCCCATGCCTCGCAGACGCCGGGCCGCATGCACGCCTGCGGCCACGACGGCCACATGGCCATGGTGCTGGGCGCGGCCCAGCTGCTGCGCGAGCGGCGCAACTTCAATGGCACGGTGCGCTTTATCTTCCAGCCGGCCGAGGAGCATGGGCGCGGCGCCAAGGCCATGATGGACGATGGCCTGTTCGAACGCTTCCCGGTGGACGAGATCTATGGGGCGCACAACATGCCAGGCCTGCCGGCCGGCCACTTTGCGACCCGCGCGGGCGGCATCATGGCCAGCGAGGACAACTTCGTCATCCACGTGAAAGGGCGCGGCACCCACGCCGCGCGCCCGCACATGGGCGTGGACCCCCTCGTGATTGCCGCCGAGATCGTGCTGGCGCTGCAGACCATCGTCTCGCGCTCGCTGGACCCGAGCCTGCCGGCGGTCATCTCCTGCACCGAGTTCATCACCGATGGCATCCGCAATGCCATTGCCTCCAACGTGATCATCAAGGGTGACACGCGCAGTTACGCGCCCGAGGTGCAGGCCTTGCTGGAACAACGCCTGCGCGAGGTCAGCGTTGGCATCTGCCGCACCCACGGCGCCGAATGCGCGTTTGAGTACACCCATGAGTTCGCACCCACCGTCAATTGGGACCAGTGTGTGCCCACGGCCCTGGCTGCGGCCACCGCCGTCGCCGGGGCCGACAAGGTGGATGGCAACGTGCAGCCCATGATGATCTCCGAGGACTTCGGCGCCTTTCTTCGCGTGGTACCGGGTGCCTTTGTGTTCATCGGCAATGGCGACAGCGGCGCCCCAGGCGCAACGCCGCTGCACAACGCGCGCTACGACTTCAATGACAGCGTGCTGCCCGTCGGCGCGCGCTACTTCGCCGAGCTTGCGCGCATCCGCTTGCCGCATTGATGCCCGCCTTGAAAGACCTTCTCATGCTGATCCCCAACCCACTCGTCCGGCGTGGCGCCTATGACGCCGCCCTGCATCAAGTCATGAACATAGCCCAGGCGCGCGAAAGCCGGCGCTGGCTGTCGCACTGGTCGGTCCTGAATCCCGGCGCCACGCCGGTCTGGCAACTGCCGCAACTGGCGCAGCGCCTGTCGGTCGGGCAGATCAGCGTCAAGGATGAATCAAGGCGCTCGCCGCTGGGCAGCTTCAAGGTACTGGGCGCGCCGATTGCCCTGCTGCGCCTGATCCAGCGCCGCTGGCCCGACAGAACCTTCAAGCCGGAGGACCTGCTGGCCGGCCGGCATGCGCAGGACTTGAAAGACTTGGTGGTCATCAGCGCCACCGACGGCAACCACGGCCGCGCGCTCGCGGCCGCGGCCAAGAGCCTGGGTTGCCGCTGCGTGATCGTGCTGCACGCCCAGGTGAGCGTTGAGCGCGAAGCACCGATCGCGGCCTTGGGCGCCGAGATCGTGCGCATCACCGGCAACTACGACGATTCCGTGCAGGAAGCCGCCCGCCTGGCAGCGGCCAAGGGCTGGCAGGTGGTGTCTGATACGTCCTATGAGGGCTACGAGGAGATTCCGCGCGACGTGATGCAGGGCTATGCCGCCATCGTGGATGAACTGCTGGAGTCCGAGGCCGCTGCCGCACCCTGCCCTTACACCCACGTAATCCTGCAGGGCGGCGTGGGCGGCCTGGCAGCAGGCATCGTCAGTTACCTCTGGGAACGCTACGGTGCCCGGCGGCCAACCTTCATCGTGGTCGAGCCACAGCAGGCCGACTGCCTGTACCAAAGCGCGCGGCTGGGTCGCCCGGCCACGGCCACCGGCTCGGTCGACTCCGTGATGGCAGGCCTGGCCTGCGGCGAAACCTCGCCGCTCGCATGGCGCTTTCTTCAGCCGGCCGTGGACTTCTTCATGACGGTCTCCGACGAACAGGCGGTGGACGCCATGCGCACGCTGGCTTCGGGCGAGGCCGGTGATGTCCCCGTGCTGAGCGGCGAATCAGGCGCTGCAGGGCTGGCGGCCCTGAAGGTTCTGGCGGGCTCGCCAGCGTTGCGCCAGCAAACCGGTCTGGGCCTCGATGCACGCGTGCTGCTCATCAGCACCGAGGGCGCCACGGCGCCTGCCGTGTATGCGCAGCTAACGGGCCGTTCCGCCCCCTCGGTGCTGGCGGCGCAGGCCGAGTGGCTGGCCAGGAACGCGAACTTACTGAGCCACTGAACCAGCAGCTGGTGGCGGGCGCCGCAGATTAGCTATTCTTTTGATAGCCGTCAACGCCTAATTGGCAAGGGCCAAGACCATTTTTCATCACAAGACCCGAACACGCCGTTCTTGATGCGGCCGCTCTCGCACTCGCATCACGCAGCGCCTGACCCGCCAACGCCCGGTACGGCCAGAAGCGGGCGGCCACGCCGGACACCACGCTCAAGGGGCCGGCGACTTTGCCAAATCCAATATACCGGTGCGTTTAACCTAGAAACGGCAGTTGAATGCGCCCGAGTGCGCCGTGATCGGCGTGCCAGGCAAGGCGAGACAACGCAGTGGGCTTCTGCCCACAAGGCGGAACAACGCAGCATGGCGCGTCGAGCACGGTGCAATCGGGCGCATAGCGCTATCACCCAGAAGGTGAACGCGATCGAAGGGCGAAAAGTCAATGTGCATGCGGCTTTCCTGAAGTTTGCGAGCGGTCAACTGCTGTTTCTAGGTTTACCCAGTCGATTGGTGTAACCTCTTGTCAATCATGAAGAAGCTCGAAAACTGCGCGCCATGTTATCCGGCAAGCTGCCGGTTATTTCCGCGGTTTTGCGGGAAACATCAAATTAGACCTCACAGGAGATCATCTTGGCCCGTACGAGCGACCGCGACCTGTTCTTGAAGCGACTTGCGAAGCTCGCGGGAAATGACGGAGGCTTCGTGAACAACGAGAGCCTTCGCACCGAGCTCAATTGGGAGAAAGCCAAATACCGGGCGATACACAGCTCACTCAGGCAAGAGGAGCAAATCGTCGTGAAGCGCGGGCGGGGCGGCTTGGTGGCACTCGCTGGGAACAAGAAGACAGAGCGGCTTCGGCTCTTCGTGTCCTACAGCCACATCGACAAGGACTTGAAAGATCGGCTCGTTCGCCACCTCCGTCCGCTTGAGCACGAGAACTTGGTTGAGGTTTGGGTGGATCATCAAGTCCAAGCTGGCGATGATTGGGACAAGGAGATCGCCAAGAAACTGTCTCAAGCGGACATCGTGCTGACACTTGTGAGCATCGATTTCATTAACTCGAAGTACTGCTACGACATCGAGCTTGAGAAGGCGCTTGAGCGCGAGGCGGACGGCGAAGCGAAGGTCATTCCCGTGATTCTTCGAAGTTGCCTCTGGACTAAGTCGCCGCTAGGTCGCCTCAAGGCGTTGCCTACCGACGGCAAAGCAGTGACGACGTGGCATGACATTGATGAAGCACTTACTGTGGTTGCCTCTGGTGTGCGTGACGCCGCGATCTTGCTATTGGAGAACGCATGAGGTCTAACCCCTCCATCGAGCGGACGTTATGCAGCACAAAGGCTCTCTCAATGATTAATCAGATTGCGCAAATAGCTGCCTTCGCAGTGCTGCTGGCGGGACCAGTTGCATTCGGATTGCTTGGTAAGCCAACCGAAATGAGTCTATGCATATTGGCAGCCGCCATCGGCTTAGCGTTTTCGAATATCGAAAAACTTAAGCGCTTCAAAGGCGCTGGCTTTGAGGCAGAGATGCTCGAGAAACGAGTGGAAGTCATGATGGCGAAGGAAGCGGAGCCAGCGCCTGAAGCAGCGAGCATTGGCATCACGGTCAAAGCCTATGGCCTTGACGAAGCGACACGCAGAGTCGTGAAAGCCCTTGGCAATTCGAAGTACACGTGGCGCACAGCTGGTGGAATAGCTCAAGAGACAGGTCAGACGACTAGCACTGTCAAGAAAGCTCTGGACTGGCTTAGTATCAATGATCTAACTGTTCAGGCAGGAGCTGGGAAGGTCGCAAACTGGGGACTGTCAGAAGAAGGCAGAAATCTCTATAACAGCATTTCGGCGTCTAGTGATGCTGCATAACTGGTCGCTCGACGCGGACACGCAACATCAGGAAGCCGCTTCGCGGCATGTCTTGCGTGCCGGTCAGCTCCAACGTTAAAGCTTATGACCTTCTCTCTCGTCCTGACCGAAGAGCGGCTATATGCCAAAGAACATTGTTGCTCGGAAATGTCTGAGCAGGTCAACATGTCCGCCCTGGATGCAAAAAGCCCCTTACTCGGATCGACAGACAAGCGGATTTATTGGTCGCCTGTCTTTAATGAATATGGGCTTATCTGTCAGCCTTCGGCCGAAGTTCTTCAAATTCAGCACTGTCCCTTCTGCGGCGTTCGTCTTCCTGAATCCCGACGTGACCAGTGGTTTGAACGGCTGGAGAGCAAAGGCTGGAAAACATGGGGTGACCCAATACCAAACGAGCTACTGTCACATGAGTGGAAGTAGCTTTAACCAGTTGCTCCATCGAATGGCTTCGCCGTCCGCTGAGCGCCAACGTTGATCCCTCATAAACACGCAACATAGCTGTTCGTTGAGCCTTGCAAATGTCGCCTGATCCGCTGAATCTCCACATTGACCTCGTCGCACTTCAGGCGACTTTCTTCCGGCGCCTTCAGCATCAACTTGACGTGACGAAGGTGCTTCAGGTCGGCTGTGATCAGGTAACTGCCGAGCAGATCGCGGAGCAACGCGAATTCGGAAGCTTTGTGCCCGCCAACGGGGCGCAACTCAAACACGAAGATGCCAAGGCAGAGGCTCAGGACTGGTTGCTAAGGGGGTTCCTCAGAGATGCAATCGAAGGAACGGGGCTCTTTCTCGACGAGTGCCTCCAAGTCTGCGAAGTATTGCCAGTCGCGGCAAAGGGGTCTGCTAACGGCGCTGAGCTTCACAGAATCTTCCATGAGCTCCCGCGCACGAACCACCGTCTCCACTTACCGCAGAAGCTTAAGAAGCTTGAACGGCAGTTTGGCGTTTCAACTCGCTTCAACGCGAACGTATTAAGCCTAAACAAGGCCCGAACTTGCGTCGTGCACCGACTTGGCACGGTCTCCACGCTAGACGTAGACGAAACGGGAACCCTCAAACTCTTTTTTCTACATGCCAAGCTCGTTGCACGAGGCCAAGAGACTGGTCAGGAACTCGTCATTGATCAGCCAGGGGTAGCGACCACGGAAGATTCCATGCTGGAGCTTCATTTCGTTGACAACGAGCGTACCTTTCAACTCGGTGAGCGGGTTCGGTTGCAGGCGCACGAACTGTACGACACGATCATCACTCTGTGGCGCTTCGGCTTGGCCGCCGCTCAGGCGCTGGAATCCTACGGGAGGTCACTTGGAATACAGTTCCCTTCGCCACCAAACAAGGTCTAACTGTCGTGTCGGTTCAACGCGGTCGGTTAACCTGGGCGTTATCGCGATTTCATGCGTTGGTACAAGAACAAGTACCCAGCTGACTATGCACTTCTCTTCTAGCGCGAAGGCTACTTGGCCAGCGGGTAGCGCGGCGCCTCACCGGGCACGCCCAGGTAGTTGATGACGCCCATCACGTCGTCCACCAGCCACACGGCTTTTTCCAGCGCATCGGCCTGTTCTTTGGATTGCACGCAGCCCAGCAGCGTGACCAGCCGGCGTTCGCCCACCACCCACACGCTGGTGTCGTTGAAGCGCCCGTCGAGCCGGATGTACTGCTCCACGCGCGGAATCATCTCCCTGTCGTACAGGTAGGAGTTGGGCAGGCGGCAGCGGCCCGAGCGGTAGCAGCTGGTGCCGTGGTGAGAGCGCACATGGGCCGCGTCGCGCGCCTCCTGTTCGGTGTACAGCGGGCCGGCGGGAACCGGGCAGGCCGCGATGGCCGAGGTGACCTGCACGAACGGGTCGTCAAACGCATTGCTGCGCTGCTGGGCCGCCGTGGGCAGCGCCACGGCCAGCGTGCAGGCCAGGACCCATGCCACAGGTTTCATGCGCCCTCCTTTAGAGCCTGTTCACGCTTTATTGGGGCCGCGCAGGCGATCGATCAGGCCGTTGAGTTCGTCCAGCGAGCCAAACTGGATCGCCAGCTCGCCCATGTCTTCGCGCCGGCCATTGCGCTTGACCTGTTTTTTGACGCGCACTTCCACCTCGGCCATCAGCAGATCGGCCAGTTCTTCTTCCACGCGGCGGATGTCGCGGGACTTCTCTTTGGTGGCTTTTTGCGGCTTGAGTGAAAACTCGGCGCCCAGTTTCTTGACTAGGCTCTCGGCCTCGCGCACCGACATTTTCTTGGCGGCAATCTGGTTGGCAGCGGTGATTTGCGTCGCCCTGTCCAGCACCAGCAGGGCCCGGGCGTGGCCCATGTCGAGGTCACCGGCCATCAGCATGGTCTGCACCGGGTCGGCCAGATTGAGCAGGCGCAGCAGGTTGCTGGCGGCGCTGCGGGAACGGCCCACGGCTTGCGCGGCCAACTCGTGAGTGAGCCCAAACTCCTTGGTCAGGCGTTGCAGGCCATAGGCTTCTTCGAGCGGATTAAGGTCTTCGCGCTGGATGTTTTCAATCAACGCCATGGCCGCGGCCGACTCGTCGGGCACGTCGCGCACCAGCACCGGCACGCTGTCCAGGCCGGCCAGCCTGGCCGCGCGGAAGCGCCGCTCGCCGGCGATGATTTCGTACTTGCCGTCGTGCGCGCCGCTGTTCAGGCGCCGCACCAGGATAGGCTGCATGATGCCCTGCATCTTGATGGACTCGGCCAGCTCGTACAAGGCGCCTTCGTCCATGCGGGTGCGCGGCTGGTACTGGCCGGCCACCATGTCGGTGAGCAGCAGTGAAGCCGGCAGGCCAGGGGCGCTGTCGGCGGCGCCGTCGGCGCCTGCCGACTCGCTGACCTTGGGGCCCAGCAAGGCTTCCAGTCCGCGGCCCAGGCCTTTTGGTTTTTTGGTGACCATACTCTTCTCGTCTTTCTCTTCAATCAAATTCAGGCGGGGCTTAAAGCTGCGTCAGCGCACGCAGCCGTGCATGGGCTTCGGGCCAGTCACCCAGGCCACTCTCGGCATTGAGGTGGCCGCGCGGGCCGGCATCTATCAGCTCGGCCCCCCAGGCCGCGGCGAACAGCAGTGCCCGCTCCGGCGCGCAGAAAGGGTCGTCGCTGCTGGCAAAGACGACGGTTTTAAAAGGCAGCAAGAGCCGCGGCACCGGGGCCCAGCCCGGCAGCATCTGGCGCACGTCGTCGCGCTCTACATCGGGCGGCGCCACCAGCAGCGCGCCCTTGACGCGGTGCGTATTTTTGGAATGGGAAGCCCATGCCGCAATGTGCATGCAGCCCAGGCTGTGCGCCACCAGCACGGCGGGCCCATCACGCTCGACATCGCAGGCCAGCAGCACGTCTTCAAGCCGCGCAATCCAGTCGCCGCGCAGCGGCCGCATCCAGTCGTGCTGCTCCACGCGCTGGTAGGCGTGCGTGCGCTCCCAGCGGCTTTGCCAATGGTCGGGGCCGCTGTTTTGCCAGCCGGGCAGGATCAGGACGTTGGATGCTTTCATGCTGGCGAGAAACTTATTTGCTATTATTTTGATAGCTGATTGCTCAGGTATTGCTTGGGCTAGGGCCAGATTTGGCATTGAACCCGCTTAGCATGCTCACATGGCCTTGATGCGCAGCACCATTTCTTCGGCAAACGTGACGAAGGCCTGCGCGCCTTTGGAGGACGGGTCGAACACCACGCCGGGCAGACCGTAGCTGGGCGCTTCGGCCAGGCGCACGTTGCGCGGGATCACGGTGTTGAACACCTTGTCGGAAAAATGCTCCTTGAGCTGGTCGCTGACCTGCTGCTGCAGGGTGATGCGCGGGTCGAACATCACCCGCAGCAGGCCGATGATCTGCAGGTCCTTGTTGAGGTTGGCATGCACCTGCTTGATGGTGTTGACCAGATCGGTCAGCCCCTCGAGCGCAAAGTACTCGCACTGCATGGGCACGATCACGCCGTGCGCGCAGCACAGGCCGTTGAGGGTCAGCATGGAGAGCGAGGGCGGACAGTCGATCAGCACGAAGTCGTAGTGGCTGCGGACTGCTTCGAGCGCCAGCTTGAGGCGCTTTTCGCGCCGCTCCACCTCGACCAGCTCGACCTCGGCGCCAGCCAGCTCGCGGTTGGCGCCCAGCACGTCGTAGCCGCACTTCTCGCTTTTCACCCGGGCCTCCATCACCGAGGCCGATTCGAGCAGAACGTCGTAGACCGTGAGCTCGAGCTTGCGCTTGTCCACGCCCGAACCCATGGTGGCGTTGCCCTGCGGATCGAGGTCAATCATCAGCACACGCTGGCCGACCTTGGCCAAGCCCGCTGCCAGATTGACTGTGGTGGTGGTCTTGCCCACCCCGCCCTTTTGGTTGGCAACGCAGAATATTTTGGCTTTCCTGGCCCCCACGCTTGTCACTTCGTGTACTGCGCTGCCCCCCGAGGGGGCTAATTTTTCTTGGGGCGGCCCTTCGAAAAATTGTTCATTGGGCGATTGCTTGAGTTCTGTGTTCATTTAGAGATCGCCAGTTTGATGCCGAAGCCGACCAAAAACACGCCCGCCAGCTTGCCCAGCGCAGACGAGATTTGCGGGTTGGCCTTGATGCGCTCGGCCAGAAAGTGGGTGAGCAGCACCGCCACCAGGCCGTAGAGAAAGGTCAAGAAGGCAATCGTCGCCGCCATCACGCCAAAGGTTTTCAGACCCTGGTGCTGGGCCGGATCGACAAACAGCGGGAAGAAGGCCATGTAAAACACAATCGCCTTGGGGTTGAGCAGGGTGATCAGCACAGCCTGGCGAAAGTAATGGCGCGGCCTGATTTGCAAAATCGGCGCGTCGCCGGGCTTGGCGATCAGCATCTTGATGCCCAGCCAGGCCAGGTAGGCAGCGCCCAGCCACTGCACGGCACTGAACGCGGTCGGATACGCCGCCATGACAGCCGACACGCCGGCCACGGCAGCCCAGAGCAAGACCTGGTCACCGGCTATGACACCCAGGGTCGCGCCCAGACCGCCAGCGATGCCGCCCTTGCTGGTGGAGGTAATCAGCGCCAGATTCCCGGGACCGGGAATGAGCAGAAAAATGATGATCGCAAAGACAAAAGCACCGTAATCGGCAACGCCGACAAATGAGCCCAACATGGAATTTCCCCTCGAGGTAGAGGGCTTGAGTTTACAGGGTGTGGCCCCCACGCTTTTGGCTTCGCCGCTCTTCGAGAACACTTCGTGTAATGCGCTGGACGTGCCACTGCGAGACGCAGCGGTTCTTCCGTCCGTCCAAGCCTGCGCAGGCAGGCTTGGAGCCGCGGACGTCAGCCCCTCGGGGGCCGTTGCACCTGCGGCCCGGCAAAGCCGGTTTCGCGGCCCCGGCTGGTGCAGACCCCCTTGTGCGCTATTTAAGAGAGTTGCAGGCTGGTTTTTTTCCGCAGCCAGACAATGCAGCGCTCGGCGCCCAGCCCCGGCACGGTCAGTTGTTCCACGTGAAACACTTCCACGTCCGGTGGCAAGACGGCCATCTCGTCCGCCGGGTGCTTGCCCTTCATGGCCAGCCAGACGCCCTGCGGCTTGAGTGCCTGACGCGACCAACGGGTGAAATCCGCCAGCGAGGCAAAGGCCCGCGAGCAGACCACGTCATAAGGTTCGGTGATGGCTTCTACCCGCGCATGCAGGCCGGCCAGGTTGGGCAGCTTGAGCGCCAGCGCCGCCTGCTTGATGAAGGCGGCTTTTTTGGCCACCGTATCGACGCAGGTCACGGCGACGGCCGGGCAGCAAATGGCGATCACCACACCCGGCAAGCCGGCACCCGAGCCCACGTCAAGCAGACGACTGCCCTGCTCCAGCCCGGCCTGTTGCAGATGGCGCTGCAAAGGCGCGACGGCCGCCAGGCTGTCCAGCAGGTGGTGCGTCAGCATTTCAGACGGGTCGCGCACCGCCGTCAGGTTGTAAACCTGGGTCCACTTGGCGATCAGGCCCTGGTAGTCCAGCAACTGGCCGACCTGTGCGTCGGTCAATGCCAGCCCCAGCGCGCCCAGTCCGGCGCGCAAGTCCTTCTCGGCCGCCGTCATCCCGCCACCGTCTGGTCAGCAGCTTGATCAGCGGTTTGGCTTTGCGCGGTGTTTTTCCAGAGGTTCTTTTTCAGGTGAATCAGCAGCAGCGAGATAGCGGCCGGTGTGATGCCGGAGATGCGCGAGGCCAGGCCCAGCGTCTCGGGCCGGTGCTTGGCCAGCTTTTGCCGCACCTCAAAACTCAGCGCCGAGACCTGCATGTAGTCCAGGTCGGCCGGCAGCTTGAGGTTTTCGTAAGTAGCAGCGCGCTCGACCTCGGTTTTTTGCAGGTCGATGTAGCCGGCGTACTTGGCGGTGATTTCGATCTGCTCGACCACACTTTTGACCAAGTCGGCCGACAGGGCCGTGGCCGAGGCGGTTTCACGTGAAACATCCACCGCGCCCACGGCAATGTCCGGGTTGGCATATTTGCCCCCATCCAGCGACATCAGCCCCGCGTAGTTCACGTCCGGGCGGCGCAGCAGATCGGCCAGGTTGTACTCGCGTTCAATCGCCTTGCCCAGCACCCGCTCGGCCTCGGCCGCCGGCAAGTTGTTGGGGTTGACCCACAGGGAACGCAGCCGTTCTGTTTCACGTGAAACAGCATCGCGCTTGCGGTTGAAGGCGTCCCAGCGGGCATCGTCGACCAGGCCCATCTTGCGCCCCGCTTCGGTCAGGCGCATGTCGGCGTTGTCTTCGCGCAGCTGCAGGCGGAACTCGGCCCGGCTGGTGAACATGCGGTAAGGCTCGGTCACCCCCTTGGTGATCAGGTCATCGACCAGCACGCCCAGGTAGGCCTCGTCGCGGCGCGGCAGCCAGGCGTCTTTACCCTGGCACTGCAGCGCGGCATTGATGCCGGCAAACATGCCCTGGGCCGCCGCCTCTTCATAGCCGGTGGTGCCGTTGATCTGCCCGGCAAAGAACAGGCCGCCGATGGCGCGGGTCTCAAACGTGGTTTTCAGCGAGCGCGGGTCGAAGTAGTCGTACTCGATGGCGTAGCCGGGCCGCAGAATGTGGGCGTTTTCCATGCCGGCCATGGAGCGCACCAGCTCGTACTGGATGTCGAAGGGCAGGCTGGTCGAGATGCCGTTGGGGTAGATCTCGTGCGTGGTCAGGCCTTCGGGCTCCAGGAAAATCTGGTGGCTTTCCTTGTCGGCAAAGCGGTTGATCTTGTCTTCCACGCTCGGGCAGTAGCGTGGGCCCACGCCGTCGATCTTGCCGGTGAACATGGGGCTGCGGTCAAAGCCGGAACGGATGATCTCGTGCGTGCGCTCATTGGTGTGGGTGATCCAGCAGGGCATTTGCTGCGGGTGCGGGATGCCCGCGCCCATGAAGCTGAATACCGGCACCGTGTTGCCGACGCCGCCGGGCATGCCGTCGCCGGGCTGCACCGTGCATTTGGAAAAATCGATGCTGCGGCCGTCGATGCGCGGCGGCGTGCCGGTTTTCAGACGACCCTGCGGCAGCTTGAGCTCTTTCAGCCGGCTGGAGAGCGACACGGCGGGCGGGTCCCCTGCCCGGCCGGCGGCATAGTTGTTCAGCCCGACGTGGATTTTGCCGTCCAGGAACGTGCCCGCCGTGAGCACCACCGTGCGCGAGCGAAACTTGATGCCGACCTGCGTGACGGCGCCCACCACGCGGTCGCCCTCCACCATCAGGTCATCGACGGCCTGCTGGAACAGCCACAAATTGGGCTGGTTTTCCAGCATGCGGCGGATCGCGGCCTTGTACAAAATGCGGTCGGCCTGCGCCCGGGTGGCACGCACGGCCGGCCCCTTGGAGCTGTTGAGAATGCGGAACTGGATGCCGCCTTCGTCGGTGGCCAACGCCATCGCGCCGCCCATGGCATCGACCTCCTTGACCAGGTGGCCCTTGCCAATTCCGCCAATCGAGGGGTTGCAGCTCATCTGGCCCAAGGTCTCGATGTTGTGCGAAAGCAGCAAGGTCTTGCAGCCCATGCGGGCAGCGGCCAACGCGGCCTCGGTGCCAGCATGACCGCCACCGACCACGATCACGTCAAACTCTTGCGGATAAATATAAGGCGATTGCATCACGCCTCCTTCAATAAAGCGGCCTTCAGGCCAGATGCCTGTACGCCATGGAGCTGCACTATGTCGGCGGCCACGTCGCCGCTCACGCCGGCTGCGGCTGGCGCGCCGACACGCCAGGCCGCATGCAACAACGCACAGGCCTTGCCTGTCCCGAAAGGACCAAAGATCAATTTTATCAGGCAGGCCTTGTTTCGTGCCGCGTACGGACAATAGCGCCTCGCCACCCTGACGATGACCCAGGCCGGTCATTTTGCTATGAATTTTATAGCTATAACCACATATTCCACGCGGGCTCGATGCCAAAAAACCTTGAGAAATTCGTTGAAACCCGTGTTCACCGGTGCCGGCCAGGAACGGGCTTGCCAAATGCCGGCTTCTGTTGCCCAATCGGGTCCGGGTGCTCACCACTGCATATCGATCACAAGGATGCAGGAGAATGGGCCCCTTCAGAAAGGGATAAACCGTGACTGATACCCAGAAACTGATCCTCGTTCTCTTCGCCATCGGCGTGGTGCTGGCCCTGGTCAAACTGTTCCGCGTGTTCAACTCGCCCGACGGCGAGCGCTACCTGCGCATGCGCATGCAGGGGCCCTTCGTTCCGCTGGATCCGCAGGACCAGGAAAACGGCGGCAGCAAAAAAGCCAGTACCGCCACCAAATCCTAAAGCCTGGCATGGCCCGGCGGGCCGCCCCCATCAATTCGCCGGCCGCCCTCTTTTTGCCGCCAAATTGAGTTGCAGCCGGTCGCAATGCTCCGCGACCAGGGCATGAACCCGCTGTACAAGCTCTGCGCCAGTTTCCTCGGCCACGGCAGCCGCCACCCTGGGCAATGCTGCCATCATGCGCTTGAGCAGGTTTGCGGCCAGGCGCTGCAGCAGCACCTCGGGCACCGCGCAGTCTTTGGCCAGTTGTGCCCAGTGGCTGCGATCCAGCACGGCAAAGTTGCTCTCCCCTCCAATGGTTTGAGCCATGTCGTGGTAACCGTACACCGCACCGCAAACCAGGTCGTACAGCGGCGCCACACTCATACCCACCTCTAGCTCCAGCGCCTGATGCGTCTGGCGCAGCGGATTGACCAAGAACGAGATGTTTTTGGCATGCGCATCGCTGTTGCCAATGAGGTAATTGAACAGCACCCAGTTCAGAAGGGTGGTTTGCGCGCCAGCGGGGATACGGCACAGCTGTGCCAGCTTGACGATATCGGCCACGCTGGCACCAGGGGGCGCGTATTCGTAATGAGGCTCCTCATACTTTTGCTCCGGTGGCAGGTTCAAAGCCTGGCACCCGTCGATCTGATGAATGCGACGCAAGCCCCCCGAGATCGGCACATCCCATAGACGGTCATAGCGCTGGACCAGCAGCACCGGTTCCGGCAGTTTTTTGAACAGCGTATCGGGCACGTCCAAGCCGACGGCGCGGGCGAGTTGCATGCAGAAATACTCATTGGCAACAATATCCCCATGCTTCGGATCGCCCACCTTCAAAATGTGCGATGTGGGTGCCGCGTCGATGGGCAGCTCAAAGCCCTCGTCCAGCGTGAGGTAGATCCCCAGCTTGTTTTGCACGCCGGCCAAAGACATGCGGCGCTTGCCTTGCCAGAACATCAGCGGCACATCTTCGGCCCTGGCCTCGGTAATGCGCTGGTTCAGGTCCAGAGCGGAAACAGGCTGATAGGCCTGATCGGGCTTATCCGGCTGATCCGGGGTTTGCCCTTCTTCGGTCAGCACCAGCGCGCCGGCACAGTCCCGTCCTACTTTTTTCAGAATGCCAAAGACATCATGCTTGCTGACCTGGTGCGCGCGCGACAGACTTTCCAGTGCATGCCCTTCAGGCAGCAAATTGCTGAAGAAATTCCTGACAGCAGCACCGCGCGTGGCCTCGCCGAGCGGCAAATGTGGTGAAAAAGCATAACCCCCGTTGCCCTGCCACCAAGGCGTGTAGGTCAACTCAAACGCCTCATCAACATGGTGCAAGGTGGCGGCGTGCCCGCCTTCAACCCAAATCATCAAGCCATCGGCCGGCGCATTCACGGTGCAGCCCCGATGACCAGATGGATGCCAAACTGGCGCGCCACATGCACCGCCTTGTCAAATTGCACGGTCGGCTTGCCGGTTTCCAGCGCCTGCAAAAATTTGACACTAACGCCGCATGTCGGTGCAGCGACCGCCAAAGTCAGACGGGCCGCCATACGCCGCTCCCGGATGGCGGCACCCAGGTCTGCTGTAGAGCTAATGGGGATAAAGAGAGTCATTGAATTTCTCCGTTCGGTGGATATTTTTATGCCACATGGGAAAAGATCAAAAATATCCCCGATCGGAGAATTTTAATCGTGTTTTATAGTTAAAACACATAATAAACACCGATCGTACATAATTAACTCTGCTCATCTCAAGCTTGCACATTCACCTTGCTGCCCCGGCACAATAGCGGGCATGAAACTTCTCATCTTTGCCGGCAGCACTCGCCAGAACTCCTTCAACCGCAAACTGGCCCACGTCACGGCAGGGCTGGCGCGCGCCAGCGGCGCCGAGGTCACCCACATCGAGCTGGCTGACTTTGACATCCCGATGTACAACGCCGACCTCGAGGCCAAGGGCACGCCGCCCGACGTGATGAAGCTCAAGCAGATCATGTTCGAGCACCCGGCCTGGATCATCTGCTCGCCCGAGTACAACGCGAGCTACTCCGCCCTGCTCAAGAACACCATCGACTGGGCCTCCAGCCCGGTCAAGTCCGACCCGGCCTGGACCGACGAATTCAAGTTCTCGCGCGGCAAGGTGGTCGGCATCCTGAGCGCCTCGCCCGGCGCGCTGGGCGGCCTGCGCTCGCAAAGCCACCTCGCGCCGCTGCTGCTCAATGTGGAATGCTGGGTCGCCCCGCGCAACTTTGCGTTGGGCCGCGCCGGCGAGGCGTTTGACGCACAAGGCCAGCTGGTCAATGACGCACACCGCAAAAACGTGCAGGCGGTGATCGACCAGGTGCTGTTTGCCAGCCAGCGCCTGGCGGCGTAAGGCCGCGGTTTTCAGGCGCCATCCATCAGCCGCAGGCCGACCATGCCGGCCACGATGAGGGCAATGCAAAGCAGGCGCAGCGGCGAGGCGCCCTCGCCCATCCACAAGATGCCGATGGCCGTCACCCCGACCGAGCCAATCCCGGTCCAGATGGCATAGGCGGTGCCCACGGGCAGGGTTTTGACGGCATGCGTCAGGAAAAAGATGCTGGCCCCGGCCGCGGTGACACCCAGCACGCTGGGCCAGAGCCGGGTCCAGCCGTGGGACGATTTGAGGAGCAAGGCCATCGCGATTTCGACAATGCTTGCGGCGATTAAGGTGATCCAGGCCATCGTTAAATCCTTCTTTCTTCAGTCAAGTGAGTTGATGAGCCGCAAGCTTAGGTTTACGATTACTCGCAGGCAAGTACGCACCTTTTGGTAACCATGAAATTAAGCCCTGAGCCATCCACCCATGGCACAAATGTGTTTAGCCAGGCCTGCCCTTCCCGCCAGGCGCTGGAGCTGGTCGCCAGCAAATGGGCGCTGCTCATCATTCCCGCGCTGGCGGCCGGGCCGATGCGCAACAACGAGTTGCTGCGCAAGATTGAAGGCGTGTCGCAAAAAATGCTGACGCAAACCTTGAAGGAGCTGGTGCGCAACGGCCTGGTGCTGCGCACCGATCACCAGACGGTGCCGCCGCATGTGGAATACCAGCTGAGTGCACTGGGCATGTCCCTGAGCGAAACGCTGATTCCGCTCGACCACTGGGCCGAGCGCCACCACAAGGCCTTGCAGGCCGCCCGCAGCCGGTTCGACGCCTCGTTCAATTAAGGGCGCGGCCGGCGCATCAGCAAATACGCCGCCGGAATCACGAACATCGACAGCAGTGGCGCGGTGATCATGCCACCGACCATGGGCGCGGCGATGCGCTGCATCACTTCCGAGCCGGTCCCCGTGCCCCACATGATGGGAAACAAGCCGGCCAGGATCACCGCCACCGTCATGGCCTTGGGCCGCACGCGCAGCACGGCACCCTCCCGGATGGCATCGCGCAAATCGGCCTCGCGGGTCTTGTCCTGCTCGATCCGTTCCTCCCAGGCATTCTTCAGGTACAGCAGCATGATCACGCCGAATTCGGCCGAGACGCCGGCCAGCGCAATGAAGCCCACGGCCCCGGCCACCGACAGGTTGTAGCCCAGCAGGTACAGCAGCCAGATGCCGCCCACCAGCGCAAACGGCAAGGTGGCCATGATCAGCAGCGCCTCGCCGAAGCGCTTGAAGGTCAGGTACAGCAGCACGAAGATGATGAGCAGGGTGAAGGGCACCACCACCTTGAGCTTGGCCGTGGCGCGCTCCAGGAACTCGAACTGACCGGACCAGGAGATCGAGTAGCCCGGCGGCAGCTGGACCTTTTCGGCGACGGCTTTTTGCATGTCCCGGACCGCCGAGCGCAAGTCGCGCCCGCGAATGTCCACATAGACCCAGCCCGACAGCCGGGCGTTCTCGCTGCGCAGCATGGGCGGGCCATCGGTGATGCGGATGTCGGCCACATCCGACAGCAGCAGCCGCGCGCCGCGCTCGGTGACGATGGGCAGGCTGCGCAGTTTTTCCAATGAATCGCGGATCTCGCGCGGATAACGCACATTGATCGGGAAGCGCTGCAGGCCTTCGACGGTCTCGCCGATGTTCTCGCCGCCCACCGCCGAGCTGATCACCGACTGCACGTCGGCGATGTTCAGGCCGAAGCGGGCGGCGGCATCGCGGCGGATGTTGACGTCCACATAGCGCCCACCGGTCAGGCGCTCGGCCAGCGCACTGCTGACACCCGGCACGTCTTTCAGCGCGCGCTCGATCTCGCCGGTCAGCCGATCAATCGTGACAAGGTCGGTGCCGGCCACCTTCACGCCCACCGGGCTCTTGATGCCGGTGGCCAGCATGTCGATGCGGTTGCGGATGGGCGGCACCCAGATATTGGCCAGGCCCGGCACCTTGACGATGCGGTCGAGCTCTTCCACCAGCTTGTCTTGCGTCATGCCCGGGCGCCATTGCTCGCGCGGCTTGAACTGGATGGTGGTCTCGAACATCTCCATGGGCGCGGGGTCGGTGGCGGTTTCGGCGCGGCCGGCTTTGCCGTAGACGCTGGCCACTTCGGGCACGGTCTTGATCAGGCGATCGGTCTGCTGCAGCAGCTCGGCCGCCTTGCCAGCCGAGAGTCCCGGCAAGGCCGAGGGCATGTAGAGCAAGTCGCCTTCGTCCAGCCGCGGCATGAACTCGCCGCCGATGCGCTGCAGCGGCCAGAGGCTGGTCAGCAAAATGACGCCGGCGGCCAACAAGGTGAGTTTCGGCGCACGCAGCACCACGTCCAGCAGAGGCCGATAGAGCGCGATCAGGAAGCGGTTCAGCGGGTTGCTCTTTTCATCGGGAATTCGCCCGCGGATCAAGTAGCCCATCAGCACCGGGATCAGCGTGACCGACAAACCGGCCGCCGCCGCCATGGCATAGGTCTTGGTGAAGGCCAGCGGCGAGAACAGGCGGCCTTCCTGGGCTTCCAGCGTGAACACCGGGATGAAGGACAGCGTGATGATCAGCAGCGAGAAGAACAGCGCCGGCCCGACTTCCGCCGCCGCGTCACCGATGACCCGCCAGCGCGCCTCGCCCCGCAGCGTTTCGCCCGGATGGTCGTGGCTCCAATGCTCCAGGTGCTTGTGGGCGTTCTCGATCATCACCACCGCCGCATCGACCATGGCACCGATGGCGATCGCAATACCGCCCAGCGACATGATGTTGGCGTTCACCCCCTGGTAGTACATGACGACGAAGGCGGCCAGAATGCCCAGCGGCAGCGAGATGATGGCCACGAAGGCCGAACGCAGGTGGAACAGGAAGAGGAAGCACACCACGGCCACAACCAGGAACTCCTCGAACAGCTTGTGCGTCAGGTTGTCCACGGCGCGTTCGATCAGGCCGGAGCGGTCGTACACCGGCACGATCTCCACGCCTTTGGGCAGGCTGGCCTGCAACGACGCGAGCTTGGCCTTCACGGCGGCAATGGTTTCCAGCGCGTTCTTGCCGGAACGCATCACGATGATGCCGCCCGTTGCTTCGCCTTCACCGTCAAGTTCGCCGATGCCGCGCCGCATTTCCGGGCCCAGTTGGATGCGAGCCACGTCACCCAGACGCACCGAGACGCCGGCCGGCGTGGTCATCAGCGGGACAGAGCGGAAATCGTCCAGGCTCTGCAGATAGCCCGAGGCCCGCACCATGTACTCGGCCTCACCCAGTTCCAGCACCGAACCGCCGGCCTCCTGATTCGCCTTCTGCAGCGCCTCCACGATCCGGGTATGCGGGATCGCGTAGGCAGCCAGCTTGTCGGGATCGAGCACGATCTGGTACTGGCGCACCATGCCGCCCACCGAGGCGACCTCGGCCACGTTCGGCACCGTCTTCAGCTCGTACTTGAGAAACCAGTCCTGCAGCGCGCGCAGCTGCGAGGCGTCCTGCGTGCCGCTGCGGTCGACCAGCGCGTACTGGTAAATCCAGCCCACGCCCGTCGCATCCGGCCCGAGCGAGGCCTTGGCTGCCGCCGGCAGGCGCGACTGCACCTGGTTCAGGTACTCCAGCACCCGCGAGCGGGCCCAGTAGAGGTCGGTGCCGTCCTCGAACAGCACGTAAACGAAGGAGTCGCCGAAGAAGGAGTAGCCGCGTACCGTCTTGGCGCCGGGCACCGACAGCATGGTCGTGGTCAGCGGGTAGGTGACCTGGTTTTCGACAATGCGCGGGGCCTGCCCGGGGTAGGTGGTGCGGATGATGACCTGCACGTCGGACAGGTCGGGCAAGGCGTCCAGCGGCGTCCTGAGCACCGAGTACACGCCCCAGGCACTCACCATGAGGGTGGCCAGCAGCACCAGGAAGCGATTGGCGATGGACCAGTGGATGAGACGGGCAATCACTTTTTACCCCCTGCGGTCCCTGGCGCAAAAGCCATGGGAGAGACGCGGGTCAACTGAGGCAGTCCGTCCGCATCCATGTAGAACTCAAACGTGACCCGATCTCCTGCCTCCAGCTTGCGCGGCAGCGCCCCGGCCGGCGGCAGCTTGAAGTCCATGGTCATGGGCCCCCACTTGAGCGAGGGGATGGCGCCATGGGACAGTGTGATGGCGTCTTTGGCTATGGCCTCCACCTTCGCTTCGCCTTCGTGGCGCGCGGCGGTGTTGGCCGCAGCCGGCTTGGGCGCCTCGTTCAGCCGGGCTTCCACGCCCCTGAGGCTGGCCTCGGAGTCGATCAGGAACTGCGACGACACCACGACACGCTGGCCGGCCTGCAGACCGCGCTTGATCTCGGTCTGGCCGCCGCTTTCAATGCCCGCTTCCACCTCGACCGGCCGGAAGCGGCCGTTGTCTTCCGCCAGCATCACCACCGTGCGCTTGCCGGTCTGGATCACCGCCTCGGTCGGAACCAGCAGGGCTTTTTCGGCGCGCATGTCCATGAACTGCATCTGCACGAACATGCCAGGCACCAGGCGTGCGCCTGGGTTGGCCAGCTCCAGACGGGCCTTGAGCGTGCGCGTGGCCGGGTTGACCTCGGGCAGGATGGCCTGCACCTTGCCGTCGAAGGTCGTGCCAGGCAGCGCCGGGCTGCGGGCCTGCACCTTGGCGCCCGGGCGCAGCAGGGCCGACTGGCTCTCGGGCACCTCGGCGTTGGCCCACACGGTGGACAAGCCGTTGATGCGAAACAGCGTGGTCCCGGCCGTCACGGTCATGCCTTCGCGCGCCAGCAGTTCCACCACCACGCCGCCCAGCGGCGCCGTCACCGTGACGCGCGCCTGCGCCCTGCCACTGGCTTCCACGTGGGCGATCTGCGCGTCGCTCATGCCCGCCTGGCGCATGCGCTGGCGGGCCCCATCGACCAGCGGCGCCAGGTCCTTGCCCTGCATGCTGCGCAGCGACAAAAACTCCTCCTGCGCTGCCACCCAGTCGGGCACATACAAATCCACCAGCGGCTGGCCCTTGGCCACGCGGTCCAGCGTGGCACGCACATGCAGCCGTTCCACATAGCCCGTGGCGCGCGCCTGCACGATGGCCTGGTCGCGTTCGTTGAAGGCAATGCTGCCCACGGCAGCAAGCTGCGGCGACAACATGCCTTCGGTCACTGCGGCCGTGCGCACGCCCAGGTTCTGCTGGATGCGCGGGCTGACGGTGACCTGGCCCTGGTCGGCGTCACCCCCGCCATAGACCGGCACCAGCATCATGTCCATGAAGGGCGACTTGGCCGGCTTGTCGAACTTGTTGCCCGGCACCATGGGGTCGTGGTAGTAAAGAATCTTGCGGCCGCTGACCGGATCGGTGTCGCCCGCCTTGAGGCCGGCGCTGATGTGGCGGCGGGTCGCTTCTTCGCCCTCAGCGGTGCTCTGGGGGCCAGCCGAGGGCGCAACACTCTGGCTACCGGTGTTGGCGGGCGCACTGGTGGCAGCCATGGTGCTGCCGCGTTTCATGCCCAGGCTGTAAAGGCCGTAACCGGCCGCGACTAGCAAGCCGGCCGCAATCAGTGCGGCAATGAGGAACTTCTTGTTCATGGTTGGTCCTTGGCGGGCGTTGCAGTGCCGTGGTCGGGAATCAGAAAATTGAGCTGGGCCCAGGAGCGCGCCGTTTCCATTTCAAGCGTCAGGGCCTGCAGGTGGGCATCAATCTCGTCGCGGCGCGCGGCCAGCGCACCGGCCAGGTCGCCCTTGCCGGTGCGGTAGGCCGTGAGGGCCGCCTCGGCGCGCTGCCGGGCCGTGGGGACCAGTTCGTCACGGTAGCGGGCCACCCGGTCCTTGCCGGTTTGCCAGTCGTTGAGCAGGCCGCGCACCTCGGCTTCACGGCTGCGCAGCATGTCTTCGTAGCGCGCCTTGGCCTCATTGACCATGGCCAGCTTGGCGGCCACCTCACGGTTCTGGCGCTTTTGCTGATCCCATTGCAGCGGGATCGATACGCCGATCGAGAGCATGTTGGAGTAGGCCGAGCCGCGCTGGCTGTAGCTGGCCTCGACACTCCAGTCGGACCGCTTGTTGGCCTGAGCGAGCCGTGCTTCGGTGTCAAAGGCATCCATCTCGGCGCTGATGGCCAGCAGATCAGGGTGCTGCTTGAGGTGCTCGCTCGAAACCTCGCCCCGCAGCGGCGTGCTTTGCCACGGCGGCGGCCCGGCGGGCGATCGCTCGGCGGCGGCAGCGCCCACCCATCGGGCCAGCATCAGGCCGGCACTGCGCAACTGGCGATCGACCTGGCTGAGACGGTCCTGCAACCCGATCACGGCGGCGCGGGCCGCGAACACGTCAGCCTGGCTGCCCCGGCCGCTGCGAAAGGCAATGTCGGCGGACTGCACCTGCAGCCGGGTTTCCTCGATCTGCTGCCCAACCAGTTCGCGCATGGCCTGGGTGTAGTAGCGGTCCAGCCAGGCCAGCGCCGTGTCGCGCTGCACATTGGCCAGCGTCCGCTGCCGCTCTGCCTGCACCCGTTGCGCGTCACGTTCAAACCGCTCGGCCCTGAGCTGGCGTTTTTCGGCGCGCGGAATCTCCTGCATGACGCCAATGCGGCGCATGGTCATGAAGTCGCGCGTCAGGCTAAGGCGGTCCGCGCCGTTGAGCGGCAGGTTGTCGACGCCCAGCTTGAGCACGGGGTCAGGCAGCTGGCCGGCCGCCACGGCCTGCTCGCGGGCGGCCGTGGTGAGCGCATCCTGGGCCACCAATTGCTGGGACTGGCCCACGGCAATGCGCTGCGCCTCCACCAGGGTCAAGGGGTCGGCAGACCATGAGGGCGGCCCCATGGCAATCATCAGGGCGGCAAGAGCGGCCCGGTCAATCGGAAACGAAATAGACATAAAACCTCCAGGGCACGAATAACGTCCTGTCGATGCATCAGAAATGCATTAAACAGGGGCTAGACGAGAGAGGTCAAATGCGCAAGCAGCAGTTCCTGATGGCCACAGGCGGGGCTGTGGTGCGCTCCAGATGGGGCGCCTGCAGTGGCGCCCCGGAAAACACCGGGACAGTGACCGGCGATGTGAAATCGGCAGGCAGCGCACTGAAGGCCACCGGGGACGGCAACTCGTATTTGTCGGCGCTTTGCTGGCCAGTCTGGCAGTGGGCATTGCACAGGCTGGGCTGCGCGTCGTCCATGTTCAGCGACATGGATTTGACGTAGGGCACGCCGGCCTCGGCCATCGCGGCGACTTCGGCCACCTTTGACGCAGCACCCGGGCACGCGTAGCTGGCCACCGCCATCTGCATGAACAGCAGGGCGACCAGAGCGAAGAGCGCTGTGATCAGGCGGGTGCGGCGACGGGTGAGCATGATGGAACTGGGGCTATTGTAGAGTAGACGTTTTGCCGCGCATTGGGGGTGTTGTCACTGATCACTTGTCGAGCCTGAAAGTTCCGCACCCCGGACAATTATCCAGCAGTCCGTAGCGAAGGCGGTGCCGCCCATGCTGTCATTCTGAGCGCGGCGAAGAATCTTGCCAGCATACCGAGATCCTTCGCGGCGCCTGTCCTGAGCGCGGGCTAAGGGCTCAGGATGACAACGCATGTCGCACTACTTTCGGACTGCTGAATAATGCGCCATCACGAGCCGGCTGCGGTGCGATTTAGCCAGTAGCTTGGTGTAACCTCTTGTCAATCGCCAAGAATCCCGAAAACTGCGCGCAACGTCATTTGGCAGGCCGCCGGTTATTTCCGCAGTTCTGCGGGGTACATCAAAGTTAACCATCATGAGCAAACGCAAGCTACTCGTCACCGGTGCCGCTGGCCGCATTGGCACGGCGTTCATCCGTGCGCAGCGTGAAAGATTCGATCTGCGTCTTGCAGACATTGACATCTCACGCCTTTCAGACTCGACATGCGAGATCGTCAAGTTGGATGTCACCGATGCGGCCTCCTGCTTGCGTGCATGCGAGGGAGTCGACACGGTCCTGCACCTCGCGGCCGATGCCTCACCGCATGCCGACTTCACAACATCGCTCCTGCCTACCAACATAATTGGCACCTACAACCTATTCGTGGCAGCCAAGGCACAAGGTTGCCGGCGTGTTGTCTTCGCCAGCAGCGCGCAGGCTATTGAGGGCCACCCCCTTGATGTTCAGGTCCAGGAGGACATGCCCACCCGGCCCAAGAATCTCTATGGCGTCAGCAAAGCCTTTGGAGAGGCTCTCGCATTCTTCTTTGCGCATGAATCGAACCTTACCACCGTCGCGGTGCGCATCGCCAATGTTGCCGAGTTTCAAGCGGGTGAACGGCATAGCGCGCGCGACGTCGCTGCATTCATCAGCGAGCGGGATGTCGTTCACTTGCTGACAAGGTGTGTTGAGGCCGATCTGTCCGGATACAACGTTGTTCACGGCGTGTCAGACAACAGATACAAACGACTCGCCATTGATCAAACACGAAAGATTCTCGGATACGAGCCAGCCGATGACTCATTTGTCATTCTGGAAGGCAGTGTTGAGAATGCCGGCTAACCATCCCCGCAGCCCGGCCCCCGGCTCAGCAACAAATACGGTATCTCCCCGCGCCCTATCCCCAAATCATTGAGTTCCCGCGCACTCATGCCCTGCAGTTCGGCCGCTTGCCGCCGGTCATGACGGGCTACCCAGCAACGCACGCGCCGCTGCAAGCGGGTCAGCGCTTGACTCAACACAACAAAAAGCGGTCTTGGCAGCATGGCAGCAACTCCTGTGATCGAAGTGCCTTATGGTCCGCTGTATCGTGCTATTGTGGAAGTTGAATTTTCTGATGCACCTTATCAGGATTAATGATGCGTGAACTCAATCTGGACCAGCTGCGCACCCTCGTCGCCATCGCAGACCTGGGCACCTTCTCCGCCGCGGCGCGGGCGCTGCACCTGGCGCAGCCCACGGTCAGCCTGCACATCAGCGAGCTGGAAGCCCGGCTGGGCGCGCAGCTGGTGCTGCGCGGGGGCCGCAGCGTGGCGCCCACGGCGGCCGGTGCCGTGCTGGTCGAGCGGGCGCGGCGCCTGCTGCGTGATGCCGACGACGCCACCGATGCCGTCAAGCGCCATGTGGAGGGGCGGATGGGTCGCGTGCGGCTGGGCACCTCCACCGGCATCGTGGTGCATTTGCTGCCCCGGGTGCTGGAGCGCATGGCGCAGGCGCACCCCGAGATCGATGTGGAGGTCAGCATCCTCGGTTCCGGCGAAACCATGGAGCGCCTGGGCCAGGGCACGCTGGATGTCGGGCTGGTGGCCACGCCCCAGCCGGCGCGGCGCGACCTGTTAATGAGCCACTGGCGCAGCGACTCGATGATGGCCTTCCTCCCCGCCGGCTGGAAAGCGCCCAAGCGCATCACGCCACCCTGGCTGATGGAAAAACCGCTGATCTTCAACGACTCGACCACCCATATGTACCGCCTGACCATGGAGTGGTTTGCCGCGGCCGGCCATACGCCCCGGGCCCGCATTGAGATCAATTTCACCGAAGCCATGAAAAGCCTGGTGGTCGCGGGATATGGCGCGGCCCTGCTGCCGCTGGAGCAAGCTGGCACGGCCGGCATTCCCCCCGGCGTGCAGGTGCTGCCGCTCAAGCCCGCATTGACCCGCCATACCGCCGTGGTGCACAGGCCGCTGGCAGCCCTCGACGGAGCCACGCGCAACCTGCTGCAGACGCTGACGCAGTTCCGGCAGGCCTGAGCCAGATCAGAAGGCGGTTCGAAAACTTGCGGCAATCGTGCAAAAATCTGCACATTCCCTTGTCGGGCGGCCGGATCACGCGTCACGATCATCGCGTCACTGCAAAATGAGCCGGCTGACCGACAGACCAACAGGCCTGTAATGGCCGAAGGAGAGCGCCGATGACACACAAACTGGGTTGGGGGCTGGTGGGCGCGAGCACGATCGCGCGTGAATGGATGATCGGGGCCATGCGCGCTCAACCGGGCAACGAGGTCGTCGCGGTGTTGAGCAGCGACGCGCAGCGTGGTGCGGCCTACGCGGCCGAACATGGCATCGCAAAGTCCTGCACCTCGATTGCCGGTCTGCTCGCCGACCCCGCCGTCGATGCCGTCTACATCAGCACCACCAACGAGTTGCACGCAGCGCAGGCCATCGCCGCCGCCGCGGCGGGCAAGCATGTGCTGTGCGAAAAACCGCTGGCAATGAATCTGGCCGATGCGCACGCCATCGTCGAGGCGTGCAATCGGGCCGGCGTTGTGCTCGCCACCAACCACCACCTGCGCAGTGCCGCGTCGCACCAGGCGATCCGCCAGCTGGTGCAGGGCGGGGCGATCGGCAGGCCACTGTTCGCACGCGTCTTCCACGCCGTGCGCCTGCCAGCGCACCTTCAGGGCTGGCGCGTCCACAAGCCCGAGGCCGGCGGCGGCGTCGTGCTCGACATCACCGTGCACGATGCCGACACGCTACGCTTCATACTCGATGCCGAACCCGTCGAGGCAGTGGCCATGACGCAAGCCGATGGTCCGGTGGAAGATGGCGTGATGGCAGTGCTGCGCTTCGACAACGGCGTGCTCGCACAACTGCACGACGCCTTCAACGTCGCGCATGCAGGCACCGGTATCGAGATCCACGGCAGCGCCGGCTCCATCATCGGCCGCGACGTGATGACGCAGCATCCCGTCGGCGAAGTGCGACTGCGCAATGCCGACGGCGAGCGCGTGATCCCGCTGCAGCCTCACAACCTGTACGCCCACTCGCTGGCGGCGTTCAATCGCGCGGTGCAAGGGCTCGGTGCGCCATCTGCCAGCGGTAAAGACGGTGTGCGGTCACTGGCGGCCGCGCTGGCGGTGCTCGAAGCCGCGCGCACCGGACAGCGCACGCCGGTGCGAGCCGACTGAAGCCGTGGCCATCGCCATCATCGACTCGGGCATCGGTGCAGGTATTCATTCATAAAACGGAGACAAACATGAACATCCCATCCCTGAAAGACGTCGTCAGTGCCGAGGAATGGCAGCTGCGCTGCGACCTCGCCGCCTGCTACCGGCTGGTGGCCCTGTACGGCTGGAGCGATCTGGTGTTCACCCACATCAGTGCCAAGCTGCCCGAGGAGGTATCAGGCCCCGGCGCGCACCACTTCCTGATCAACCCCTACGGCCTGATGTTTGACGAAATCACCGCGTCCAGCCTGGTCAAGATCGACGGGCAGTGCAACAAGGTGATCGAGTCGCCGTTTCCGGTCAACCCCGCCGGCTTTGTGATTCACAGCGCCGTGCACGAGGCGCGTCCCGACGCCGGCTGCGTGCTGCACACGCACACGCGCGCGGGGGTGGCCGTCAGCGCGCAAAAGTGCGGCGTGCTGCCGATCAGCCAGCAGTCCACCTTTGTGCTGGCCTCGCTGGCCTACCACGCCTACGAAGGCGTGGCCTTCCGCGACGACGAGAAGCCGCGCCTGCAGGCCGACCTGGGATCGGCCAACTTTTTAATGCTGCGCAACCACGGCCTGCTGACCGTGGGCAAGACCATTGCCGATGCGTTTTTAAGCATGTACACCTTTGAGAACACCTGCCGCATCCAGCTGGATGCCCAGGCGGGCGGCGAGCTCACGCAGGTCAACCCGCTGATCGTCAAGGGCGTGGCTGAGGCCATGCGCGTGCAGACCGGCGGCCTGGGCGGCGCCTTTGTCTGGCCTTCGCTGATCCGCAAGCTGGACCGGCTTGATGAAGGCTATAAGTCATGACAGCTTAATTGTGCCCCCACGCTTTTCACTTTGTGTAATGCGCTGCCCCCCAAGGGGGTTGTGCTTGCTCGGGGCGGCCCTTCGCGGCGCACCTTAATCTGCTCCCGTTCGCTGCTTGTCCACACCTTCGTGCGCAAACCAGTGCTTGCAGGTCACATCGATCACCTGGGCGGCGTGCTCCAGCGTGTCAACGGCCAGGTCGCGGCGCGTGCGGGCCCGCAAACGGTTGAGCAGCATCAGCTCGGCAATCTTGGCGGGCAGGCGCGGCGCCAGCAACCGCTGCCTGAGCCGCGACATCAGGGGCAGGCCTGCGGCAGGTTGGGGCTCTGACATTTATTCGGGCTCCTTTTTGGTCGCGCCGACGCCGAGTGCCGCCAGCACCATGAACACGACCACCAGAATCAGGAACAGGCCGCAAAAGATCTTGGCAAGGGCCGCAGCACCAGCGGCCAGCACCCCGAAACCCAGGGCACCGGTGATCAGGGAGAGCACCGCAAAAATAATCGCGTACTTCAGCATCACACGCTCCTGAAGGCGGCAGCCTTGCCACCACACTTTGAGGTGTTCCATGTTAGGCGCCAGGCCGCCACCGGTTCATCAGCAGCGCCCGCACATGGCTGTAGGACAAGGCCGACAGCCCATCATTTGCTCTGTTTTTGATAGCTGTTAACGCATATTACATGCGGGCCAGCAGATAAAAAGGCTAAGTATTCGGGCTTGCAGGCACTACTTGCCAAACAGCTTGCCCAAGCCCTCGCCCATCCGGTCACCGAGCTTGGCGCCTGCGCCCGTGCCCACGCCGGGCATGATCGCCGTGCCGATGGCCGCGCCCAGCAGTGCGCCGCGTGTCAGCGTGACCTCGGGCGCATCGAGCGTGCCGCCCACCAGCAGGGGCACCCCCACCGCACCGCCGGCCAGGTCCACCGTGACGCGCCCACTCAGGGCTTTGGCCGGCGACACCGCCACGTTGCCGTTGGCACTCAGCGCGCCGGAGCTGGCCACCAGGTTGTTGAGCTGCACCGCGCGCCCCTGCGAATGCACCTGCCCGGCCAGCGTGTCCAACCCTGTCTGGCCGCCGCGATTCAGGCCAATGGTCTGCACGGCCTTGACCAGATCAAGGCCATGGAGCGTGGCATTGCGCACGGTGAAGGTGGTGTGGGTCTGCAAAACATCGGCCAGCGCGCTGAGGGTGGCGGCACGCCCGCTCAGGGTGGTCGAGGCTTCGAGCAAACCGCTCAGCGGCTTGTTGGGAGCGGTCAGGGCGGCCACCTCCACACCCTTGGTTTGCAACTGGCCCTGCAGCACCACGTCATGCCCGCCCTGCCCCGCCCGCGCCGGGGCCACCCGCCGGGTGCCGAGCTGGCCCTGTACCGTGCCGCCGCCCACGTCGATGCGCAGGCGCCACTGGTTGCCCTTCTCGATGCCCTTATCGCTTCCGGTGCTGCTGCCGTCGTCCTGGCTCTCGCGCTTGAGTTGGCCCTGCATGCCCTGCAAGGCGCCCTTGCGCAGCGTGATGGTGGCCGTGTCGGGCAGACCATCGTCACCCAGCTGGGCCTGCGCATCAAAGGTGGTGCGCGTTCCCGCCCCGCTGACCCAGGTCACGTCGTCGAGCACGGTGCGGCGCGGCAGCCAGTTCAGGCTAGCCTCTTTCCCGGTGGGCGCAGGCTGCTTCTTTTTTTGCAGCGACAGCATCAGCGCATCCACCCCTTGCTGCGGCACCACGGCCTGGTGCACCAGCAGCGTGGCCACGGCCAGCCGCCCCAGCAACAGGGCGTGCCACTCGGGGCGCACCTCAAGGCGCTCCAGCGTGAACGCCGGCCGGGTCTGGACCGTCAGCCCGCCCAGCGCCACCGCGGGCAGCGGCCACACATCCACCGCGATGCTGCCCAGCTTGACCGGCACGCCCAGTGCCGCCGTCGCCTCGTGCTCCATGCGCGCGCGAAAATCATCGGTACTGACCCAGCGGTGCAGCGCAAACGCCACCAGCCCCAATAGCAACAGCAGGGCCAACGCCAGCAACGCCACGACTTTGAAAATTCTTGTCATACCCCTATTGTGGCAACTTCACAATCTGCCGGCGCTGCAGAAAAAGCGCCATCCGGCTAGCATGGCGGATCGCAGCCAGGCGCCTTGCCCTGTCTTGTCCTGATTTCAACCACTCCCCAAAGGAAAACCATGAAGCTTTATTACTCCCCCGGCGCCTGCTCGCTGTCTCCCCACATCGCCCTGAACGAGTCGGGCCTGCAGTTTGAGCGCGTGCTGGCCAGCACCAAAACCCACCAGCTGGAGGACGGCACCGACTACTACGGCATCAATCCGCTGGGCTATGTGCCGCTGCTCGAACTCGACGACGGCACGCGCCTGACCGAAGGCCCGGCCATCGTGCAGTACATCGCCGACCAGGTGCCCGCCAAAAACCTGGCCCCCGCCAACGGCACCCTGGCACGCTACCAGCTGCAATCCTGGCTCACGCTGATAGGCACCGAGCTGCACAAGGGCTTCAGCCCGCTGTTCAACCCGGCCACGCCGGAGGCGTACAAGACCATTGCCAGGGAAAAAGTGCTGTCACGCCTGCAGTGGGTGGACGGCCAGCTGGCCGGCAAGCAGTACCTGATGGGCGACGCCTTCAGCGTGGCCGACCCCTATCTGTTTACCGTCACCAACTGGGCCCCGCGTGTCGGCGTCGACATTGCGCACCTGGCCAACCTCGCCGCTTTCCGCCAGCGCATGGCCGCCCGTCCGGCGGTGCAGGCCGCCATGAAGCACGAAGGCCTGCTCAAGTAAGTCGAGATCGGCAAGCGGGTTGCAAGGCCAAGCTGGGCTTGGCCTTGCCGCGACGGGCTGGCTCAATACTTCAACTTGATCTTGTCGAGTTGCTCTTTGCTGACCATAGGCACGTCTCCCCGCTTGTTCCAGCGATTGAGATTCCATGCACCGTCGCCAACCCACGCCTTGAGCAGTTTAAGATTCGCAGCCCGCTCTTCATCCGTCGACCCGAGATACTGATACATGTTGCCGGGTTTGCCTCCGGCATATTGGCTGCTTCCATCGTCCAGCCTGCGCATGAATGCACCGGTGTCGGGCCAGGCGATAAACGCAATCAGTCGCTCGTACGAATCCATGCGCGGCCCTTGTGATTTTTCCGCGTACCCCTTCTCGTCCAGCAGAAAATCAGCCCGCTCAGGCGATTGCGCTCCGTGGCAGGCAGCACATCTGGATTTCCAGAGTGGAGCGATGTGAGTGCGGTAGGTAACTTCTTGTGCCATGACAGCACCGGCGCCCAGAAGAAAAATCAGGGTCGCCGCCAATTTCTTCAACATAAAGACCTCCTGCTTGGAGTTTGTCGAAATTACCGTCCTATCGGCCAGTTTCCGAAATATAGCCTGTAAATCACGGATTGGGTTGATTTAAGCCAATCAATCACCAATCACAGCCCTTGCGAACAATGTTGGCATTAGCACGAATCCAGCAGCCTGTGTTGCACAAGCCAATTCACATCGGCCGACACTGGACAACTGTTTCAATTGATCCGCCGGAAAGAACCATGCCCTCTTTATTCGAACCCACCCAGGCCGTACACCAGGCCGGCGGCAAGGGCGCCTGGATGGTCAACAACGGTTACGACAAATCGCTGGCCGAACAGGCCGTGGCCGCAGGCGCCGACCTCGTGGCCTTTGGCACGCCCTACATCGCCAATCCGGATCTGGTCTACCGCCTGCGCCAGGATGCGCCGCTGAACCAGCCGGACAAGACGACCTTTTATGGCGGCGGCGCCAAAGGCTACACCGACCACCATTCGCTATCAAAACAATAGCTATCTACGCACATTTTGCAAGGGCTAGTGCCGGATTTCATCCGATACCCGGGATGAAGCCGGCATGGACCGCCAGCGCTTGAGCAGCAGCGCATTGCCCATCACGCTGACCGAGCTCAGCGCCATGGCCGCGCCGGCCAGCACCGGGTTCAGGTAGCCCAGCGCGGCCAGCGGGATGCCGGCCACGTTGTAGGCAAAGGCCCAGAACAGGTTTTGCCGGATCTTGAGCACGGTGCGGTGCGAAATATCCAGCGCCGCCGCCACCAGGGCCACGTCACCGCGCATCAGCGTGATGCCCGCCGCATGCATGGCGACATCGGTGCCGCTGCCCATGGCCAGGCCCACATCGGCCGCAGCCAGCGCCGGTGCGTCGTTCACGCCATCGCCCACCATGGCCACCACGATAGGACCCCCACGCTTGTCGCTTCGCGTACTGCGCTGCCCCCCGAGGGGGCTATTTTCCCTAGGGGCGGCCCGTCGGGAAAATGCTTGACCCCCACGCTGGCCATATTCCGATGGCCCTGAGCCTGTCAAAGGGTCGTCCTGAGGTATCGAAGGATGCCGCCCCGCCTTGAGGGCGCTCACCGCCGCCGCCTTGTCGCCCGGCAGCACCTCGGCCATGACATCGCCGGGCTCCAGACCCAGGCGGCGCGCCATGGCCTCGGCGGCGCCCCGGTTGTCGCCGGAAATCATCACGGTCTGGATGCCCCGTGCCCGCAGCGCCGCCAGCGCCTCTTTGGCGCCGGCCTTCGGTTCATCGGCAAACGCCATCAGCGCCCGCAGCACCAGGCCGTCGGCCGTGCGCTCGGCCATCGCAGACACCGTGGCGCCCTGCTGCTGCAGCGCCGCCGCACGAGGCGCCAGCGCCCCCAGCCCCAGCTGCAGCTCGTCCATCCAGCGCAGGCTGCCGATCAAATAACGCCTCGGCCCTACGTCGCCTTCACTGCCGCGTCCGGGCACGGCGCGCACCTCGGCAGGCGGCGCGATCACCAGGCCGCGTTCCTGCGCGGCGGCCACCACCGCACGCGCCAGCGGGTGCTCGCTGCCGCTTTGCAGGCTGGCCGCGGCGCTCAGGAGTTCGGTGTCGCCACTCCCGTCGGCCGTTACAAAGGCGGTTAACCGAGGCCGCCCCACCGTCAACGTGCCGGTCTTGTCAAACGCCACCACCCTCACCCGGTGCGCCAGTTCCAGCGCCTGCGCGTCCTTGATCAGAATGCCGCTCTTCGCCGCCTCGCCGGTCCCCGCCATGATGGCCACCGGCGTGGCCAGCCCCAGCGCACAGGGGCAGGCAATCACCAGCACCGTCACCGCATAAATCATGGACAGCTCCAGGCCCTGGCCGGCCCACAGCCAGCCCAGCAGCGTGGCCAGCGCGATCAGCAGGACCACCGGCACAAAGACGGCCGACACCTGGTCGACCAGGCGCTGGATCGGCGCCTTGGCGGCCTGCGCGTCTTCCACCAGCCGGATGATGCGGGACAGCACGGTCTCACTGCCCACGGCACTGACCTGCATCACGATGCGGCCATCGCCATTGATGCTGCCGCCCGTGACGCGGGCGCCGGCCTCCTTGACCACCGGCAAGGGCTCGCCGGTCAGCATGGACTCATCGACCTGCGTCTGCCCCTCCAGCACCACCCCGTCAACCGGAATGCGTTCGCCCGGGCGCACCGCCAGGCGGTCGCTCACCAGCACTTCGGCCACCGGTACATCGGATTCGGCGGACTCTGCGCCGGCACGCAAAATCACATGCGCCAGCTCGGGCTGCAGCGCGTGCAGCGCGCGAATCGCGGCGGTGGTCTGGTGTTTGGCGCGCGCTTCCAGCCACTTGCCCAGCAGCACCAGCGACACCACCACGGCCGAGGCTTCAAAGTACAGATGCGCCATGGCGCCGGGCTCCGCCGTCAGCCACAGCCACACCGACAGGCCCCAGCCGGCCGAGGTGCCGATCGCGACCAGCAGGTCCATGTTGCCGGTGAACACCTTCAGGGCATGCCAGCCCGCCTTGTAAAAGCGCGCCCCCAGAATGAACTGCACCGGCGTGGCCAGCATGAACTGAAGCCATGGCGCCAGCATCCAGTGCTTGTCCAGCAGATCACCCACCATGGGCGCCATCAGCGGCATCGACAGCAGCAGGCCCACGGCAACCGGCAGGGCACCGGCCCAGGGCGAGGCCTGATCAGGCGCCTCCCCCGCATCCTGGGCGCGCGGCTCATAACCGGCATCGCGCACGGCACGCCGAAGCCGCGCCTCCATCTGGTCGGACGGCACATACACAATGCGCGCCGATTCCGTAGCCAGGTTGACGGTGGCGTCCTGCACGCCGGGCACTTTTTTCAGCGCCCGCTCAACGCGCGACACACACGAGGCGCAGGTCATACCGCCAACACCGAGGTCCAGCGGCAAGACCGGCGGGAGGGCGGAAGGGAGTGAGTCAAGTAAATTGGTAGTCATGGTCCAAGCGTAATCCTTCCCATGATGGCAAGGTCAAGCCATCCAGCCGATCAACCTTGCTGCCAAAAGGGTTTGTTTAGCGCCTCTTGACCTTGCCACGATAGCAAGGTTCAGGATATCCTCTTCTCAATCATCTTTAACAGGACTCACACCATGAACCAGAGTTTGAATGTACAAGGCATGACCTGCGGCCACTGCGAGCGCACGGTGATCAACGCGGTCAAGCAGGTTGACGCGAATGCCGAAGTCCGGGTCGACCTGTCAACCGGCAAGGTCGAAGTGCAGTCCGACGAGCCGCGCGAGGCCCTGATCAAAGCCATTGTGGACGAAGGCTATGCTGCGAGCTGAAGGGCCCGTCGGGCAGGCACTGCACGTGAAAACCCGCTCCGGCCTGCCGGTGAATATCGGCACCGCTGCTGAGCGCTCGGGCGTCTCGGCCAAAATGGTGCGGCATTACGAATCACTGGGCCTGCTGCCCGCGGTGGGTCGCACCGACAGCGGCTACCGGCAGTACACCGACGCCGACGTGCACAACCTGCGCTTCATCAAGCGCTCGCGCGATCTGGGCTTTTCAATGGCAGAAATCGCCGAGCTGCTCAGCCTGTGGAACAACCGCCGGCGAGCCAGCGCCAGCGTCAAACGCATTGCGCAAAAACACGCGGATGAACTGGCCCAGCGCATTGAAGCCATGCAGGCGATGCAGCGCACGCTGGCGCACCTGATCCACTGCTGCCAGGGCAATGACCGGCCCGACTGCCCTATCCTGGACGACCTGGCCGGGTATTAACTCGCCGCCACGCTTGTCGCTTCGCGTACTGCGCTGAACGAGCCTCTGCGAGACGCAGCGGCCCTTCCGCCCGTCCAAGCCTGCGCAGGCAGGCTTGGAGCCGCGGGCGTCAGCCCCTCGGGGGCTATTTTCCTGGGGGCGGCCCGTCGGAAAATTGCCCTTCTTCGCTTACATCCCCCCACTTACCCCGCCAGCGCCAGCCCCTGCCGGGCCGCCTGCTCCGGATCGTTGGCTTGGGTCACGGCGCTGACCACGGCCACGCCGTCCACCCCGCAGGCCATCACGCCGGGAATGCGCTCCAGCGAGATGCCGCCAATCGCCACCACCGGGTAAGGCGCCGCCTGCGCAGCCCAGGCCTTCAGGCGCTCCAGCCCCACCGGCTCATAGGACATGACCTTGAGCGTGGTCGGGTAGATCGGACCAATGGCCAGGTAAGACGGCTGCACCGCATGGGCGCGCGCCAGCTCGGCCGGGGTGTGGGTGCTCAACCCCAACCGCACATCTGCAGCGCGCAGCGCGTTGAGGTCGGCCTCGGCCATGCTCAGATCTTCCTGGCCCAGGTGCACGCCGTAGGCACCGGCGGCCAGGGCCAGTTGCCAGTGGTCGTTGATGAAGACCTGCGCGCCCGGCACGGCGCGGCCCGCCTCGACGGCGGCTCGCACCTCGCGTTCGATCTCCGCAGACGTGTGGTCCGCGGCCTTGATGCGCAGCTGGATGGTACGCACACCCCAGCCCAGCAGGCGCTGCACCCACGCGGCGTCGGGTACCACCGGGTAAAAACCAATCGGGCCGGTTAATGGGGCGAAAGCATTTGTATTCATGGTGATCTCAAGGGGCGGTCAGAAATTCGATTATCGGAGTGCAGTGCAAGGCGCACGGAGCGCAGGAGGGTTTTTGGGGTCAGAGCCCAAATTCGCCGAGCCTTCGGCTCGCCCGGAGGGTGCGGTGCGACGCACCGCAGCGAAATTGGTGTCTGACCCCAATAACCCATGAGGATTCCGAGCACCGCGCAACGCCGCAATGCGCCCGAGAATCGGATTTATGGCTGCCCCTTAGGACGCATGCCAAAAGGGCACGCCCACGGTCGAGGTGGAGGCCTGCGCCGCGGCGCGCTCGGGCATGGGCGTCGACTCATACGCGGCCCGGCCGGCGGCCACGCCATCGGCAAAGGCGCGCGCCATGCGCACCGGGTCGCCGGCCTGTGCCACCGCAGTGTTGAGCAGCACGGCATCAAAGCCCAGCTCCATCACCTGCGCCGCGTGCGAGGGGCGGCCCAATCCGGCATCGACCACCAGCACGGCGTCGGGCAGACGCCGGCGCATTGTTTCCAGCGCAAACGGATTGAGCGGCCCACGCCCGGTGCCGATAGGCGCGGCCCAGGGCATCACGGCCGCGCAACCCGCATCGCGCAGGCGCTGGGCCACCACCAGGTCGTCGGTGGTATAGGCAAACACGGCAAAGCCCTCGCGCGCCAGCACGTCCGCCGCCTGCAGCGTCGCCTGGGTATCGGGCTGCAGCGTGTAATCGTCGCCGATCACCTCCAGCTTGATCCAGCCCGTGCCAAAAATCTCGCGCGCCATCTGCGCCAGCGTGATCGCCTCTTCGGCGCTGTGGCAGCCCGCCGTGTTGGGCAGGATGTGACAGCCCAGCGCCTGGATGCGCTGCCAGAAACTGTTGCCGCCGCCGCTTTCGGGCTGCAGACGGCGCAAGCCCACGGTCAGCACCTCGGTGCCGCTGGCACGCACCGCGTCACTCAGGGTCTGCGGTGAGGGATAGTGCGAGGTGCCGAGGAAAAACCGGCTGGAGAGCGTAGCGCCGGCAACGGTCCAGGGCTGGCCGTGCGCGATAGAAGGTATTGAAGGTATTGTCATGTCAAGCTTTCAACGGAGCATTGCAAGCAGGCGCCGCGGAACTGGCTCCGCCAGGCCGCAGGCGTCGCCCCCTGCAAGGGGGGTAGGGTGCTACACGCAGTGAGCACACGGCGGGGGTGTTCCATCCTAGCCTCCGGCAATCGGGGTGATCACATCAATGCGGTCGCCGTTTTGCAAAGCCCGCTCGGGCCAGGCCGTGCGCGGCACAAAGGCGCGGTTGATGGCGCAGGCAAAAGCGCCCTGCAGGTTGTAGCCACGCGCCAGCAGCAGGGTCTGCAGCGTGGCGACGGGCGTTTCAACGCGCTCGCCATTGAGGGAAATTTCCAGGGTGTTCATGTCGGTCGTGCTTGCAATGGCTAGGTAGCTGTACCCAGCAGTTGATGGGCCAGCCCGTCCACCAGCGCCGGCGTGCACAGGTAGCCATGCCGGTACAAACCATTGATGTGCCACACCCCGTCGCGCAAGGCCACGGCCGGGCGGTGGTCGTCCAGCGCCGGCCGCAGGGCCGCCGCCAGCCGCAGCACACGCGCCTCGCCAAAGGCCGGGTGCAGGCTGTGCAGGGCGCTGCCCAGCTCCAGCGTGGAGCGCAGGGTCACGGGGCCGGTGTCTTCGGACTCCAGCTCGGTGGCGCCCACCACAAACTGGTGACCAGGACGCGGCGCCACATAGAGCTGGTAGCGCGGGTGCATCAGGCGCACCGGGCGCTGCAAGCTAACGCCGGGGCATTCCACCGTCAGCACCTCGCCGCGCACGCCGCGCAATTGCGGCCACGCGGGCCGGCTGCCCACGCCGCGGGCATCCACCGCCACATCGACCGCATACTCGGCGCCGACGCAATGAATCAGGTGGGCCGACAGGCTTTCAACCCGCTGCCATTCATGCCAGTGCCCCCCGAGCTGGTCAATCTGGTTGGCCAGTGCCACCATCAGCTGGTCGTTGGCCAGCTGGCCCTCGCCGTCCAGCATCAGGCCTCTGTGGAAACGCCCGGCCAGTGCCGGCTCCAGTTGCGCCAGGCCAGGCCCGTCCAGTACATGGACCTGGCTGCGGTGCGCAGGCGGCAGCTTGTGCTGCAGCAGGCGGCTGAAATGCTCCAGCGAGGCGCGGTCGGCCGCGTGCGCCACCACCAGCGTGCCCTGCTGGCGAAAGTACACCGGCGGCGCGCCGGCGGCGGCCAGCTCGTCCATCCAGCGCGGCCACAGCTGCATGGAGCGCTGGGCCAGCGCGAACACCGCCTCGTCAGACACCGCCAGCTCCGCCAGCGGCGAGAGCATGGCGGCGGCCGTCATCGAGGCCGTCGTCAGGTCCGTGCGCTGGCGCTCGTCAAACAGGCTGACGCGGCAGCCGGCGCGCAGCAGCCGCCAGGCCAGCGTGCGCCCGGCCAGACCGGCGCCGGCGATACCGACATGCAGTGTGCTCATGGTTGTCGTTGACCGTTCAGGATGAAAGCTTCAAGAATAAATCTCGTTGCCGCCTTTACGAAACTCTAGCGCTTTCTCTTCCAGCCCGCTGTTGATCTGCAGGATGGGAATCACGCCCGCAGCAGCCGTGGTGGCCGGAATCAAGGTGGTCGTCGCGGGATTGAGGCGTGCAAACTCGCGCACCTCCTGCGAGATTTTCATCGAGCAGAACTTGGGACCGCACATCGAGCAGAAATGCGCCACCTTGGCATTTTCCTTGGGCAGGGTTTCGTCGTGGTAGGCCATGGCCGTGTCCGGGTCAATCGCCAGGCGGAACTGGTCTTCCCAGCGAAATTCAAAGCGGGCCTTGGACACCGCGTTGTCCCACATCTGCGCGCCGGGGTAGCCCTTGGCCAGGTCGCCGGCGTGCGCGGCAATTTTGTAGGCAATCAGGCCCTGCTTCACGTCGTCGCGGTTGGGCAGGCCCAGGTGCTCCTTCGGCGTCACGTAGCACAGCATGGCCGTGCCATACCAGCCGATGTTGGCCGCGCCCATCGCGGAAGAGATGTGGTCGTAGCCGGGCGAGATGTCGGTGATCAGCGGGCCCAGCGTGTAGAACGGCGCCTCAAAGCAGGCCTCGAGCTGCTTGTCGACGTTTTCCTTGACCAGCTGCAGCGGCACGTGGCCAGGGCCTTCAATCATCACCTGCACGTCGTGCTTCCAGGCAATCTGCGTGAGCTCGCCCAGCGTGTGCAGCTCGGCAAACTGCGCTTCGTCGTTGGCGTCGGCAATCGAGCCCGGCCGCAAGCCGTCGCCGAGCGAGAAGCACACATCGTAGGCTTTCATGATCTCGCAGATCTCTTCGAAGTGCTCGTACAAAAAGCTTTCGCGGTGGTGCGACAGACACCACTTGGCCATGATGGAGCCGCCGCGCGAAACAATGCCGGTCAGGCGATTCGCCGTCAGCGGCACATAGGCCAGGCGCACGCCGGCGTGGATGGTGAAGTAGTCCACGCCCTGCTCGGCCTGCTCGATCAGCGTGTCGCGGAACAGCTCCCAGGTCAGGTCTTCGGCCTTGCCGTTGACCTTCTCCAGCGCCTGGTAAATCGGCACCGTGCCAATCGGCACCGGCGAGTTGCGCAAAATCCATTCGCGCGTTTCATGGATGTTCTCGCCGGTCGACAAATCCATCACCGTGTCGGCGCCCCAGCGGATGGCCCAGGCCAGCTTGTCGACCTCTTCCTCGATGGAAGACGTGACGGCCGAGTTGCCGATGTTGGCGTTGACCTTGACCAGGAAGTTGCGGCCAATGATCATCGGCTCGCTCTCGGGGTGGTTGATGTTGTTCGGGATCACGGCACGGCCGCGCGCCACTTCGTCGCGCACGAACTCGGGCGTGATCTCTTTCGGGATCGATGCGTTGAAAGAATGGCCGGCCTTGGGCAGGCGCTCGGTGGCCAGGCGTTCGGCCAGCTGGGCGCGCACCAGGTTTTCGCGGATGGCGATGTACTCCATCTCGGGCGTGATGATGCCTTGGCGCGCATAGTGCATCTGTGACACATTGGCACCCGCCTTGGCCCGGCGCGGCACCGGGGCATGCTGCATGCGCAGCGCGGCCAACGCCGGGTCGCCCAGGCGCTCGCGGCCATAGGCACTGCTGATGCCCGGCAGCGCTTCGGTATCGCCGCGTTCGTTGATCCAGGCCCCACGCAGCGGGGACAGGCCGCGGGTAATGTCAATCGCCGCGGCCGGATCGGTGTACACACCCGAGGCGTCGTACAGGCGCAGCGGTGGGTTGGCTTCGCGGCGCGGCTCGCCCGCACCCTCATGCACCAGCGTATCGGTCAGGGTGACCTCGCGGAACGGCACCCGGATGTCCGGGCGGGAACCATTCAGGTAAATCTTGTGGGAGCCAGCAAACGGGGTGCGCGTGATGCGGCGCGTGAGGTCGTCGGTATCGACGGTTAGACGGGTCTTGGCCATGGTTTCTCCAGGAGGGTGGGGTGCCTGCCTGGGACGCCGGGATGCCCATATGAGGGGGCGCCGGGGCCAAGTGCCTTGTTTCCTACGCGGGGATAATCCCAATCAGGTTCAGCGGGTCTCGCATCTGCAATCTCAGCCTCAGATAAACATCCTTGGCACCCCGACAAGCTGCGGCCATTGTAAGCACAGATGCCCTGGCCTGCAAGCCGTAGCCGTGCGCAGCGCAGGGCCGCCCCAAGCAAGCACAGCCCCCTCGGGGCTGAGGCCCGCGGCTCCAAGCCCGCCTGCGCGGGCTTGGACGGGCTGAAGAGCCGTCGCCTCTGGCGGCGACTCGTCCAGCGCAG
>NZ_JAKFDR010000127.1:0-9384 GCF_036676035.1 Polaromonas sp.
CTCGTCCATGCGGTTGCGGACCCAGCCGGTGATGCCCAGCGCCTGCGCGCGGTGCACGCAGGCTTCCCGATAGCCGATGCCTTGCACACGGCCACGTACCCGCACCAGCCAACTCTCAAGCGTCCCATCTGTGTCGCGAGAATCCATACGCGCGCCCCTTGCATGTGGATGTACCTACGAGAGCGTTTAATGAACCGGTTCCGCCGACTTCGCATGTTAAGCGCCTCGCATGTCGCGTGAAACGCTCGCAGCCTGTGGGGCAAACCACAGCACTGCGTCAGCTTCGACCCTACTGCCGGGCGCTTCGTTCTGGTCGTGCCCGGCGCCGACCGACTGCTTCGGGGTCATTTTGCCACTGACTCCTTCTGGTCGATTCCGGTATATGACGCGACTTGGTTGAGAGGCCACTTTCGCTGCATTACGTTCACCCAGGCGGGACAAATTGAAGGTCTTCGTGGCCGGGGACTGCATCAGCACTCTGCCAAAAGCCAGCTCCTGAACCCCACCAGCGGGGGAAGGTGGGCCTTGGCTTCTGGATAGCAAAGCCAGTAGCCCAACTCGTCCACATACCCGTCGTCCAGCGGGGCAGAGACAACGCCTGCTGCAATGTCGTCGCGCACCAGGCACTGCGGCACCAGGGCCAGACCCATTCCCGCCGCCACGGCGCGAATCAGGCTGTGAAACTGGTCCAGCTGCGGGCCCGCGAACGGGTTGACGCCTTCCACGGCATGTGCATCGCACCAGTGGGCCCAGGCGTTGGGCACGGAAACATGCTGCAGCCGCTGAAACTTGGCCACGTCCTGCGCTTTGCGCAGCAGCGCTTTACCGCGAGGCGCGGGCGGGGCTATCAGCACCACATCGCGACCGGTCAAGTAGTCAGCCACTGCGCCCGGCCAGTGGCCGTCGCCAAAGAGGATCGAACAGTCGAGGTCGGCGCGGTGAAAGTCGTAGCCCTGGACATAGGGCACGAAGTGCAGCGCGATTTGAGGGTGTGCATGCTGAAAAGCCGGCAGGCGAGGTATCAGCCACTTGGCGCCAAAAGTTGGCAGCGTCGACAGGTGCAGCGCGCCACCGCCATCGCCGCTTGTGATCAATTCCAGCGTCGCGGTCTCGAGCTGTGCCAGCAGGGGACGGATGGCGACCTCATAGCGCCGGCCTGCTGGCGTCAGGCTCAGGCGCTTGCGCACGCGCTCGAATAGCGGTACGCCGGTGGCGCGTTCGAGTTCTTGCACCTGTTTGCTCACCGCACTTTGCGTGAGGTGCAGCGCCTCCGCGGCCCGCGAGATGCTGCCAAAGCGCGCGGTGGTCGAAAAAGCCTTGAGCAAGTGGATCGGTGGATGGAGTTGGCGCATGTCGCATCCTAGATCATTTCATTCCAAAATGGAATGAAATGATGCTGCTTTTTCGTTTGATGACTGGGGATTCGACGGTCAGAATCCCGCTTACCAAAACCCGTTAGGAAACCGAAATGCAACGCCGACAGATGCTTTCACTGGCTGCCACTTCATTACTACCTGGACTTTCTATGGCGCAGGCCAAGCCACTGCGCCTGGTCGTGCCGTTCCCGCCTGGAGGCGCCACCGACATCACGGCGCGGGCGCTGTCCGAGCCCCTGTCCCGGCTGCTCGGGCAACCCGTGATCGTGGACAACAAGGCCGGTGCCGGTGGCTCCATCGGCATGGCCGAGGTCGCAAAGTCCGCGCCGGACGGCCTGACCCTGGGTGTGGCGACCCTGTCGACCCATGGCGTGAATCCGGCCGTTTACAAGAAACTGCCGTACGACCCGATCAAGGATTTCACGCCCGTCACCGAGATCGTCAAGGCCCCGGGAGTATTGGTTGTCAACGCATCGCTGCCTGTGCGCGACTTTGCCGAGTTCATCAAATACCTCAAGGCCAACCCCGGCAAGGCGACCTATGCCTCGCCCGGCAACGGCACCATCGGCCACATGTGGGGCGAGCTGTTCAAGAGCACGACCAACACTTTCCTGGTTCACATCCCGTACCGCGGCGCCGGGCCCGCGCTCAACGACGTGATCGGGGGGCAGGTGAATGTGTATTTCGACCAGGTCGCCTCTTCGCTACCGCACATCCAGTCAGGCAAGCTGCGCGCACTCGCCGTGACCTGGAACAAGCGACTGGACGTGCTGCCCCATGTGCCCACGTACGCCGAGCTCAGCCTGTTTTCAAACAACGATCCGTCCTGGTTTGGCCTGGTGGCGCCTGCCGCAACGGCTGCCTCGACCGTCAGGCGCATCCAGGAGGCCGTGGCTAAGGCTGTGCGCGAGCCCGCGGTGCGCGACCGGCTGGCCAGCCAGGGACTGTTTCCCTCAGGTTCTCTGCCGGAGGAGTTCGGCGCCCAGATCCGCAAGGAAATCGACAAGATGCAGCGCACCAGCCGGTTTGCCCGCATCAGCCTGGATTGAGCGCGCTCATGAGCCCGGTGTTACAGCTATTGAGTGCCCGCGCGCGGGAGCGCAGCGCCCCAATCTCTTCCATGAGGTCATGGGTACGTACCGTGGCAGGCACGATGCCGCTCGTGCTTGACTCGCCGCACAGCGGAGTTAACTACCCGGCCGATTTCGGCTATGCCTGCGACCTTCAGGCGCTGCGCCGAGCGGAAGACACCCATGTCGAAAAACTCTATGACTTCGCGTCTTGGCTCGGCGTGGGCTGGGTCGAGGCGCTGTTTCCGCGCAGCTACCTCGACGTGAACCGCAACGCCACCGAGATCGATATCGATCTGCTCGACCAAGCGTGGCCCGACTTGGTGGAAACCGATCCGGCTGCGCTGGCCAAGGTGCGGCTGGGCAAGGGCCTGGTGTGGCGCCTCACCGATGAGGGTCTGCCCATCTACGAGCGCAAGCTGTCCGTGGGCGAGGTGCGTGCGCGTATTGATAACTACTGGATGCCCTACCACGAGGCGGTGCAGGCCGCGATCGAGGCGGCCCATGCGCAGCACGGCTACAGTATTCACCTCAACTGTCACTCGATGCCGGCCGTGGCTTCAAGCCACGCAACCGAGTTTCCGGGGCTGGTTCATGCGGATTTCGTGATCGGGGACCGCGACGGCTCCACCGCCGATCCGGCCCTCTCGCGCCTGATTTGCGACCACCTGCGCTCGCTGGGCTACAGCGTGGCGTACAACCACCCTTACAAGGGCGTGGAACTGGTGCGGCGCTATGGCGAGCCGGCCCGTCATCGGCACAGCATCCAGGTGGAGATCAACCGTAAGCTGTACATGGACGAAGCCACGCTTGAGACGCATGCTGGCTTTGACCGCCTGCGCCGCCACCTGCGCTCGGTGGTGGAAGAACTGCTCCAAACGGACCCGCGCTGAGCGCCTGCCGGCATCATGGGCCTGCCCTACTTAAGGAAACTTCGGAATGCTTCTCCCCACTTCTGCCGATATCGCTGCCGCAGCGCGGCGCTTACAGGGTCACGCGGCCAAGACACCCGTGCTGACCTCTCGCACGGCGAACGAACTGCACAATGCGGAGGTCTTTTTCAAATGCGAGAACTTTCAGCGTGTCGGGGCGTTCAAGTTCAGAGGGGCGTTTAACGCCCTGTCGCAATTCAATGAGTACCAGCGCAAGAGAGGCGCGATAGCATTCTCCACTGGAAATCACGCTCAAGCCATCGCCCTGTCTGCGCGTATCCTCGGAATGCCGGCGGTGATCGTGATGCCGTCGGATGCACCTGCACCGAAAGTTGCCGCCACCAAAGGATATGGTGGTGAGGTTCATTTCTATGATCGATTCAAGGACGACCGAGAACAGATCAGCCGCAGGTTGATCGAGGAACGGGGGCTGACGCTGGTCCCCCCTTTTGATCACTTCGATGTGATCGCCGGCCAAGGCACAGCAGCTCTTGAACTGTTCGCAGAGGTAGGTGGCCTGGATTTTCTGTTGGTTCCCCTGGGCGGCGGAGGCTTGCTGTCCGGGTCGTTGCTGGCAGCCAAGGGGATGTGCCCTTCTTGTTTGGTTTACGGGGTGGAGCCGGAGGCAGGTAATGACGGGCAGCAATCGGTACGTTCTGGAGTCCTCACCAGCATCCCAACGCCACGAACCATCGCAGATGGCGCCCAAACGCAAAGACTAGGCGTACACAACTTCGAGATCATTCGCAACAGCGTGGCGGGGGTCATCACGGTGCCTGATGCGGACTTGGTCAGCGCAATGCGTTTCTTTGCGGAAAGGATGAAGCTCATTGTCGAACCCACGGGCTGCCTTGGGTTCGCGGGGATTCGCCACCTCGATGTGCCAATCAAGAACAAACGCGTTGGTGTCATCTTGACCGGCGGAAACATCGATATGACCCATTTCTCCCAGTGGTTCGGGGCCTGACGCTGGTATCGCGGAGTTCGGCAGACGAGTTGGCTCGATGCTGACGAGGCTGCGGAAATCGGCGGATTCCAATGAACTCCCTGGCGTTAAAGACCAAGCAGATTGATGTTGATGAGACGCTGATTCGGCTGGTGGCTCTCATGCCATATGCAGGCAGGGGCGTGCGCAAGTGGCCGCGCTGTGGTCCGCAGACCGACGTCTATTTCCCCTTCGGCGTAATCACCACATCAACCCGCCGATTACGCGCACGCCCTTCTTCGGTTTTGTTGTCGGCAACCGGTTGCGACTTGCCATAAGCTTTCACCGCAAGCCCGGCCGCAGGGACGCTTTCCTGACTCACAAAATACTCTTTCACGGCGGTGGCACGCTTGTCCGACAGCGCTTGATTGTTTGCGTCGTTGCCGACGTTGTCCGTATGCCCCGAGACCGTCACCGCCGCATCGGTGAATTTCTTGACCCGTTGCGCGGCTTCGTGCAGCGTTTGCCGCGCCTCGGGTTTCAGCACCGCCTTGCCGGTGTCAAACAGCACGGCCGAATCGAGTGCAATCGTCACGATCTTCGGGGGCGTGAATTCATCGAAATCATGCGGGCCATCGAATTTGGCGCGGTAATCCACCGTTTCCGCGGCAAGGTCCAGCCGCAGGATCACGGGTTGGCGCTTGTCGACCTTGCACGTCATCACGCTGCGCTTATCGAGTGTCGTGTTGCCCAGCGAGAGTTCGCACAGGCGCTCTGAGCGAAGCGTGTACAAGCTGACCGCCAGTGCATTGGCCATGGCTGCCGAGGTGTTCTTGCCGTCGCCGGTGACCGTCAATTCGCCAGGACCCGCGTTGAACACGTAGTAGTAGGAAACCGGCTTCTTGATGCCATCGCCTTTGATGCGGTTGCTGGTCAGGCGGGTCGGTTCGTCAATGTCGGTCGAGCCCGCGCCGGAAACCGGTTTTGCGGGGCCCGAGATTGGGGCGGCGGCAATTCGACCGGTCCGTCCAGTGCCACCATGTAGTCGATAGTTTCTTCGCTCAGATCAAGGCGCAGGATTAAGGGCTGCGCCTTTTCAATCGAGCAATTCAGGGTGATGGTTTTATCGCTGTTGGTATTGCCGTGAGATTCCGAGCAGAGCTTGTTTGCTTTCAGGTCGTACAGCCCGAAAGCCAGCGCCTGCGTTGCGCCGCTGGGCGAATTCTTGGCCGTCGCGGTGATCTTGAGGGGGCCGGCACCGGCGTTCAGCGCGTAGTAATAGCTGAGTTTTTGCTTGATGCCGACGCCTTTGATTTCCTTGGCGGGCAGCGGCATAGGGCTGTCTGGATCGGTGGAGGCGGCGGGTGATGGCGTGGGCTGGACTGCAAGCACTGGGGTCGGCGCGGTTGGAGCAGGCACCGCGACAACCGGTGCCGGAGTCGCCACGGCCACGGGCGCAGCTTCCTTTTTTCCGCAACCGATCAGCGCTAGACCTAGGCCGGCAGTCACGCACAGCATTGAGATTGTTGTTCGTTTCATCCTCTTTGCCCCTTTGGTCAAACTGTTGCCGTGATGTTGTCACAGCGTAATGTGCGGGATGGGTGTAATTGTTGTCAATCTAAAACTAAAAGCGGGTAAGCGGTATGACTCACAGTGGCGGTGTGGAGGTCTGCTGAGGTTGGCGACCATGCCTGCCAGGAATTCGCCAATGCGGTTGCCGCTGCCGACAACGGGCGCCAAGAGCTTGTTCATCGCAAGTTTCGTAATTGAAATGGTGCTGCAAATTTTTCATGCGATATTCTTGAACCAAACATGCACGTCAGCACCCCGCCATGTTCCCTCAAAAACCATTTCCTGTGATGCAAAACCTATGGACGATGGCACTGGCCGCAACCCTGTTGGCAGGCTGCTCCGCACCAAATGTCCATTTGAACCCCGCCCGTGATGATGTGGCGCCATCGCTGCTGCATGTTGCGCTGGATAAGCGCGAGTTGGAACAATTGCAAAGGGCTGCTGCGTCCGCGCTTGCAAACGCGCCCGATCCCCTGCCCGTGGTGCATGTTGAAGGCACGCTGGCCACCACGGAGGCTTATAAACGTGCGAGCAAGGCCAGGCGCGACTGGGGGTTGATGTCCACTCTGGCCAGTCTGTATTCAGCCACACGTGATGGGCGCTATCTTGAGCGTTATGAGCGCTACCTTCTGGCGTGGCTGGATGTTTACGCCATCAGCGGCAACCCGATTGATGAAACTGATCTGGGGCATTGGTTGCTGGCCTATCGCACGGCAGGTAGTGCACTTGCGCCCACGACGCAGGCACTCATGCGTACTTTTGCATGCAGGCTGTCCGAGCGCTATCAGGAGCGACAACCCCCGCAACGCCGCACCACCACCAACAACTGGCAAAGTCACCGCGTCAAACTGGCGGTGATGGGGGCTTATGTTTGCGCAGATCCCGACTTGACTGCCGGTGCCATCGCGCTGTTCAAAGGTCAAATACGTGACAACCTGCTGCCGACCGGGGAGGCGGTTGATTTCTTTGAACGCGACGCCCTTCACTATGTGGTGTACAGCGTGGAGCCCTTGCTTGAAGCCGCGCTATTTTCCACGCTGCACGGCAGGCCGCTTTCCCAGTACGTTGGCCCGCAGGGGCAATCTGTTGGCCGCACGCTGGAATGGCTGGCACCTTATGCGCGTGGCGAGCTAACGCACCAGGAATTTGTGAGGTCCATCGTTCGCTTTGATGCAGAACGCGCCGCCGCCGGCGTGGCGGGTTTCTCAGGCCTATTCGATCCCCGCAAGGCACGCCACACCTACTGGCTGGCCTCGCAACTTGATACGCGCTGGGCTGAATTAGCGGCATCGCTGGGGACACCTTCAATTGTTCAGCGCGCCGCGTGGATGGCGAAATAGGGCGGGCGGCGGTGTGACGCCATGAAGTCAGGCCTGGCGCTTGACGAAATACAGGCCGGTGCCCACGGCCATCAGGATGCCGCCAAACACCCGGTTCTGGGTTTTCACGGCCTGGGCATTGCGCAGAAAACGCCGGAAGGCGCTGGCGCCCAGGGCGTAGCCATGCATCACCACCATGTCCACGATCACGGTCGTGGCGGCAATGATCAGCAGCTGCGGCCACAGCGGGCGGGTGTCGCTGATGAACTGCGGCAGCACGGCCACCATGAACACAATGCCCTTGGGGTTGGTGGCGTTGGTCAGGAAACCGGTGGCACAGCGCTTTCGCCAGGACAGCGGGCCGGCCGCCGCTACGGTTACAGGCTGGTCTTCACTTTGCGCCACGACCGGTGCACGCCATTGCGACCAGCCGATGTAGACCAGGTAGGTGGCGCCCAGCACCTTGACCACGCTGAACGCCATTTCGGAGGCGAGCAGCAAGGAGCCGACCCCGGCGCCGGCAATGAACAGGATCAGCATCAGCCCCAGTTGCAGGCCGACGATGGTTGCGCCCGTGCGCTTGACCCCATAGGCCAGGCCGTGGCTCATGGACAAAACAGCCCCCGACCCTGGCGAAACTGCAATCAGGCAGGAGGCAATCAAATAGGCGATCCAGGTAGACAGGGCCATGGGAACAGGTCTTCTTTATAGGGTTGGTTGCAGGGGTTTGAAAAACAGGAACTTATTTGAGCGGAATCGCGATGGCGCGGTCTACCGGCACGGCCGTTACGCTGTTCATGGGCGAGCCCTCAATCAGACGGTCGGAGTAGGTCAGGTAAACCAGGGTGTTGCGTTTTTTGTCGACCATGCGCACGATGCGCAGCTTTTTGAACAGGATGGACAGGCGCTCGCTGAACACCTCTTCCTGCGCCTTGAGCGGCTGCGCAAAAGAAACCGGCCCGGTCTGCCGGCAGGCAATCGAGGCTTCGGCCTTGTCTTCGGCCAGGCCGAGCGCGCCCTTGACGCCGCCGGTTTTGGCGCGCGACACAAAGCAGGTGATGCCGGCCACCTTGGGGTCGTCATAGGCCTCCACCACGATCTTGTGGTCCGGCCCGATCAGCTTGAAGACGGTATCGACCTCGCCCACGGCCTCGGCACCCACCGGCTTGCAGGCCGCCAGCACCCCGCTGGCGAGCAGCAGGCAACACACAGTTTTCATCGGATTTTCCAGGTTACAGGCCCTTATTTTGCCGTGTTCACGGGCAGGCCGTGACCAGCGCGGGCCCCAGGGGCTTCAAGGTCAAAGGGTCCGATAGCACAATAGAGGCTCATTCATACTTTTTCGTCCCTTACTATGCACACGAGCGCTCTGGTTCTTTTCTCTGGTGGTCAGGACTCCACCACCTGCCTGGCCCAGGCCCTGGCGAAGTATGAGCACGTCGAGACGGTCGCGTTTGATTATGGCCAGCGCCACAAGGTGGAGCTGCAGGCGCGCCTGAATGTGCTGCGCGAAATCAAAGCCCAGTTTCCCCAATGGGCGCCCAAGCTGGGCGACGACCACCTGCTGGACCTGGCCGTGCTGGGCCAGGTCAGTGAGACCTCGCTGACGCGCGACATGGCGTTCCGGATGGAGAGTTCGGGCCTGCCCAACACCTTTGTGCCGGGGCGCAACCTGCTGTTCCTCACGCTGGCGGCGGCGCTGGCCTACCGGCGCGGGCTCACCGTGATTGTCACGGGTGTCTGTGAAACCGACTTTTCGGGCTACCCCGACTGCCGCGACGACACCATGAAAGCCATGCAGTTGGCGCTTTCGCTGGGCATGGACAAGCGTTTCCTGATTGAAACGCCGCTCATGTGGATTGACAAGGCCCAGACCTGGGCGCTGGCGCATGCCCTGGGCGGCGACGCGCTGGTGGCGCTCATAGTCGAGCACACGCACACCTGCTACCTCGGTGACCGCACGCAGCGCCACGCATGGGGCTATGGCTGCGGGCAATGCCCGGCCTGCGAGCTGCGGGCGCGGGGCTACGCGGGCTACGTGGCGGCCTTGTCGAAGCCGTAGTCTCTCTCGACCTTGGCGATGCGCGTTTTGTAGCGGGTGTACCAGTCGCTGCGCCCGGTCTGCTGTGCAATCAGATGCTCGGCATGGGCCTTCCAGGCTTTGATTGATGCCAGATCCTGCCAGTAGCT
>NZ_JAKFDR010000128.1:0-56833 GCF_036676035.1 Polaromonas sp.
CGCCTGAAATTTACGGCGCCGAACACCTGCTGACGCGCCGGGCGGTGAAACCCGAGGTGGCGGAGAAGCTTATCCAGCGCATCAAGTGGTGGGAGCACTACACCGAGATCAACGAAGGCGAAATGAACAACAACCCCTCGCCGGGCAACAAGGCCGGCGGGCTGACCACCATTCTCGAGAAATCGCTGGGCGCCGTTGCCAAGGGCGGCACCAGCAACCTGCAGGCGGTCTATGAATACGCCGAGCCGGTGCAGGCCCACGGCTTTGTCTACATGGACACACCCGGCTACGACCCGGTCAGCGCGACCGGCCAGGTGGCTGGCGGCGCCAACCTGATCTGCTTTACCACCGGCCGCGGCTCGGCCTATGGCTGCGCGCCCTCGCCCTCGCTCAAGCTGTCGACCAACTCGGCGCTGTGGCGCAAGCAGGAAGACGACATGGACATCAACTGCGGCGAGATCATCGACGGCAGCAGCACGGTGGCCGAGATGGGGCAGCGCATTTTCGAGCTGGTGCTGGCCACCGCCTCAGGCGAGCAGAGCAAGAGCGAAAAACACGGCTACGGGCAAAACGAGTTTGTGCCCTGGCAAGTCGGTGCGGTGATGTAGTTTCTTTCTTCACTCCTTCTCCCCTTTGGAGAGGGCGGGGGTGAGGGCTCTGTGTGCCGAGAGGCCCTCACCCTAACCCTCTCCCAGAGGGAGAGGGAATGGAACCCCAAAACACCTTCAATACCAACATGAGTCACATCATCTCCGCCGCCCAGTTACGTGCACAAGCAGCTACTGTTTTAATAGCGGCTGGCAGTTCCTCCGAAGAGGCCGCAACCGTCGCATCCAACCTGGTGCTGGCCAACCTGAGCGGCCATGACTCGCACGGTGTGGGCATGCTGCCGCGCTACGTGGACGCGGTGCTCGAAGGCGGCCTTAAACCCAACAGCGGCGTGCGGGTGGTGCTGGATACCGGCTCGCTGCTCACGCTGGACGGCCAGCGCGGCTACGGCCAGGTCGTTGGCGAACAGGCGATGGCGCTCGGCATAGATCGCGCCCAGACCCACGGCAGCTGCATCATGACCCTTAGCAATGCGCACCACCTCGGGCGCATCGGGCACTTTGCCGAAATGGCCGTGGACCAGGGCCTGGTGTCCCTGCATTTTGTCAATGTGCTGTCGCGCCCGGTCGTCGCGCCCTTTGGCGGCGCCGACGGGCGCTACGGCACCAACCCCTGCTGCATTGGTGTGCCTCTCAAGGGGCGCGATTCTTTCGTGTTGGACTTTGCCACCAGCCGCGCGGCGCAGGGAAAAATGCGTGTCGCGCACAACGAGGGCCGGTACGTGGAGCCCGGCACGCTGATTGACGAACACGGCCGCCCCACCATCGACCCCGGCGTGGTGGTGGTGCCGCAGAGCAATGGCCTGTTTGGTGCGCTGCTGGCCTTTGGCGAGCACAAGGGATACGGCCTGGCCGTGGCCTGCGAACTGCTGGGCGGCGCGCTGACCGGCGGCGGTACCTGGCATCAGCCGACCGACCCCGCCGTGCGCGCCGTCGTCAACGGCATGCTGACGATTTTGATAGACCCGGCCAAACTGGGCACACAAGCGACTTTTGAACAGGAGGCGGTGGCCTTTGTCGACTGGCTCAAAGCCGGACCGGTCGCACCCGGCTTCGACGCCGTACAGATTGCCGGCGAACCGGAGCGCGCCACCCGCGCGCAGCGCGATGTCGATGGCATCGCGGTGGATGGCCAGACCTGGCAAGAGATGGTTGCGGCGGGCCGCAAGGTCGGTGTCACCTTGCAGGACTGAGGCTCGCAGTCACGCCCTTTCGCTATCAAATCAATAGCTGCCTGCGCAAACAAATCAAGGGCCAGCGGCTTAAAACACTATTAACCTCCTTTAAACACCATGACCCCTCCCATTCAAGACCAGATCGCACTCGTCACCGGCGCCAATGCCGGCATGGGCCTGGCCACCGCCCGGGCGTTGCTGGACGCAGGCTACCGGGTGGCCGCCACCGACCTGAGCACCGAGCGCGTCGCCGACACCCTGGCCTCGTTTGGTGAGCGCCTGGCCTGCTTCACCATGGACGTGAGCGAGCAGGCCCAGGTACACGCCGCCTGCGACCAGATCGAGGCGCGCTTTGGCCGCATCGACGTCTGCGTCAACAATGCCGGTTTTTTGCAATACGCCAACTGCGAGCAGACCACCCCCGAGCTGTGGCACAAGACCCTGCGCATCAATCTGGACGGCGTGTTTTACGTCAGCCAGCGCGTGGCCCCCGGCATGAAGGCGCGTGGCTTTGGCCGCATCGTCAACGTGTCGTCGTACGGCGCCAAGACCGGCGGCCTGTCACCGCTGCCGGCCTACGCTGCCAGCAAGGGCGGCGTGATCTCGCTGACCTTCAGCTTTGCCCGCGAATACGCCCCGTTTGGCGTGACCTGCAACGCCGTAGCGCCCACCTTCGTCAAGACCCAGATGCTGACCGAGCAGGTCAGCCCTGAACGGCAAGCCGAGCTGCGCCAGAAAATCCCGGTGGGCCGCTTTTGCGAGCTCGAGGAATTTGCCCACACGGTGCTGTTTCTGGCCCACCCCTTGAGCGGCTTCATCACCGGCGAGGTGCTGGACCTCAACGGCGGTTTGCAGTTTGACTGAGCTCGCCATGCTGAACACACAGTCCCTGCCGTCTCTGGCCGCTCGCGGAATAAGCGCACCAGGCTACGCGCGCGGCGGCCCGGTCGGCGTCGTGCACCTCGGTCTGGGGGCCTTTCACCGCGCCCACCAGGCACTGGTTTTTGACGCCTTGTTGCGGCGTGGCAATGCGCGCTGGGGCGTGCTCGGTGTCGCCATGCGCAGCACGGCGCTGGCCGATGCCCTGGCCGCGCAAGATGGCTTGTACGCGGTGCAGGTCGCCAACGCTGCCGGCGTGCATTGGCAGTTGAGCGGCGCGCTCTGGCAAACCTGCGTGGCCGCACGCGAGCCGTCGCAGGTGGTGCGGGCGCTGGCGGCGCCGTCCACCCGCTGGGTCACCCTCACGGTCACCGAGAAAGGCTATGGGCCGGCGCTGGCCGGACTGCTGGTGCAAGGCCTGGCGGCGCGCCAGGCGGTGGGCCTGGGGGGGCTGACCCTCGCCTCCTGCGACAACCTGGCGCACAACGGCCGCAAGCTGCAAGCGCTGTGTATCGAGGCGGCGCTTGCCCAAAGCCCGGCGCTCGCGCACTGGATAGCCGCCACCTGTGCCTTCCCCAACAGCATGGTGGATCGCATTGTCCCCGCCGCCACCGCAGAACGTCTGGCGGCGGCAGCGCAGGCCCTGGGTGTTGCAGACCAGGCGGCCCTAGGTACCGAGGCGTTTTGGGAATGGGTGATCGAGCGCCGCTTTGTCGATGCCGACGACGCTGATACCCTGGCCGCCGTGGGCGTCACGGTGGTGGACGATGTCGGCCCGTTTGAAGAAGCCAAGCTGCGCCTGCTCAACGGCAGCCACACGGCCATGGCCTGCATAGGCGCGGTGGCGGGTTTGCCCGTGATCAGCGAGTGCATCGCCCAGCCCGCCATCCACCAGTTCATCCATGGCCTGATGACGGTGGAGGTGGGGCCGCAACTCAGCCGCCCGGATTGGGCCCGCTACCGCGATGCGCTGCTCGCGCGCTTTGCCAACCCTGAGCTGCGGCACCGCGTGCACCAGATCGCCACCGACTCCTCGCAAAAAATTCCGCAGCGCTGGACGCCCTCGGTACTCGGCGCACTGCGCACCGGGCAGCCGGTTGAGCGGCTGGCCTTTGCCGCCGCGGCCTGGATGCGCTACCTGCGCGGCAGCGACGAACAAGGGCAAGGCTACGCCATCCATGACCCCATGGCAGAGCAGCTGCAGGCGCAGGCGCTGGCACTGGCCCACGCCGGCGACGCCGCCGCCACGGTGCAGGCCCTGGGCACGCTGAGCGCGATTTGGGGCGAGGCCCTGCCGCAGGAAGCGCGCTGGCTGGCCCGTATCACCCATTGGCTGGACCAGATCACCCAGCTAGGCATGCTGGCCGCCCTGGCCCAACTCAACACGCACCTGACACCGACTCTTGAAACACCATGAAAATCACCAACGCCCGCGTCATCGTCTGCAGCCCCGGCCGCAACTTCGTCACCCTCAAGATCGAAACCGATGAGGGCCTGACCGGCATCGGCGACGCCACGCTCAACGGCCGCGAGCTGGCGGTGGCGAGTTACCTCACCGACCACGTCATTCCCTGCCTGATCGGGCGCGATGCGCACCAGATCGAAGACATCTGGCAATACCTTTACAAGGGTGCGTACTGGCGGCGCGGACCTGTGACCATGAGCGCCATCGCCGCGGTCGATACGGCGCTGTGGGACATCAAGGCCAAGGCAGCGAACCTGCCGCTGTACCAGTTGCTCGGCGGGCGCAGCCGCACCGGGGTGATGGTCTACGGCCACGCCAATGGCAAGGACATCGCACAGACCGTCGACGAAGTCTTGCGCTACAAGGAGATGGGCTACCAGGCCATCCGCGCGCAGAGCGGCGTGCCGGGGCTGGAGAAGGTCTACGGCGTGGGCAAAGGCACGCTGTTCTACGAACCGGCCGACGCCGACCTGCCCAGCGAGCACGACTGGAGCTCGGAAAAGTACCTGCTGCACACGCCCAAGCTGTTCGAGGCGGTGCGCAGCGCCGTCGGGCCGGACATCCACCTGCTGCACGATGTGCACCACCGCCTGACACCTATCGAGGCCGCGCGGCTGGGCAAGGCGCTGGAGCCCTACCACCTGTTCTGGATCGAGGATGCGACGCCGGCGGAAAACCAGGAAGCCTTCAAGCTGATCCGCCAGCACACCACCACGCCGCTGGCGGTGGGTGAAATTTTCAACACGCTGTGGGACTGCAAGGACCTGATCCAGAACCAGCTGATCGACTACATCCGCGCCACCGTGGTGCATGCCGGCGGCATCACGCACCTGCGGCGCATTGCCGACTTCGCCGCGATGTACCAGGTGCGCACCGGCTGCCACGGCGCGACGGATTTGTCACCGGTGTGCATGGGCGCGGCGCTGCATTTCGACACCTGGGTGCCGAACTTCGGCGTGCAGGAATACATGCGCCACACCGAGGCCACCGACGAGGTGTTTCCGCACGCCTACAGCTTCAACAACGGCTTCATGCACTGCGGCGAAGCCGTGGGACACGGCGTGGACATCGACGAGAAGCTGGCCGCCAAATACCCCTACCAGCGCGCCTACCTGCCGGTGAACCGGCTGGCGCACGACGGCACTTTATGGAACTGGTGAATAAGCTCACCCCTGCTGACGCTCACTGCGTGTAGCGTCCCCTCCCCTTGCAGGGGACAGGCGCCTTGGGGCCGGCGGAGCCGGCCCCAAGGCGCCTGCTGGAAAAGAATCCTCGTTAGCTGGCCTCCCCGCGGGGTTTACCAGTTGGGGCCGCGGAACGGGCTTTGCCCGGCCGCAGGCGCCGTCCCCTGGAAGGGGAAAAGGCGCGACACGAAGTGCGCGTCCGATAGGGGTCAGCCCAATATACTGGCCAGGCTGGCGTCCAGGTGCTCGGACGGCAAACGCTTGAAGCCGGAACGGGCAAAGCGCTGCAAACGGCCCACCATGAAGGCCACGATCACCGAGGCGCGCACCTGCGCCTCGACCGTGGGCGTGCTGGCGCCGCTGGCGGCCGCCGCGTCGCGCAGGCTTTGCCTGAGGCTGGCTTCGAGCTTGTCGAAAAACTGGTTCATGCGCTCCTGCAGGCGCTCGTTTTCAAACACCAGCGCATCACCGACCATCACGCGGGTCATGCCGGGGTTCTTTTCAGCAAACTGCAACACCATGACCACCAGCCGGCGCGTGCGCACGGCGTGATCGGTTTCACGCTCGCTGATCTGGTTGACCAGCGTGAAAACCGACTGCTCGATGAATTCGATCAGGCCTTCAAACATCTGCGCCTTGCTGGCAAAGTGCCGGTACAGCGCGGCTTCGCTCACTTCCAGCCGGGCGGCCAGCGCCGAGGTGGTGATGCGCTCGGCACCGGGCTGCTCGAGCATGGTGGCCAGGGCCTGCAGGATCTGGACGCGGCGCTCGCCCGGCTTGGGGCGTTTGCGGGGGGCCGCTTCTGGCGATACCGGGCTCGGTTCAGTTTCAGGCGCTAGCTCAGACATAGTGGCGGTGTAAGAGATGTTTCAAAAGACTGGAAATCGTTGCGATTGATTCTCGCACAGCGCCGGTGACGCGCCCGGCGCTTTGATCTGCGGGTTGACGGCTGTTGTCTGAGCACCACGGACAGCCGGTCTGGCCACACTACAAACTCAGGCGCACCCGCAAACCGCGCGGGCCGCTGGCTGACTGGCTCGCAACATCCAGCTCCAGCCGCGAGCCGTGCACCCGCGCAATCTCGTCGGCAATCGCCAGCCCCAGCCCGTTGCCCTCCCCGGTCGTGCCCTGCACGCGGTAAAAGCGTTCCAGCGCCTTGGCCCGCTCCTGCGGTGCAATGCCGGGGCCATCGTCTTCGACCTCCAGAAACACGCCCTCGCGCGTCCGCGCCTGAGGATCACCCGGGGCCATGGAATCGGCCAGCCCGGGCGCCGGCCCGCAGCGGATGGTGACGGTGCCGCCGGCCGGCGTGTACTTCACCGCGTTATCGACCAGGTTGCTCAACAGCTCGCGCAACAGCCACTCGTAACCCGTTGCCTGGGCGGGCCGGGCCTCCAGGCCCAGGTCAATGCCCTTGCGCGTTGCGGCATCCAGATGCAGGGGCAAGATGGATTCGCACAGATCCTTGAGGTCCACACGCTGCATGGGCTGGGCCGCGATGGCCGAGGCATCGGCCCGCGACAGGGCCAGCAACTGGTTGGCCAACTGCGAGGTGCGCCGGGTGGCGCTGCGCAGCTTGAGGATCTGCTCGGCGCTCAAGGTAATGCGACCTTCAGCGCCGCTGGCGCGGGCAGCCTGGGCCCAGGCCTCCACCTGCGCCTGCAAGCCGGCCAGCGGCGTGCGCAACTGGTGCGCCGCGTCCGCGATGAAGCGGCGCTGCCCCTCGGCCTGGGCATTGACCAGGCCAAACAGGCGATTGAGCGAGGCCACCAGCGGCTGCACCTCGGCCGGGGTGGTTTGCGGGTCAATCGCGCTCAGGTCACGCGGCGAGCGGCGCTCGACGGCCTCCTTGAGGTCCAGCAGCGGCTTGAGGGCGGTCGTGACGGCCCAGTTGACGGCAAACCCGGCCGCCAGCACCAAAATCAGGTTGGGCAGCAGCACCTTGAACAGGACCAAGCGCAGCCACTGCTGGCGTGCGTCCGAGCCGTCGGCCAGTTGGACAATCAGTTCGCCGGCCACGGTATGCACGCGCTGGGCCACGATGCGATAGGTCACACCGCCTTCGGCCATGCTGTGAAATTCGGGCTCGCTGGTGGCCGGCAACAGCTCCGCAATCCAAGACTCGCCCACCAGGAAATCACCCTTCGCACCGGAGATCCGGAAACCGGCCATGCCGGTCCGGTCCTTGATGAAATCTTCCACGGGCGGCGCCAGCAAGAGCACCGGCGCCTCGCCTTCGACCGGGGCCGCCGCCACCACCGAGTCGGCCAACAGAGGCACCAGACGCAGCAATTGCTGGTCTTTTTGCAGGGCAGCACTGCCGGCCGCCTGGTAGTCAAAGTAAATGCTCACAAGCGCAAATACGCTGAGCGGTATGAGCAGCAGCAGCAGCAAGCGGCGCTGCAGGCCGGACTTCATGGCCGCCGGCATCACCCCAGCGGGTGCGGCCACGCGCTCAGCCGTGGCTGACGCAGCCTTGTTGGTGAGGCGGTTTTTCAGGCTGCCCAGCCAGGTGCGGCCCGGATGCATGCGCGCTCACTCGGCCCCGGCGCCTGCGCCACCGAGCAACTCCAGACGGTAACCAAACCCGCGGATGGACCGTACGGCAATGCCATGCGGCTCGAGCTTGCCGCGCAGGCGCGAGATGTAGACCTCGATCGCGTTGGGCGTGATTTCCTTGTCCCAGCCGGTCAGGGCCTGCAACAGCTTGTCTTTGCTGGCGGGCTTGGGAGCGTTGATCAGCAGGTACTCCATCACCGTCCATTCGCGCGGGCCCAGCTCGATCAGCTGGCCGTTGGCACGCGCCTGGCGATTGGCCGAGTCGAGTTCCAGCGCGCCAAAACTTAAGGTGGCGCTGGTGGCGGCCTGCGAGCGGCGCAGCAGCGCGCGCAGCCGCGCCAGCAGCTCAGGCAGCTCAAACGGCTTGACCATGTAGTCGTCGGCGCCCAGGTCCAGCCCCTGCACCCGGTCCTGCAGGGCGTCGCGCGCCGTCAGGATCAGTACCGGCATGGCCAGACCGCTGCGGCGCAAGCGCCGGGTCAGCTCCAGGCCATCGACCTGGGGCAGGCCGATGTCAATGATCGCCGCGTCAAAGGTTTCACCCTGCAGCACCTCCTCAGCCCGCTCGGCGCTGCCGACCCAGTCCACGGCGTAGCCGGCGTCGCTCAGCCCCAGCTTGATGCCGCTGGCCACCATCACGTCGTCTTCAACAAGCAGAAGTCTCATAAGGCATCAAAACGTGTGAAAAACGCGTTCAGGAAGCGTCGCGAGCGGCTGTCAGGCTAGGCGCACGGAGCGGGTTTTTGGGGTCAGAGCCCAAATTCGCCGAGCCTTCGGTTCGCCCGGAGGGTGCGGTGCGGCGCACCGCAGCGAAATTGGTGTCTGACCCCAATAACCCATGAGGATTGCGAGCACCGCGCAACGACGCATGACAGACGCGCAGTAGCTTCATGAATGCGTTTTCAATGGGAGCGGATCATGGTCCCGTAGGCCTGGTCGGTCAAAATCTCCAGCAGCATGGCGTGCGGCACGCGCCCGTCAATGATGTGCACCGAGTTCACGCCACTCTTGGCCGCATCGAGCGCGCCGGCGATCTTGGGCAGCATGCCGCCCGAAATCGTGCCGTCGGCAAACAGATCGTCAATTTCGCGCGCCGTCAGGTCCGTCAGCAGCTTGCCGGCTTTGTCGAGCACCCCGGGCGTGTTTGTCAGCAGCACCAGTTTTTCAGCCTTGAGGACGGTGGCCAGCTTGCCCGCCACCACATCGGCATTGATGTTGTAGCTTTCATTGTGCTCGCCAAAGCCGATCGGGCTGATGACCGGGATGAAGGCATCGTCCTGCAACGCCTTGACCACGCTGGGGTCGATGCTGACGATATCGCCCACAAAGCCGATGTCGTGCTCTTTGGCCGGGTCGTCTTTATCCAGCATCTTGAGCTTTTGCGCCCGAATCAGCCCGCCGTCACGCCCCGTCAGGCCCACCGCCTTGCCGCCAGCCTGGTTGATCAGGCCCACGATGTCCTGCTGCACCTGGCCGGCCAACACCCACTCCACCACCTCCATCGTCTCTTCGTCGGTCACCCGCATGCCCTGGACGAACTCGCCCTTTTTGCCCAGCCGGTTGAGCGCCGTCTCGATCTGCGGCCCGCCGCCATGCACCACCACCGGGTTCATGCCCACCAGCTTGAGCAGCACCACATCCTCGGCAAAATCCGCCTGCAGCGCCGGATCGGTCATGGCGTTGCCGCCGTACTTGATGACCAGGGTTTTGCCATGGAACTTGCGGATGTAGGGCAGCGCCTGGGCCAGGATTTCGGCTTTGTCGCGCGGGCCGACGTGGGAGAGGTCGGGGTCGGTAGCGGTCGGTTGGGTCATGGCAGGTATTTAATGAAATCTGAAGTCAATATTCAAATTGTGCCGCAACAGAAATTAGCACGACTCAATAATTGCCTACCTACAAGCAGCTTTGAGCAATGGCGTCAAGTCAAAATGCACTAAATTATGGCAGCAGACCCACCATCAAGAAGTGTTAATATCTTTGTTCATTCGTTGAACACTCCGGAATTCACCCCCCCCCCCTCCAAAGTCTCCAGCCGCCTGCCATCACAACAGCCGCTTCAGGGCCTGAAGGGGTTTAAAGCCGACCCAAAGCTCTTGTTAAACGCATCCCTTCAAGAAGAGAATCACCTCAAGGTTTTGCGCCTTTTGGAGGCTAACCCACACATGAACCAGCGCGATCTGGCAGACGCGTTAGGGGTGAGCTTGGGTAAAACCAACTATTGCCTCAAGGCATTGCTGGACAAGGGCTTTATCAAGATGCAGAGCTTTAGCAAAAGCCAGAAAAAACTGGCTTACGCTTACCTGCTGACCCCTGTCGGCATTGCCGAAAAAGCCGGGCTAACGGTCCGCTTTCTGGAACGCAAGATGGCCGAGTACGAAAGCCTGACGCTTGAGATCGAAGCCCTGAAGTTTGAAGTAACCGAAACCCAAAACAAGCCAGACCGCATTCATGATTAACGCAAAAATCACCCCCGTCATTCTTTGTGGCGGCTCGGGCACGCGGTTATGGCCGCTCTCGCGCAAGAGTTTCCCCAAGCAATTCGTACCATTGATCGGTAACAAAAGCCTGCTGCAACTGACGCTGGAGCGTGTAGCGCAGGTCAGTGGCGGCAGCACAGCCTCTGAGGTGATTTGCGTGGCCGCCGAAGACCACCGCTTTCTGGTCAGCGAGGCCATGCAGGCCGCAAAGATCAAGGGTCAGATCATCCTGGAGCCGGTGGCGCGCAACACGGCTGCCGCGATGGCGCTGGCAGCGCTGAAGGTCGGCCCGCAAGACTTGCTGCTGTTTAGCCCCTCTGATCACCACATCCCCGATGCGCAGGCTTTTGCAGCCATGGTGCAGCAAGGCAGCCAGGCCGCACGCCAGGGCGCCATCGTCACCTTTGGCGTGGTGCCAAGCTTTCCCTGCACAGCCTATGGCTATATTGAACAGGGCGCGGCCAGCGGCAATGACAGCTTTGGTGTGACTCGCTTTATTGAAAAGCCCGCTGCTGACAGGGCAGAGGCGCTGATTTTGCAAGGTAATGTGCTCTGGAATGCAGGGATCTTTCTAGCTCAGGCGGACACCCTGCTTAAAGCGCTGCAGCTGCACGCGCCCGATATTTTTCAAAGCTGCCAGCAAGCCATGGCGCAAGCGAAACAGGACCAGCAGTTTGTGCGCCCAGAGCCCGAAGCCTTCAGTACCTGCCGGTCTGAAAGTATCGACTACGCGGTTCTGGAGCGCCACAAAAAGGTGGCCGTGGTACCGTTTGCAGGCACCTGGAGCGACGTGGGCAGTTGGAATGCCGTGGCTGATTTGTCGCCGGCCGACAACCAGGACAACCGCATTGACGGCCAAGGCCTAGCGGTGCAAAGTAAGCGGACCTATATTCACGCTCCGCATCGCACGGTTGTGGCTCTGGGCACGCAGGATTTGCTGATCATTGACACCCCCGATGCTCTGCTGGTGGCCGCAAGCAGCCATGCCGAGCAGGTCAAACACGTGGTGGCACAACTGGAGACGCAGCAAAGCCCCGAAGCCAGCATGCACCGCAGAGTCGCACGCCCCTGGGGGTGGTATGACAGCATTGACCGTGGTGAGCGCTTTCAGGTCAAGCGCATTGCGGTCAAGCCTGGTGCATCGCTCAGTCTGCAAAAACACCACCATCGTGCAGAGCACTGGATTGTCGTGTCCGGCACCGCGCTGGTGACCAAAGGCAGTGAGACTTTCCTCCTCACGGAGAACCAGTCGACCTACATTCCCATTGGTGAAACTCACCGCCTGGAAAACCCCGGCAAGACCGACCTCGAGATAATTGAAGTCCAGTCTGGTAGTTATCTGGGTGAGGATGACATCGTACGATTTACCGACAACTATGGCAGGGCCTAAAGAATGAAAAAAGCACTTATCACCGGCGTCACCGGACAGGACGGCGCCTACCTCGCGGAATTTTTGCTTGGCAAGGGTTACGCGGTTCATGGGATCAAGCGTCGCACTTCGCTTTTCAATACAGACCGCATTGATCACCTGTTCCATGACCCGCATGAAAAGGGCATTGACTTCACCCTGCACCATGGTGACATGACCGACTCCTCGTCCCTCACCCGGATCATCCAGCTGGTTCAACCCGACGAGATCTACAACCTCGCCGCCCAAAGTCATGTAGCGGTGAGCTTCGAAGAGCCGGAATACACCGCCAACAGCGACGCGCTGGGGGCCTTGCGCATACTCGAAGCCATGCGCATTCTCGGGCTTGAGAAGAAGACACGGTTTTACCAGGCCTCGACCTCGGAACTGTACGGCCTCGTGCAGGAAACGCCCCAAAAGGAAACTACGCCCTTCTACCCGCGCAGTCCTTATGCCGTCGCCAAGCTCTACGCTTACTGGATCACCGTCAACTACCGCGAGGCCTACGGCATTTATGCCTGTAACGGGATTTTGTTCAACCACGAAAGCCCGATTCGCGGCGAAACCTTTGTCACCCGCAAAATTACCCGGGCGCTGGCCCGTATCAAGCTCGGCATCCAGGACTGCCTGTACCTGGGCAACATGGATTCCAAGCGCGACTGGGGCCATGCCAAAGATTACGTCGAGATGCAGTGGTTGATGCTGCAGCAGGACAAACCCGAAGACTTTGTGATCGCCACCGGCGTGCAATACAGCGTGCGCGAGTTCGTCGAGGCCGCAGCCAACGAACTGGGCCTGCAAATCCGTTGGGAAGGCAGCAACGTTGACGAAAAAGGCTATGACGCCGTGACCGGCAAGTGCATCGTCGCTGTTGACCCGCGCTACTTTCGTCCTACCGAGGTGGAAACCCTGCTCGGCGACGCAAGCAAGGCGCGCGAAAAACTGGGCTGGGTGCCCAAGATCAGTTTTGCGGAACTGGTCGCCGAAATGGCCAAGGCCGACATGACGGAGGCCGAGTTCGACCTCAAGGTCAAACAGCATGGCCACAAAGCCCTGCGCAACCAGGGCTGAGCACGGTGGCAAAAGCTCGCATCCTGCTCACAGGCGGCCGCGGCATGGTGGGCCAGAACATTCTGGAGCACCCGCACGCCGCCAACTGGGAATTTGTCGCGCCCACCAGTAAAGAGCTGGATCTGACGGATTTCAGGGCGACCCGCCAGTTCATGGCCGACCTGCGCCCCGATGCTGTCATTCACTCGGCCGGCAGGGTGGGCGGCATCCAGGCCAACATCGCCCACCCGGTGGACTTTCTGGTCACCAACGTGGACCTGGGCCGCAATGTGATCCTGGCCGCACGTGAAGCGGGCGTGGGCAAGCTGCTCAATCTGGCGAGCTCGTGCATGTACCCGCGCAACGCGCTCAACCCGTTGGGCGAGGCGCTGGTGCTCCAGGGCGAGCTGGAGCCCACCAACGAGGGTTATGCACTGGCCAAGATTTTTGCGACGCGCCTTTGCGAATACATCAACCGCGAAACACCTGGCCTGCATTACAAGACGCTGATTCCATGCAACCTGTATGGACGGCACGACAAGTTTGCCCCCCAGCATTCACACCTGATCCCGGCCATCATCCACAAGGTGCACCAGGCCAAGGTCCAGCATCTGGCAGAGGTTGATATCTGGGGCGATGGCACGGCGCGCCGCGAGTTCATGTATGCGGGCGACCTGGCCGACGCCGTGCTGCGGGCCCTGGAAGGCTTCGACCAGCTGCCTGACCTGATCAATATCGGCCTGGGCCACGACTACAGCATCAACGAGTACTACGCCGCCGCGGCGCAAGTCATTGGCTGGCAGGGGCGGTTTGTGCACGACACCACCAAGCCCGTCGGCATGAAGCAAAAACTGGTCGACATCGGCAGGCAGCGCGCCTGGGGATGGATGCCCGCCACTGCCCTGCATGAGGGCATTGAAAAAGCGTATCACTACTACCTGCAGGACAAGCACGCATGAGCTACAAATACCCCCTCGCTACCGCCACCTGGGACCAGGCTGAATACGACGCGCTGCAGCGTGTCATCACTTCAGGCATGTTCACCATGGGCCCGAATGTGTTCGAATTCGAAAAGCAGTTTGCCAGCTATCTGGGCGTCAAACATTGCGTGATGGTCAATTCGGGCTCTTCAGCAAACTTGCTGATGGTCGCCGCGCTGTTCTATTCAAAGAACCCCGACCTGACACTCAAGGCCGGCGACGAAGTCATCGTGCCCGCCGTGTCCTGGAGCACCACCTACTACCCGCTCCATCAGTACGGCCTCAAACTCAAGTTCGTCGACATTGACCTTGAGACGCTGAACTTCGATCTGGCTGCGCTGGAAAAAGCGGTCACCGACAAGACCCGCCTGATCATGGCGGTGAACCTGCTCGGCAACCCCAACGACTTTGACCGCATCAAGTCCATCATCGGCAGCCGCAAGATCACGCTGATCGAGGACAACTGCGAGTCGCTCGGTGCACAGTTCAAGGGCAAGCAGGCCGGCACCTTTGGCGTGATGGGCAGCTACAGCTCATTCTTCTCGCACCACATCTCGACCATGGAAGGCGGCCTCATCAGCACCGACGACGAGGAGCTGCACCACATCCTGCTGTCGCTGCGCGCCCACGGCTGGACCCGCAACCTGCCCAAATTCAACCATGTGTGCGGAGAAAAAAGCGACGACCCCTTCAAGGAGTCATTCCGCTTTGTGCTGCCGGGCTACAACGTCAGGCCGCTCGAAATGTCGGGTGCCCTCGGCATTGAGCAGGTCAAGAAGCTGCCTTCGCTTGTGGCTGAACGCCGAAAAAATGCAGCCATGCTGCAGTCAGTCATGCAAGACCACCCAACGGTTTTGGTCCAGAAAGAGATCGGCGAAAGCAGCTGGTTCGGCTTCAGCCTGGTGATACGCCCCGGCGTGAACCTGACCCGGGATGAGCTTGTGAACAAGCTTAATGGGCTCGGCTTTGAAGTGCGCCCGATTGTGGCCGGCAACTTCGCCAAAAATGAAGTCGTCAAATATTTCAATTCGGAGGTCTCGGGCACGCTCACCAATGCCGAGCATATCGACAGCAACGGACTCTTCGTCGGCAACCACCACTACTCCATTGCGGATGCGGTCAGGCAACTGAAAAGCATTTAAACCATGAAAGCAGTCATTCTTGCAGGCGGTTTGGGAACACGTATCTCTGAAGAGACCTATGCCAAACCCAAGCCCATGATCGAGGTGGGCGGCAAGCCCATTTTGTGGCACATCATGAAAATCTATTCCGCGCATGGCGTGAACGATTTCGTGATCTGCTGCGGCTACAAGGGCTATCTGATCAAGGAGTATTTTGCGAACTATTTTTTGCACATGTCCGACGTGACGTTCGACATGAGCAAAAACAGCATGGAAGTGCATCAGCGCAGCGCTGAACCCTGGCGCGTCACGCTCATTGACACGGGCGAAGAAACCATGACGGGCGGCCGGCTCAAACGCGTGGCCTCCTATGTTCAGGACGAAGAGGCCTTCTGCTTTACCTACGGCGATGGTGTGAGCGACGTGAACATCACCGAGCTTGTCGCTTTTCACAAGGCCCGCAAGGTCAAGGCGACGCTGACCGCCACCCTGCCTCCCGGCCGCTTCGGCGCGCTGGATTTCGAAGGCCACAAGGTGCGCAGTTTCAAGGAAAAACCCAAAGGCGACGGCGCGATGATCAACGGCGGCTTCTTTGTACTGTCGCCGGAGGTTCTCAGGTACATCGACGGTGACAGCAGTGTCTGGGAACGCACACCGCTTGAAACGCTGGCCGACGAAGGTCAGCTGGCCGCTTACCAGCACAGCGGCTTTTGGCAGCCCATGGACACGCTACGCGACAAAACCCACCTGGAAGAACTCTGGGCCTCAGGTAACGCGCCCTGGAAGGTCTGGAAATGACGCCGGCGTTCTGGCGGGGCAAGCGCGTCTTCCTGACCGGCCATACCGGCTTTAAGGGCAGCTGGCTGTCGCTCTGGCTGGAACAGCTCGGCGCCTCTGTCACCGGCTATTCGCTGGCCCCACCGACCACGCCCAGCCTTTTTGAAGCGGCCCGGGTCGCCGAAGGCATGCAATCCTTGCACGGGGACATTCGCGACCTGCCGGCCCTGCTCAAAGCCATGCAGGCGGCGCAGCCTGAAATCGTCATTCACATGGCCGCACAGTCACTGGTGCGCCGCTCGTATGCTGAGCCGGTCGAAACCTATGCCACCAACGTCATGGGCACGGTGCACCTGCTTGAGGCCGTGCGCCAGACGGCAGGCGTGAAAGCGGTGGTCAACGTCACGACCGACAAGTGTTATGAGAACAAGGAGTGGGTCTGGGGTTACCGTGAAGACGAGCCCATGGGCGGCCATGACCCCTACAGCAACAGCAAGGGCTGCGCTGAACTGGTGAGTTCGGCCTACCGGTCTTCGTTTTTCAGTCCGCACACACATGCGCAGCATGGCGTCGCGCTGGCAACGGCCCGAGCGGGCAATGTGATCGGGGGGGGAGACTGGGCCAAGGACCGGTTGATTCCCGACATCCTGGCCGCCTTTGAAAAAGCCCAGCCCGTTGTGATCCGCAACCCGCATGCAACACGTCCGTGGCAACACGTTTTAGAGCCGCTGCGCGGGTATTTGACCCTGGCCGAAAAGCTCTACATGGAAGGCACGGCTTTTGCCGAGGGCTGGAATTTCGGGCCGCACAGCGACGATGCGCGCCCCGTCGAGTGGATCGTCACGCAACTCGCGCAGAAATGGTCCGACGGCGCGAGCTGGCAGATTGATGCAGGGGAGCATCCCCATGAGGCCAACTACCTCAAGCTGGACATCTCCAAGGCCAGCCACCACCTTAACTGGCAGCCCGTCATGCGGCTGGACCAGGCCCTCGGCCTGATCGTCGACTGGACCCGGGAAAAGCAGGCTGGCGCCGATCTGCGCGCGCTTACGCAAGCACAGATCCAGGCCTGCCAGGCGCAAGCACTTACCTCCAATCCCACTTGAATCCCGCGGATTTTCAAATCATGCAAAACGCACAAACCCAAGCCCTCCGCGACCAAATTTCCACGCTGGTGGAACAGTACGCCGCTCTTGCGCTGGCGCCCGAGCCATTTTTTCCGGGCGTTAACGCAGTTCCACCTTCAGGAAAACTGCTCGATGCCGCTGAACTCAAAAACATGGTCGAGGCCTCGCTCGACGGCTGGCTCACCACGGGCCGTTTCAACACCGAATTCGAGAAAAAACTGGCGGCGTTCATCGGCGTCAAGCACCTGATCACCGTCAACTCGGGCTCGTCGGCCAACCTCGTAGCGTTCAGCACGCTGACCTCCCCGAAGCTGGGCGACAGAGCCATCAAGCCGGGCGATGAAGTTATCGGTGTGGCCGCCGGCTTTCCAACAACCGTCAACCCCATTCTGCAGTTTGGCGCCGTGCCAGTGTTTGTTGATGTGGACCGCCTTACGCACAATATCGACGCCAGCAAGATCGAAGCGGCCATTGGTCCCAAGACCAAGGCCATCATGCTGGCTCACTCCTTGGGCAACCCCTTCAACCTCGATGTCGTCACGGCACTATGCGAAAAGCACAAGCTGTGGCTGGTGGAAGACTGCTGCGATGCGCTGGGCACCACTTACCGCGGCCAGATGGTCGGCACGTTTGGTGATATTGCCACACTGAGCTTTTACCCTGCTCACCACATCACGATGGGTGAAGGCGGAGCGGTCTTTACCAACCATGACGAACTCAAAACGATTGCCGAGAGCTTTCGCGACTGGGGGCGCGACTGTTATTGCCCGCCCGGCAAAGACAACACCTGTGGCAAGCGCTTTTGCTGGAAACTGGGCGACCTGCCCGAGGGCTACGACCACAAGTACACCTACGGCCACCTGGGCTACAACCTCAAAATCACCGATATGCAGGCCGCCTGCGGGTTGGCCCAGCTGGACAAGGCGCCGGCATTTATCCAGGCCCGCAAGGACAACTTTGCCTTCCTGAAAAAACGTCTGAAGGCCTGCGAAGAATTTGTAAACCTGCCCGAGCCGACCGAACACTCCGACCCCTCGTGGTTCGGCTTTCCGATCACGCTGAAAGAAAATTGCCCGGTCACGCGGCTGGACCTGCTGACCTACCTGGATCAAAACAAGGTCGGCACGCGCCTGCTGTTTGCCGGCAACCTGACGCGCCAGCCCTACATGGCCGGCGCCAAATACCGTATCAGCGGCGACCTGACCAATACCGACAATGTGATGAACAACACCTTCTGGATCGGTGTTCAACCCTCGCTGACACCCACCATGCTCGAATTCGCAGCGCGCAAGATCGAGACCTATCTCGGCGTGAACTTCTGATTTTCCATGCGTGCCGCCCTGCCCCACGACGATCTTGACCTGGTGTTGTCGCTAACACCGGAGTTCTGGTCGCGCTTTGGCGGAGCGAGGCTTTTCATGACCGGCGGTACCGGCTTCATCGGAACGTGGCTGCTGCAGGCCCTGCAACGCGCCAATGACAGGCTGGGCAGCAAAATCGAGCTGATCGTGCTGACCCGCGACCCGGAGCGCGCCCGGCAGCAGGCACCCCATGTCTTCAGCAGGCCCGACACCACCCTGGTGGCGGGCGACGTGAGCAGCTTTGCCGGTCCGTTGGGCAGCCTGGACCTCTGCATACACGCCGCCACTGACGTGGGCGACCCGCTCAAGGCGGGCGACCCCCTCAGGGTGTTTGACTCCATTGTGCTGGGAACGCGGCGCGTGCTCGATCTGGCTCATGCAAACGGTGCGTCGCGCTTTTTACTGACCTCAAGCGGCGCCGTGTATGGACCACAGCCTGCCGGCCTGGAGCGCATGGCCGAAACTTATGGCGGGGCGCCTGACCCACTGCAGCCGGGCGCCGCATATGGCAACGGCAAACGCGCGGCCGAGTGGCTGGCCTCTGCCCATGCGGCCCATGCGGCCCATGCGGCCCATGCGGCCCATGCGGCGAAGGCGTCACAAGCCGGGTTCGAGTCCTGCATTGCACGCATCTTCGCGTTGATCGGACCCGGCTTGCCGCTCAACGGACCTTTTGCTGCCGGTAACTTCGTGCGCGACGCGCTGGCCGGCCAAGCCATTAACGTGCAGGGCGACGGACGGCCGCTGCGCTCTTACCTTTACATGGCCGACCTCTGTGTCTGGCTCTTGCGCATCCTCGCCTCTGGCGCGGCAGGGCAGGCTTACAACGTCGGCTCCGAGAACGCGGTGTCGATTGCAGCGCTGGCCCGGCAAGTCGTTGATGCGGCGGGTACGGATACGCCCATCAAGGTGCAGACGCAAGCCACGTCCGATGCGCCGGCACCGCGTTATGTGCCCGACACGCTCAAGGCAAGGCGCGAGTTGGGCCTGGCCGAATACACCGCGCTCAATACCGCCCTGCTCAAAACCATCCACTGGAGTCGTTCGGCGACGGCACTATGAACAAGTTCAACGCAAATCACATCCGCAAAGTCATTCTCGATATGGCTTACTCAGGCGCCACCGTTCATATCGGCTGCGCGTTTTCCATCGTGGAGCTGCTGGCCGTGCTGTACCGCAAGCATCTCCAGCTCGACCCCACCAACCCGGCTTTGCCAACCCGCGACTACATGGTGCTCAGCAAAGGCCACGGCGTCATGGCCCAGTACGCCTGCCTGCATGAGCTGGGCTGGCTCACGGACAACGATATCGCCGACTACTTTAAAAACGGCACCCGCCTCAAGGGCCTGGCCGACGTTCATGTGCCCGGCGTGGAAGCCACTGCCGGTTCGCTGGGGCACGGGCTGTCGGTCGCAGCGGGCCTGGCGCTGGCGGCCAAGCTGAACAAAACGGAGCAGACCTGTTATGCGCTGGTCGGCGACGGCGAGCTCAATGAGGGTCCTATTTGGGAAGCGGCCCTGTTTGCCGCGCACTTCAAGCTGGACAACCTCGTGGTAATTGTCGACAAGAACGGTTTTCAGGCCATGGGCACTACCGACGATGTCATCGCGCTGGGAAATATTGAAGAAAAGTTCAGGGCTTTCGGCTTTGATGCAGTCACCATCGACGGGCATGACGAAGTGGCCATCGACGCCGCTTACGGCAGCATGAAAGCCGCCCGCAACGGCAGGCCCAAGGCGATTGTGGCCACCAGCGTCAAGGGCAAGGGCGTGTCCTTCATGGAACACAACAACATCTGGCACTACACACGCCTTACCCCCGAAACGCACGCGGCCGCCATCACCGAGCTGGGATACACAGCATGAGAACTTCATTTTCCGACGCGCTGGTTGCGGCTGCGCTGTCAGACCCCAAAGTCCTGTTGCTCACGGGCGACCACGGCTACGCGCTGTTTGATGCGTTCCGCAAGGCGCGGCCGGACCAGTACATCAACTGCGGCATTGCCGAGCAGAACATGGTGGGTGTGGCTGCCGGCTTGGCCAAGGCCGGGTTCAAACCCATTGTTTACGGACTGGCGGCCTTTGTCCCCGTGCGTGTGCTCGAGCAGATCAAGATCGATGTTTGTTACGAGAACCTGCCCGTCATCCTGATTGGCGACGGCGCAGGCCTGGTTTACAGCCATCTGGGCGCCAGCCACCAGTCCACCGAAGACATCGCTTGTACACGGGCCATCCCTTCGCTGACCGTGCTGTCACCAGCCGATCGCTTTGAAATGACGGCCACCATGCAACTTGCGCTGCAACTGGCTTCACCGGTCTACTTGCGTGTGGGCAAAAGCGATCGCGGTGATGTGCATGCCGGGCCGGTCCGGCTGCAGGCCGGTGAGTTGCTGCAACTCAGGAAAGGCACGCAGCGCATAGCGTTGCTGGCCACTGGCTCCATGGTCAGGACGGCGCTGGATTTGACCGATCAGGGCCTGGATGCAGAAGTATGGAGCGTGCCCTCCATCAAGCCCCTGAGCCAGCAGCAACTGGCCGAAATTACCCGCCGTGTCGACTGCGTGATTACGCTTGAGGAGCACTCGGTCATGGGCGGACTGGGCGCTTGTGTGGCTGAAGAAGTCGCCACACACCGTCCGCTGCCGGTCTGCCGCATCGGCATCGAAGACCGTTTCTCGGCCTATTGCGGAACCTGGGACTACCTGCTGCAGGAGCACCGCCTGGACCTGCCCTCGGTGAAGCACCGCATAGATGCCTTTATGCGTCGAGTGCACGATAAACAGGCCGCCCCTTGATATTAGTTCTGTTTGGCAATGCAGCACAGTTCATTTTGTTGCTTTTAGTCATGCGACTTGCCACAAGCTATCTACCGCCTGCAGAGATGGGCCGGCTCTCGTTGATCACGGCGGCAACAACTTTCTTTGCGTTGTTTCTGGTGAATCCGGTGGGCATGTTCATCAACCGCCGCTTTCATGCCTGGGACGCACTAGGGCGTGCGAAGTACTACCTCAAGCTGCACTGGATCTACCTTTTGATAGTAAGCGTGGTTGCCGCGGCGAGCCTTGCGGCTCTCAACAAAATCCATGCCTTCGGCTTTCAGTTCAACACAGCATGGCTGCTGGTGCTGGTTTGCGGTTCATTGCTGTTCAATACCATCAATCAGACTGCAATTCCGTCGCTCAACATGCTCGAGTTTCGTGGCCGCTTCGTCACTTTGACTCTGGCAACCATAGGGGCTGGCCTTGTCAGTTCATTTCTGTTAGTGAGGGCCTTTGAGCCGAAGGCCGAGTATTGGCTATTGGGCTTGCTGATCGGCCAAGCCGTGTTTGCAGTGATTGGGGTAACGGTGTTTTTTGACAAACTGAAACCTCCAGTCACCGTTCCAACGCCCACCCGCGCGCACCTCAGCCTTCTCTTCAGTTTTGCATGGCCGGTCGCCATTTCAGTTGGTTTCAACTGGCTACAAACTCAGGGCTATCGATTTTTTGTCGCGGACTCGCTTGGGCTGGTTGCCTTGGGGCTTTTTGTAACTGGTTACGGTATCAGCGCGGGTTTGATGGCGGCATTTGAGTCTGTACTGACCACCTACTTCCAGCCAAAGTTTTACAAGCGCGTGAGCAATAACGATATGGCCGAGCAGTCACTGGCCTGGAACAAGTACGCCGGGGCCATTTTGCCGTCACTGATGCTGGTCACGTTTCTGCTTGCGGGGCTGGCACCGGAGTTGACACGTTTCATGGTGGGGCCAGCCTACCAGTCCGCATCGCAATTTGTGGTTTGGGGCGTCCTGGCTGAAGGTGCCAGGGTGGTTGCCGGCGTCTACAGCATGTCGGCTCACGCCAAAATGAAAACCCGGCTGCTGCTGTTGCCCAATTTGCTGGGCGCGGTGATCTGTATTGCGCTGATCTGGGCTTTGGCACCCGCATTGGGCGCGCACGGTGTCGGCCTTGCACGCGCTCTCGCAGGTATTGGCATGGTGGTGGCGATGCACTACCTGATGATCGTGGCACTTGAAATGAAACTTCCCTACTGGCTACTCCTGAAGGGAACAACCATGGGCGTGGCCCTTTTGTTGATTGCCACGGCAGGCCGTTGGGCGATGGGGGGCACTGAAAGCCTGATCAGTGCCGGCTTTCTCATTGTGGTGACCGGATCGGCGTTCTTGCCCATGTTTTATTGGTTGCTATACCCATTTTTACCAAGGCATGACTAGCCCCTATGAAAATCCTGCTCGTTTGCATGGAGTACGACTATGGCGATCCCTCACGCGGACATTCCTATGAGTACTACAACTTCTACCAAAGCCTGAAGGACCTCGGCCACGAGGTCACCTTGTTTGACTACATGGCTGAGCTTAAACGCTGTGGCAAAACGGAGATGAACAGCAAGCTGCTAGACCTGGTTCAGGCTTCACGGCCTGACCTTGCCATGTTTTCGCTTTACACCGACCAGCTCGACCCCGCCACGGTAAAACAGATGGGCAGCTACACGCGTACGCTGTGCTTTTTTCACGACGACACCTGGCGTGTTGAGTTCTCGCAATTCTGGGCGCGCCAATTTGACTTCTTTACCACCCCGGATGTGTATGGCGAAAGAAAATACACGGCCATAGGCCTGCCCAACGCCATCCACTTCCCGTTCGGCTGCAACGAAAAGCTCTATCGCAAAACCGGGGGGCCGAAAAAGTATGACGTATCGTTCGTGGGAGCGTGGCACCCTTACCGCGAATGGCTCATCAAGCGCTTGCGCAAAGCCGGGTTCACGGTTGAAGCCGTTGGCTACCGCTGGCCTGGGGGCATCGTTTCCCACGAGCAGATGGTGGCGCTGTTTAATGAAAGCCGCATCAATCTGAACATGTCCAACTCAGCCTCGTGGGATGCGCGCTATCTGCTCTCATCCCCGCGCGGGCTGGTCAATCGCATTCGCTCGCCCAAATCGGTTGAGCAGCTCAAAGCCCGTCACTTCGAGATCAATGGTTCCGGCGGCTTCCAGCTTTCTTACTATGTTGAAGGGCTGGAGAGGCATTACGAGATCGGCCGCGAGGTCGCGGTTTACCTCGATCCTGACGACCTGCTGAAAAAAGTGGCTCTCTATCTTGCAGACGAACCGCTGCGGGAAACCATTGCCGAGGCCGGCTATGCGCGCACGATGGTGGGCCATACCTTCGGAAACCGCTTCCGCCATGTGTTCAACCGCATGGGGCTGCTTCATGTCTGACGCGACCGTGCCTCTGGTTTGCATCTGCATTCCGACCTACAACGCGGAAAAAACGATCGCGGCCACATTGCGTTCTGTGCTGGGCCAGACTTACCGCAACATGGTGATCCAGATCGTCGACAACAACTCCACCGACGGCACCGTAGCCGTCGTGGAGGGTTTTGCCGATGAACGCATCACGCTGCACCGAAACCCGGTCAATTTGGGTGGCGAAGGAAATTTCAACCGCTGTATTGCGCTCGCCAAGGGCAAGTACACGGCCATTTACCATGCAGACGACATTTACGAGCCTCAGATGGTGGCCACCCAGGTGGAGTTTCTCGAGCGGCACCCGCAGGCCGGCGCCGTGTTCACGGAAGCGCTGCTAATTGACGAGTTCGACGAACCGATCGGTGCGATTCGCCAGCCGCAAAACCTTGCGGCCAGCGGCCCGCTGCATCATTTCCCGGCGGTGTTCAAGGCGATTCTGGAGCACTCAAATTTCCTGATCTGCCCCAGCGTGATGGCTTTGACCAGCGTCTACCAGGACGACATTAAGTCGTGGCGAGGCGAGCTGTTCGGCTCTAGCGCCGACCTCGACGTGTGGTTCAGAATGCTGCAACGCCGGCCCGTAGGCATCCTTCCCCAGGCGACCATGCGCTACCGGATCAGCCGGAGCCAGTGGTCGGCCAACGTGCGCTTCGATACCCGTCGCGCGGCTTTTTTCGGCGTGATGGATCACTATCTGGCGCAGGAGGAGGTGCGCGGCCTGCTCACAGCTGAAGACAGGACGAACTATGAGCGGCTGGAGCGCCGGGACCAAGTAATGCGCGCCGCCAACGCGCTGTTGCAGAACCAGCCCGACCAGGCAATGAAACTGTGCCCCGATCTCTTTTCGTTGAGCGCGCTCAAGGCCGCCCTGCAGACCCGACGCGGGCTGATCGTGCTGTCCCTCGGCCTGTACCTCAAGGTCATGCTCTCTCTGCGCTGGACCCGCCTTGCCAGGGCCTCATTGAGTCACATTAAAAGGATGGCCAACAAATGATGCTCGACCGCCCGTCCAATGCGATTTACATCGATCCGCCGTCGCCCGCCTATTACGAAGACAGATTGTTCGACACATCCAACACGGTGCTCAACCGGGACGATACGCTGGTGCCCTTTTTCAAACTGCGGGCGGCGCAAAGGAAACAGGGTGCAGACATGCACACTGCAGACTTCTTGATGGGCCAGAAAGGCCGGGAGCATGTAAGCGACTACTACTCACTGGGAGTGCTGGACAACTACAAAGCCCTGCTGGAACGGGCTGATGTGCGTCTAAAGGCGTTTGTAATTTTTGAGCCCCCCGTGGTCGATCCACGGCTCTACAAGGCGCTGCCAGAGCTGACGAGGTTTTTTGAGCGTGTGTATGTTCACAACACCACCGGCGATGGTTACTCTCTTGAAGGGGTTGACACCTCAAAGCTGCGCCAGTTGTACTGGCCCCAGCCGCGCGATGAAGTCATCAAGCACTACTGGGAACGCACAGACCGCCTGGATCGCATCGTCGTGATCAATGGCAACCACATTCCGCGTAAAGTCCCCAAGGAGCTGTACAGCAAACGGATCGAAGCAATGGCCAGCCTCGCCCAATTGGGTGCAGTGGACTTGTACGGGCGCGGCTGGGCCAAGTGGTGGTCACGCGCCTCGATGTGGCTGCCGTACTGGAAACACCGCAAGACCCTGATGTCAATCTACAAAGGGGCATGCGACTCCAAGTACGAAGTTTTGAGCCAGTACAAATTCAGCTTGTGTTTCGAGAACATGGCAATGAAGGGCTATGTGACCGAAAAAATATTTGATTGCCTTTATGTGGGAACGGTGCCGTTGTATTTAGGCGCCACTGACATTGAGGGCTTGATCCCAGAAAATATTTATATTGATTGTCGGAAGTTTTCTTCCTGGCAAACGATGCTCCGTGCAGTTGAAAGCATTCCATCGCATGAAATTGAGAAAATGCGCGAGAAGGGCAAGGAGTTCATTCAAAGCACTCAAGGCGCAAGATATTACGACTCTCTGATAAAAATATTTGGTGAAACCCCTCAAACTAAGCTATGAGTACTTGGCAGCATGAGATTGCAGGGCATCTACGCAAACGCTGGACCGCCAAGACGCACGCCCATGAGAAATTCACTCAAATTAACATGAACAATTCAACCCTGGCAACAGTACCTCCGCAGCTCCGAAAAAACCGCCTACCCTTGGTACTTCTGATGTTGGGCCTGCTCGTTTGGCTTTTACCATTCACGCTAGGGCTGGCAGGTTATTCAGGCTCAAAAGCACTTTATGTGCTGTTTTCGATCGTAACGGGCATTATGCTTGTCACCGGCTTCCAGAAAATGACCGGCTACGGCTATTTGTTTCTGACCATTTTCCTCTGGCTAGGTTTCTGGCTGAAACTGACGATCCACACGATATTGAGCTATCCCTTCGTCGAGCCAGTGGGATCGTTTGTGGGTAGTGCCCAAGCATGGGATGAGGTGTTATTCACCGCCACAGTTGCGAGCTTGGGTGTCATCCTGGGAAAACTGCTCTACAACCAAATAAAATCCCGCTTCGGTGCAATGCACGGAGAGATAAAGCCTGTAGTTCCTCCCTGGTATGCCAACAGCCGGAAATGGTTATGGGCGGGGCTGATGGTCACTGGCGCCACGGTACTACTTGTAAACCTGAAGTACGGGATTCATCAAATTGGGCTGGCACCGCGTACGATCCTAATGTGGCCGTTGAACGCAGGGATTGCCTGGCTGCTGAACATCGGACTGGCCACAGGCATTACGGTATTGTTATGGTGGGATATTGCTCTCAAAAAGAATCTCACAGTCCCCATTTACGCCATCATCGCCGAAGCATTAGTTTCGAGTGTGTCCATATTGAGCCGGGCGGCCTATGTCTTCCACGCGATTCCCCAACTGTGGGCCGCGCATCGGTTCAAACATACCTTCAAAGGATGGTCCCACGCCAAAACAGGTCTACTGGTTGCCATTTTTGCCTTGTTATTGGTGGTGTCCATTTCGGCCGTCACGACTTTCAGGAACTACCTTTATCAGTCGGGCGCCTATTTAAGCACTGCTTACCAAGTAGCTTACGCTCGTTCGGAAGCTTTAATGAGCGCAATCGCTGCGGAGCAGCTCAAAATTAAAAACAGCTCTCCGGCCGAACGCGTGGCGCTCGAAAAGCGCGTGCGCGAGTTGCTGGCGGAAAAGCTAAAGCTCGACGCGATTGCGGCAAAAGAAAAAGCGAAGTCGGATGAGGCCATGAAGTCCGGCTCCGCGCAGTCCAAAGTTTTACTGAATGAGTTTGGCTATCAAATCACTGGGGGCTCATCGACATTAATGCTGCAGTTGAGCGTGGACCGGTGGATCGGGTTGGAAGGGTTAATGGCCGTGCAATCCTACCCGGAGAAAAATAGAGATCTACTTTGGCAAGCCTTGAACGAAAAACCAGAAGCCGGTAAACCCGATATCTACCAGACCGTCTCAGACTCCATTTACCTGAAATCGGATGGCACGAAATTCCGGTTCGCCACCTTACCAGGCGCCGCGGCTTTCCTTTATTACAGTGGTTCACTTTTGATTGTGCTGCTGGGAATGGTCTTCTTCTCCTTGGCCGTGCTGGTTATCGAATTTGTCATTAACGCCTTGACGGCCAATCCAATTCTTTGTTCACTGTACGGTGCTGTGATTGCGAGCAACGTCGCGCAGTTTGGAGGTTCACCCCAACTGAGCCTTCCGTACTTTCTTATGCTCGCGTGCGGTATTCTGCTCGTCTGGATAGTTCAGACTAGGCTTTTTACCCAGGTATTGCACAAACTGAAACTACTCAACACTGCACAGCCACGTGATGACTAGTTCAGGAAGAAGACTCTTTGTTCATGCGACGAATGTTCACACAGGTGGTGGGCAATCGTTGCTAAATGCCCTGCTTCAGTCTTTACCGACTGATTCAGGCGTTGTAGCGCTCCTCGACACGCGTATGGAAACGCCGGACACGCTACCTCACAACTTGGAAGTCAAGCGGGTTAAGCCTTCGGTATGGCAACGTCTGAAGGCCGAATGGTGGCTCGCGAAAAGGGTAAAACAAAACGATATCGTCTTGTGCTTCGGAAATCTACCTCCCCTGTTCCAATTGCACGGTCGTGCAGTGGTGTTCGTCCAAAACCGGTATCTAATTGACCGGATAAGTCTGGAGAATTTTCCATTTAAAACCCGGATGCGTCTTAAAGTTGAGCGTTATTGGTTTTTCTGGAAAGCGGGCAATGCCCATGCATTTATTGTGCAGTCCCCATCCATGCAAACCATTCTCAAATCATTGGGCAGGGTCGGCTGCAAACCTGTTTACGTATTCCCTTTTGTCAAGACAAGTCAGGGTTACCAGCGAGCTTTGGAGCTGGCCAACCATGAAGAAGTGGCGCATGACTTTATATACGTAGCATCCGGTGAGCCTCACAAAAACCACCGCCGTCTGATAGAGGCTTGGTGCCTGCTGGCGCATGACGGGCTTTTCCCCTCGTTAAGACTCACGCTGGACACCAAAGTCCACGCCGATTTATGCATCTGGATCGACAAAAAAAAACGACAATTCGGGTTGAATCTCCAAAATTTAGGGGTCCAACCTCATGAACAGATCAAGCATCTTTATACTCAAGCACGAGCCTTGATCTACCCATCGACTTTCGAATCCTTCGGTCTTCCGCTGATAGAGGCGCGCCAAGCGGGCCTCGCGGTAATAGCTTCTGAACTGGATTTCGTGAGAGATGTGCTCGATCCCGAGCAGGTCTTTGATCCGCGGTCTCCCGTATCCATTGCCAGAGCCGTGAAGCGATTTCTGGGATCGGATGAAAAAGCGTTGCCGCTATTGAATGGTACAGAATTTATGAAGAGCCTTTTGGAAAAGTGTGACTAGCGTGCATATCTTGATTGTCAGCCAGTATTTCTGGCCCGAAGGCTTTCGCATTAACGACATTGCCAAGACACTGGTGGAAAAAGGTGCACACGTCGACATACTGACCGGCAAGCCCAATTACCCGGAAGGGCGTATCACTGAGGGTTACCGGGCATGGGGCACACAGCGTGAATCCTGGGAGGGCGCGTCGGTGTTTCGTGTCCCCCTGTTTCCGCGAGGTGCGCGCAGCGCCTGGAGGCTGGCGCTCAATTACCTGTCCTTCATTTTTTCCGGCCTGGTTTTTGGGCCGTGGCTGCTGCGCAAGCGGCAATACGACGTGGTGTTTGTCTACGGACTGTCGCCCATACTGCTGGCCATCCCCGCCATTTTCCTGGCTCGACTGAAGCGGCGAAAACTTGTTCTGTGGGTGCAAGATCTCTGGCCCGACAGCCTGTCGGCCACAGGCTACATTCATCACCCGCGCCTGCTCCGACTGGTTGAACGGGTGGTTCGATGGATTTATGGCCACTCGGATTTGCTGCTGGTACAGTCCCGCGCATTCGTTGCCGTCGTGTCCGCGCTGGCGCCGGGCAAGACAATCGCGTACTACCCCAACTCGGTAGATGCTACTTTTGGCGAGCCGCCAGACCCGCGTGTGATTTTGCCAAGGGTTTCGGCGCTGGAAGCCGGCTTTCCTGTGGTGTTTGCAGGTAATGTTGGCGTGGCGCAGGCTGTGGAGGTCATCGTGGAAGCGGCTGAGTTGCTGAAGCCATATGAGGAAATTTCCTTTGTTGTGTTCGGGCAGGGGAGTCGCTGGGATTGGATGCAAGAGCAAGTACCAGCGCGAGGGCTGACAAACTTGCACTTGCCCGGGCGCTTTCCTGTAGATACCATGCCCGGCCTGATGCAAAAAGCGGGGGCTTTGTTGGTGACCTTGGCCGATGAGCCGATTTTTGCCGCCACGGTGCCCAACAAGGTGCAGGCCTACATGGCTGCTGGCCGGCCCATAGTGGCCGGCCTCAACGGCGAGGGCGCACGCGTCGTGGAAGAGGCACAGGCAGGAATTAGCGTGCCAGCCGAAGATGCACAAGCACTGGCTGATGCTGTTTTACGGCTCTACCGCATGTCACCCGAGCAGCGTGCCGAGATGGGAGCCAATGGTCGGAGATATTTCAAGACCCATTTTGACCACGACAAGCTGGTTGAAGAGTTGATGACACACTTGCGTGGCATGGCTGTAACAAACAAGGAAATGGCATGAAGGTATTGGTATTTGGTGCGAGCGGAATGATCGGTAGTGCCATGTTTCGCGTTCTGAGTGAAAAGAAAGAATGGGAGGTCTGGGGTACGCTGCGCTCTAACGCTTTAAAGCGTTTTTTCCCGGAAACTCTCGCCGCCAAACTGATTCCAGGCGTGGACGTAGAAAAGCACGACGCATTGGTGCGGGTTTTTGCCCAGGTGCAGCCAGATGTGGTGGTGAACTGCGTTGGACTCACAAAACACCACCGGGAAGCCGAAGACCCGCTGCTGGCCATACCGCTGAACGCCCTGTTGCCGCATCGACTGGCCGATATGTGTGCGGCGACCGGCTCGCGACTGGTCCACGTGAGCACAGACTGTGTGTTTTCCGGCACAGGGGGCGGCTATGTGGAAGACGATGCGCCTGATGCGGTGGACGTCTACGGCAAGTCCAAGCATCTGGGCGAGGTGGATTACGCACATGCCATTACTTTGCGTACCTCGACCATCGGCCATGAGTTGCAGAGTGCCTTCGGTTTGCTTGAATGGTTCTTGTCACAGCAGGGTTCTTGCAAGGGGTTTAGCCGCGCCATTTTTTCCGGCTTGCCAAACGTGGTGTTTGCCCAGGTCGTGCGCGATGTCGTGATTCCCCGTCCTGAGCTTTCAGGTCTTTACCATGTCGGCGCACAGCCCATCGGAAAGTATGATCTGCTGCAGCTGATCGCAAGGGCTTACAAGAAGCCCATCAACATTGAGATGGACGATAAATTCGTCATTGACCGTTCACTGAACACGCAACGTTTTCAAAAAGCGACGGGTTACACCGCCCCCGATTGGGACAAGCTGATTGGCACAATGCACTCCTTCAATAGATAGCAAGATAGCACCATAACCATGTTCGATAACCAAGTACTCATGATCACCGGTGGCACGGGCTCGTTTGGCAATGCCGTTCTCAAGCGGTTTCTGTCGACTGCGGTGCGGGAAATACGCATTTTCAGCCGCGACGAGAAAAAGCAGGAAGAGATGCGCATTGCCCTGCACAACGACAAGCTGAAGTTCTATATCGGTGATATCCGGAACTACGACAGCATTCACCAGGCCATGAAAGGCGTCGACTACGTCTTTCACGCTGCAGCACTCAAACAGGTGCCCTCATGCGAGTTTTATCCGATGGAGGCCGTACGTACCAATGTGATCGGTGCGGAAAACGTCATGAATGCCGCCATTGCACAGGCCGTGAAGCGGGTCGTGGTACTCAGCACTGACAAGGCCGTTTATCCCATCAATGCGATGGGCGTGTCCAAAGCCATGATGGAGAAATTGATGGTGGCCAAAGCACGGATGCAAAACGACGGTGAAACCGTCCTTTGTGCGACCCGTTACGGCAATGTGATGGCTTCGAGGGGTTCCGTGATCCCTCTTTTTGTTTCACAGTTAAAGGCCGGAAAACCCTTGACGGTCACCGACGCAAACATGACGCGCTTCCTCATGTCGCTGGACGACTCAGTGGATCTGGTTCTGCACGCTTTTGAAAATGGGGAGCAAGGCGACATTTTTGTGCAAAAGGCACCGGCGTCAACAGTCGCTGATCTCGCGCAGGCGCTGAAGGAGCTTTTCGTCAAAGACAATCCCATCCGGATCATTGGCACCCGTCACGGCGAGAAGCTCTATGAGACGCTGGTTTCACGTGAGGAAATGGCAAGAGTTGACGATATGGGTGCCTATTACCGCATTCCGGCTGATAACCGCGACTTGAACTATGCCAAGTATTTCAGCGATGGTGAAGAAAAAATTTCGCACTTGGATGACTACACCTCGCACAACACGCAGCGTCTGAATGTTGCGCAGGTAAAAGCACTTTTGCTAAAACTGGATTTCATTGAGGAGGCGCTTCGTGTTTAAAGTAATGACAGTAGTCGGGACCCGTCCCGAATTGATCAAGATGAGCCGTGTCATTGCGGCCCTGGACAAGCATATGCAACATGTTCTTGTTCATACAGGCCAAAATTTCGATTACGAGCTGAACCAGATTTTTTTCGAGGATCTTCAAATCCGCAAGCCGGATCATTTTCTGGATGCGGTCGGCGAAAACGCAGCGCAAACCATCGGCCAAATCATCATGAAAGCCGATGCCGTCTTTCAAAGCGAAAAGCCCGATGCAGTCTTGCTGTATGGCGATACCAATTCATGCTTGGCAGTGATTGCCGCCAAGCGCCGCAAGATTCCGGTCTTTCACATGGAAGCCGGCAATCGATGTTTTGACCAACGTGTGCCCGAGGAACTCAACCGCAAGGTTCTGGACCATCTGTCAGACATCAACATGGTGCTGACTGAGCATGCGCGCCGCTACCTGATTGCCGAAGGCGTGAGGCCAGAAACCATTATCAAAACTGGCTCACACATGCGTGAAGTCATTGACTTTTACCGCCCGGAAATTGAGAAGTCTGATGTGGTGTCGCGCTTGTCACTCAAAGCGAATGAGTTTTTTCTCGTCAGCGCACACCGCGAGGAAAATGTCGACTCCCCAGATGCTTTGAAGGATCTGCTTGAAACGCTCACTGAACTCGTCAAAAAATATGGCTTTCCCGTCATAGTTTCTACGCATCCCAGAACCCGAAAACGACTTGAAGAAGTCGGATACGACGGACTCGACAAACGGATTATTTTCGGCAAACCACTGGGGTTTTTCGATTACATGAAACTTCAGATGGAAGCACGCTGTGTGCTCTCGGACAGCGGCACGATTACCGAAGAGACATCGTTGCTGAATCTGTGCTCGATCACTCTGCGCAACGCCCATGAGCGGCCTGAAGGCATGGATGTCGGCACCCTCATCATGAGCGGCCTGAAGAAAGATCGCGTACTCAACGCCATAGAGATAGTCACTGCACAGTATGATAAAAACGTCCGCCCTGTTTTGCCGATTGCGGATTATGAAAATCCTCACGTTTCCGCGCAAATCGTGCGGGTCGTCACAAGTTATATCGATTACATCAACAGAGTGGTGTGGTCAAAAAAATAAAAACTGTGCCGCCGGGAAATACAGGCAAGCAGAGACACTGACTGCACTCCATCGCGTGACTGTTACATGAAACGTTTTTTTGATTTGGTGCTGGCTCTTGTAGCGGCACTGCTTTTGTCGCCGCCATTTGTGCTGGTTGCAGTGGCTGTGCGGCTGACCTCGAGAGGGCCGGTGATTTACTGGTCTGATCGTGTCGGGAGGCATGACAAGCTCTTTAGCATGCCCAAATTCAGAACCATGCATGTCAATACACCTGCAGTTGCAACGCATTTATTGAGTGACCCCAAGCAGTTTTTGACTCCCATTGGATCGTTTTTACGGCGATCCAGCCTGGATGAGTTACCGCAGTTGTGGAGCATCATCAAGGGTGACATGAGTTTTGTCGGCCCTCGCCCCGCGCTCTTTAATCAGCATGATTTAATTGACCTGCGCGCAAAGTTTGGCGTGAATGGTCTGCGCCCAGGACTGACAGGTTGGGCACAAATCAATGGCCGGGACGAACTAGCAGTTCCTGACAAGGTTGCTCTGGATATTACGTACCTGAACAAGCGTTCAATGAGGCTTGACATCCGTATCTTATGGCTGACAGCCATCAAGGTGCTGCGCCGCGATGGGGTTGCGCATTAGCCAGGCAATCATCCGGATCCACTGTAAAACTGATAATAACAACAACAAGGCTGCTATGTGCTTAGCTTTCAATTCATGGTCAAAACCAAACTACTGAGCCAGCCCAGATACGTCAAGCAGGCATTCGTGGCGATCGCGGACGCCTTGATGAGTGTCCTAGCTGTCTGGGTGGCTTACTCGCTGCGGCTCGACACCTTGCACTGGCCCTATAGCGCCCATCAGTGGTGGCCCTACGTGCTCGCGCCGGTGCTGGCTGCGCCGATCTTCTGGCGCAACGGCCTTTACCGGGCCGTGTTCCGGCACAGTGGCATGGCAGCCATGCGAGCACTGGTAGTTGCCGTATCGCTGTACGCCGTGCTGTTTTTCGGCGTGTTGGTGTTTATGGCGTGGCCTGATGTACCGCGCTCCATCGGCCTGCTGCAGCCGCTGATATTGATGCTGCTGGTAGGCGGCAGCCGGGCTGCGGCGCGCCAGTGGCTTAACGGCCTGTCTCCCGGTCAACGCCACGGCATGCCAGTCAGCCGTTTGCTGATTTACGGCGCAGGATCTGCCGGAGTTCAAATCGCCAACGCCATCGCCACCTCGCACGAGTTCAAACTGCTTGGATTTATTGACGACAGCCCGACACTGCAGGGCTTGACCATCAACCACGTGCCGGTCTACGCGCCAACCGACCTGCCAGAAATTGTTGAAAAACACGACATCACTGACCTATTGCTGGCGCTGCCGTCGATTACCCGCGCACGCCGCAACGAGATCCTGAACGAGTTGCAGCCGCTGCCGGTTCATGTGCGTTCCCTCCCCGGCCTTACCGACCTTGCCCATGGCCGCGTTGCGCTGGCGGACATCAAGGACCTCGACGTCGAAGACCTGCTGGGTCGCGATGCCGTGCCGCCCGACCGCGCACTGCTGGCCCGCAGCCTCACGGGCAAGGTGGTGCTGGTCACCGGCGCAGCGGGCAGCATTGGCAGCGAGTTGTGCCGCCAGATATTGCATGAGCAGCCTGCCCGCCTGGTTCTCGTGGAACACAGCGAGTTTGGTCTCTACAGCATCCAGCAGGAACTGCAGCATATATGCCAAGGTGTTGCGGCGCGTTCGGGCGTCGTCGTCGAGCTCGTGCCGCTGCTCGCGAGCGTGCGCGACTACGCGCGCATGCTCGAGATCTGCCGAGCCTACCGGCCGCACACGGTCTATCACGCTGCCGCCTACAAACACGTGCCGCTCGTCGAACATAACCCGGCCGAAGGCATCGCCAACAACGTGCTCGGCACGTTCAACGCAGCGCGCATCGCGATCGAGACTGGCGTCAGCCATTTCGTGCTCGTGTCGACCGACAAGGCCGTTCGCCCCACCAACGTCATGGGCGCCAGCAAACGCCTGGCCGAAATGGTGCTGCAAGCCCTGTCGGCGATGCCAGCCGTCAGCTTCCAGTCGGGCGGCCGTCCCGTCAACAACCTCACGCGCTTTGCGATGGTTCGTTTCGGCAACGTGCTCGGCAGCAGTGGCAGCGTCGTGCCCCTGTTCCGGCGCCAGATCGAGACCGGCGGCCCAATCACCTTGACGCATCCCGACGTCACGCGTTATTTCATGACCATTCCCGAAGCCGCACAACTCGTGCTGCAGGCGGGCGCCATGGCCGAAGGCGGCGAGGTGTATGTGCTCGACATGGGCGAACCGGTGAAAATCATTGACTTGGCCAGTCGCATGGTCAAGCTCTCGGGTTTCACGGTGCGCGACGAGAGTCGCCCCGATGGCGATATCGCCATTGAGGTGACTGGTTTACGCCCCGGCGAAAAGCTTTATGAAGAACTGCTGATCGGCGACAACCCCGTGGCGACTGTTCACCCGCGCATCCTGAAGGCGCGCGAAGATTTTGTGCCCTGGGCGGAATTCCGGGCCGACCTCGAACTGCTGCAACGGGCCGTCGTTGCCAACGACACCGCAGCTTTGCGAACAGTACTGCTGAAACACGTGAGCGGGTTTACGCCCGATGCGCAGGACAGCGACCTCGTCGGCCTGGCAAGCTCTTAAAGCGCTGCGGCCTTGAAAGCCTGGCCGACGCTGTCCTTGGACGAAAGCGTCGGGGTGCCATCCAGCGGCCAATTGATCGCCAGCGTGGGGTCGTTCCACACAATGCAGCGCTCCTGCGCCGGCGCGTAGTAGTCGGTGGTTTTGTATAAAAAGTCGGCGCTGTCGCTGAGCACGAGAAAGCCGTGCGCAAGACCCGGCGGCACCCAGAGCTGCCGATTGTCATGCTCGTTCAACTCCAGGCCGATCCATTTTCCGAAGGTCAGCGACGCGGGGCGAATATCGACGGCCACGTCGAAGACGGCTCCACGCACCACACGAACAAGCTTGCCCTGCGGCTGGCCCAGCTGGTAATGCAGGCCACGCAGCACGCCTTTCGCCGACCGGCTGTGGTTGTCCTGCACGAAGCTGAAATCGGTGCCGGTCGCGGCATTGAAGTCGCGCTGGTTGAAGCTCTCAAAAAAGAAACCGCGCGAGTCGCCGAACACCCGAGGCTCGATAACCAAGACATCCGCGATGGCTGTAGGTGTCACCTTCATGGCTGGCCACGCTCCTTGAGCAGGCGCAGCAGGTATTGGCCGTACCCGTTTTTTGCGAGTGGCTCCGCCAGTTTCTTGAGCTGGACATCGCCGATAAAGCCATTGCGCCACGCAATCTCTTCGGGGCACGCGATTTTGAGGCCCTGGCGGTGCTCCAGCGTCGCGATGAACTGGCCGGCATCGAGCAGGCTGTCGTGGGTGCCGGTATCCAGCCACGCGTAGCCGCGCTGCATGATTTGCACCTTCAGCTGGGAGCGCTCCAGGTACATCTGGTTGACGGCCGTAATTTCGAGTTCGCCGCGGGCGCTCGGCTTGATCGACTTGGCGATTTCGACGACCTGGGCGTCATAAAAATAAAGGCCAGTCACAGCGTAATGACTTTTCGGCACAGCCGGTTTTTCTTCGATGCTGCTGGCCTTGCCGGCCGCGTCGAACGCCACAACCCCATACCGCTCAGGGTCCTGCACATGGTAGGCAAACACCGTCGCACCAGCCTCTTGGGTGTCTGCTTCCATCAGCAGCTTGTGCAGATCGTGCCCATAAAAAATATTGTCGCCAAGCACCAGCGCGCTGGGCGCACCGGCCAGGAATTCCTCGCCGATGATGAACGCCTGCGCCAGCCCGTCTGGACTGGGTTGCACCGCGTACTGAAGCTTCATGCCCCACTGCGAACCGTCACCAAGAAGCTGCTTAAAGCGCGGTGTGTCCTGCGGCGTGCTGATGATGAGCACCTCGCGGATGCCCGCAATCATCAGCGTGCTCAGCGGGTAATACACCATCGGCTTGTCGTAAACCGGCAGCAACTGCTTGCTGATGGCCAGCGTAGCCGGGTGCAGGCGAGTGCCTGAGCCACCGGCGAGGATAATGCCTTTGCGTTGGGTCATGTGTCGGGTATTAGGTGATTTCAGCCAGCATGCGGGCAACGCCCTGCTGCCACGCGGGAAGCTTCAGATCAAAGCAGCCCTGCAGTTTAGCGGTGTTCAGTCGGGAGTTATGCGGACGCACGGCCGGCGTGGGGAAAGCTGTCGTCGGAACCGGGTCCACGGTGTCCGGCGACGTCTTGAGGGGCAAGCCGGCTTTTGATGCGCAGTCGACGACGAAGCGCGCGTAGCCATGCCATGAGGTCTCGCCAGCAGCGGCGACGTGGTAGATCCCGGCAATGCGGTCAGAAGCGCCAGGCAGCGCGCTGCGCACCATGTGTGCCGTCACGTCAGCAAGCAAATCTGCGCCGGTCGGCGCACCGAACTGGTCGTTGATGACGGTCAGACGATCGCGCTCCCTGGCCAGGCGCAACATTGTTTTGGCGAAGTTTCCGCCGCGCGCGGCGTAAACCCAGCTGGTACGCAAAATGAGGTGATTCGCGCATTGGGCCGCAATACGCTGCTCGCCTTCGAGCTTGGTCCGGCCGTAAACACCAAGCGGGCCGGTCGGGTCGCCCTCTTCCCACGGCTTGCTGCCGCTACCGTCAAAAACATAGTCGGTCGAATAGTGCACCAGCCATGCGCCGGTGGCCTTGGCCGCCTCGGCCAGCGCGCCCGGTGCTGCGGCGTTGATGGCATGCGCGTTGGCGGCGTCGCTTTCGGCCTTGTCGACGGCGGTATAGGCCGCAGCATTGACAATGACATCAGGCCGGACCTGGCGCACCGTATCGCTTATTCCGCCCAGGTTGGCGAGGTCGCCGCACAAGTCCGTGCTGTGGCGATCAAGCGCTACAAGGTCGCCAAGTGGCGCCAGGCTGCGCTGCAATTCCCAACCGACTTGGCCGTTCTTGCCGAAAAGCAGGATCTTCATGGGCAGGCTCAAGCTGCGACCGTCACGTACTGGGCCTTCACCCAGTCGCGGTAAGCGCCGCTTTGCACCCGCAGGACCCAGTCGGGGTTGTCCAGATACCACTGCACGGTCTTGCGGATGCCCGTTTCAAACGTCTCGGCCGGTTTCCAGCCCAGCTCGCGCGCTATCTTGCGCGCGTCGATCGCATAACGGCGGTCATGGCCGGGTCTGTCCTTGATGAACGACACCTGTTCGCGGTAGCTGCCACTGCCGCGCGGGCGCAGCTCGTCGAGCAGTGCGCAGACCGCATGAACGATGTCGATATTCGGTTTTTCGTTGCCGCCACCGATGTTGTAGGTCTCGCCGGGCTTGCCGGCTTCGAGCACGCGGCGGATTGCACTGCAATGGTCCTTGACGTAAAGCCAGTCGCGCACCTGCTGGCCATCGCCATAGACCGGCAGTTGCTTGCCAGCCAGCGCATTGACGATCATGAGCGGAATGAGTTTTTCCGGGAAATGATAGGGGCCGTAGTTGTTGGCGCAGTTGGTCGTGAGAACCGGCAGGCCGTAGGTGTGATGGTAGGCACGAACGAGGTGGTCACTCGATGCCTTGCTGGCCGAATAAGGGCTGTTCGGCTCGTAGCGGTTTGTTTCACTGAACGCCGGGTCGGACGGCTGCAGCGAGCCGTAGACTTCGTCGGTCGATACCTGCACGAAGCGGAACCCAGCTTTGGCTTCTGCGGGCAGGCCGGCCCAAAACTGGCGCCCCGCTTCCAGCAAGCGGAACGTGCCAACAATATTGGTCTGGATGAAGTCTTCGGGGCTCGAGATGGACCGGTCTACATGCGATTCGGCCGCAAAATTGATAATGGCACGCGGCTGGTGCCTGGTCAGCAAGCCGGCAACGAGCGCGCTGTCGCCGATATCGCCCTTGACAAAAATATGCCGCGGGTCGTCCTGCAGCGAGGCCAAGGTTTCCATATTGCCGGCGTAGGTGAGTTTGTCCAGGTTGACGACCGGCTCGTCGTGCTTCGCCAGCCAGTCAAGGACAAAATTGGCGCCGATGAAACCTGCGCCTCCGGTAACCAAAATCATGAATTTGCCTCTAAAGATTGAATGCCAGCGCCCGGCAAGGGCTTCCATTATGCCCGCGAGGCATGTGCATTCCCGCTTGCCCGTTCGCCGCGATGCTGCGCCTTTTTACGCTGGGTGTTCTGGAATTATTCGTTAATTGGTGATTTGAAATACCCTATTACCAAGACCCACCTCAAATATTCGCGCAAATATACTTATTTACTTGCTATCATCCGAATAATAATTTTCGCATTGAAAGATCAATTTATTATGTCCACCCTGACCGAACTCCAGCAGCAGATTAATCAGGCCGAAGCCAGAGTCAATGAGTTGCGCGAGAAACTGGCCGAGCAGAAAAATAATGAACGCATACAAGCCATCGCCTCAGCCAAAGAGCTGATCAAAACGCACCAACTCTCGGCAGCCGATTTGGGTCTTGCCGGGAAAAAATCCACTACACGCAAGGAACGCGCAACTGGCGACAAGCGCTCGACAGTTGCGCCCAAATATAAGGACCCGTCTAGTGGCAAAACCTGGACAGGCCGCGGCAAGACACCCGCCTGGCTTGCAGCCCACCTGTCTGCTGGCCGCAGTAAACAGGATTTTCTGATTTAAATAACGTTCAATAAAAATCGCTCCACCGGGGCGATTTTTTTATTGAGGGAGCAGAAAACGATCAGAAGTGGATGCCCCGCATCATCTGCTGCATGGCCACGGCTTCTGGTGACAACTGTGACTTCACACCCTTCTCGCCCTTGGCCGCCGACGAATCGGGGAACATGCGAAAGCTCGTGTTCATGACGATCTGCGCCACGCGCGGAACCAGTGCGTGCATGATCTGCCCGGTAATGCCCAGGCGCGTCGCGATGCGCACCGGCTTGAAGATGCAGGCCTGGGCAATCAGGTCGGCGGCTTCTTCGGGCGCCAGCGTGGGCACGTTGTTGTAGATCTTGGTCGGCGCGATCATGGGCGTGCGCACCAGCGGCATGTTGACGGTGGTGAACGTGATGCCTTGATCGGCAAATTCGCTGGAGGCGCAGCGTGTCCAGGCATCAAGGGCGGACTTGGAGGCCACATAAGCCGAGAAGCGCGGCGCATTGGTCAGCACGCCAATCGAGCTGATGTTGACCACATGGCCTTTGTGCCTGGCGACCATGCCCGGCAGCAAACCCATGGTCACGCGCAGGCAGCCAAAGTAGTTGAGCTGCATGGTGCGCTCAAAGTCATGAAAGCGGTCGTAGCTGGCTTCGATGGCGCGGCGAATGGAGCGGCCCGCGTTGTTGATGAGGAAATCCACACCGCCATGGTTTTCGATCAGCAGCTGCACAAAACGGTCGCAGTCGGTCATGTCGGCAATGTCCGCCGGATAGGCCACGAAATCGTAGCCTTTGGCCTTGGCTTCCTTGCAGGCTTCGTCCAGCTTGTCCTGGTCGCGTCCGCAAATGATGGTGGTGGCGCCGGCTTCGGCAAATTTGTGCGCGGCGGCCAGGCCAATGCCTGAAGAGCCCCCAGTGATCAGCACCACTTTGCCGCTGACCGTGCCTTTGAGGGAGCGGTCGATATGCAGGTCGGGGTCGAGGTTCCGCTCCCAGTAATCCCACAAGCGCCAGGCGTAGTCCTTGAGGTTGGGGCACTCAATGCTGGAGCCCTTGAGCGCGGCCAGCGTGTCGCGGCAGTCAAACCGGGTGGGGTAGTTGACAAAAGTCAGCATGTCCTCGGGCAGGCCCAGGTCGGCCATGATGGCGTTGCGCACGCGGCGCACCGGCGCCAGCGCCATCAGGCTTTTCTTCACGCTGCGCGGAATGAAGCCCAGCAGGGCGGCATTGACGAACAGGTTCATCTTGGGCGCATGAGCGGCCCGGCTGAAAATGTCCAGCACATCGCCGACGCGGTAGCCCACCGGGTCCACCAGGTGGAAGCATTTCTTGGCGATGCCGGCTTTGTGGCTGATATGGTCCAGCGCGTCCACGACGAAATTGACCGGCACGATGTTGACGCGGCCGCCTTCAAGGCCCACGGCGGGCATCCAGGGCGGCAGCAGCTGGCGCATGCGCTGGATCAGCTTGAAGAAATAGTAGGGGCCGTCAATCTTGTCCATCTCGCCGGTGCTGCTGTCGCCGACAACCATGGCGGGACGGAACACCGTCCACGGCACCTTGCACTCACTGCGAACGATTTTTTCGCTCTCGTGCTTGGTCATGAAATAGGGATGTTCGTAGCTCTCGGCTTCCTCGAACATGTCTTCGCGGAACACCCCTTCGTACAAGCCGGCTGCGGCAATGGAGCTCACATGGTGGAAATGGCCGGCATCAATGGCCTTGGCGAACTCGACCGTGTTGCGCGTACCTTCAATGTTGACGGCAATCTGGCTTTCCTCATCGGCCCCCAGGTCATATACCGCAGCCAGATGGTAAAAATGATCAATCTGCCCCTTGAGCTTTTTGACATCGTCCGCGCTCACGCCAAGCTTTTTGGTGGTCAGGTCGCCATGCACCGGCACGGCTCTGGCAGCGCTGGCACCCCAATAGTCGCGCAGGGCGGCGACCTTGCCCGCACTTTCCTTGCGGATCAGGAAATGGACGGTTGCTCCCTTGCGCTCCAGGAGTTTTTTAACCAGGCGTTTACCGATGAAGCCGGTGGCTCCCGTGACGAAATACTGCATTGTTTTTCTCCGCTGAACTGCTAGTTGGTGACTGATTCTTGCCCAAAGCTCCGGACTGCCTATTCAGCAGAAACCCGCGCTCACATGTTTTGCATGGGTATTTTCATAGAGCAAGACCCCTAGCGTTTTAGGAGCCAGCACCTAAACGCAGGCGCCTGCAGCGCTTATATTTTCTGCTGCGCGCTGCTTGGCTTGTGGCGCGGCATTCAACAATCAACATGCCTGTCAGGAGTAACCCATGGTCAAGAAACTGCAAAAAATGAGCGCTGACAAAAAAACCGGCCCCCAACTGTCTGGCGCCGTCAAGGAGTCTGCCCAGCAAATCTGGCTGGCCGGTCTGGGCGCTTTTTCCAAAGCCCAGGAAGAAGGCGGCAAAGTGTTTGAAACCCTGGTCAAGGAAGGCCTGAGCATCCAGCGCAAGACGCAAGCCGTTGCCGAAGAGAAAATCTCCGAAGCCACCAGCAAGATGGCCAACATGGCCACCGACATCACCTCCAAGGCCGGCCACCAGTGGGACAAGCTCGAAAACATCTTTGAAGAGCGCGTTGCCAAGGCCCTGAACAAGCTGGGCGTGCCCTCGGCCAAAGACGTTGAGGCCCTGATTGCCCGCATTGACGAGCTCAACAAAAACGTCCAGAAGATGAGCGCCAAAACCCCCGCCAGCAAGGCGGCCGCCCCGGCGCCTGCCAAGAAAGCCGCTGCCAAGCGCCCGGCCGCCCGCAAGTCTGCCTGAAGCTTTGCCCGCCTGACTCAATCAAAGGGACGTTGAAACGTCCCTTTTTTTACGCCTGCTTCAAGCCGCAGGACCCGGATGCGTTTGCTGCTTTGCAGCAAATTTGTTCGGGCCTGCCGTCTACACTTTCGCTCCATGACTTCTGCAAAGCTTTCAAAAACCAGCCGCTCTGCCCCTGTCAAAAACCGCGCCACCAACGGGCAGCCAGGCACGGCCAAAAAACCCACGGAACCCCGTATCGCGCTGGCACTGGCTGGCGGCGGCCCCTTGGGAGCCATCTATGAAATCGGCGCCCTGTGCGCGCTGGATGAATCCCTGCAGGGACTCTCGTTCACCCGCTTGCACCACTATGTGGGTGTGTCAGCCGGCGGCTTTATTGCGGCCGGTCTGGCCAATGGCATGACGCCGCGCGAGCTGTGCGCCGCCTTCATTGAAAACGACAGCCAGGTCTCTGAAGTATTTGATCCGGCCTGGCTGATGGTGCCGGCCTACGGCGAATTTGTGCGCCGCAGCATCATGCTGCCCGGGCTGGCGGCCTCAGCCTTGTGGCGCAGCACCTGGGGGCGCAAATCCATCATCAACGCCATGGAAACGCTGGGGCCTGCGTTGCCCACCGGGATTTTCTCGAACGAGGAAATCGATGTGCGCCTGAGCCGGCTGTTTTCAAAAAACGGGCGCACCAACGACTTTAGGCAACTCAAGACCCAGCTCACGCTGGTGGCGACCCAACTCGACAGCGGCGAGGCCGCCCCATTCGGCCGTCCCGGCTGGGACCATGTGCCCATCTCCAAGGCGGTGCAGGCCAGTTCGGCCCTGCCCGGGCTGTTTCCGCCGGTCGAGATTGACGCCCATTACTACGTGGATGGTGCGCTGAAGAAAACCATGCACGCCGGCGTGGCCATGGACGAAGGCGTTGACCTGATGATTTGCCTGAACCCGCTGGTGCCGTTTAACGCCACGCAGCCCTCGAACCCCATGAGCCGGCGTGTGATGCAGCGCGGCCTGCCCAAAGAAAAACAGGCCATTCCGCGCCTGGTCGATGGCGGCCTGCCTGCCGTGATGAGCCAGACCTTTCGCGCCATGATTCATTCCCGACTGGAACTGGGCATGAAGCACTACGAGCACGCCTACCCCGACACCGACATCGTGCTGCTCGAGCCCGATCACCGCGACACCGAGATGTTCCTGGCCAACACCTTCAGCTACGCCCAGCGCCGCCAGCTGGCCGAGCACGCTTACCAAAAGACCCGCCAGATGCTGCGCTCGCGGCAAACCACCCTGTCGGCCAAGCTGGCGCGGCACGGTGTGTCGCTCAACCTGGAGCGGCTCGACGACCCCAAGCGCCATCTGGTGGCCCAGACACCGGCCGCCACGCGGGTGGGCCGCGCGATTGCCCGGCTCGAAGAGCTGATGGAGGACCTGGGCCATGCCGCCCTGCCCGCCGCCGCGGTGCCCCACGCCGCCTGAGCGAAAGATGCCGAGGCGCAAACACCGGTGCTCGCCTTCCCTACTTCCAGGCCCCCGGTGACTGGGTTAGAGTAGGCGGGCACAAACAGCAGAACAAAGAGCAGAGAGGAAGACAAACCCATGGCGAAAAAAGCGCCGCGCCGTACTGCAGAGCGCATTCTGGAAGTCACGCTGGACCTGTTCAACCGCTTTGGCGAGCCCAATGTCTCGACCACGCTGATCTCGGCCGAGCTCAGCATCAGCCCCGGCAACCTGTACTACCACTACCCCGCCAAAGACGAGCTGATCAACGCACTGTTCGACCGCTACGAGCGAGCCCTGAGCGAGCTGCTCAATGCCAGCGACGGCGTGCGCAATGTGGAAGACGCCTGGTTTTTCATGCACACGCTGTTTGAGCTGATCTGGCAATACCGCTTTCTGTACCGCGACCTCAACGACCTGCTGAGCAAGAACCGGCGGCTGGAGACGCACTTCCAGTGGGTGCTCAAAAACAAGACCCGCTCGGTCAAGGCCATGCTAGACAGCATGAGCCGCGCCGGCGCCATGACGATCGATTCGCGCGAAGTGGAAGCCACAGCCACCAGCATGGTGGTGGTGCTGACCTACTGGCTGAGCTTTGAATACGTGCGCGACCCGCGCAATGCGCTGGAGCCCGCCAATGCGCAGGCCGCGCTGCTGCGCGGGGCCCACCACGTCCTCAACCTGCTGATCCCTTACCTCGAACAGGGCCAGCGCCTGCATTTGCAGGCGCTGGTGGGCGCCTACAACGCACCGGCCTGAAAAGAACAAACCAGACAACATCATTTTTAGCAAGGAGATAACCACATGGTCAAATGGACTGCCTTTCCCCATGCGGGTGATTACGAGTTTGACGCCGCCAGTCTGAAGAAAAGCTGGGCCCGCCTGCACCAGGGCGACTGCGAGCCTTGCCCCAAGGATGCCCAGGTGCTCGAGGCCTGGGTGCTGTTTCACAACGGCGAGTTTCAAAAAGCCTTTGACACCGGCGTCAAGGCCGGCGGCGCGGGCATCACCGTCGCCAACAAGGCCGCCAGCATTTACGCCAACTACCTTGAGCCCAAGGAAAAAACCAAGCTCGAGCTGTTCATGGAAGTCGCAACGCGCGCCGAAGCCCAGCAGTCCGACGAACCCAAAAACGCCAACGCCTACTACTGGCAAGCCTACGCGCTGGGCCGCTACAGCCAGGGCATCAGCGTGGCCAAGGCACTCGCGCAGGGTCTGGGCACCAAGGTCAAAACCGCGCTGGAGCAGACCATCAAGCTCGCTCCCAAGCACGCCGATGCGCACATTGCGCTGGCCGCCTTCCATGCCGAGGTGATCGACAAGGTCGGTTCGCTGATCGGCGGCATGACTTACGGCGCCAAAAAAGACGTGGGCCTGTCGCTTTACAAAGACGCGCTCAGGATCAACCCGGAATCGGCCATTGCCATGATCGAATACGCCAACGGCATGGTCATGCTCGAAGGCGATAAAAAGATGAAGGAAGCCACCAGGCTTTACGAGCAGGCTGCCACCAGCAACCCGCTGGACGCCATGGAGCGCTTGGACGTAGAGATGGCCAAGGCTGAGCTGGAAGACTGAGGGTGCCTTTCCCGGCGGACGGGTTTTCAGCGAATGCTATTATTTTTATAGCATAACGCACCCATCTCGCCTGGGCCAGAGGCAAATCCGGTCATTACCTTGATGCCCGACCTCAAAGCACTTTTGAGGCGCTTTGCTTTCGCCTTGGTGTCGCGGCTCGGTTGGCAGGCCTCGTGCTTTCACCACCAAGCCGGGGGTAGCCCGGCTTGGTCGTGAAGGGCGTTGCGGTGAACTCATGCGCGGCTTCGACAAGCTCAGCACTATCCTTCGATACCTCAGGACGAACGGGTTCAGGCTTCGACAGGCTCAGCCCGAACGGGTACGCGAAATCAGTACGCTATTAATTCAATAGCTAATAGCGCCCATCCCGCCTGGATCAGACGCCGATTCGATCACTATTTCTGGCGCAAACAGCCTTTCACGACCGTTTCCCCGCACTCAAACTTGAGAGGAAGTGTCTTTCCACGGCCGGCCCCGATACCACGCATACTGCGCCAGACGCAGCATGGGCTTGTCGCCCGACGTGTCGCCATAGGCGTAGAGCGTCGTGCCCGCGAAAGAAGCAAGGCCAAAACGCTCCGACAGCCAGCCCTTCAGGCGCAGCACTTTTTGTTCACCATGGCAGTTGGGCGTGCGCATGAGACCCGTTAAACAGTCCCCCTTCACTTCCATCTCGGTGCAAATCAGCGCGTCAAAACCCAGTTGACTGGCCGCGTGCTGCAGGTAAATATCGGGCGAAGCGCTGACCATCACGCAGCAATGACCCGCCTGCCGGTGTTCCGCCAGCTGCGCCAGGGTCCAGCCCTGCAGCTGACGCGGCAAATCATGCTCGGCCCAGTCAGCGGCCCAGCGCGCCACCTCGGTACTGCTGCGCCTGGCCAGCGCCACCTTGAGCAGCCGCGCCTTGGCCACATCATTGCGCACGAGCTTCAGCGCAAAACCGGCCATCCAGGGCCCACTGAGCAACAAAGCCCGTAAAAACCCGGGCCAGCCCAGGCCACGGACGAGAAACGGCAGCAGGGTATCGCGCCGGGTCAGCGTGCCGTCAAAGTCGAAGGCGGCGATCACGAGCGGTTTAAGCGCTTGCGCTATCTCGGGCATCGCACCTGCCCGCAAAAGCGCTCACAAAACGGGCAACCCGTCATCGGCAGCACGGAAGGGATGTTGTAGTAGCGCTGGAAGATGGTGGCCAGCACGCCGTCCTTGTAGGCCGCGTACTTGAAGCCCGTGCCTTCCACCGCATAAAAAGGCGTGCCATTTTGCGTGAAGCTCAGCAGCTGGACTGTCTCGAAATAAGGCCGGTAGTCCGCCAGATCGGGCGGCTCCATCTGGATGACCCTGATTGTTTTGCCCTGGTAGATTGAAAAATCAACCAGTTGGTCGTCCTGCCGCGCATGAAAGCGGCCGGGGCCGAACACCGGCATGTACTCGCGGCGCTCAAAGCCGTAAATCGAGGCGGGGGTGTAGGCACTGGCCATCAGCACCACGCCGGGCGCATTGACCTGCTTGAGCACCTCGGCGGTTTTGTAGCTGCGGATGATTTGCGGGTAGAGCTTGGTACTTTTCCAGTTGTCCAGCGAGGTCATGGACAGGCCGGCGACCGCCAGCACATGCAGCCCGGCAAACACGGCCAGGCCGATGGCGCAGGCCTTGAGTTTTTCAAGCGGCAGGGCAAACGCCAGCCAGGCAAAACCGAACGGGTAAAACGACAGCACCCAGTGCAGGCCAATGACTTTTTTGAGCGACAGCAGGGCAAAAAAACCCAGGGGCACCAGCACCAGACAGCCCAACAGGCGCTGCCGGCGAAAGGCGTCGACCAGCCCACGCCGGTATTTCCAGCCCAGCCAGGCGCCGGCCGGCGTGAGCAGATACAGCATCATGCCCGCATACAGCAAAGGCTTGCGCCACTCAAACGACGCATCTTCATTGCGGTTGTAGAGGTTGAACATGATGTTCGACCAGCCGTGCGACAGGTTGTAGGCGATGTTGATGGCCGGGCCCGGCAGCGCGCAAGCCACCAGCAGCGCCAAGCCCGCCAGGCGCTCGCGCCGGTACAGCGCAAAGTACACCAGGTAAGTGAGGCCCAGCACCACCGCGAAATACTTGGACAGAAAGGCACAGCCCAGAAACAGCCCCGACAGCGCATACAGGCCCCAGGCAGCCCGGTCGAGCCGGGCGCGGTGCTCGGCGCGCAGCAGCATGGCCACGGACAGCGCCGACCAGAAAATCAGTGGTGTGTCGGTGGTGATCAGGGTGTTGAGCCAGTTGATCGGCGCCAGCCAGACAAACAGCACGGCCCAGGCGGCCCGCACCCGGTCCACAGGCGCCAGCGCCCACCCGATCGCAGCGCCCAAGGCCAGCGGCAGCAGCACGATAGGCAGGCGAATCGACCAGAGGGTGTCACCCAGCGTGGCGCGCATCAGGCCAATCAGCCAGCCCACCATGGGCGGGTGGTCGGAGTAGCCCCAGTCCAGATACACGCCCCACCAGTAAAAGAAGGCCTCATCGCCGGTGATGGGAAAGGCCACCGAAATCCACAGCCGCAGCGCCAGAGACAGCGCGCCCGCCGCGATCAGCCAGCGTGTGAGCTGCGTGGGGAAGGCTGAAGGGGGGGATGCGGCGTGGCCTGGGTTCATGAAAAAACTATCTGAAGCTGATTTCTTTGCGAATGGCCGCACTATAAAGCAAGGCCAGCACGCCAATTCCCACGGCCAGCCACAGTGTCAACAGCCTGACCAGCACCGTGATCGAGACCGCCGTGGCCGGCGCCGCGCCGTGCGCCACCAGCAGGCCGGTCAGCACGGCTTCGGTGCCGCCCAAGCCGGCGGGCAGGGCCGACAAGGCGCCCGCCACCATGGCCACGGCATACACACCGCAGGCCGCCAGCACATCCAGCGCCAGCCCCATCTCCCGGCAAATCAGCCAGACCGCCAGGCCTTGGGCCGCCCAGGCGGTCAAGGTCAGCGCCAGCCAGGTCCACGGCCGGCTCGCCAGGCAGCGCCAGGCATCGGCCACCCAGGGGAAGCGGCCCAGCAGACCGATGCGGAATTTGTACACCAGAAAAAGCAGGCCCAGCAGGCCTACCACCGCCGCCAGCCCCAGCCCGACAAACAGCAGGGGGGCCGCCTGCAGCGGCACCCGGGCCAGCAGCCACCACGCCACCGGCAGGCTCAGCAGCAGCAGGCACAGCAGGTCGGCCAGCCGCTCGGCGCCAAAGATCGCCAGGCTCTGGGCGGTGCCCAACGGGTTCTTCGCCAGCATCAGGCCGCGCACGGCTTCACCGAGGTTGCCCGGCGTGGGCGTGAAGGCATAGCCCGCCAGATAAAGCCGCAAGCCTTGCAGCCGGCCCAGCGGACGCTGGTGCTGGGCCATCCACAGGCGCCAGCGGATGCCGCGCAAGCCGTAGTTGAGCAGGCACAGGGCGGCGGCCTGCAAACCCGCCAGCGAGTACAGGCGCTGCAAGGTGGCGGCGGGGCGGTCACCCCAGACCAGCAAGACCAGGGCGTACGCGGTGGCCACCGCAGCCAGCACCAGCAGCAGCTGTTTAACAGGCAACTTGGCGGGCAACTTGCCTGGCAGCAAACGCCCCATCGGCTGCTTCACAAGCGGCGGCCCAGAAAGATGGCCAGCCAGACCACGCCGGCCGCCAGTATCCACGGGTCGCGCAGCAGGTCACGCGCCACGTCTTCGCCCTGCCCCCGGTGCACCTGGTAGGTGTAGCGCAGCATGCCGAAAATGACCACGGGCACGGTGTAGAGCAGGCGCTCGCCATGCTGCGCCTGCGCCTCGGGGCTGGTGGCAAACAGGCTGTAGGTGGTGATGGTCGCGGTCATGGTCACGGCCATGAAGGTGTCGAGCAGGGCCGGCGGGTAATGCGCCATCACGGCGCGCTGGCTGGCCTCGTCGTGAAAGGTCTCGGCCTTGCGCTTGGAAAAACCCAGGAACAGCGCCACAAAAATACCGGTGAGCAGCAGCCAGCGCGAGGGCGGAATACCGACCGCCACCGTGCCCGCCAGCAAGCGCAGCATGAAGCCCGAGGCGATGATGGAGACATCCACCACCGGCACCTGCTTGAGCCGCCATGAGTAAACCAGGTTCAGAACCACATAAACACCCAGCAACACCAGCAGCAGCCAACTGCCAGCGGCCAGCCACCCGCCGGCGGCCAGCAAGGCGCCGGCCAACGCCCAGGCCATGGGCGCGGACACCAGCCCGCTGGCCAGCGGCCGGTGGCGCTTGACGGGATGCAGGGCATCACTGGCGCGGTCGTGCCAGTCATTGACGATGTAGACCATGCTGGACAGGCAGCAGAACGCGGCAAAGGCCTGCAGCACCCGCAGCACCAGCGGCCCGTCCTGCCAGGTCTGGCTGAACACCAGGCCGGCGAAGACAAAGGCGTTCTTGAGCCACTGGTGGGGCCGCATCAAACGGACAAGACCGGTCAGTGAATGCATGAAGATAAGGAGAAGGAGCGCACGGGTTGAAAAGCTACGCCCAAGCATAACTGACTGGGTCGGCCAGCCCTGCGCTGCCTCAGGGCGAACGGGAAGAATTAACCGGTCATGACTTATGCAAGTCTCAATAATCTGGGGCGCCCGCTTATTCCCGCACGCGCCCCTGCGAATCGATCAGGCTCAACTCCACCAGCTTGGAAGCCACCCGCTCCTCGGCGAAATGGACCCGGAAGCCCCCCACGCTGATGTCGTCGAGCGCGTCGATGGCTTTCTTGAGCCGCGCGCGGTTCGGCTCCTTGCCGGTGGCGATGCGGCGCAAGGCTTCGGTGTAGACGCGCGCCGCGATGTAGCCCTCGAGCATGTAGACATTGGGCTTGCCGAGATTGGCGGCCGCGGCGTCGGCCTGCAGCTCGCGCACCACGGCCATCTTGGGGTTATCGCTCTTGGGTACCACGCGCACCACCACCACGCCGGCGCCGGCGGGGCCCAGCTGCTCGGCCAGCAGGCTTTCGCCGGTATTGGAGAAACCGTAGATCGGACCGCGGAAACCCTTGGCACGCAGGTCGCGCACCACGCTGGCGGCGCTCGATGCATCGCTGATGACCAGCACCGACTCGGGCCGTTTGGCCAGCGCCTGGTCGACGCTGTTGGCCAGGCTGCCGCTGGACATCGGTGACTTGGCCACCAGGTTGGCGCCCAGGCTGGTCATGGTGCGCTCGGCCGATTCGAGCGCCGAGAGCGATTCGCCGTCCCCCGCGTGCAGGATGGCGAGCTTGCGCGCACCCAGGGTTTCGGCGTGCCTGGTGATGGCGGCCGCTTCCTCGGAATAGCCCGGGCGCATCGAATAAACATTGGCGTACATCGCGCCGCGGAACTCGTCGGCAGCCGACATCGGCGCAAACAGCAGCACGTCGCCGTCCTTGATCAGCGGGTAGGCGGCCGTGACCTGCGGTGAGCCGTAGTAGCCGAACAGGGACAGCACGCCCTGCTCGAGCAGCTTCCTGGTATTGGCCGCCGTGGTGGCCGGACGGCCCTGGTCGTCCAGCGTGATCAGCTCGATCTTGCGGCCATTGATGCCGCCGGCCGCGTTGACGCGGTCGAAATACATCTTGGCGCCCTGGTGGAACGGCACGGCCAGCGTGGAGCCCGCTCCCGTCAGCGCCACCGACTGGCCGATCGCGATGGTGGTTTTCGAAACCCCATCCTGCGCGCTGGCCCCCGTCGCCACGGCGGCCAGCAAGGCCGTTACCATGGACACCTGGACCAGAACCTTGCGCACCCGCCCGCCGTTTTTGACTATTGTCATGAATTGCCCTCTCTCTGATTGCCGATATGGCTGTCAATATAAAGTTACGCCATGAGCAATACCATCAGCATCTCCCCTAGCGTCAGTTTCGTGAAAGCTGATAGTCAAACCGGCCAGGTGCGCGGCGCCTGCCCGCACGACTGCCCCGACACCTGTTCACTGCTGACCACGGTGGAAAACGGCGTGGCGATCAAGGTGCAGGGTAATCCCGAACACCCCCACACCGATGGCGTCCTGTGCAACAAGGTCTCGCGCTACACCGAGCGCACCTACCACCCCGAACGCATCCTGCAGCCGCTCAAACGCGTCGGCCCCAAGGGCTCGGGGCAATTTGAACCAGTCAGCTGGGACGCGGCCCTGGACGACATTGCCGCGCGCCTGACAAGCATTGCAGCACGCGACCCGCAAGCCATAGCGCCCTACAGCTACGCCGGCACCATGGGCCTGGTGCAGGGCGAAAGCATGGCGGCGCGGTTTTTCAACCGGCTGGGCGCCTCTTTGCTGGACCGCACCATTTGCGCCACGGCCGGCGGCGAAGGCCTGACGCAGACGCTGGGCGGCAAGGTCGGCATGAGGGTGGAGTTTTTTGCCGAAAGCAAACTCATCATCATCTGGGGCAGCAACTCGATTGGCAGCAACCTGCACTTCTGGCGTTACGCGCAGCAGGCCAAGCGCCAGGGCGCCAAACTGGTGTGCATCGATCCGCGCAAAACCGAAACCGCTGAAAAATGCCACGAGCACATCGCCCTGCTGCCGGGCACCGACGCCGCGCTGGCCCTGGCCCTGATGCACGAGCTGATCGCCCACGACTGGCTGGACCACGACTACCTGGCCCGCCACACCGTGGGCTGGGAGGCCCTGAAAGAACGCGCCCTGCAATGGCCGCTCGAGCGCGCCGCCGAAGTCTGTGCGGTCCCGGCCGAGCAGATCCGCGCGCTGGCGCGCGACTACGGCCAGTGCTACCTCGACCAGCAGCCGGCCGCCATCCGGATGAACTACGGCATGCAGCGCGTGCGCGGCGGCGGCAACGCGGCCCGCGCGATTGCCTGCCTGCCCGCGCTGATTGGCGCCTGGCGGCACCGCGCCGGCGGCGTGCTGCTCAGCAGCTCGGGGCTGTTCCCGGTCGACAAGGCGGCGCTGCAGCGGCCCGATCTGCTGGCGGGACGCCAGCCGCGCACCATCAACATGAGCACGATTGGCAACGCCTTGCTGGAGAAAAGCTCCGTGCAGTTCGGCCCGAAAATCGAAGCCCTGGTCGTCTACAACAGCAACCCTGTCGCGGTGGCGCCGGAGTCCGGCAAGGTCGTGCAGGGCTTTGCGCGCGACGACCTGTTCACCGTGGTGCTGGAGCATTTCCAGACCGACACGGCAGACTACGCCGACTACATCCTGCCGGCCACCACGCAGCTGGAGCACTGGGACGTGCACAGCGCCTACGGCCACACCGATGCGCTGCTCAACCGCCCGGCGATTGCCCCGCTGGGGCAGGCCCGGCCCAACACCCAGATCTTTCGCGAGCTGGCCGCCCGCATGGGCTTTAGAGACGCCTGCTTTGCCGAGAGCGACGAAGCCCTGTGCCGCGCCGCCTATGGCGACAAGGTCGATTTCAATGCGCTGCTGGAGCGCGGCTTTGCCCGTCTGCAGCTGCCCGACGCGCCCTTTGCCAATGGCCACTTCCCCACGCCTTCGGGCCAATGCGAGTTTTTCAGCGCACGCCTGGCAGACCAGGGGCTGGACGGCCTGCCCGATCACCTGCCGAACTACGAGACCCTGGGCAGCTCCACGCAATTTCCGCTGGCCATGATCTCGCCGCCGGCCCGCAACTTCCTGAACTCCAGCTTTGTCAATGTCAAAAGCCTGCGCGACATCGAGGCCGAGCCGGTGCTGGAGATTCATGAGAGCGATGCGGCCGCGCGCGGCATCAGCTCGGGCAGCGTCGTCAAGGTGTTCAACCAGCGCGGCGAGTACCGCTGCAAGGCGCAGGTTTCCAAACGCGCCCGGCCCGGCGTCGTCAATGGACTGGGCATCTGGTGGCGCAAGCTGGGGCTGGACGGCACCAACGTGAACCAGCTCACCAGCCAGCACCTGACCGACCTGGGGCGCGGGCCGGTGTTTTACGACTGCCTGGTGGAGGTGCAGGTCGACCGGCCCGGGGAGCCTGTGGCGTGAAAGGCCAGGTCCGGGCCACCGCCCTGACAGTGATTGCAGCCATGGCCGCCCTGAACCTGTCGGGCTGCACCAGTGTCGGCTACTACTGGCAGTCGGTCAGCGGCCACCTGCAGCTGATGAACGCGGCACGCCCGGTCAGTGACTGGCTGGACGATGCACAAACCCCCGAGCAGCTCAAGACCCGGCTGGCCTTGGCTCAGCGCATCCGCAGCTTTGCCGTGAGCGAGCTGAAACTGCCCGACAACGCCAGCTACCGCCGCTATGCCGACCTGCAGCGCCGGTCCGTGGTGTGGAACGTGGTGGCAGCCCCGGAGTTGTCGCTGACCCTCAAGACCTGGTGCTTTCCGGTGGCCGGCTGTGTGGGCTACCGCGGTTATTTTGACGAAGCCGAGGCGCGCGCTGAGGCGGCGCGGCTGCAGGCCGAGGGGCTGGAGGCCGCCGTCTTCGGCGTGCCCGCCTACTCCACCCTGGGCTGGATGAACTGGGCCGGCGGCGACCCGCTGCTCAACACCTTCATCGCCTACCCCGAAGGCGAGCTGGCCCGCCTGATCTTCCACGAACTGGCACACCAGGTGGTCTATGCCCGCAACGACACCATGTTCAACGAATCATTTGCGACGGCGGTGGAACGGCTGGGCGGTCAGCGCTGGCTGGCCACCCAGGCCAGCCCGGCGGCCCGGGCCGAGTACGCGGCTTTTGACGGCCGGCGCCAGCAGTTCCAGGCGCTGGTACGGACCACGCGGCACAGGCTGGCCGGAATTTATGATTTAAATTGGGCACCGCCCCCCGCCAGACCTGCGCAAATAGCTATGAAAAGCATAGCGCTTTCAGATTTCAACCAGCAGTACGCCCAACTCAAAACCGCCTGGGGCGGCTACACGGGCTACGACGCCCTGGTGGCGCGCGCCAACAACGCCACGTTTGGCGCGCAGGCCGCCTACGAGGAACTGGTGCCGGGTTTTGAAGCGCTGTTTGAGCGCGAGGGCCGGGACTGGCAACGGTTTTATGATGCAGTCAAGCGGCTGGCCGACCTGCCCCAGGACGAACGGCACAAGACCCTCAAACACAATGGCAAGCGCAACAACACGGAGACCCCCCATGGCTGACATCCATATTGAACGCGAACACACCCTGGGTCTGCTGGAGGCGCGCAAGGTGGCCTTCAAGTGGGCCAGCCAAGCCGAAGAAAAGTTCGACATGGACTGCACTTACGAAGAGGGACCCACCAGCGACGAGGTGAGCTTCAAGCGCTCGGGCGTCAACGGCACGCTCAAGGTCACCCAAGACCGGTTTGAACTCGATGCCAGACTGGGCTTTCTGCTGGGGATGTTCAAGGACAAGATCGAGGACGAAATTGTGCATGCCCTCGACACCCTGCTCAAGAAAAAATCCGTCGTCAAGAAAAATACGTAACCCTCCTGAGCGCGAGCCGGGGGCCACATTGACCAGCTACAACCTCGCCCGTTTTGACCTGGTGTCGATTCGCCTGGCCGTGGCCTGCGCCCAGACCGGCAGCCTGACCGCGGCGGCGCGCGATTCGCACCTGGCGCTGGCCGCCGCGAGTCGACGCATCCGTGAGCTGGAGGCCGCGTTGGGCGATGCCCTGTTCGAACGCCATGCGCGCGGCCTGCTGCCCACGGCGGCCGGCCGCGTCTTCGTCAAGCACGGGCTCACCCTGTTGCAGACCATGGAGCAGCTCGGCGCCGAGTTGGCCGATTTGCGCCAAGGCATTGCGCGCCACATCCGCCTGTGCGCCAGCAGCGCCGCCATCAGCCAGTTCCTGCCACCGCTGCTGGCCCGCTATGGCGAGATGCATCCGCAGGTGCATGTGGATCTGGAAGAGCAGGTGTCGGAGGCCGTGGTCACCACGCTGCGCGAAGGCCGGGCCGATGTGGCGGTGTTTGTCGAGGGGCCGGACACGGCCGGGCTGGCCACCCGCCTGTTTCGCAAGGACGAGCTGGTGCTGGTGCTGCCTGCAACACACCGCCTCGCGGGCCTAAAAACGCCGCTGGCATTTGTCGATACGCTGGACGAGGAATGGATCAGCCTGACCGCCGGTGCCGCCATGCTGCAAAAGCAGCAGCAGGCGGCCCTCGCCGCGAACCGGCCGCTGAAATTGCGCATGCAGGTGCGCAGCTTCGATGCGGTCTGCCACATGGTGGCCTCGGGCCTGGGGATTGCCGTGCTGCCCAAGGGCGCCAGCCTGCCCATCGTGAAGACCATGAAGCTGGGCTGGCGCCCGCTGGCCGATGCCTGGGCCCAGCGCCGCCTGCTGGTGGCCACAAGCGCCGGGGAAAGTGATGCGGTAATCACCTCACTGGTGGACTTTTTGACCGAGCCTTCGCAAAACGCGAAAACCAAACACCGCAACAAGTAATGGACGCCGGGCGGCCGCAGCCGCACACTGCGCAGCCATGGACACTGCTTCTTCTTCCCAGACAACCTCGCCTGGCCCGCTGGCCGGGCTCAAGGTTCTCGAACTTGGCCAGCTGATCGCCGGGCCGTTTGCCGCCAAGACCCTGGCCGACTTTGGCGCCGAGGTCATCAAGATCGAAGCGCCCGGCGCGGGAGATCCCTTGCGTAAATGGCGACTGCTGAAAGACGGCACTTCGGTCTGGTGGCAGGTGCAGTCGCGCAACAAGCGCTCGCTGGCGTTGGACCTCAAGGACAGCCAGGCGCAAGACATCGTGCGCAAGCTGGCGCTGGAGTCCGACGTGCTGATCGAAAACTTCCGCCCCGGCGCCATGGAAGGCTGGGGCCTGGGGCCGGACGAACTGCTCAAGCTGAACCCGCGCCTGATCATGCTGCGCATCAGCGGCTATGGCCAGACCGGACCGTACCGCGACCGCCCCGGCTTCGGCGTGGTGGCCGAGGCCATGAGCGGCCTGCGCCACCTCACGGCCGAGCCCGGCCGGGTGCCGGTGCGCGTGGGCGTGAGCATTGGCGACACGCTGGCCGCGCTGCATGGCGTGATAGGCATTTTGCTGGCGCTGCAGCATCGCAACAGCCATGGCGTCGGCCAGGTGATCGACGTGGCACTCTACGAAGCAGTGTTCAACTGCATGGAAAGCCTGCTGCCCGAGTACAGCGCGTTTGGCGCCGTGCGCGGGCCGGCCGGCAGCGCCCTGCCCGGCATCGCGCCCAGCAATGCCTACCGCTGCAAGGACGAAGGCTATGCCCTGATTGCGGGCAATGGCGACAGCATCTTCAAGCGCCTGATGAACGTCATAGGCCGTGATGATCTGGCGACCGATCCAGCCCTGGCCGACAACGCTGGCCGCGTGGCGCGCGTGGACGAGATTGACGCAGCCATCGACCAGTGGGCCGCGCAGCGCACGGTGGACGAGGTGCTGGCGGCGCTCGACAAAGCAGCCGTACCCGCAGGCCGTATCTACACCGTGGCCGACATTGCCGCCGATCCGCACTACCAGGCGCGTGGCATGCTCGATAGCGTGCAGATGGACGACGGCAGCACGCTGGCCGTGCCTGGCATCACGCCCAAGCTCTCGCTCACGCCGGGCGGCCACAGGCGCAATGCCCCCACGCTGGGGCAAGACAGCGACGCCGTGCTGCGGGAACTCGGCTTGAGCAGCGCACAAATCCAGGCCCTCAAGGACAAGGGCATCGTGTCATGAAGCAACGCATCTACTTCAACGAGGTCGCCACGCGCGACGGCTTCCAGATCGAGCCAGAATTCATCCCGACCGACACCAAGGTGGCACTGATTGATGCCTTGAGCGAGTGCGGCTACGCCAAGATCGAGGTCACCTCGTTCACCTCGCCCAAGGCGATCCCCATGCTGCGCGACGCCGAGGAAGTAATGGGCCGCATACGCCGCGTGCCCGGTGTCGAA
>NZ_JAKFDR010000129.1:0-20856 GCF_036676035.1 Polaromonas sp.
CTGCGCTGGACGAGTCGCCGCCAGAGGCGACGGCTCTTCAGCCCGTCCAAGCCCGCGCAGGCGGGCTTGGAGCCGCGGGCCTCAGCCCCGAGGGGGCTGTGCTTGCTTGGGGCGGCCCTGCGCAGCGCACGCTTGGGGTATTGATCGTTTCCGCACCATTTTGTATTTAGGACTCTTATGTTGATGCAATCCGCCAAGCCGCTCGACGAGCTTGAAAACGCCTCCGAGTTTATTGCCCGCCACATCGGCATTGACGAAACCGATGAAGTGGGCATGCTCAGTGTCATCGGCTCCGCTTCACGCCGCGCACTGATCGAAGGCATCGTGCCGCGCGCCATCGCGCGCCGCACGGCCATGGCCATTCCTGCGCCCGTGACCGAAGCGGCTGCGCTGAAGCAGCTCAAGGCGATTGCATCGAAAAACCAGGTCTTCAAAAGCTTTATTGGCCAGGGCTACTACGGCACCCTGACCCCCGGCGTGATCCTGCGCAACGTGCTTGAAAACCCGGCCTGGTACACCGCCTACACGCCCTACCAGGCGGAAATTTCACAGGGCCGCATGGAAGCCCTGGTCAATTTTCAGACCATGGTGTGCGATCTGACCGGCATGCCGATTGCCAACGCCTCCATGCTGGACGAAGCCACGGCAGCGGCCGAGGCCATGACGCTGGCCAAGCGCAGCGTCAAAAGCAAGAGCCATGTCTTCATCGTGGCCGGTGACTGCCACCCGCAAACGATTGAAGTGATCCAGACCCGGGCCAAGCCGCTGGGCATTGAAGTCAAGGTCAGCTCGGCGACCGAGACCGTGCCGCAGCTGATGGCGGCGGGCAACTACTTTGGCGTGCTGGCCCAGTACCCGGCCACCACCGGCAGCATCCATGACCTGCGCCCGCTGGCCGGCCAGGCACATGCGGATGGCGCCGCCCTGTGCGTGGCCGCCGACCTGCTGGCGCTGACCCTGCTCACCCCGCCCGGCGAGTGGGACGCCGACATCGTGCTGGGCACCACGCAGCGTTTTGGCATGCCCATGGGCAATGGCGGCCCGCATGCCGCCTACCTGGCCTGCCGCGACGAGTTCAAGCGCTCGCTGCCCGGCCGCCTGGTGGGCGTGAGCGTGGACGTGCACGGCAACCCCACCTACCGCCTGGCGCTGCAAACGCGCGAGCAGCATATCCGCCGAGAAAAGGCCACCTCCAACATCTGCACGGCGCAGGTGCTGCCGGCGGTGGTGGCCAGCATGTACGCCGTCTACCACGGCCCGCAAGGCCTCAAGCGCATTGCCCAGCGCGTCGCCGCCTACACCGCGATTTTTGTGCGCGGCCTGCAGGAGCTGGGCTTCGAGATCACCAACACCGGCGCTTTTGATTCGGTCACGGTCAAAACCGGAGACGCTACCAATTTGATAGCTTCCCGCGCACGCCAGGCAGGGGCCAACCTCAGATTCCGCCTGACGAACCATCTGGGCGTGTCGCTCGACGAAACCACCAGCCGCAGGGACATCGAGTTGCTGTGGTCCTTCTTTGCCAAAGAAGGCCAGCGTGTGCCGGTGGTCAGCAGCTTCGAAAAAGGGATTGAGTCGCTGATCCCGGCCGATCTGCGCCGCACCAGCGACTTCCTGACGCACCCGGTGTTCAACACCCACCATTCCGAAACCGGCATGCTGCGCTACATCCGCGCCCTGAGCGACAAGGACCTGGCGCTGGACCGCAGCATGATCCCGCTGGGCAGCTGCACCATGAAGCTCAACGCCACCAGCGAGATGATGCCGATCACCTGGCCCGAGTTCGCCAACATTCACCCCTTCGCCCCGGCAGACCAGCTCGAAGGTTATGCCCAGCTTGACCGCCAGCTGCGCGAATGGCTTTGCGAGGCGACGGGCTACGACGGCATCAGCCTGCAGCCCAATGCCGGCTCGCAGGGCGAGTACGCGGGGCTGCTGGTCATCAAGGCCTTTCACGAAGCGCATGGCCAGGGCCACCGCAACATCTGCCTGATCCCGTCGTCGGCCCATGGCACCAACCCGGCCAGCGCGCAAATGGCCGGCATGACGGTGGTGGTCACGGCCTGCGATGCGCAGGGCAACGTGGACATGGCCGACCTGAAGGCCAAATGCGAGCAGCACAGCGCCAATCTGGCCTGCGTGATGATCACCTACCCCAGCACGCACGGCGTGTTTGAAACCCATGTGAAGGAGCTCTGCCAGCTGGTGCACAGCCATGGCGGCCGCGTCTATGTGGACGGCGCCAACATGAACGCGCTGGTCGGCGTGGCCGCGCCGGGCGAGTTCGGCGGCGATGTCAGCCACCTGAACCTGCACAAGACCTTCTGCATCCCACACGGCGGCGGCGGCCCCGGCGTGGGCCCGGTCTGCGTGGTGGCCGATCTGGCGCCTTACCTGCCCGGCCATGCCACGGCCGGCCTGCCGGTCAACGGCGTCGGCGCCGTGTCGGCGGCGCCGCTGGGCAACGCCGCCGTGCTGCCCATCAGCTGGATGTACTGCCGCATGATGGGCCCCGAGGGCCTGCAGCAAGCGACGGAAGTGGCCATCCTGAGCGCCAACTACATCAGCGCGCGGCTGAAAGACCATTACCCGACGCTTTACGCCAGCGAAAACGGCCATGTCGCCCATGAGTGCATCCTGGACCTGCGCCCGCTCAAGGAAACCAGCGGCGTCACCGCCGAAGACGTGGCCAAGCGGCTGATCGACTATGGCTTTCACGCGCCCACGCTGAGCTTCCCGGTGGCCGGCACGCTGATGGTGGAGCCCACCGAGAGCGAAACACTGGACGAGCTGGATCGCTTCATCGCCGCGATGATCGCGATTCGCGAGGAAATCCGCCGCATCGAAAAGGGCGAGTGGCCGCAGGACGACAACCCGCTGAAGGCCGCACCGCACACGGCCTTGAGCCTGCTCAAGGGCGAGTGGAACCATGCTTATTCACGCGACGTGGGCGCGGCCGTGCTCAGCAAGACCCAGCACGCCAAGTACTGGCCGCCGGTGGGCCGCGTCGACAACGTCTACGGCGACCGCAACCTGTTTTGCAGCTGCGTGCCGGTCGACGACTACGCGTGAGAGAGGAACCGCGCCGGGCTGCAACAGGCCCGGGGCGGATTCATTTCGCTATTGATTTCATAGCTTGCTCCGCCCAATCCAAAAGGGCGGGAGGCCTATTTTGTTTGAAATCAAGGTGGTGGCATGGGATGGAAGCTGTCGGCCAACTCCGGTCATCCGAGCGTGTGCATCAAGGGGCAGGTCAAGACTGACTGCTGACCTACGCCTATTCAAACTGCCAACTCCAAACCAGACATTGACTTCGGCATCTTGACCGCCGGCAATATGGCGATGAATTCACGGGGACCAGAACCCGCACCCGGCCATGACCGGCCGTTCGCGCGGGGCTTTCGGCGGCGACAGTTTCAGATTATCTCTTCCACGTAACAGGGATAGGCTCTCTGAGCTGACGTGACGGCTTCGAAGTCGAGCTCAACGGTGACTATCGGGCGGTCGGGCGTTGTGCGTGTCAGCAACGAGCCGGTGGGGGAGAAGATGAAACCACCTCCTCCGAATGCACCCTTGTCCAGGGAGCTCCGGTTTGAGCTGACCACATAGCACCCAGACACCAGAGCGGCCATCGCGGCCGCTGTGTGCCAGTAGCGCATTGACACCCCACTGGTTCTCGGAATCGCAATCACGTTCGCGCCCTGGCGGCGATAGTGCCTTGCCCACTCCGTGAACATCAGTTCGGTGCACAACAGCACCCCAATACGCAACGGTCCCACTTCGATGACTTCAAAACCAGGGCGAGTTGGCTCGAACCATGTCTTCTCGAAAAATCCCGACTGCTCCGGGAAATAGTGTTTGTGATGTATGGCTGTATAGCCGGCGTCTCGCAGCAGGAATGCCTCGTTTGCAAGCTTCGTGGGAGACGATATGGGTCTGGAAGAGATGATGGCCGAAGCGTTCAGCTTGCCGAGCTTGGCTATACCGCGATCATGAGCGTAGATGCTTTCTGCCGCCTGCGCCGCGTCATACACATCCGACGCCGCGAGCCATTGACCGAAGGGCATTTCGTTGATCACCAAGAGCCTTGTGCCCTGGTCTTCCACATGTTTGTGGAGCCCGTCCCAGGTTGCGGAATCCGCAGTGTCAAAGCGGTCCGGTAGTTCGCAGCAGGTGATGTGCATTCGTGTTCCCTCGGCTGAACGGGTAATCCATGGGGTAAGGTAATGTTCAGTTGAGTGGCTCTCGTCACCGATTCCCGTCATATTCCAAGACGTCGTAAGTCCAAGTGCCTTGAACGACAATTTCAGCCTTTACCGCGTTCGCAAGAAAGCACTCCTCATGTGCCCTGTGGTGTAAGTCATCCACCGCTTCAGTGGTCGGCACCAGCTTGCCGGAAAACGTCACCGAAGGCGCTAGAACGATTCGTGACAGCCACAGCTTTCCATCGGATCTCTTCGCCAGATAGCCCTCCGCACGGTCGGCGTATTTGTCGACAACATACCCGTCGCGCGCGACGAGGTCCAGAAACCAGAGCATGTGGCAACTGGACAGGGAAGCAACGAAGGCTTCCTCCGGGTCGACAGCGGACGGGTCGGAAAGAGGTACTCGCACAACATCCGGGGAACTGGAGCCAGGGACTTTCGCGCCGCCGTCGAATCGCCACACGTGCGCTCGACTGTACCTATGGTCCGTGAATTTGCTTCCGTTTCGTTCCCAGTCGATCTCGACGACATGCGGTTTCATGAAAGCTCCTCGTGCGCGTTGGCGGTTTGAATCTGACGCAGCACCACGGTACGCGTCTCGTTGAGATGATCGGAAAGGGAACGGATGGCGCTTTGTATGTCCTTCGCACGAACCGATGCGATCAGTTCGCGATGCTCGCGCTTCCACTCGGCGCGACGCGTGTGAGGCCCAATCTGGGTGAATGCGTACCGCTCCACTTGTCCACGCAACGTCAATACCAGGCGCAGCGTGCGAACGCGATTTGCCGGCTCGTACAGGGCCTCGTGAAAGCGACGATCGCCTGTCATCCACCCCGCACGACTGTCCTCGAGTTCAAGCTCTTTCTGGGCCGCTTCCAGCCGGATCAAAGTCTTGGGGCTGTGCTGCGGTATCGCCTCGGCGAGCAGGTGAGTTTCGAGCAACACGCGCAGATTGAAGATCTCGTCGATCTCGTCGACGCGAAGCGATGCCACGCAGGCTCCACGGTTCGGCGCGACCACGACGAGGCCGTCCGCGTGAAGCAGTTGGAGGGCCTCTCGAACGGGTATTCGGCTCGCCCCGTAGCGCGCCGCGAGTTCTTCCTGGCGCAGAGCTACGCCGGGCTCCCACACACCGCAGTCGATATCGGCGCGAAGGCGTTCGGCAAGAACCGATGAAGTAGTCATTGGATAAATGTATCCAATTTCCCGTGGGTTTGCAAGGGTGAGCCTTATCCAACGAGGTATGAGCCTGAAGCGGGTTCCGTGATTCCAACGAGGTGTGAGCCTGAGCGGCTGGTTTGGGCACGCTGCTATCAATCAGCCACCACACCGCGCATCCGCTCAAAAACAAGTCATATTGGCCTCCAGCCCAAACAGAATGGGCGCAAGCAGCTACTGATTCGATAGCATATCCAGTCCGGCGGCAAACTGGCGCACACTGCGGCCAGCCTGATGTCGGCCGGAGCCCGCCCGAAATGCGCGGCCCGGCTGACCTCTTCCTGGGCTCAACTGTGGGGTTGTGCAGGCCGATCCTGGCACCGTAGCGTTCGGTTACAGCGCACCTTGCCAGGCAGAGATAATCCAGCGGCGCAGCGTCAATTCGCTGGCTCAAAACGTCTTGCCCTTTCCATTCTGTTTCACGTTGATCACCATGAACACCACAAAAAAACTTGTAGCTCTGAGCACCACCCTGACTGCCGTCTTGGGCCTGGCCTGCAACGCTTTCGCTGCGGCCCCTGCCGAGACGCTTTCTTCAGGCGTCAAAATTGTGCACAGCGTTGACGGCACCGGGCCGCAGCCCAAAGCCTCTGACACGGTCAAGGTGCATTACCGCGGCACGCTGGCCGATGGCAAGGAATTCGACAGCTCCTACAAGCGCGGCACGCCCGCGAGCTTTCCGCTCAGCCGCGTGGTGCCGTGCTGGACCGAGGGCATGCAGAAAATCAAGGTCGGCGGCAAGGCCACGCTGACCTGCCCGCCGGCCACGGCTTATGGCGACCGTGGCGCCGGTGGCGTGGTGCCGCCCAACGCCACGCTGACGTTTGACGTCGAGTTGCTGGCCATCGAAAAGTAAGGAAAAGCAAGCTGCCCGCAGGTGCAGCGGGCAGCACAGCCGCCGTGTTGTCTACTGGGCCGCGTTGAGCGTGGCGAGCAGCGCCTGGTCAAAGGCCTCGGCCCGCTCAAACTGGACCCAGTGCCCGGCCTCCTCAATCCAGGTCAGCGACTTGAAGTGAGGAGCTTGTTGCAGGGCCAAGCTCAGTGCCTCCATTTTCCCCTGATAGAGCGCATCTTCGCGGCCGTAAATCGCGTGCACCGGGCAGCGAACCTGCGCCAGCGAACGCAGTAGCACGTCACGCCGCGGGGAAATCTGAGTGCAAGGGTAAGACCTCATCGGCCCATCAGACTTCTGCCGTGTATTCCCCACGTGCCGGATAGTCCTTGGCGATCGCGAAATCAATCGCGCCCAGCAGGTCTTGGAATTGTGGGCGCGCGAACGGCATGGTTTGAACCGCGCCGTAATACAGCGTCCCGTCCGGTCGAACAATGAAGACGCCAGGCTCACTGAATAACGTGGGCTCATCAATTCCGATTGAAGTCGTCCCGCGAGAAGAACTTATATAAAGGCCCCACTCACGGGCGCTCTTCAAGCTCAGACCATAGGCGAACTTGACCGCGCTGGCTTTGACCTTGTCGGCCATTTGCTTGCCGCGTTCTTCGTCGTCGCTGCTAACAGCGATGACCTGAACCCCGCGTGTCGCGAATTCTGGCGCGAGGCGTTCCAACTCAAGCAAGTACTTCGCGCAAATCGGGCAATGAAGGCCTCGGTAGAAGACCACGAGGTCAAAACGTTCTCCTGGCATAGCGCCAAGGACAAACCGGCCCTCAGTAGTCAGAGGGACATTGAGGGCCGGGACGGGATATCGCGGCATCAGGGCTTGCGCTTTCATTGACTCATCCTTTTGGGTGGAAAAAACAGCCAGCATCGGCTAGTGGCGGGCGTCAAATGCTCCAGGGGCCAGCGCGAAAACAATGTGACCGGCGCCCTTTGAGATTGTCCGATCGGCACATTGTGCTGTATTATCTGCAATCAAAAATTCAATTACGTTTGCCATTCGTTCAAAATGAACAACCCAATTCGGCTAGATCGTCTGTCAGCCCTGCTTGAAGGACTAGCGCCCAGAGTGGAGGTCATGCGAGCAGAAATCGGCACTTCAACAGTAAGCTTCGAAGCAACTTCAGGGCAACTGCTGTATTTGCATTTGGTTGCGCAAGGTGAAGTGCGCTTAAGTGTTCCCCACGAAGATTTCGTGACCGTTACAGCGCCCGCTATCGTTATTTGCCGCGCAGACAGAGCCCATTCGTTGACGCCGCTATCTGGCAGAGCATTTGAAACACTGATATGTGCAAAGGCATTCCTGGAAGGCCCTGTTGCATCCTTGCTCCTCGGTGAATTTACGCAACAGCTTGTGGTCCCACTTGATGGGGCCGACTCATCACTGAATCATGTGATCCACCTGATTTCCTCGGAACTTCTGGAGCCGCGTTGCGGTCAGCCAGCGCTCCTGGACCGGGCTGGGGACATTCTTTTTATTGGCCTGCTGCGACACTTGGTTGCGCATCCTCGGACGACGAGCGGACTCTTCAACGGGCTCGCGGATCCGCGTATCGCTGGTGCGCTGGTCGCCATGCACGCCGCGCCGCAAAACGATTGGAATCTGGACACGTTGGCCAAAGAAGCCGGGATGTCCCGCACCTCATTTGCCACCAGGTTTCGGGAAGTCATGAATCACCCGCCTGGCAAGTACCTGGGGTACGTGCGCTTATCGATTGCCCACCGGGCAGTGCAGTCAGGGCTTGGACTGAAAAGAGCAGCCAAAGACTCTGGTTATACGAGCGTTTCGGCGCTCTCGCGTGCCTTGTCTCGTGCAAAACTACTTAACGACTAGGCCCCACTGATCAGGCGGTGCTGCACATCAAAACCAGGGCGAAAATGTCAAGCGGGACGCGTTAACCAGCTGATTTTGGCTCGCTACTGTCAAACAGCCACGGCACGGCGCATTCGACTCAGAGATAAGCCAAATCGGCCTCCAGCCCAAACAGGACAGGCACAAATAGCTATTAATTTGATAGCAAACCAAGTCCAGCAGCAAGCTGGCGCGCGTCGGAGCAAGAACCTCACCCGTGCACCAGCCCCGTCACGCAGAGGGCTTCCAGCCACTGCATGGCGGCCTGCAGCTCTGCCGGTCTGATCTCATGCCCGCCGGGGAATTCGGCATAGCTGAGCGCCAGCGGCAGGTGCGAGGCACGGTCGCGAATGTCGTGCGCGCTGGCCAGCGGAATCACCGTGTCCTGCAGGCCGTGGCTGACCCAGAGCTGCTTGCCCCGCAGCTGGTCGGCAGGCGCCACCAGGGGCAGCACCTGCGGCAGCAGCCGGCTGTGCAGCACCATGGCCGCCCGCATCAGCTGCGGCTGCGTGAGCAGCAGCGACAGCGACATGATGCCGCCCTGGCTGAAGCCGCCCACCACCACGCGCTCAGGCGGCACCCCGAGCTGCCGTGCGGCAGCTTCCACCGTCTGCGCCACGAGCCGGCGGCTTGCCGCCTCCTGCGCTTCATTGATGACGCGCCCTTGCGCAGTAACGCCAAACTCGAACCATGCATAGGAGCCGAATCCCATCACATTCGGTGCGCGCAGGCTCAGCACGTGGAACTGGGGCGGCACGTAAGACGACAGGCCAAACAGATCCTGTTCATTGCTGCCGATGCCATGCATCAGCACCAGCAGCCACGGCTGGGCCGTGGCGGCAGCAGCGGGTCGCTGCAAAAACGATAGCGGAAGATCAAGATTCATCAGGGGCTCCATGGCTTTTTGACTCAAAAAATGACAGGCAATATTTACGGCGCAGCCAGTGGCGCAGACAAGGCAAAGGTATCCATCGCCAGCATGCTGTACATCACCTCGCGGCTCAGGTAGTCGGGCCGTGCGCCCTGCGGGCCGCCCCACTCTGCCGCGCCCAGCGCAAAGAAGATCGGCAAGAAATGATCTTCGCTCGAGTGCGCACGCTGTGCGTGCGGTGCCTGGCGGCGGTAGTCCAGCAGCGCGCTCAGGTCGCCGCGCGCAAGGGCCGACTCAACCCAGCGGCTGAATTCGACGACGTAGGGCGCCGGCTCGCGCGCCCCGCCAAAAAATTCAGCCAGATTGTGCGTCATGCTGCCCGAGCCGATCACGAGCACGCCGCGCTCGCGCAGACCACGCAGCGCCCGGCCCATGGCATAGGTCTCGGCCGGGCCGTAGGACATGGGCAAGGCCACCTGCACCACCGGCACCTGGGCCTGCGGGAGCAGGTGCATCAACGGCACCCAGGCGCCGTGGTCCAGCGGACGCCGGTCGTCGCCCTGCGCCTCGATGCCGGCCTCCTGCAGCAAGCCCAGCACCTCCCGGCCCAGTTCAGGGCTGCCGGGCGCCGGGTATTGCAGCGCGTACAGCGCCTGCGGAAAACCGCCAAAGTCGTGCCAGGTGGCCGGTGCGGGGTTCGTCATCACGGCCGGCGTGCGCGTCATCCAGTGCGGCGACATGATCACGACGCCCCGCAGTTCCTGTCCCCTCGTTTCCGTCAGCGCCCGGGCCCAACGCGTCAACGCCGGCCCGGTCTCACCGGGCTCAATGGCAAACAGCGGTGCGCCGTGCGAGATAAACAGGGCCGGAAGGGCATGGGCAGACATGATGGAATCCTTGGATTTAAAGCATGGGATGGAAGAACTGTAGTTGTCTACCCAAAAAAGATAAATAATAGATTTATTGATTAATTGTCTTTAAATAAGAGACAATAATTTTTATCCCCTGCTAAAACAGCTTCCCAAACCCGAAAGCTCATGGACCAGTTTCGCCAGATGGAAGCTTTCGTTGCCGTCGTGCAAAGCGGCAGCTTTGTCAAAGCGGGCGAGCGGCTGGGTGCCTCCAAGGCCATGGTGTCGCGGCTGCTGCTGGAACTGGAAGCGCGCCTGGGTGCGCGCCTGCTTAACCGCACCACGCGCCGTCAGTCGCTGACCGAGGCAGGCATGGATTATTTTGAGCGTTGCCGCAAAATCCTCGATGAACTGGCCGAAGCCAATGCCGCAGCCAGCGCCAACACCGCCCAGCCGGCCGGACGCCTGCGCATCAATGCACCGGTGACTTTCGGCAACCTGCATTTGGCGCCGCTGTGGGGCCGTTTTTTGCAGCAGTACCCGCAGGTCACACTCGACGTGACGCTGTCTGACCGCGTGGTGGATCTGATCGATGACGGCTATGACCTGGCCATCCGGATTGCCCGGCTGCCGGATTCCAGCCTGGTGTCGCGCCGCCTGGCCGCAACGCGGCTGGTGCTGTGCGCCGCGCCTGGCTACCTGAAGCGGCAGGCGCGCATTCGCCGTATCGAAGACATTGCAAAGCACCCGGTGATTGCCTACACCTACTGGTCAGGCGGCGACACCTGGGCGTTTGAAGGGCCCAACGGACGGGTGGAAGTGATCACCCAGCCCCGGCTGCGCACCAACTCGGGCGATACCTGTCTGGCGGCCGCCCTGGCTGGCCAGGGCCTCATACTGCAGCCCACCTTCATCGTGGGGCCGGACCTGAAAGCGGGCCGCCTGCAGGAGGTGCTGCCCGAATACCTCGCCCCCACGCTGGACATTCAAGCGGTGTACCCAAGCCGTCAGCACCTGTCAGTCAAGGTGCGGCGCATGGTGGAGTTTCTGGCGGCTGCGTTTGAAAAGCCGGTCTGGGATCCGTAAAGCTGAAGGTGCGTGAAATTGACGGCAGACACATCAGGCAGCAAGCTCCTGACGCTTTACTCAGGCGACGCCAGCCATGCTGTCATTCTGAGCAACGCGAAGAATCTTGCCAGCATACCGAGATCCTTCGCTGCGCTCAGGATGACAAAGTATGTCGCACTACTTTCGGACTGCTGAGTAAGAAATGCTTTTTATTCACTGACCCGGCCACGCAGCCCCTTGATGGCGGAGCGCTGGCTCTTGCCTTCGAGCCGCCGCTGTTTGGAGCCATAGGTCGGCTTGGTGGCGCGCCGGGGCTTGGGTGGTGATGACACGCTGTCGACGACTTCCTGCAAACGTGCCAATGCATCAGCACGGTTCATCTCCTGCGTGCGATGCTGCTGCGCCTTCAGGACCAGCACGCCCTCCTGCGTAATGCGGCTGTCATTCAGCGCCAGCAGCCGTGCCTTGATCTCTTCAGGCAGTGACGACGCAGGGATGTCGAAACGCAAGTGCACCGCACTCGAGACCTTGTTGACGTTTTGCCCGCCGGCACCCTGCGCCCGGATGGCGCTGAACTCCACCTCACGCTCGTCAATCGGGAACTTAAGGGGCGGCGGCATGCGTCAGCGCCCGGCAGGCTTCATCAGGCAGCTCAGGCTGGCTGGGCCAGCTCGGCCAGGGCTGCCAAACCTGCTATTGCCAGGCCGTAGCCCTTCACGCCAAACCCGGCCATCACGGCCTTGGCGGCAGGCGAAATGTAGGAGTGATGGCGGAAGGCCTCGCGCGCATGCACGTTGCTGATGTGCAGCTCGATCAGCGTCACGCCGGCGCCCTTGATGGCGTCATGCAGGGCCACGCTGGTGTGGGTGTAGGCACCGGCGTTGAGAATGACGCCGGCCAATGTGCCGGCCGCCTGCGCGCGGCCTGCCTCATGAATGGCGTCGATCAGCACACCCTCGTGGTTGCTCTGGCGGAAGTCGAGCTTGAATCCATGGCTGGCGCAGGCCTTCACGCACAAGGCCTCGACGTCAGCCAGCGTTTGCGAGCCGTACACGGCGGGTTCGCGCGTGCCCAGCAGGTTGAGGTTGGGGCCATTGAGCACCAGAGCTGTTTTCATGGAAAGTCTTTCAGTTCAAATCTTTGAGGGCAACCGTCTTGCCGCTGGCAATCGACTGCCGCACCGCTTCCACGGTACGCAGGCTTTGCAGGGCATCGGAAACCGTGATTATCGGCTCTGCTTTTCCTTCGATCAAATGACAGAAATGCGCCGGCTGGGATGATGCATGGAAGGCATGGCTATTCCACGCTTCTATTCCACGCTTTCAAAAAATTCGGTCAACAGCCGGGCAAACCCCTCGGGCTGCTCCACCGCGCTGAGGTGGGCGGCCTCCAGCGTGCGCAGCCGCGCGCCGGGAATGGCGTCGGCCATGAGCTGCGACATGGCCAGCGGCGTCGCTTCGTCGCGTGTACCGGCGATCACCAGCGCCGGGCAGGCGATGCCCAGATTGCTGCTGCGAAAATCAATGCCCGCCACCGCTTCGCAGCTGGCGGCATAAGCCGCTGCATCGGTGCGCTCCAGTTGGCGGCGCAAGGCGGCCACGCGCTGCGCGCCGCCATGCAGCTGGTCCGCCCGAAACTCGGGTGTGAACCAGCGCTGCATCGCACCATCAGCAATCGCGGCAACACCTTGCTCAAGCACTGTTTTCACCCGCGCTTGCCACAGGCCGCGGGCCGCCTCGTCGTACCAGCTGGCCGCGTTGGCGATCACCATGCTTTTGAGCAACTGCGGGTACCTTGCAGCAAGCGCCTGTGCCGTCATGCCGCCCAGGCTGAGGCCGACAAAATGAACCGGTCCTGCCGCGCGTGCGCTGATCAGACTTGCGGCGTCGTCTGCCAGCATGTCCATGTTGTAAGGCCCGGGTACCGCTTCCGACGCCCCATGGCCCCGGTGGTCATAGCGCAGCACGGTGTAACGGCTTTTCAGCAGGTCCGCCACGCCATCCCACATGCTGATGTCGCAGCCCAGCGCATGGCTGAGCACCACAGTGGGCCCTTGCCCTTCTTCAATCCAATGCAAAGCCGGTTTTTTCATAGGCAACTTTCAAAAAAAACGAGACACGGGCAAGATGGCAGGAGGCCGCGCCCGCAGCGGTCTAGCCTTTGGCTGGCAACAGTCCCTTTTCGCGCAGGATGTTGCCAGCCAACGCAAACGCATGGTTGGCGGCCGGCACACCGCAGTAAACCGCGGCCTGCAGGATGATTTCCTTGATCTCTTCCGGCGTCAGCCGCGATTCGGGTGGGCCATCCAGTGCGGCACGCACGTGCATCTCGAACTCTTCGTAGGCCTTCAGGGCAATCATCATCGAGATCACCATCAGGCGGCGCGTCTTGTCCCCCAAAGCAGGCCGGCCCCAGATCTCGTTCCAGGCATAGCGGGTGATGAGACTCTGGAATTCGGCGTTGAATTCATTGCTGTTGGCCTGCGCCTTGTCGACCCACGCATCGCCCAGTACGCGGCGGCGGTTGACCATGCCTTTGTCGTAATCGTTCATGCTGACCGTCCTTGATTTCCTTAAGGTTCTTGATGAGGTGCTTTCAATTCACGCAATGACTTGACCTGGGCCAGCGTCAGTTGCGCCGCATGCTGGGCCAGTTCGGGGTTGAACCACTCGTCGGCAGCGTCTTGCGGCAAGGCCGCGCGCAGGGCATCGAGATTGGCGCGCATGCGCTGCGTGTTTACTTCAAGGCCAGGCAGCGCCTGCGCCATGGCGCGGGCCGAGCCGTGGGCCGACATCAGAAGGCCCGGCCACTCAGCCAACTCGGCCTGCCAGTTGCCCAAGGCACGTTCATGCTCTTGCGGCATGGACGCCAGCAGGGACGCCACACGCTGCGGCGCCCGCTGTGCGGCGGCCAGCGCCACCATGCAGGCCACCGGGTTGCGCTTGTGCGGCATGGCAGACGAGCCACCGCGCCCGGGCTCTGCCGGCTCGGCCAGCTCGCCCACTTCATACTGCCCCATCAGGGCAATGTCCTTGCCAATCTTGCCAAGGCTGCCCACCAGCAAGGCCAGCTCGCAACCCAGCGCCACCCACTCATCGCGCTGGGTATGCCAGACCGATGACGGTGCTTTGAGCCCCAGCTCACTGGCCATCAGCGCCGTGACCTCCCGGCCCTTGCCATTCATTTGCGCAAGCGTTCCCACCGCACCCCCCAGCTGCACGCTCAGGGCATTGCCGGCTGCGCTGCGCAGACGCTGCTGGCTGCGCACCAGCGGCGCGGCCCAGCCTGCGCATTTCAAACCAAAGCTGGTGACCGAGGCCGGCTGCATCAGCGTGCGCGCCAGCATGGGCGTGGCCGCATGGCGTTCAGCCAGTTCCAGCAGCGCGCCAACGGCCTTGTTCAGATCGGCTTCAATCAGGGCCAGCGCTTCACGCGTGACCAGGGCCATCGCGGTGTCAATCACGTCCTGGGAGGTAGAGCCAAAGTGGACAAACCGGGCCGCTTCGGCATTGAACAGGGCCACCGTGTCCCTGAGGCTCTTGACCAGCGGAATCGCAATGCTGCCGGCCCGCCCGCTTTCCCGCACGATTTTGGCCACGTCAAACAGGTCCACCTTGCAGGTCCCGATGATGGACTGCGCCGCGCTTTCAGGGATCAGGCCGGCGCGGGCCTGCGCGCGCGCCAGGGATGCTTCAAAACGCAACATGGCCTGTATGAAGTTGCGCTCGTTGAATGCCTCCAGCACTTCGGAAGTGGACAAAAAACCTTCAAAAATACTGCTCATACGGAATCAATCATGTTGAAAAACTAGCGCTTCAGGCGAATCTGGTTGGGCAGCGGCACCGACCGCCGCAGCACATCCTCGCCCAGCCACAGCGCCGAGCGCCACGCGCGCTGCGCCACCGTCGGCAAGGGGATTTGCTGGTAGTCGTCGTTGAACACTTCAAAGCTGTAGTCACCGCGGTAGCCCAGCTCATGCAGTTTGGTCACCAGCGCGGCCAGCGCTTCGCTGTGCACCCCTTCGCCCGGGAACACACGGAAGTGCCGGGCCGTGGCAATGCGCTCTTCCACCGACTTGATCTCGTTCCACATGAAGTCGGCCAGCTGCACCAGGAAGATCTTGTCCGGATCGAGCATGTCCAGCTCGTCCAGCGGGGTCTTGCTGGCAAACATGTGAAAGGAGTCAAAGCCGAGCCCCAGATTGGGCATGTCGGCCTGGCAAATGATGTCCCAGGCCTGCGGGAACTCGTTGATGGTGCGGCCCCATGAGAGCGCCTCGTAGGCCACCTTGATGTTCATGGGGATGGCCAGCATGGCCAGCTTGCGCAGATCGCGCACCAGCGCATCGGTCTCGCTGGTGGCATGGGTGGAGGTTGACGAGCAGACCAGCAGCAGACGGCAGTCCAGCGCGTGGCACATCTCCAGCATGGACTTGGCGATAGCCATCTTGTACTCGTGCAGGTGGCCCGACAGCCCTTCAAAGTCGCGCAGCACCTGAAAGCCGGTCACCCGCAGGCCGCTGGCGCGCACGGCGGCCACCGCCGCCTCCAGGCCGTCCGGGTGGCCCACCAGGTCCCGGGCGGCCAGCATGATCTGCGTAAACCCGGCTTCGCGCACCGCCTTGAGCTTGGCCTCAAGCGGCCCTGCCAGCGAGATGGTGTCCATCCCGAAGTCATCAATGTTTCCGCTGTAGTGGCTCATGATGTCACCCGCGCTTGTTTTGTACCAGCTCAAAGGTCACGCTGCCCAGCCAGGTTTTGGTCAGCGCACCGCGGTCTTCGGTATGCACCCCGCTGGACTCGACGAACTCGACGCCGCGCTTGCGCAGCTCGGCAACCGCCGCCAGCACGTCGGGACTGCCCAGCCCGATGCGCTGCATGCGCTCATCCCCTTCGACGTCCAGAACACTGGCCTCGGGCTCGATCAGCTGGAGATGGAAACGGGAGGATGCCGGACAGGGGCTGCGAAGAATGCGCCCCTTGGGCAGGATGCCAAAACGCTGCTCGCTGGGCAGCTCCGTGAAGCCGAACAGCTCGCGGTAAAACTCGGCCCAGTCTTCGCTGCGGTCATTGCCGATGTACTGCACGATGCCAAAAAAATGCAGGCCGGCGACGGCCGGTGGGTGCTGGTCCACACCCGGGATGGGCACGAAGTCGACATCGAAGATCGAGAACTTTTCATAGCGGTCCACAAAATAGATGCGGCTCTTGCCTACACCGTGAATCGCCGGGATGTTCAGCTCCATCACCTCCACCCGCGCCGGCACGGCCCAGGCGCCACGGTCGAGGGCGCTGCGGTAGGCTGCTGCCGCGTCGCGGACACGCAGGGCCACGGCCGCAATCACCGGCTTGTCGGTGGGCGCCGCGCCGTCGGGCAGCATGGGAATGTGGGCGTTGACAATCACATTGATGCCGCCCTGGCGGTACAGCAGCACTTCGCGGGAGCGATGCCGGGCAATCGGGCGAAAGCCCATCATCTCCAGCACCTGCCCGAGCGCCTGAGGCTTGGAGGTGGTGTACTCGATGAACTCGATCCCATCGAGCCCCAGCGGATTGGCCACTTCGGGGATGGATTCGCGGTCTTTGGCGTCAGCCGGATGCGGCGCCGGATTGTTTGTGCTCATGAGATTCTCCTGATTAGAGCTGCCATGAAATTAAAGTGCGACACCGGCCATGCCTTGGGCGACATGCCCACCGCCCAGGAACAGCCGCTCGATATTGGGGTCGGCCAGCAGTTCTGAGGCCGGCTTGTGCAGCACCAGCTGGCCCGACTCCAGTGCGATCGCATCGTCGGAAATTTTGAGCGCACTCTTGACGTTTTGCTCCACCATCAGCACCGTGGTGCCCTGCGAGGCCAGCTTTTGCAACAGTTTGAACACGTCCTGCACCACCATCGGCGACAGGCCGATGGAGGGCTCGTCAATCAGCAGCACCTTGGGCCGCAGCAACAGGGCGCGGCCAATCTCCAGCTGCTTTTGCTCCCCGCCCGACAGCGCCGAGGCCTGCGAGTGGATGCGCTCCCTGACGCGCGGGAAGAACTCCAGCACCTCGGGAATGCGCTCATGCGTGGTCTTGGTGCCCAGCGTGATGCCGCCCAGCTCCAGGTTCTGGAACACGGTGAGCTGGCCAAACAGGTTGCGCCCCTGCGGCACAAAGGCAATGCCACGGGCCAGCAACTCTTTTTGCGATGCGCCGGTGATGTCGGCCCCGTCCAGATGGATGCTGCCCTGGCGCGGTTTGAGCAGGCCAAACAGGGTTTTCAGCACGGTGGACTTGCCCGCGCCGTTGGGGCCCAGCAGCAGCGTGATGGAGCCGCGCCTGACCTTGAACGACAGGTTGTTCAGGATCATGAAATCCTTGTAACCGGCCACCACATCGTCGAATTCAATGCAGATATCGTTGGACATGTCAGTTCCCCAGGTAGGCGTCGAGCACCTCTTTGTTGGCTCGAATCTCGGCCGGCGTGCCAATGGCCAGCACCTGGCCTTCGACCATCACCATGATGCGGTGGCACAAATCCATCACAAAGTCCATGTTGTGCTCGATCACCACGAAGGAGCCCTTGCGTGTCTTGTTCAGCTGCTTGAGCAGGGTGGAGATGCCGCCCACCAGGCTCGGGTTGACGCCCGCGCAGGGTTCGTCCAGCAGCACCAGGTCGGGCTCGCTCATGAAGGCCATGGCAATGTCCACCAGCTTTTGCTGGCCGTAGCTCAGCGAGCCCGCCGGTTTGTCGGCCACATGGCGGATGCGGAACAAATCAATCAGCTCGTCCGCCTTGGCGCCCAGGCCGGAGTCGCCGGGGGCAAACATCCGGCTGAGCAGGCTGCCCTGGTGTTCCTGCGCGGCGACGATCAGGTTGTCGCGCACGGTCATCTTGCCAAACACCTGCAGCGTCTGGAAGGTGCGGCCCACGCCGCGCCGGCTCAGCTCCAGCGGCGACAGGCCGGTGATGTTTTTGCCGCTGAGCTCAATGCTGCCGGCATCCGGGCTGATCTGCCCCAGCACGCTGTTGAACATGGTGGTTTTGCCGGAGCCGTTGGGGCCGATCACGCCAAAGATTTCCCCGGGCATGACTTCAAACGACACGCCACCGACGGCCTGGATGGCGCCATAGGCCTTCTTGAGCTGGCTGACTTTCAGGACGGGGTTGATCATGATGCGACTCCGATCTTTTGGGCGGCGGCCATGCGTGCAGCCGAAGCTTCCCGCGCGGCGCGCCGGTCCCGGATGCGGTCCGGGATGCTGAGCAGTCCGTCGGGCAGCCAGACCATCAGCACCACCACCGCTGCACCGAACATCGGCAGGTACCAGTTGGAAACAAAGGGTACGTCGCGCAGCCATTCCGGCAGCACCACCCCCACAGCGGCACCGATGATGGGCCCCAGGAAATAACCGGCACCGCCGACCACCACCATCAAATACATCATGATGGACGCCGCCACAGTGAAAGGCGCCGGTTCAATGAACTGCACCAGCGAGGCAAACAGCGCACCCGCGATACCAGCATAAACCGCACCGATGGCAAAACTCAGCAGCGTGTAGTTGCGAATGTCCACCCCCAGGCTTTCAGCCCGTATCGGGTTGTCGCGCAGGGCCTTGAAGGCCTTGCCCCAGGGGGAGCGCAGCAAGCCCCACAGCAAACCGGACAGAATGAGCGTCACCGCCAGCACAAAGTAGTAGTAGGGCCGGTTGGCTTCGAGCGAGTAGCCCAGCAGCACGGGCCGCGCGATGTTGTTGATGCCGAAGGTGCCGCCGGTCAGCCACTCTTCGTTGCGCATCACCAGCCAGATGGCGGTGTTAAAGCCCAAGGTGGCGAAGGCCAGGTAAATGGTCTGCACCCGCAGCGCCGGAAAGCCCAGGATCAGCCCGACGGCAAAGCAGATCAGGGCGGCGGCCGGCAGGCCGAGCCAGAAGCTGAAGCCGGCCTTCATCAGGATGGCCACGGTGTAGGCTCCGATGCCGAAGAAAGCCGCATGGCCCAGGGATTTCTGGCCCGCATAGCCAATGGTCAGGTTCAGGCCCATGGTGGCGATGATGAAGACCAGCCAGTAGGTCAGCAGGTAGATGCCGTAGTTCTTCAGGTACTGCGGCGCGACCAGCACCAGCAAGGCGCCCAGCACGGTGAAGACGGTCGCAAATTTATGGTTCAAGAGCTTCATACCTTGCGCTCCTCTTTTTTGCCCAGCAGGCCTTGCGGCTTGAACAGGATCACGATCATGAAAATCACCAGGGCCACGGCGTCCTTGTAGGCCGGCGAGATGTAGGCCGAGGCGAGGTTTTCGCACACGCCGACAATCAGGCCGCCCAGCAACGCGCCGCGTGAGTTGTTGAAACCGCCGATGATGGCGGCAAAGAAGGCCTTGGTGCCCAGGCCCTCGCCCATGTCGAACTTGGCCAGGTAGGTGGGCGTGACCAGCATGGCGGCCGCCACCGCCAGCACCGCATTGATGGCGAAGGTGTAGAAAATCATGCGCGGCACATTGATGCCGAGCACCGAAGCGCTTTCCGTGTTTTGGGCCACGGCCTGCATGGCGCGGCCGGTGACGGTTTTGGCCAGAAAGGCCTGGGTGGCCAGCACGATAGCCATGGCCAGTGCGAAGGTGCCAATGTCCTGCAGCGTGACCGTGACGCCGGCAATGTTGTAGAGCTTGTCGGCAAACAGGCTGGGGAAGGGATGGGCCTCGGCGCTGTAGCCGGCCCGCACGCCGTTGCGCATGGCGATCGACAGGCCGATGGTGGCCACGACGATGGGCATCATGCCATACTTGAACAGCGGATCGACCACGCCGCGCTTGAAGATCCAGCCCAGCAGCAGCACGGCCAGCAAAGCGGTCATCACGAAGCTCACCAGCATGGGGGCGCCCAGCGAGATGAAGCCCAGCATCAGAAAGGCCGGCAGCATGACGAACTCGCCCTGCGCGAAATTGATGGTGCCCGAGGCCTGCCACAGCAGCGTGAAACCCAGGGCGGCCAGCGCATAAATGCTGCCGGTGGCCAGGCCGGATAAAAAGAGTTGGAGAAAGTCGGTCATGGGTCTAACACTCACATCCGTGGGGTTGGAAGAACAGGGAGGGCGGCAGCGGGTCAGCTGGCGGCCCTGGAAGGCAGGTCCGGCGCCGACCCGGCATACCACCGGGAGGCTGTCGATTGACTCTGTGGATTTACTTCTTCGCAGCCGCGGCGCTCAGGGGCGGCAGTATGGAGACCACCTCCTGCTTGCCGTTCTTCACTTCCACCATGAAGCTTTCGCGGTCCAGGTCGCCTTTGCTGTCAAAGCTGACGTCCATCAGCACACCAGGCTGATCCGCGGCCTTGACCTTGAGCGTGTGCAGCGCAGCGGCCACGGCCTTGCGGTCGAGCTTGCCGGCCTTTTCAATCGCTGACTTGAGTACGTAAATACCGGAGTAGCCCTTCATGCCGTTGTGGTCGGACACATATTTGTACTCTTTCTCGAACTTGGCGCGGAAGGCGCGAATGGCAGGCAGGGGTGCGTCGACCGTCAGGCCCACGTGGGCCACCGCACCATTGGCAGCGTCACCCGCCAGGTCGATCACTTTCTGGCCCGTCAGCGTGGTCTCGCCCACAATCGGCTTGCTCCAGCCCTGCTTGCGCAGCTCGCGCAGCAGGCGCGCCGACTCTTCTTCATTGGAGTAGGCGAACAGACCTTCGGCATTGCTCTGCTTGGCGCGCAGCACGGCAGCCGAGAAGTCAATCTGGCCGGGCTCGGTGGAAATCTCGGTAACGACCTTGGTCGGCGAATTGGCCAGCGCCTTCTTGATCATGTCCAGGCCGCCCTTGCCGAAGTCGTTGTTCACGTAAATGATGGCAATGCTTTTGAGCTTGGCCTGCTCGCTGATGTAGCGGGCGACCTTGGGCATGGCCGTGGCCTGCGTGAAG
>NZ_JAKFDR010000130.1:0-57038 GCF_036676035.1 Polaromonas sp.
GCTCCTTACAGGCTACGGTGCTGGTCGCTGTAAGGCAGCATCGCGAGGAAGCGAGCGCGCTTGACGGCGGTGTTGATCTGGCGCTGGAAAATCGCGCGCGTGCCGGTCAGGCGTGCGGGGATGATTTTTCCGTTTTCGGCTACGAAATCGCGCAGGGTGTCGATGTCTTTGTAGTCGATTTCTTCAACGCCAGCGGCTGTGAAGCGGCAAAAACGCTTGCGCTTGAACAGCAGGGATTGGGTGTTGCGCTTGGGGCGCTTGTCTTTGTTAAAACGTTTTGGTCCGGCCATGATGGACTCCTTAAATGGGGTTCAGTACTTGATCGATTGCTTGAATGTGAAAAACAACGCTCTTGTTGCCGCGGGCATTGACTAAAAATCCACTGAACCTGAAGGCTTGACCCATGGTCAGCCGGCCCGTTTGTTCGGCCAGCGTTCCGAAGGCAACCGCCTTGACTGTTAATTTGACCTGCCGGGTGCTGCCTGCTTCCACCATTTCCGACTCGTGTTCGAGTACAAAATTGGCGGCCGGCAATCCGGCGGGGGTGTAGCGCAAAGGACTCGCCTCGGCGATACAAGCGGTCAACTCAACGTGGTTCACTGCGAAATCAGCATTTGCACAGCAGTGAGACGTTCAACAGCAAAGTATCTGGGGCGAAATTACGCCGCATACTCCTGCTGCTGGGCTTTACGGGCTTCTTCCCTCTCGACGTTTCGCATCATGAGGGATGGACCGGTTTCGGCCTTTTTCTTGAGCACGGTGATGTGACGCAGAACTGCATCGTTGAACTTGAACGCGTGTTCAATTTCTTCCATCACGGCCTGGCTGGCTTCAATATTGATGCACAGGTAGTGGGCTTTGGCCAGTTTCTGGATCAGGTAAGCCAGTTGGCGGCGGCCCCAATCTTCAACACGGTGCACTTTGCCACCGCCAGCGGTGATCATGCCCTTGTAACGCTCCAGCATGGCTGGGACTTGCTCGCTTTGATCCGGGTGGATCAGCAAGACGATCTCATAGTGACGCATAAACTCTCCTTTTGGTTGGTAAAAGCTGCCCCCAGCGTCGTTAAGGGGTGCAGCAAGGCGAAGCCCATGATTATAGCCTGAGGCGATGGCAAACGCAAAAACCACCGTTTTAGTGGGCTGTAGCGGCCATTGCCACTAAAAAAGCCGCCCAAACCGCTCTGAAGCCGCGTTAACAGGCCCTAGCCGTCCCGCAGATGGGGGTAGCGGATGTGCTCAACCAGATCCTGTGCCTTCTGTTCCGGCGGTGGGGTCACCAGACTGACCAGCACCATCACGACAAAGCCCACCGGCACGCCAAACAGCCCGGCGGAAATCGGGTCAATCCCCCACCAGAGCTCAACGGGCGATGTCACGCGAAACATGTCGCGCATCCACGGCTGGGTGGTCACCATGTAGTAAAACGTAACCCCCAACCCGGCCAGCATGCCCATGGAGGCCGCCATACCGGTCGCGCGCTTCCAGAAAATGCCCAGGCTGAGCGCCGGAAAGAAGGATGCCGCCGCAAATGAAAAAGCCGCGGACACCAGAAACAGGATGTCCGCCGGCTTTTGCGCGGCCACATAAGCCGCTATCAGCGCCACCATCAGCAGCAGCATCTTGGAGACGGTTACCCGGCTCACTGTCGATGCGTTCGGATCGATCATCTTGTAATAAAGGTCATGGCTGAGGGCATTGGCAATGGTCAGCAGCAGACCATCGCCCGTGGAAAGAGCGGCAGCCAGGCCACCTGCTGCCACCAGCCCGGAAATGACGTAAGGCAGCCCGGCGATTTCCGGGGTGGCCAGCACAATGATGTCGCCGCCAATCGACAGCTCATTGAGCTGCAGGATGTTGTCCTTGTTGATGTCGACGACCGACAGCAAGGACGGGTCTACCTTGGCCCAAGAGGCCACCCAGGCCGGGAGCTGATCAAACGGTGTGCCGACCAGCACCGTGAAGATTTCATACTTCACCAAAACCGCCAGCGCAGGCGCCGTGAAGTACAGCAGGACAATAAAAAAAAGCGACCAGGTCACGGATTGGCGCGCCTCCCGGACGCTGGGAACCGTGTAGTAGCGCATGAGGATGTGCGGCAGCGCCGCCGTTCCCACCATCAGGCAAAAGACCAGGGCCAGGAAATTGCGCCGTGATGTGTCGTAGGCCTCCCGCTCCTTGGCCGTGCCATTGGGGTCACCTGCAAACTGGGCGGCATGCCGGGGCATGCCATTGAGCGGCTGGGATTTAAGGTCTGCAGAAGCCTTGGCCGCCAGCCAGGCCTTGGTGGCGGCCGCTTCAGTCCGGGGCATATTGGCCAGCGCCTTGCCTGCAGAAGAAATCTGGGCGACGGGTGCATTCTCCGCCTTTAACTCAGCCAGTTTTTTACCCGCAGCCGCCCTGTCGGCAGCCAGGGCTGCAACCGGATTTGCCAGCTTGTCCGTCAAGGACTGCGAGTGTTGCCTGAATATTTCGCGGACCTGCAGCTCCCCGGGATCGGTGTCCAGCGCCTTTTCCTTGGCCGTCACCTTTTCCAGTTGGAAGCCGTACACCAGTTGCGGCACCGGGCTGCCGGTCTGCTTGACCGACAGCCACACCACGGGAATCAGGTAAGCGACGATCAGGACAATGCACTGGGCCACCTGGGTCCAGGTCACGGCCCGCATGCCCCCCAGGAAAGAGCAGACCAAAATGCCGCCCAATCCGAGGAAAATGCCCAGCTCGAAGGCCACGCCGGTCAGGTGCGAGGTGATCAGGCCCACGCCGTAAATTTGCGCCACGAGGTAGGTGAAAGAACACAGAATCGCGGCCACCAGGCCAATGAGCCGCGGCAGGTGCCCACCATAACGCTCCCCCAGAAAATCGGGAATGGTGAGTTGGCCAAACTTGCGCAGGTAAGGCGCCAGCACCAAGGCCACCAGGCAGTAGCCGCCGGTCCAACCCATGATGAAAGCCAGACCGTTGTAACCCGTGAGGTAAAGCGTTCCGGCCATGCCGATGAAGGACGCCGCCGACATCCAGTCCGCGCCGGTGGCCAGACCGTTGTAGAAGGCCGGCACCCGGCGCCCGGCCACATAGTATTCGGCGGCATCGGTGGTACGGCTCATGACGCCGATGGCCGCATACAGGCCGACGGTCGCCATCAGGAACGAAAGACCAATCCACTGGCGCGGCAGGCCCAGCGGCTCCAGCCCGGCCAGCACCGCCACGAACAGCAAAAATCCCACGGTGTACCAGCAGTAAACCCGGTTCAACTGGGCCTTGAAAGCCTGCCTGGCAGCCTTCGAGCCATTGTGAGCGCTGAACAGGCCTGGCATGCTTACTCGTCGTTCTCGGCCACACCGTGCTCGATGTCCAGCCGGTTCATGTACCAGGCATAAAACCCGATGATCAGGCAATACACCAGCAAAGCGCCCTGCGCCCCCATCCAGAAACTGAAGGGCCAGCCGAAAAAGCTGAAATTCAGCGCCCGCGCAAAGTAGCTCACCCCAAATGTGACCGTGAACCACAGCGCCAGCAGCAAGGCCGTGACCAGCAGGTTCTTGCGCCAGTAGCGGCGGCGGTTTTCAGACAATGGCATGCCCCGATTGTCATGCCGGGGCTTGCCAATTACTTACCAAACACTTGCCAAACGCCTCTCAGCCGCTGGGGTTTTCCCTTGGTAGCTGGCCCCCACGCTTGTCACTGCGTGTACTGCGCTGCCCCCGAGGGGGCTAATTTTCCTTGGGACGGCCCGGCGGAAAATTGTAGCCCCCACGCCTGTTGCTGCGCGTACTTCGCTGGACGTGCCGCTGCGAGACGCAGCAGTTCTTGCGTCCGTCCAAGCCTGCGCAGGCAAGCTTGGAGCCGCGGACGTCAGCCCCTCGGGGACTAATTTTCCTTGGGGCGGCCCTGCGCTGCGCACGGGCCTCTACGCTTGCCACTTTGCGCACTGCGCTGGACGTCAGCCCGCCAGCCGCTTCCAGGCGTCTATCACGGTATCCGGGTTGAGCGAGATGGAGCCAATGCCCTGCTCTTTGAGCCACTGCGCAAAGTCCGGGTGGTCGCTGGGGCCCTGGCCGCAAATACCCACGTACTTGCCCTGGCGCTTGCAGGCCTCGATCGCCTGGCTGAGCAGCGCTTTCACTGCCGGATCGCGCTCGTCAAAGTCTTTGGCCAGAATTTCGAGGCCCGAGTCACGGTCCAGGCCCAGCGTGAGCTGGGTCAGGTCGTTGGAGCCGATCGAGAAGCCATCAAAATACTCCAGGAACTGGTCGGCCAGTACCGCATTGCTGGGCACTTCGCACATCATGATGAGGCGCAAGCCCTGCTCCCCGCGCTTGAGGCCATGCTGCGCCAGCAACTGGGTGACCTTCTCGGCCTGCCCCAGCGTGCGCACAAAGGGCACCATGACCTCCACATTGGTCAGGCCCATGTCGTTGCGCACGCGCTTGAGCGCCTCGCACTCCATCGCAAAGGCCTCGCCAAAATCGGGACTGAGGTAGCGCGCCGCACCGCGAAAGCCCAGCATCGGGTTTTCTTCCTCAGGCTCGTAGCGGGAGCCGCCGATCAGTTTGCGGTATTCATTCGACTTGAAGTCCGAGAGGCGAACAATCACCGACTTGGGCCAGAAGGCAGCGCCAATGGTGGCAATGCCTTCAGCCACTTTGTCCACGTAAAAGGCCCGCGGCGACGCATGGCCGCGCGCCACGCTTTCCACCGCCTTTTTCAGGTCGGCATCGACATTGGGGTAGTCCAGAATCGCCTTGGGATGCACGCCAATGTTGTTGTTGATGATGAATTCCAGCCGCGCCAGGCCGACGCCATGGTTGGGAATCTGGCAGAAATCAAAGGCCAGCTGCGGATTGCCGATGTTCATCATGATCTTCAGGTCGATCGGCGGCATCGCACCGCGCTGCACCTCGGTCACTTCGGTTTCCAGCAAGCCGTCGTAAATATTGCCGGTATCGCCTTCGGCACAGCTCACCGTCACCAGCATGCCGTCCGAGAGCCGCTCGGTGGCATCGCCACAGCCCACCACGGCCGGAATGCCCAGTTCGCGCGCAATGATGGCCGCGTGGCAGGTACGCCCCCCACGGTTAGTCACGATCGCGCTGGCGCGCTTCATCACCGGCTCCCAGTTCGGGTCGGTCATGTCGGTCACCAGCACGTCGCCAACCTGCACCTGGTCCATCTCGCTGATGTTGTGCACGATGCGCACCGGGCCGGTGCCAATCTTCTGGCCAATGGCGCGGCCTTCGGCCAGCACCGTGCCCATGCCCTTGAGTTTGTAGCGCTGCTCGGCCTTGCCCTTGGACTGGCTTTTCACGGTTTCGGGCCGGGCCTGCAGGATGTAGAGCTGGCCGTCGGTGCCGTCCTTGCCCCACTCCACGTCCATGGGGCGGCCGTAGTGCGCCTCGATGATCAGCGCGTAACGGGCCAGTTCCTCCACATCGTCGTCCGTCAGCGAGTAGCGGTTGCGCAGCTCGGTGGGCACGTCGGTGGTCTTGACCAGCTTGCCGCCGGCCTTTTTCTCTTCCGGCGTGGCAAATTCCATCTGCAGCAGCTTGGAGCCCAGGTTGCGGCGGATGACCGCGCGCTTGCCGGCCTTGAGCATGGGCTTGTGCACATAAAACTCGTCGGGGTTCACGGCGCCCTGCACCACCGTCTCGCCCAGGCCGTAGCTGGAGGTGATGAAGACCACGTCTTCAAAGCCGCTTTCGGTGTCGATGGTGAATATCACGCCGGCGGCGCCCAGATCGCTGCGCACCATGCGCTGCACACCGGCGGACAAAGCCACGTCGGCATGGGCAAAGCCCTGGTGCACGCGGTAGCTGATGGCGCGGTCGTTGTAGAGCGAGGCAAACACCTCTTTCATCTTGTGCAGCACGTCCTCGATGCCGACCACGTTCAAAAAGGTTTCCTGCTGGCCTGCAAAGGAAGCATCGGGCAGGTCTTCGGCCGTGGCGGAGGAGCGCACGGCGAAGCTGGCTTGGGCGTTACCGGCACTCAAAGCGGCAAAGCTGTCGCGAATGGCTTTTTCAAAATCGGCCGGAAATGGCTGGGCCTCGACCAGCGCGCGGATCTTGGCGCCAGTCTCGGCCAGTGCCCGCACATCGTCGGTATCCAGCGCATCGAGCAGCGCATTGATTTTCTTGTCCAGACCCGCGTGGGCCAGAAACACCCTGAACGCATGGGCCGTGGTGGCAAAACCGGTGGGCACCCGCACGCCTTGGGGGCCGGTGGGCAGTTGGGAGATCATTTCGCCGAGGCTGGCGTTTTTGCCGCCGACCGCCTCGACATCGGTCATTCTCAGGTTTTCAAACGGTACGACCAGGGCGGTCGCATCAAAAAGCTTGGACATAGAAATACTCCGGGAGGTTTAAAAACTGGGGTATTGACCATGCGCGACAAGCAACCTTGTTGTTGTTCGAGGGGGTTGAGGTGGGGCATGGCGGGAGAATCGGGATAATTGCCTGAATTGTAGGGGCCAGCCGCCAGCTGCGCTCATGCCCACCTGTCACTACCCTGAACAAGTCACCATGCCCAATCGCACCGTATTTTTCATCTCGGACGGCACCGGTATCACCGCCGAGACCTTTGGCAACGCCATTTTGGCCCAGTTTGAGTTGAAACCACACCATGTGCGCCTGCCCTTTATTGACAGCGTGGACAAGGCGCACCAGGCCGTGCGCCAGATCAACCACGCGGCCGAAGTCGAGGGCAAAAAGCCGATTGTGTTCACCACGCTGGTCAATATGGAGGTTCTGGCGGTCATCAAGGCGCATTGCCACGGCATGCTGCTGGACATGTTTGGCACCTTTGTCGAGCCGCTGGAAAGCGAGCTGGGCCTCAAGTCCAACCACCGGGTGGGCCGATTCTCCGACGCGTCCAAAAGCAAGGCCTACGACGACCGCATCGAGGCCATCAACTTCTCGCTGGCCCACGACGACGGCCAGAGCAACAAAGACCTGGCGGGCTCGGACGTGATTCTGGTGGGCGTGAGCCGCAGCGGCAAAACGCCGACCTCGCTGTACCTGGCCATGCAGTACGGCCTCAAGGCCTCCAACTACCCGTTGATCCCGGAAGACTTCGAGCGCCGCCAGTTGCCCACGGCACTGGTGCCGCACCGCAAAAAGATCTTCGGCCTGACGATTGCGCCCGAGCGCCTGAGCCAGATCCGCAACGAGCGCCGGCCCAATTCGACCTACGCCAACCTGGCCAACTGCCGCCACGAAATCCACGAAGCCGAAGCCATGATGCGCCGCGAAGGCATACGCTGGCTGTCCACCACCACCAAGTCGATCGAAGAGATCGCCACCACCATCCTGCAGGAAGTCAAGCCGGAACGGCTGGAGTACTGACCGCCGAGGTCGATTTTCCAGCCGGCACGCAGTCGCTACATTTTTGATAGCTTCTTACGCCCTATCCATAAGGGCTATAGGCCTATTTTTCTCTTGCTGGATCATGGTTCCCGACTGCGGTTAGGGCCACCCTCTGGCTACGGGTCGCGCGCATGGGGCGTGTCTGTCTGCTGCGTTGGCGGCCGTTTCTGGACCTGCTCCTTGCGCTGTTCCTGCTCATGCTTTGCGCGTTGGCCCGGTGGCGCTGCGTTTTGCCGGCGTTGTTGCGCCTCCTGGTGGATCAACTCTTTTTGCTGACGCTGCTGCTCACGCTGGAGTTGCTGTTGCGCCTGCCAGGCCTGCTCGACCGAGTGGCGTTCTGCTGCGGCCCGTGCCTGCGGGTTTACCGGGGGCGTGATGGCATTTTTCTGGGCTTGCTCACGCAATGCGCGCCGTCCCAAGGCTTCTTCGCTTTGCCGGCGCTGCGCGTCTTGCTGCCGCGCCAGGTCACGTTGCTGGCGCTCCTGGTCGCGCTGCAATTGCTGCTGCTCGCGCCGCGCCCGGTGTTCGGCGTCGATGGCATTGCGGTCTTGCATGGCAGGCGCGGAATGGACAGCCGGTGGCATCGCTGGAACAGGCTTGGCGGCAGGCAACTGCGCGCCCACCGGACCTGCCGCCGCGGGGGGCTGAGTTCGGGCATCACGGCCGCTGTTGTCTGGCCTTCCAGCGCGCGAGTCATCTCGCCTGTCATTGCGACGCTCGTCGCGGCTGCTCACCACCGGCCGCGCGCCCACCGCAGCGGGCGGCAGTGCCGCCGCCGCAGCAAGCCTTGGCCGTTCGCGCAGGTCGGACCGCTGCGGTATCGCGCTGCCGTCCGCTGCCACCTGGGCGCGGCTCAGATCGGCGGCGCTCAGGGTTTGCAGGTTGCCGCGCACGGGCCGGCCGCGGGCAAAGTCTTCAGCGCTGACTGCGGTCACGGCAGCAGGCTGACGTTGGTAGCGATAGATGTTGGTCACGTTCACGGTGTTGTTAACCACGATGTTCTGGTTGATATTGGTCACATAACGCGGGCTCACCGGGTAGACGGGAAGAAAGGTCTCACCCGGTGCCAGCGGGAACCAGCCTACGCCGGGCTGTGGCGCGCCGCCCGAGCTGATGGTGATGTTCCAGATCAGGCCGCCGCTGTAGCCGCCCACAAAGACGACCAGCGCCGGGGCATAGACCGGGCGCGGCGCCAGCTGCCCCGGCACCCAGGCCCAGCGCAGGCCGATCAATGCCCAGCGACCATAATGAAACGGTGCAAACCCCCAGGGGGCGTCGTCAATCCAGGTCCAACCCCAGGGCGGTATCCAACTCCAGTAGCCGACGCGGTAAGGCGCCCAGTTGACCGGAACGATGCGCGGCAGCCACACGGCGCCGTAGGCAGGGTCCTGGCGCCAGTCGCCATAGGCATCGAGCTGCTGGTAACCGATGGTTTCGCGTGGCACATAGCGCGCCGATACCGACTGGTCTTCGCGCCGATCGCGGTCGGCGGCCCAGGCATCAAAGCTGTCTTGCACGGTGGCACCCGGTGCGGCAGGGCTCAGTTGCGTGCCGCTAAAGCTGACCTGCTGTCGGCTGCCAAGATTCACCGACATGTTGTTGTCGCCGTAAATGACGCCGCCGCCCGACTGCACCACCACCCGGGTGGTGTCGCTGGCTGGGTTGACGTCCAGGCGGTAGTCACCCGGCTGCGTCATCACGAAAGCCAGGTTGGGCGTGTTGATTTCCAGTCGCTGGCCTGCAAACAGAGCGCGCACGCGCAGCTTGACGGTGCCTTGTGCCAGGCGCAACTGCGTGACGTTGTCGTCCAGTGTCAAAAAATCCAGGCTGGTCTGCTCGTTCATGCGCACTGCGGTCGAGCCGATGTGCAGCTCCGAGCGAGCACGCGGGCCGGTCCACAACCTGTCGCCGCTGGTCAGCGGACGGTTCAGTACAGCGGGCATCCAGGCCGCGTCGCTGGATGCGACCTCGGCCGGCGCAAAGCTCACGGCACCCTCAACCAGGTTGAGCTGGGCCACACGGCCGGGTGGGTCGCCTGGCTGCGCAGGCACCTGGGCCCAGGCTGCGGCTTGCAGCACGGACAGCAGCAAGGTGGCGACCAGCATCGGGAAACCCGAGAAAAGCCGGGGAAGCCAGAAATAAGGGCTTGATAAACCAGTTGGGAAGGTTGTCATGTTGCACGCTCTCTTCCTGTCATGGCGGGCCAGAAATGGAGACTCGGTCGTGCGTTGGAACCTGGGACTGACCCTTGTCGCCTTGTTGATAAACAAACACGACCCCTCTCCAATACAACGCGCGAGAAGGTGGCAGGGCTGATAACAGCCGGTAAAGATTGCGCCATTGAGCGCCACTTTGAAACAGGATGTAATGCCGATCTCGGCTACCTGCGCCCGCCTGTAGGCGCATTTCATATGTAAAAGAACCTGACACCCGGTTTCTGCACCCTGACAGCCCTGCGCAGCCAGCAGTTTCAGGTGGTCGGTGCTTGCGGCTCGTCCTCAAGGCTGGGCTCAAACACATACTGAAGTCGGCGGCTCTCCGTGCTGCCCGGCACCGGGTGCGCCAGCACCCTCCAGACCTGCTGGATGCACGCGGGGGTGAGCACCTCGGCCGTCGCGCCGCTGGCGACGACCTGCCCGCCTTGCAGCACCACGCAGCGGTCTGCGTAGCGCAGCGCCAGGTTCAGATCATGCAACACAGCCACCACCCCCACACCCTGCTTGCAAGCCCAGCTGCGCGCCAGTTGCAGCATGCGGTGCTGGTGCTGCAAGTCCAGCGCGGCGGTCGGTTCATCCAGCAGCAGCCAGCGCGGTAATTGGCCCCCACGTTCGCTCACTGGCGTGTAGCTCTCTGCCCCCCGGGGGGGCTGTGCTTGCTTGGGGCGGCCCTGCGCTGCGCACGCGGGCTTGTTAGCCTGCAACGCCACCGGCTCCCACACCTGCGCCAGCGCGCGCGCCAGATGAACGCGTGCCTTTTCGCCGCCCGAGAGGGTGTTGAGTGCGCGGTTTTGCAAATGATCCACCGCCGTGGCCTGCATGGCCTGCAGGGCAATGACCGCCTCGTGCGGGCTCGGTTGCCGGCGGTGCGGGTAGCGGCCCAGTTCCACCACTTCGCGCACGGTGAACTCAAAGGCGACCTGCATTTCCTGCGCCACCGAGGCGCGAAAGCGCGCCAGGTCTCCCTGGGCATAAGCCGCCAGCGACTGCCCGGCCAGATAGACATGGCCGCTGTCGGACGGGCGCTGGCCGGTCAGCACCGACATCAGCGTGGACTTGCCGGCGCCGTTGGGCCCGAGGATGGCCGTGACCTGCCCCGCAGCGAAATGCGCCGAGGCGGCCTGCAGCAGCGCCTTGCCGGGCACTTCAACGCCCACCCCCACCGCCTCCAGCAGGCCGGCGACCGCCGAAAAATCCGTCAGATTGCGTGCGTTCATACGCAGATCCTCATAGCCGGCTCCTGAAGTGGCGCAGCAGCAGCAGGAAAAAAGGCACGCCGACAAAAGCCGTCAACACGCCCAGCGGCAGCTCGGCCGGTTGCACGGCCGTACGCGCCACGCTGTCGGCCGCCAGCACCAGCGCCGCGCCCAGCAAGGCCGAGCCCGGCAGCACCACCCGGTGATCGGGCCCGGCCACCAGCCGCACGCAATGCGGCGCCACCAGGCCGATGAAACCGATGATGCCGGTGGTGGCCGTCACCGCGCCCACGGCCAGCGCCGTCACCAGCACGGCAAAACGCTTGACGCGCTCGACCGGCACACCCAGCAAGGCCGCCTGCGCCTCGCCCAGCGCAATGGCATTCAGGGGCCTGGCCAGCGTCAGCCCGGCGCAGACAGCGACCAGCACCATGGAAAAAACCAGCGTGACCGCGCTCCAGCGCGCGCCGCCCAGGCTGCCCAGCAGCCAGAACTGGATGCTGCGCAATTGTTCGTCGCTGGCCAGAAAGCTCAGGTAACCCAGCCCGGCACCGGCCAGCGCGTTGATGGCAATGCCGGCCAGCAACATGAGCCCGACCCGCGTGCCGCCGTCCTGCTGCGACAGGGCGTAGACCAGCAGGGTTACCAGCAGGCTGCCCATGAAAGCCATCAGCACCAGCGTCCAGCTGCCCAAGGTGCGCGGCATCTCCGGAAACCACAAACTACCCAGCACGATGGTGATGCCCGCGGCCAGCGCCGCGCCGCTGCTGACACCGATCAGGCCGGGGTCAGCCAGCGGGTTGCGAAACAGGCCCTGCATCAGCGCGCCCGACAGCCCCAGCGCGCTACCTGCCGCCACGCCCAGCAGCAAGCGCGGCAGGCGAATGTTCATGAACACCAAATGTTCCGGTGAAGGCTGAGCCGTGCCGCCCAGCATGTCCACCAGCACAGTCCATAGCTGAAAAGGGCTGATGGCGTAAGCACCACGGGCGCTACCAGCTATGAAACTGATAGCAAGCAGCAAGACACCCAGACCCAGCACAGCCCGCGCGGGCCAGCGCCGGTGATCACCCTGCAACACGGCGCTCATGCCACGGCTTTGAAGGCGACCCGGTGCAACTCGTTCACCGCCTGTGGCAGACGCGGGCCAAAGCCAATCAGGTACAAGGCATCCAGCACAACCAGCGAGCGACGCTTGTAGGCGGGGGTGAGTTCCAGCCCGGGGCGTGACCAGAATTTATCGATGCCGCCGCTGGCTTCAATGCCCTGCGTGGTGGTCACGATCAGGTCGGGCGCGGCGGTAACCAGTGCTTCGGCGGTCATGGGGCGGTAGCCGCTGAAGCTGTTGGAATTGCCGGGGCCGGTGAACGCGTTCGTGAGGCCTGCGTACCCGAGCATCGCGTGGGCGGCGGTTTTGTCGCCCGCTACCTGCGGGCTGGCCGAGTGCGACAGGATGAAAATGGCCCGGGGCTTGCGGCCGGTTTTGCGGGCCACCATGGCCAGTACCTCGACCCATTGCGCATCCAGCCGGGCTTGCAAAGCCGTGGCTTCGCGAATGCGCGAGGTTGCCCGCCCCACGGCAGCCACCTTGCGCTGCACCTCGGCCCAGCTGTGGTCCGCTTCGACCAGCTCTACCTTGACACCCGCGCTGCGGACCTGGTCCATCACCACCGTCGGGCCAGCTTCCGTCGTGCCGATCACGGCATCGGGCTTGAGCGACAGCAGGCCTTCGGCCGACAGCTGTCGCATGTAGCCGACCTTGGGGGTGTGCAGGGCCGCAGCGGGGAACAGGCTGGTGGTGTCGGTGCCGACCAGTTGCTTTTCAGCGCCCAGCGCGTAAACGATTTCTGTCGTTGCGCCGCTGACCGAGACGATCCGGGGCAGTTTCGAAGTCGCTTGCAGCGTCTGCGCCCACGCAGCAGGCGCAGACAGGCTGGATGCGGCGCAGGCGGCGGAAGCCACCGGGAGTGAAAAAAGCCGTAACGCGTCGCGCCGCCGGAGTGTGGGTTGATCTGAGTTCATGAGAGCCTTTGTTGTGGGGTTGCGCCGTTTTCATGCTTGCAGACGCGGCAAGCGTGCCGCAATGTCGCGCCAGGCCTGCTGCTCCGGCACGCCGGGTTTGCGGCTGCCAAAAAACATGGCCATCAGCTCGCCTTCGCCGTCAAACACCTCCACCGAAGTCACCACGCCGTCTGCCGTGGGCTTTTGCACAATCCAGGCGTTCTTGATCATGTCTTCGCGCAGGTGCAGGTTGAAGCCGGGATCCAGCACGTTGATCCACTGCGCGGTGGGCGTGACCAGGGGTTCAATCCGCTTGACGGGGCCGCTGTGAATCTGGATGCAGCCGCTGCTGCTGACAAACACCATGATGGACGCGCCGTCCATGGCCGACTCGTCCAGCAGCCTGCGCACAATGCTCACGTCGGCGCGCTGGGTGAAGCGCCCCTCCACCAGCCGGAAAGCCTGCTGGCGCTCCACGCCGAATTTGCTGATCAAGCCGAAAAACTGGTGGGTGTCCGTCATCTCGCTCCAGCCCTGCGCCAGGCCGGCCGCATCCAGCTCCGCATCGGGCCGCAGGGGCGCCTTGGGCGGAGCCGGCGTGAACGCATAGTCTTTGTCCGCATCGCTGAACTGGCTCACGATGTCATTGAAGGCCTCGCGATCGGTCTCGGCGCGCACAAATACCTTGTGCACGGCCACGCCATGCGCGTCAAAAAACTGCAGGCTTTGCGCAGGCGGATTGTTGGCGTCGCGGGCCGGTTCGACCACCGCAAAGCCCGCATGCCAGCGGCTGAAAAACAGGCGCAAGTCAATGCCTTCGCCCAGCGCCAGGCCCATGTGGCCGGTGGCGTTGATGTTTTCGTAGACGCCGGTTTTCTCGTGCACGGTGGACGCGTTGCGCGTCAGCGCCATCACCGGGCCGCACAGCTGCAGGGCCTGCAGCACCTCCACCCAAGGGCCCTGCAAGGGCGTGGCCTTGAGGGCGTAGTCATGGGTCCCGGCATGCGCTGCTATCGCCTGGCCCTCGCTCAACCCCAGGCTTTCAGCGGCGTCTTTGGCGCGCTTGCCGCTGCTGCGTGCGGCATTGAAAAGCGCTCGTAAACTCGCGGCGTTCATGGATGCAGCGGCCGAATACGGTTCGGCAACAGGCCGCGTCTGGGTTTGAAGGACTGCGCTCATTGAAGGATCTCCGGGGTGGTGTGCCAAAGCACGCGATGTTGATCGGGTTGAGAGATTTCGCCTTGTGTGGCCTGATGCGCGTCTCCCTGCGCTTGCGTTTGCTGCAGTTGCTGCACCGTCCGGACCCAGAGGGCATGCAGGTTCATGGCCATGGCTTTGAAGGCGGGTGCCGCCACGGGATGCAGCGACAGCATGAACAGGTTGGACACGATTTTTTTCGCCATCAGTTCGCGGTGCCCCTCGCAGCAGCCCTGGGCATAAGCGGTCATCAGGGCCAGCGTGCCCGCGACCAGGGGTTCGGCGCCGGGCAGCCTGTGTTCCTGGCCGCCCTGGACATCAGGGTCGTTGATGCCATGGTCGGGAAATTGGCTCATGTGCATTCCTTTCTTGAAGATGGATAAAGCAAGTCAGGCTCAGAAATCAGCTACCAGCGACACATTGAAGTGCCGTCCCGGCTGGGTGTAGGCGTCCGCCACGGCCGAGGTGGCGGACAGGCCGCGCACGTCAGACCAGTTCCACACCTTCTTGTCGGTCAGGTTGGCAATGCCGGCATTGATGCGCAGCTTTTTGCTGATGCGCCACTGGCCGCTGAGGTCCAGCGTGGTGGCCGCGGGCACGACAAATTGCGTCGCGGGTGCGGCCACAAACACATCGCTGCTTTTCTTGGCCGAATGCCGGATGGCATCCAGGCGCACATCCCATGCGGCGGTTTCGTACTTGACGCCCACATGCAGCTTGGCCGGGTCGATCGAATTGAGCGGCCGGCCTGTGGTTTTGTCCTTGCCGCGTGTTTGTCCGTAGCCAAACGGCGTGCTTAACCTGCCGTCCGCCACCTTGCCCCAGTCCATGACACCCTTGATTTCAAAGCCGCTGATGGTGGCGTTGCCCACGTTGATGGACTGGAACACCGTCGGGTTGCCCACCACGCCGGCCCCGCCCACGATCACGTTGTCTTCAATCAGGTCCTTGAACTTGCCGGTGAATGCGGCCACATCCAGCGTAAGCCGGTCCAGGCGGCCGCGCACGCCGACTTCAAAGTTCTTGCTCTTCTCGGGCTTGAGATTGGGGTTGGAAATGGTTTTATAAAACTGCGTGACGTTTTCAAAGAAGCCATTGAGCTGGCTGGCGTTGGGCGCACGGAAGCCGCTGGCGTAGTTGCCAAACACGCTCCATTCGGGGGTGGCGCGATACAGCACACCCATCTTGGGTGACACGGCCGAGCCAGACAGCGAGGCCGCCTGCCCGATAAAACCCGCCTGGCTGGCCTTGAGGTCGAAACGGTCAAAGCGCACGCCCGGCGTGATGCTCCAGTCCTTGCTGATGAACTCGTCTTGCAGATAGAGGGCGCTGCTGGACTCTTTGGTGTCCGGGAAGCGCTTGAGCGGAAAGGTCTCACCGGCCGCCGGCACCTGGCCGGTCTGCAGGTTGATGATGTTGGCCCGGGCGTAGTCAAAGCCGTAGGTAATCTTCTGCGACCAGTCGGGGGACAGGCGTATGGTTTTGTCGGCCTGAATGCCGGCCTGCCAGGTCCGCTCGTCGTAAGTCATGTCACGCACCCGGTCCAGGGACGTGTTGCGGTCTTCAAACGTGTACTGGCGCGAGGCCGCATCCTGGTAACTCAGCACCGTCTGCAGCGTGTCGGCCAGCAGGCTTTGCACCTTGTAGCGCGCGTCCCAGGTCAGGCGGTTGCGCTCGGCGGTGGTCAGCGCATTGCCTTTCAGCACCGAATTGGCCCCCAGCGGCGGCTTGGCGCGTGCCGTGAGCAAATCGTATTCCGACTTTTTCTCGACATGCTCCAGGGTCAGCACATGCTTTTGCGTGCCGCTGGGTTTGAGCACCACCTTGGCCAGCAGGGCATTGGCGCGGTCGGTCTGCGGATTGGGCCGGGTGCGGTCCACGTTGGCCGACGCGTTGCTGCCCTTGTTGTCCAGCTCCTTGCCGCGGTGCGTGGAGGCCGAAACCAGCCACTCCAGTGATTCGTTGGCACGCCCGGCCACCGTGCCGCTGACCGTCACGCCGTCGTTGTCGCCGCTGTAGCTGGTGGAGGCACGCCCGCCAATGGTTTTGCCCTCTGGTTTGACATCATTCAGAAAATCAGCCGGCTCGTGGGTGATGAAGTTCACCAGCCCGGCCAGGCCGTCCGAGCCATAAAGCACGGAGGACGGGCCACGGATGATCTCGATGCGCTTGAGCAGGTCGATGGAAAAGGAGTCGCGCCCGAACGCATTGCTGCCAAACACATAGCTGCGCGGCGCGCGAATGCCGTCGACCAGCAGCAGCACCCGGTTGCCGTCCAGCCCGCGGATGTTGAAGCCGGCATTGCCGTCGCGCCCGTCGCTGCTGCCGCCCACCAGCCCGAAGCGCGCCGGCGCGCGCTTGACCGAGACGTTGGGCAGGGTTTTGGCCGCATCGCGGATATCGTGAATCTGCCCCTCTTCGATGTCTTTGGCGTTGATGACATCGATCGACATGGGCAGATCGTCGCTCAGCTGCTCATGGCGCGAGCCGCTGACGACGACTTCTTTCAAGGCGGTGTTGAGCGCCACGGTCTGCGCATGCGCCGCAACAACAGCGCCATAGGCCAGACCGATGAGCAGGGAAACTTCGCGCAAGGCGAAAGGGAAATGATGAAAACGAGTAGATGCCACGAGCAGCCCAAAAAACAGGGAGGGTTAAGGGCTCGCTGCCGGCCGGCATGGGACTAAAAACCCAGGCGGCAGGATGTGGCTGGCTCAAAAGTGATGCAAGTATATGCGAATAATTCTCATTAACAAAATCTCAATGCAATGCACCTTTGTCATTCACCTTGCACAACACGATGCAAAGAATTGATAGCGCCAATCCCATGAATAGTCAATATCTATCGATTAAGCTTAATTAAAAGACATATACTATCGATTCGCGCAATTTCCAACAACCCTTATAGAAAGTCGACATGTCCCTGATCAACACAGAAATCATTCCGTTTAAAGCCACCGCGTACCACAACGGCAAATTCGTGCCGGTGAGCAACGAGAACTTCAAGGGCCATTGGTCCGTCGTGGTGTTCTACCCGGCCGACTTCACCTTTGTCTGCCCTACCGAGCTGGGCGACCTGGCCGACCATTACGCTGAATTCCAGAAGCTGGGCGTACAGATTTACGGCGTGTCGACCGACACCCACTTCACCCACAAGGCCTGGCACGACACCTCGGACACCATCCGCAAGGTCCAGTACCCGCTGATCGGCGACCCGAGCCAGCAACTGTCCCGCGCCTTCCAGGTGCTGATCGAAGAAGGTGAAGACGCAGGCCTGGCCTACCGCGGCACCTTTGTGATCGACCCCGAAGGCAAGATCAAGACCATCGAAGTGCACGACAACGGCATCGGCCGCGACGCTGCCGAACTGCTGCGCCGTGTGAAGGCTGCCCAGTACGTGGCCGCACACCCCGGTGAAGTCTGCCCCGCCAAGTGGACCGAAGGCGCCGAGACGCTCAAGCCTTCGCTCGACCTCGTCGGCAAGATCTAAGCACCTGACTGCCCCTGGCCTGGGCGCTTGCGTCCGGGCCTTTTTATTTCCTTTCCCCTTTGCAAAGTGAGTCCGCCATGCTCGACGCCGCTACCCTCGCCCAACTTAAAAGCTACCTCGAACGCGCCACGCAAGCGATTGAAATCGTTGCCTCGCTCGACGACAGCAAGGCCTCGGGCGAACTGCAGTCGCTGCTGAAGGACATCACGGACTCGTCGCCGCTGGTCAAGGTGACCGAGAGCCGCGACGACAAGCAGCGCAAACCTTCTTTCTCGGTCAATCGCCCCGGCGAAAACCACGGCCCGCGTTTTGCCGGCCTGCCCATGGGCCATGAATTCACCTCGCTGGTCCTTGCGCTGCTGCAGGTCGGCGGCTACCCGCCCAAGGTCGAAGACGCGGTGCTGCAACAGATTCGAGCACTCGATGGCGACTTCGAGTTCGAGATCTATGTCTCGCTGACCTGCCACAGCTGCCCAGACGTGGTGCAGGCGCTGAACCTGATGGCGGTGCAGAACCCGCGCATCAAGACCACCATGATTGACGGCGCGCTGTTTCAGGACGAGGTCAAGGAACGCCAGATCATGGCGGTTCCGACGGTCTTTTTGAACGGCACCGAATTCAGCCAGGGCCGCATGAGCCTGGAAGAAATCCTCGCAAAAATAGACACCAGCGGCGTGGAACGCGAAGCCAAAAAGATTGACGGCAAAGAGGCCTTCGACATGCTGATCGTCGGCGGTGGCCCCGCCGGTGCCGCAGCCGCTGTGTATGCAGCGCGCAAGGGCATACGCACCGGCGTCGCCTCGGAGCGATTCGGCGGCCAGGTGCTCGACACGATGGGCATTGAAAATTTCATCTCCATCAAGGAAACCGAAGGACCGAAGTTCGCGCTGGCGCTTGAAGAGCATGTGCGCCACTACGACGTTGACATCATGAACCTGCAACGTGCCAAGGCGCTCGTCCCGAACACCGGGCCGGCCAATGACCTGATCGAAATCCAGCTTGAAAGCGGTGCCTCGCTGAAAGCCAAGTCGGTCGTCATCTCGACCGGTGCACGCTGGCGCAACATCAATGTGCCGGGCGAGCAGGCATACAAGAACAAGGGCGTCGCCTATTGCCCGCACTGCGATGGCCCGCTGTTCAAGGGCAAGCGCGTGGCGGTGATTGGCGGCGGCAATTCGGGCGTTGAGGCGGCGATTGACCTGGCCGGCATCGTCGGCCATGTGACGCTGATCGAGTTCGACACCGCGCTGCGCGCCGATGCCGTGCTGCAGCGCAAACTTCACAGCCTGAAGAACGTGACCGTGATCACCAACGCGCAAACCACCGAGATCACCGGCGAGCAGACCGTCAACGGCCTGGTCTTTAAAGACCGCGCGACGGGCGAGCTGCACAAGGTTGAGCTCGAAGGCGTTTTTGTGCAGATCGGCCTGGTGCCCAATACCGACTGGCTTAAGGGCACGGTCGAGCTGTCCAGGCACGGCGAGATTGTGGTCGATGCCAAGGGCCAGACCTCGGTGCCGGGCGTGTTTGCGGCCGGCGATGCGACTACCGTGCCGTTCAAGCAGATCATCATTGCGGCCGGCGATGGCGCCAAGGCAGCGCTCAGCGCCTTCGATCACCTGATCCGCACGTCGGCCCCGGTGGCGGCCTGAGCCGGCCCACTCAACAGCGCGACATGGCCCGCTCACCTTGATGGGCACGGCCGCCGGGTGCGGCAATTCTTCTGCAAAGAAGAACGCCTATCACTCCCATTCGCGCTCAGAATGTGCGTGAAGGGTTACGGTTTTTCTACTTGTCCAATACGGTCAGCCTGCCGACAATAAGAAGTTGGCTATAAATAACTTCCCGATTTGCATTTGGATTCGTCATGCCCGCGAATGCGGGCATCCAGTACGGCACGTAAATGACGCTCAGCGCTTCGTAGTACGACTGGATTCCCGCCTACGCGGGAATGACAAACGGGAAGTTATTATTTCAGCTAATTCAATTTGGTTGATGCCGGATCAGTAGGAAGCGGCTTGCAGCGGCTCCAGATGGAAATCGTTTGGGGCGAGATGGGTTCGGGGCTTGAGCTGTCTTTGCCATCTCCGCGCAGGCGCATGGCTGTCCGGAAACGCTTCGGTGCCAAAGCAAGACAAAGATGCTTGCGATCCCTCAACGCAATGCCCTGACGACGCTGGCCAGCTCCGATTGCCGTCTGACGCCCGTCTTGTCGAAAATGCGGCGCAAGAATGTTCTTGCCGTTTCGTAGGTGATCTGGCGCGCATCGGCGTACTGCTTGAGGGCCACGCCGTCGCCGACCGCCTGCGCCAACTGTGCTTCGGCCGTCGTCAGCCCATAGACCTCACGCAGCAGGCCGCTGTGGTCCGCCTTTTGGCTGCCCGGGTCGCAGATGAACAGCAAGGCCACGGCCCCGAACGCCCCGGCCAAGTCCTTGGGCAAGGGCTGAAGCGTCAGGATCAGCGGTTGTCCGTCGCGCCACCGGACCGCCACGGACACCGGCGGCCCGGTGTCGTGATCGGGTGTCCAAAACAAGCTGCCGGCACATCGGCTCAATGCCTGGGCGAGCCCTGCGCGGGCTTCGCTGGTGGACAGCAGCAAGCGCTCGTCCGGCGCCAGGCTGATCCCGTTCTCGGCGCGAAACGTCGCGGCGGCCCCTGGATTGGCGAACACGACGCGCCCGTCCCGGTCCAGCATCGCCACCGCGTCGGTGACCCGGTTCAGCGCATCCGTCAGCGTTGCCGTTTCCCTGCGCGCCTGCAGCAACCGGGCTTCCACGGCGCAGGCGCGCCGCAGATGCGGCAGCACCACCGCGATCCGCTGGCGATGCTCGGGCAGCAGCGATGCATGGATGGTGCGGGGAAAATACGCGCCAAGAACAACCAGGTCGGCGCCATCCCCACCCGCGCAGACGCAGGCGGTGATTGCGTCGCGCCATCCGGCACGGTAGAACACGTCGGCGAAATAGGGGTGGCGCCCGCGTTCGGCAGTGCTCCAGAGCTCGCTGTCGGCAAACATCTGCCCATCCCGCAGCCGGGCCACGGTGGGCGCGCGCGGATGCAGGTTCCGCGTGTCGCTCATGAAACCGGCGGAGTAGCGCTGGATGGTGTCGGCGTCGATGCGGGCGTACTCCAACCGTCTGTAGACAAGGAACTTCGGCTCGAGGAAGTTCAGGTCGACCGACTCGGAACCCACGAAGTCGGCGACGGCGGTCAGAGCCGGTCGCCAGGCGCCCTCGGCGAGCGGTGCTTCATAGATCAGGTCCAGAACGTTCGGCAACTGGGTCGTTACGCCACCACGCATTCAAAGTCCCCCCTGACCGCGACACGAGGGCGGTCTGAAACAAATTGTATTTCGGAAAGGACGTGCTCCATGCTCGGCGCTTTCACCCGAGCAGATCATCCCTGCCCGCCGCGCGCAGGCAGTGCACCAAGCTGTCGATCTCAGAGCGGCGTATCACGACCACATGCGCGACGGGCTTTCCCGCTGCGTTGAATTCAAACGCCACCTGGGTTGTCTTGGCCACTGTGGGGCCGAGGTGCCCGACCAGCCCCAGTTTGGTCGTCAAGCCCCGCAGCGACACGCCGCACAACTCGGACCAGCCGTAAGAGCGAACGCCGGCGAGGGTGCGCACACGCAGTCCCTGGGCATCCAGCTCCATGCTCCAATCGGTCGTGAAGGCCAGCCAGCCGAAGACAACGGCGATGCCCAGACTGAGCAGCGGTCCGCCCAGATCCTTCAGCGCATTGACGCTCGTGAGATCGGCGGATTCCTGGAGCCACAGGTAAGTGCCATAGAAGAAGCCCAGCATGCCGGGCATGCCGAAGAGCAGGAAGGCCAGCATCCGGGCGGCTACGGCGTTGTGGTTGGTGAGTTTCAGGGTGGTCATGGCTGGTGGTTGAGCGAAACCTCGGAGCCGTCGGCGGCCACCATCACGCCAGGGCTGTTCTCCTCGATTTCGATGCGCACGCCCATGTGCAACGTTGGATCGATGGCTTTTCCGATGGATTGGCTGAGGAGCGCCACGCAGCGCAAGTACTCGTTGTGCTGCGAGGGGTTCAGGACGAACTTCTCAGGGTACGCACCCCTTGCACCGAGGTGATCCGAGAACCTCTCGGTCATTGTGTAGTAGAGGAGCAAGGTTCTAGGTAAATACTCCCCGGCAAAGCCGTCAGCAAGAAACATTTCTCGGACAGGTTCCGACTTGCTGCCGACGAGCTATAGCTGCCTGCTCGGCGGCCATCCTCTGCCTGGCGCGCTCGTCCATCATCTGCTGGTGTTTCAGTTGCTCCTGCCGCCTGGCTTCTGCGGCTCGCCGATTGTTTTCGTCGATCCTGCGCGCCAGCGCCATTTGCGCCTCGCGTTCACGTTGCTGCTCTCGCGCTGCCTGTGCTTCTTGTTGGCGCCGAACCGCATCGAGGTCTGTGTACACCACATCCGTTTCCACGGAGTATGGATGCCGGCAACTCACGGACACTTGCGACAGAGACACGGTTTTCTGTTCGCCATGCGCCATGGGCCCGAGACGGGTAGACGAATTGCTATTGGCCTTGAGATCCGGGTAGTTCCCGTCCCGCCCTTGGTAAATGTACTTGAGCGTGACATCCAGGCGTCTCCCGGACATATTGGTGACCACGGCATCTTTGCAGCCAGAGAAGCCCTGGATCAACCGAACCTGCACCTGGGCTTGTGCGACGCCCACAGTGGTGGCCAGCACGATGAAAGAGAGCGCCGTGCGGAAGAGCCGGTGGGTTGATGCATGGTTTTTCACAGTTCCTTCTCCTTGGGGTTAAGTTGCCGCATCAGCTGATGTGCTCAAGCGTTTACGCCTCCAGAGCGCAGCACTCAATTCCGTTCCGGCGTGCACTCTCCGCCGCCGGACTTGAGTTGGCGACAGCCCGCGGCAGCACTGTCGTAAGCTTGTTGCAATTCCAGGTGCATGGTGGCGTATTTGCCGCTGGCCGGACAGTTGGCATCGATTGCCGCCTTGTGATGTCGGGTGAGCCACATGACCCGTTGCTGACTCGCCAGGGCGCCCTGCAGGGGACGTGCGCTGACGGCTGCAACCTCACGTTCCGACTTCTGGATTGCCGCTTCGCAAGCGGCAGTGTCGGCACCCACCGACGCAGACTGGCGAGATTCAGACATGCTGCCACTTTGGCGCGCTTGCCGAGCGTCTTGACCATCAAGGTCAGCGGAATATCCGCCGGGGTTGGAGATTGCGGCCTGCGCTTCGCGCTCAAACAATCGAAACCAGGCCTGATTCTCCGCTTCCCAGCCACCCCATTCTTTGCAAGCCCCGGCGGGTCGTTGGGAACAGAACGTTTCGTTCCTCTGGAGGTCCTCCTGGAATTGCGCCAACATGCGCTTTGCGCCAGGGTCTTGCAATGCGCAAGGAGCGAGAATTTGTATCAAAAGACGTGACGCCTTCATCGAAAACCCATCTCCCGTACGGAAGCGCTCGATCTGAGCGCTGAGCAGGGCAAGCGCTTCCGTATCGCGCTCGGCCGCTACGAATGCGGTCAGCCGATCGAGAAAATAGGTCTGGCGAAACGCATCGACATAGGCGCGCTTGTCTCCTTCGAGCCTTTTGAAGTAGTCCGCTTCGCGAGCCAGGAACAAGGCAGCGGCCTCCTTGTCCCCGGCGTCGACCAATTTCCTGAACTCGGTATACGTGGGCGAAAGCAAGGCATCCAGCAGTCCGGCATGGGCCGGCAGCGGCACCCAGAGATGGGCGAGCAAGAGCACGCCTGTGATGATTTTTGAACAAGTACCGCTCATGAGTTTCAGGTTCCAGCCGGGATTCCAGATGAGCCGCCTCATGGTTGTTGAATGGCGGTGTTCGGCAGTGTGATCCGGAACCGACGCTTGCGCAGTCTCCGTTTGGAGACCTGCGCAACGCGCCCTCAGGTGCTACAAGCTGTTCGAGGAACGCGACATGCGAGGAAGGCCTCCACCGCCGGTGGTCTCGGCGTTACGGTGCCAGGCCAGCACGCAGTTGACGCACTTGTGCTCCTCCTTCAGCGGCCGGTAGTTCACGCCCTGCGACTGCACCACATGCACGTCATCACGTTTCTTGGCGGAGTGGCGGACGGCATCCAGCCGCACATCCCAGACGGCGGTCTCGTACTTCACGCCGACATGGAGCTTGGCCGGGTCGATCGAGTTCGACACCGCGCTGCGTGCCGACGCGGTGCTGCAGCGCAAGCTCACCAGCCTGAAGAATGTGACGGTGTTTACCAACGCGCAAACCACTGAAATCACCGGCGACCAGACCGTCAACGGCCTGGTCTACAAGGATCGCGCCAGCGGTGCGCTGCACAAGGTTGAGCTCGAAGGCGTTTTTGTGCAGATCGGCCTGGTGCCCAACACCGACTGGCTCAAGGGTACGGTCGAGTTGTCCAGGCACGGCGAGATTGTGGTCGATGCCAGGGGACAGACTTCGGTGCCTGGCGTGTTTGCGGCCGGCGATGCGACGACAGTGCCGTTCAAGCAGATCATCATTGCGGCCGGCGATGGCGCCAAGGCAGCGCTCAGCGCCTTTGATCACCTGATCCGCACGTCGGCCCCGGTGACGGCCTGAGCCGGCCCAACACAACACAACGCGACATGGCCCGCTCACCTTGATGGGCGCGGCCGGGTGCGGCAACCCCTCTGCAAACAAGAACGCCTATCACTCCCATTCGCTCTCAGAACACGCGTGAAGGGTTATGGTTTTTTGCTTGCCCAATGCGGCCGGCCTGCGGACAATCAGGCATTCAAAAAAACCAAAAGGAGTTCCCCATGAAAGGCGACGCCAAAGTCATCAAGCACCTGCAGGCCCAGCTCAAGAACGAACTGACGGCCATCAACCAGTACTTCCTGCACTACCGCATGTACAAGCATTGGGGTCTGGACAAGCTGGCCAAGAAGGAATACGAAGAATCCATCGGCGAAATGAAGCATGCCGACAAGCTGATGGACCGCATTTTCATGCTTGACGGCCTACCGAATCTGCAGGACCTGGGCAAGCTGATGATCGGCGAAGACGTGCTGGAAGCCCTGAAATGCGACCTCAAGGCAGAGCAAGGCGCGCAGGCCACGATCAAGGATGGTATTGCGCATTGCGAGTCCGTGCGCGATTACGTGTCACGCGACCTGCTGCAGGGCATTCTGGACGACACCGAAGAGCACATCGACTTTCTGGAAACCCAGATCGAGCTGGTGGCCAAAGTGGGCGTGCAGAACTACCTGCAAAGCCAGATGGGCGAGTTGAGCTGAACTGCAAAACGCAAACAGCGCCAGAGCCAGAATCTGGCGCACCCAAGCACGGGGCCTCAAGGGCCCCGTTGTTTTTTTCCGGACGGTCCAAGGCATGGCTTTTACGCCATAAGTGGGCCGATGTTTAACCCTGGAAGTTCACTGGTTAATGGGGGGTTTGAGGACTGGACGCCCTCTGAGAGGCGGGGAATTTGCTATTAAATTTATAGCTTACAACGCATATTTGACGCGGAGTATGGCTGGTTTCAATCACCTCCCTCCAGCCTCAAGCGGCAAACCCCGAGTAAAGCTGGATTTTTTAATTGCAAATGCGATAGATTCGCATTTATAATTCGACACTGATTGAACCACCTGCTCACACCCATTCATTAACCAGCAAGCCACGCCATGATTGTCTGTGTCTGCCGCCGCATCTCCGACCGCGAAATCGCCCGCCACGCCCGTGCCGGCCTGGGCTTTGACGAGATCCAGTTCGAGCTGGGTGTTGCCACCCAATGCGGCCAGTGTGAAAGCTGCGCCCGCGACGTCGTGGCCCAATGCAGCGCCAGTTGCCCCACAGCGCACATCAAGCTCGCCAACCAACCCCTGGAAGGCAGCTCATGGACGTCACCCACTTTTTAGCCGCATTGCCCGGCAGCCTGCTGCTGGTGCTGGGTTCGGCCTGGTGGATATTTCGCCGCTAGCCGGCTGGCCAGCCCACCGGCCCGGTAAAACCGGCGGCCCCTGCGTGCACCGGCACCCTAAACTACATCCCTGATGAACGCTCCCGCCCTTTCAAGCCCGCTAAGCCTACCCGTCAACCGCAACGCCGTCATTGCCTCGGTGGTCGTCGCATTGCACGTACTGCTGCTCTGGGCCCTGCAAAGCGGCTTGCTGATGCGCGCCGCTGAAATGATGGTGCCGGCGATCATCCTTTCGGAGATCGTCAATCCACCCACGGCCAAAGCCGAGCCCGTCCCTCCTGCGCCACCAACACCACCCGTGCCGGTGAAAAAAGCCGTCGCCAGAGCCCCGGCCCCCATCCTGCCCACACCCCAGTTGATGGCCGTTGCGGATACCAGCCCCGCGCCGAATGCGGCCACGACCGTGGCCGCCCCCCAACCCCCGGCCGCGCCAGCCGCCGTCGCGGCGGCCCCCGCAGCCCCGGCTGCGGTGCAGCTGCCGTCCAGCGATGCCGACTACCTGCAAAACCCGAAACCAGCTTATCCAAACCGCAGTTGGAAACTAGGTGAGCAAGGCCAGGTCATTCACAGCGTATTGATTGGCGTGGATGGTCGCCCCGTCAGCGCCAAGCTGGTCAAGTCCAGCGGCTTTGAACGGCTCGACAAAGCAGCCTATGACGCCATCATGAAGTGGCGCTTCACACCCGGCAAACGCAACGGCGTCCCGGAGGCCATGTCCTTCAACGTGCCGATCAATTTCGTTCTTGAATAAGTTTTTTGAAAACCGTGGAGTATTGAATTCATGAATTCCCAATTCGGCCTTGCCAACGTCTGGAGCCAGGGCGATATCGTCACCAAGTCCGTGGCCCTGCTGCTGCTGGTGATGTCGCTGGCCTCGTGGATGGTTATCATCATCAAGACGCTGGACCTGTTCAGGTACAAGAAAATCGCCAGGGCCGCCGAAGACTTCTGGCACAGCGAAGACTTTGCCGCCGGACTGACAAAGCTGGGCTCGGACCCGTCCAACCCCTTTCGCCAGCTGGCCCTCGAAGGCCGTGAGGCCACGGCCCACCACCGCAACACCAAGGCCCACCTGCACGACGCGCTGGACGTGAGCGACTGGGTCACGCGCTGCCTGCGCAACACCATCGACGAGTTCACCGGCAAGCTGCAGTCGGGCCTGGCCATCCTCGCATCGGTAGGCTCCACCGCACCGTTTGTCGGCCTGTTCGGCACGGTCTGGGGCATTTACCACGCGCTGCTGTCGATTGGCGCAGCCGGCCAGGCCACCATTGACAAGGTGGCCGGCCCGATTGGCGAGTCCCTGATCATGACGGCGCTGGGCCTGGCCGTGGCCATTCCGGCGGTGCTGGGCTACAACGCGCTGGTGCGCGGCAACAAGGGCGTGCTGCAAAAGCTCAACCGCTTTGCGCATGACCTGCACGCCTACTTTGTCACCGGCGCCCGCGTCAGCGCCGCGGGCCCGGCCAATGTCGTGCCGATGAAGAAGGCCTGAGAAAAACACCATGGCCTTTGGAACCCAAGACGACAGCGATGACGTGATGAACGAGATCAACATGACGCCGCTGGTCGACGTGATGCTGGTGCTGCTCATCATCTTCATCATCACCGTGCCCGTGATGAAACATTCGGTCAACATCGACCTGCCGCGCGCGACCAACGAGGCACAAAACACCAAGCCGGAAACCGTGCGCCTGAGCGTGGACGCCCAGGGCGCCTACTTCCTCGACGAGGCACGGATTGAAGACAAGGATCTGCCGGCCCGGCTGCAGGCGGTGGCGGCACGCGAGCCGCAGCCCGATCTGCACATTCGCGGCGACAAGACGGTGCGCTACGAACGCGTGGCCCAAGCCATGGCAGCGGCGCAGCAGGCGGGCCTGCGAAAAATCGGCTTCATCACGGAGCCGCAGCACTGATGGTCTGATCACGGCAGCAATTGCCAGCCGGGTTCTCCCAAAAAATATAGCCGGCTGCGCTTGACTTTTAATTGAGAATGATTATCATTTAATAACTGACACTCAAGAAGCAGCCATCACCATGTCTTTAGCCCTGCCCTCAGCCCCCCTGGCTCCCGCCACGCTACATCTACCCGCCAGGTCGGCGGCCAGCCAGCAAGACATGGACGTGGTCAACGCCACGCCTTTTTCCGTGAACAGCACCGACCTGCTGCGTGGGCAGAAAGCGGTCGAGATTACCCATAACGGCGCCGTCTACCGGCTGCAGGCCACGCGCCTGGGCAAGCTGATTCTGACCAAGTAGGCGCAGCAGCACGGCATCGATTTCATAGTTTCATCGTGGGGCGATCCGGGACTTGTGCAACAAGTCTCAAGGTCGTTTTAGCCAGCCACGGACCTGCTTCAGGTCGTTTAGCCAGGCTTTTTTTCACCCCTTTTCTTTTCAACCGCCCATCAAAAAAGCCGACCTCAGGTCGGCTTTTTTGCATCGAATCAGGGCCCTCCCCTTTCAGAATCTGCGCAAGAAGCTATCAAATTGATAGCTAAATGGCAGCCGGCTCAGCTCGCAGCAGATAACAGCCCGATGGCGGCAATGCCGGCACGTGCAATCTGTGCGTCTTCATTGGATTTGACACCGCTCACCCCCACCGCGCCCAGGCACTGGCCGTCTTTGAGAATGGGCACGCCGCCTTCAAGCATGCCGTGCAGGTAGGGCGCACTGAGGAACGAGGTGCGGCCGCCGTTGATGTTGTCTTCATAGACCTTGCTTTCGCGGCGGCCCATGGCGGCCGTGTTGGCCTTGGCGGGCGCGATGTGCGCCGAAATGGCGGCAACGCCGTCCATGCGCTGCAGGTGCAGCAGATGGCCACCGTCATCGACGATGGCAATGGTGACGGCCCAGTTGTTTTTCAGAGCCTCGGCCTCCGCAGCCGCAGCAATGAGTTTGACGTCAGCGAGTTCAAGGACTGGTTTTGATTTCATGGTGTTCTCAAAAAATGATTGGCAAAGATGCCAAGCATACGCAAATTTGGGGTGGTTTAGAGTGCTGATTGCCGGTTTATTGGCTGAAAGAGTCCTCACAAAAAGGAGACAGCAGAGCGCAAACTTTCCTTGAAAACGCGAACAGTCACCCTAAAATGATGGGGTCTGCATTTGCAGGCGCCTATGGAGATGACTCTCATGAATGAACAAGTTCAAACCCTTGACCATGGCTATGCGGTATCGGCCGCGCAGCGCAACAAGGTTTTGCGTAACACCTACTGGCTGCTGGCCCTGAGCCTGCTGCCCACCGTGCTGGGCGCCTGGCTGGGCGTGGCCACCGGTATCACCCGCTCGCTGGGCGGCGGACTGGGCCTGATCGTGTTCCTCGGCGGTGCCTTCGGCTTCATCTTCGCCATCGAGAAAACCAAAAACTCGGCGGCCGGCGTGCCGGTGCTGCTGGGCTTTACCTTCTTCATGGGCCTGATGCTGTCACGCATGATCGGCATGATCCTGGGCTTCAAGAACGGCTCCGAGCTGATCATGACCGCCATGGGCGGCACGGCCGGCGTGTTTTTCGTGATGGCCAGCCTGGCCAGCGTGATCAAGCGCGACATTTCCGGCATGGGCAAATGGCTGTTTGTCGGCGCCATGGTCGTGCTGGTCGGCAGCGTCATCAATGTGTTCGTCGGCTCCACGGCCGGCATGATGGCCATTTCGGTGGCGGTCATCGGCATTTTCAGCGCCTACATGCTGTATGACCTCAAGCAGATTCTCGATGGCGGTGAAACCAACTACATCAGTGCCACGCTGGCGCTGTACCTGGACCTCTTCAACGTGTTCCAGGCGCTGCTGGCCCTGCTGGGTATTTGGGGTGGCGACAACGACTAAGCCCTGCGCCCAGGGCGGCCAGGCGCTTCAATCAAAAAGGGACCTCGCGGTCCCTTTTTTCATGCCCGATCAAATACAGCAATGCTTTCGACGTGCGCGGTGTGCGGGAACATGTTGACCACGCCGGCGGCCGTGCAGCGGTAGCCGGCCTGATGGACCAGCAGGCCGGCATCGCGCGCCAGCGTCGCCGGGTTGCAGCTCACGTACACGATGCGCTGGGGCGGTTTCCAGTCGCCCAGCACCACGCTTTGCTGCTGCCCCGCGTCATCGCAGGGCACGCCGGTCACGCGCTGCTGGTGCAGTGCGGCCAGGGCCTTGGCCAGTTCAAACGCCCCCTCGCGCGGCGGGTCCACCAGCCACTTGTCGGCCACGCCGTCCTGTGTGAGCAGGGCCGGTGTCATTTCGAACAGGTTTCTTGCTACAAATCTGGTAGCTGCCAGCGCATGTCCTGTGCCGACTGACACCTTGTTTCTCTCCAGGTTTTCACGGGAACGGGCGACCAGCGCCTCACTGCCCTCAACGCCCAGCACTTCGCGCGCCCGGGTCGCCAGCGGCAGCGTGAAATTGCCCAGGCCGCAAAACCAGTCGATCACGCGCTCGTGCGGCTGCACGTCGAGCAGGCGCAGTGCGCGCGAGACCAGCACCTGGTTGATGTGCGGGTTGACCTGCGTGAAGTCGGTGGGCTTGAACGGCATGGTGACGCCAAACTCGGGCAGGCTGTAGCTTAGCAGCGGCACGTCTTCATCGAGCAGCTTGACGGTATCCGGGCCGCCCGACTGCAGCCACCATTGCAGCCCGGGATGAATCGCCGCAAAGGCCCGCAGTTTGGCGAGGTCGCCAGGGCTCAGCGGCTCCATGTGGCGCAGCACCATGGCCGTCACGTCGTCGCCGCAGGCCAGCTCGATCTGCGGCAAGGATTCCTTGGCGTCCATGCTGGCAATCAGGGCGCGCAGCGGCACCAGCATGTCGCTCACATGCCTGGGCAGCACATGGCACTCGGTCATGTCGGCCACATAGCTGCTCTTGCGCTCGTGAAAACCCACCAGCACCGTGCCTTTTTTGCGCACAAAACGCACCGACAGGCGCGCCCGGTAGCGGTAGTTCCAGGCCGGGCCTTCGATGGGCCGCAACAGGCTCTCGGCCTTGACCTTGCCCAGATGCCAGAGGTTGTCTTCCAGCACGCGCTGCTTGACGGCCACCTGGGCCCCTACATGCAGGTGCTGCATCTTGCAGCCGCCGCACGCCCCCTGGTGCAGGCCGAAGTGCGGGCAGGCTGGCTGCACGCGCTGCGACGACTCCCGGCCAATGCTGGTCAGCACGGCTTTTTCAAAACTGCTTTTCTTGCGGAAAACATGGGCCGTGACCTGCTCAAGCGGCAAGGCCCCTTCAATAAACACCACCTTGCCGTCAGGCCGGTGCGCAATCCCTTGCGCCTCGATGTCGAGGGACTCCACCTCCAGCCAGTCGGGCGCTGGGGTTTGATGGGTCGGGTTGTTTTGCATTTCATCGCTCATGCCCCAATTGTCTCAGGCTGCGCTACCATTTTGAGCAAGCACACTCAAGGAAGCCCTATGGAGCTGCGAATCTGCATTGATGTTGACGATATGGCGCGTGCCGTCGTCTTTTACACGCAGGGACTGGGCCTGCAGGTGGGCCGTCGCTTGGGGGACGACTGGGTCGAAGTGCTGGGCGCGGGCAGCCCGATAGACCTGCTGCTCGAGGCCTCGGGCAGCGTGCCGGCCAAAGGCAGCACCCGCAACTACCAGCGCCACTGGACCCCGGTGCACCTGGACTTTGTCGTGCCGGATCTGGACGCCGCGGTGGCCCGGCTGCAAGGTTTTGGCGCGGTCCTGGAAGCGCCGGCGACCGAGCGAGCCTGGGGACGCATCGCCGGCCTGGCCGACCCGTTTGGCCACGGACTGGACTTGCTGGAGTTCAAGGGGCGCGGCTATGACGAGTTGCTGCAGCCGTCAGCATGAATCGATTTGCTGCCAAATCAACCACACCCAAACGAAAAAAGGCCAAGTCAGAAGACTTGGCCTTTTTATATTTTTATTCTGGTGGGCGGTGGAGGCTTCGAACCTCCGACCCCTGCAGTGTGAATGCAGTGCTCTACCCCTGAGCTAACCGCCCTATTGGTCAGCCTCAGATTATATGCTGTTTTAGGCAGGAATTGCGGCTACTGTTCGCCAAACAGTTTTTCCCTTGCTGGCCTTGTCAATATCGCCCAGAAGTTTTTCGTGGTCTTTGACTTCCTGCTCATTGGCCAGCAGCAGCGGCAGGTCAAAGGTGCTCAGGTCGATGGCGGGCATGCTGCCGCCCTCCTGCGTGCTGCCGCCAAGGTCCATCACCAGGCTGTTTTGCCCGCGCGTGAGGTTGATGTAGACATCGGCCAGCAGCTCCGCATCCAGCAGGGCGCCGTGCAGGGTCCGGCCGGAGTTGTCCACGTCCAGGCGGTCGCACAGGGCATCGAGCGAGTTGCGTTTGCCCGGAAACATCTCCTTGGCCATCATCAGGCTGTCGGTGACCCTGGCCACGCAGTCCTTGATGGGGGGCTTGCCTATGAGTTCGAGCTCCTTGTTCAGAAAGCTGACGTCAAACGGCGCGTTGTGGATGATGATTTCCGCGCCCTGCAGGTAGTCCAGCAGTTCGTCGGCGATGGCCGCAAACTTGGGCTTGTCGCGCAAAAACTCGTTGCTGATGCCGTGCACCTTGAGCGCGTCTTCATGGCTGTCGCGCTCGGGATTGAGGTAAAAGTGCTTGTTGTTGCCAGTGAGCTTGCGGCCCATCAGCTCGACGCAGCCGATTTCGATGATGCGGTCGCCGTTTTCAGCGGAAAGACCGGTGGTTTCAGTGTCTAGAACGATTTGGCGCATAGGCAAGATTATCACTCCGGGTCGTGCCTCGTCGGGTGGGCGCGGACGGCCGCGTTGCTTCGTCACGACGGGGTGTGCTTCCGGCACCGCCACCTTCCGCGCATTCCAACGCATGAAGCACTCTCCCAAGCCTGGGCGTCAGCGACCCGCTTTCGATCTCAGTTCAGCCCATCAACCCATGCAGAAGAATTTACTACAAATTGTTGCAGCATTCCTGCAAGTTGCGTACTATGCATTTCGGGCGCCGACGAAGTCTTTGAAGCCTCCATCCTGCCAGCAATGGCTGTCCATCCCTACCCCATCGGCGGTTCATCCCGCTCAATCCGGGCGTTTCGCAAGAAGCTCGAACCATAAAAAGAACGGACACGTCAATGCGATTTAATTTAGTCCCCGCTTTCGTCTGCGCCTCAGTTTTGGCTGCTCTGGCTGGCCCGGCTCAAGCCGATGTCACCTTCAATGCGGGTGCCAGGCTGTCCCATGACAACAACGTCAATGGCTCACCCGATACACCGACCAAGGCGAATCAGCTCAGCGACAACTACCTGACCCTGAGCGCTTCCGCGGTGTACTTCACGCCGCTCGACGCCGCGCAAACCCGCTATTTCATCGGTCAGGTTGGCGCGCATTCTTCCGCCTTCAACAAATTCAACAACCTCGACAGTTCCATGCTGCTGGCGAGCGCGGGGCTCTACCAGCAGCTTTCCCCCACCTGGTCTGGCCAGGTCACGGGTCGCGGTTTTAACCGCGACACCAAGCAGACCGATCGCGATTCCGACGGCTTCGGCGCAACCCTTGAAATCAAGAACCAATTGAGCCCGACGCTCTGGGTCAAGGGGGTTGCCGACTACGAGGACAGCAAAGCCAATCTCGCCACTTTCAGCTATACCGGTAAAACGTACGGCGTGAATCTGGGCTACCTGCCGCGCAAGGAAACCTTCGTCAACTTCGGCTACAGCCACGCGACGCGTGATTTCAAAAGTGCCACGCCTTTCAGTGCCACCACGCAAACGCTGTTCGCCGACGTCTCACAACAGCTAGCGAAAAACTGGTACCTGAACGGCGGCTATGCCTATGGGCGCAATGATTCCAACGTTGCCGGAACAGCCTACACCAACCATACTGTGTCGCTTGGCCTGAACTTCAGTTATTGACAGCCCCACATTAGCTAACACCTGCATAGCGGTTCAACCCCACTGAAAGCTCATTGAAATGAACATCAAACTTGCAATTTCTACAGCGGCATGCGCCTTCATCGCCATCACCCCAGTCACTGCGGCAGCTCAAGCTGGGCCCACCCAGGCCGCCGGCAGCGCCGTAGCAGCGGGGCAAGCCGCACCCAACCCGCTTATCGGCTTCGGAAGCGGCACCGGCATGGGCCCCGGCGGCGGCGCGGGCAGCGCCAGCAGCCTGGCCGGCGGCTTTGGCTCCCCACTCAGCGGCAGCGGCTCGGGCAGCCAGGCCTTCGGCGGCGGCTTCACTCAGCAGCAAGCCCCCGGCTCCGGCCCGCTTTCCACGACCGGCACTGGCGCAGGCAGCGCAGCGATGAGGCCGCAATAATTTCTTTCCGAGTCATCCGCGTTCAATGACATCGACCCGGCAAACAAGGAGCATCGCAATGAACTATCCCGATAGCGGCACTGTATTTACCTCAGGTAAAAAAACCGGGTTCTCGCCCGCAGCACGCGCTCTCCTCCTGGGGCTGGCTTTGGTGTTGCCGGGCGCGGCGGCGCTGGCAATCGGTGAGCCCATTCCCGGCATCGACATCGTCGTTAAGTGCCTTGGATGCAAACCCCCTATCCATGGCATCACCGCCCCGACGAGATCGGACGGGGCGTATCAATTCAAAGAGCTGGCACCGGGAAACTATGACCTTTTTGTCGGCGGCCAGCGCGTGCAGACGATCAACGTCGGCGCAAATCGCAGCATCAGCGGCGTATTGAGCAGCGACGGTGGCAAGGCATCGATCACCTTCAACGGGCAGGTCGGTGTTGTACCGGACCTGCCAAGTGCCATCGTCACCACCCGTTCCAACATAAAACGGCCTGGCAAAGCAGTCGTTGACGACGCAGCGCCCGACGGGCCTCAGGGCGTCGCCGCCGAAGGCAGCAACATCAAGGCCACGGGCAATGTGTCGACAACCAGGAGAAGGATTGGAAGGCCTGGGGCGCTGGTCGAGGATGAAACAGCTCCTGGCATAGTGGGCGACCCCATTCCCGGCGTCGACTACCCTGTGAACCCCCGCCCCAGCCGCAAGATCACGGACAATGAAAGCCCAAAACCGACAGATAGAGGAATCCGTGTCGAGGTCGGGGATGTCGATGGGGATGGTCGTGACGAACTAAGCACAGGTCACGCCCCTAAAAAGGTCAGCCACGGCACCGGCCCCCATCGTTCGTTAAAAACGGGCGAGTCGGCGCCGGACGATGTACTGCCAAGCGCTCCTGTCAACGCTACACGTTCCAACAAAAAAGCGGGAATTGCAAAGGGTGACGGGGGCGCAAGGCCCGTGTCAACAACCCGAGGAACTGCTCCCCATCCGGAAAGCGGAGATACCGCACCGGGCATCTTTGATCGCTGGGGAAACCGCGCCCCTCCCCCTCCAGCTGATATCAATGGGGATGTAAAACCCGCAACGATTGTCAGCTCCGGTGCCACGCTCCAGTTAATGCCCAGCATCACCGTCAACCCCGTGAATGATGCCCCAAGCAAAGCAGCCGACCCAATTCCGACCGCATTCGGGCAACCGGTGACATTCACCGCAACGGTCGCTCCCGTCAACCCCGCGAACAATCCCCCGGGCATCGCGGGCCCTGGAGACCCCATCCCAGGCGTAGGGGTTGGACTTGAGGGTGACCCTGAAGGCGTAAAAATCACCACCAAGACTGACAAGACTGGGGCTTACCAATTCACCGGGCTGCCCGCCGGAAAATACAAACTCATTTTTCCGGGCCTGCCTGCCAAATCGATCACCATCGGCACCGATGGAAAAACCGGCGGCAAGGTGCTGCGTGACGGCAACAACGTGATCGTCACCGGCGACTTTGAAGGCAGTCCGGCCCGCAGCCAGGCAACTGCAAATCCCGTCCCCGATTTCCTGGGCGGCGGTTTTCCTGGCATTGGCAACGTCATGGGCGGCATTCTTCCTGGCATGAGTCCTGGCGCTGGGGGTCCTGGAGCTGGCCCTATGAGCCCTGCGGCTGGTCCTATGGGCCCTGGTGGTCCTGCCGGTCCTATGGGTCCCGGTGCTGGTGCAATCCGCCGGTAATTTCTTACGCTGCCAATGATTGGCCCGGAACGTCCGGTCGCTGAACTTCAGGCAGCGTCCAACGGGCTTACCGCCCGGGACTGCAGGCCAGGGCGCAAATCAGTGCTCTTCTTTGGCGTAGTTGATGGAGTACTTGGGTATCTCCACGGTCACGTCGGTCTGCGCCAGGAAAGCCTGGCAGCTCAGGCGCGAATTGGGCTCCAGGCCCCAGGCGCGGTCCAGCAGGTCTTCTTCGTTCTCATCCAGCTCGTTGAGCGACTTGAAGCCCTCCCGCACGATCACGTGACAGGTGGTGCAGGCACAGCTCATGTCGCAGGCGTGCTCGATGTTGATGTGGTTGTCGAGCATTGCCTCGCAGATCGAGGTGCCGGCCGGTGCGCTGACTTGCGCACCGTTGGGGCAGTACTCGGGATGGGGCAGGATCTTGATGATGGGCATGGCGTGCAGTCTGTGGATGAATAGGCCTGGCGTCAGACCGTCTCGATGTTTTTGCCGGCCAGGGCTTTTTGAATGCCCCGGTTCATGCGCTGGGCGGCAAAGCTTTCGGTGCCTTTGGCCAGCGCCTGGTTGGCGGCCTCAATGGCCGCAGCATCGCCATGCAGGCGGGCATGGCCAAGGCTAACCATCAGGTGGTCAATCTTCGCCCGCGCGTTGGGCGTCAACAGGTCAGCGTCCGCCGCCAGCGCGCTCTGGGTGGCCAGGATCAGGCGGTCGGCGTCGACCTGCGCCTCGGCCAGCGCACGCGCCTGCATGTCTTGCTGGGCCGTGGAAAAGCTGTCTTGCAGCATGCGGGCGATCTCGTCATCGGTCAGGCCATAAGAGGGCTTGACTTCAATGTGCGCTTCCACCCCGCTGCGCTGCTCTTTGGCGCTGACGCTGAGCAGGCCGTCGGCGTCCACCGTGAAGGTCACGCGGATGCGCGCCGCGCCGGCGGCCATGGGCGGGATGCCGCGCAGCTCGAAGCGGGCCAGGCTGCGGCAGTCGGCCACCAGATCGCGCTCGCCCTGCACCACATGCAGCGCCAGCGCGGTCTGGCCGTCCTGGTAGGTGGTGAAGTCCTGCGCCATGGCCGTGGGAATGGTCTGGTTGCGCGGCACGATGCGTTCGACCAGGCCGCCCATGGTTTCAATGCCCAGCGACAGGGGAATTACATCGAGCAGCAGCAAGTCGTCGCCGGTGTGGTTGCCGGCCAGTTGGTTGGCGGAAATGGCCGCGCCCAGCGCCACCACTTCGTCAGGGTTGAGGTTGACCAGCGGCTCGCGGCCAAAAAAGTGGGCTACCGCCTGGCGCACCTGCGGCATGCGGGTGGACCCCCCGACCAGCACCACGCCCTTGATCTCGTCCTTGGTCAGCCTGGCGTCGCGCAAGGCCTTGCGCACGGCGGCGAGGGTGCGGCCGGTCAGGTCGGCCGTGGCGGCCTCGAAGTCTTCAGCCTTGATGTCAAAACTGATGCTGCCCCCCGTCAATTGGGCGTCAACAGCTACTGAATTCGTAGCAGACAGCGCTTCCTTGGCCGCCCGGGTGGCCTTGTGCAAAGTGGCCTTGTCGGTCGGCGTGAGCTGAGCTAGCGCCAAACCGGCCCTGGCCAGCACCCAGTCGGCCAGCGCGCGGTCGTAGTCGTCGCCGCCGAGCGCGGAGTCGCCGCCCGTGGCCACCACCTCAAACACGCCCTGCGTCAGGCGCAGGATGGAAATGTCAAAGGTGCCGCCGCCCAGGTCGTAAATGGCGTAGACGCCTTCACTGGCGTTGTCCAGGCCATAAGCGATGGCGGCGGCGGTGGGCTCGCTGATCAAGCGCAGGACGTTCAGTCCGGCCAGCTGCGCGGCGTCTTTGGTGGCCTGACGCTGGGCGTCGTCAAAGTAGGCAGGAACGGTGATGACGGCGCCGTACACCTCATCGTCAAACGTGTCCTCCGCGCGAAAGCGCAGCGTGGCCAGGATTTCGGCGCTGATCTCGACCGGGCTCTTCTCGCCGGCCACCGTGTCCAGCGTGACCATGCCGGGCTTGTCGAGCAGCGCATAAGGCAGCTGAACACGGCTGCCAATCTCATGGATGCCGCGCCCCATCAGGCGCTTGACCGAGGCGACCGTGTTTTGCGGGTCCTGCACCTGCGCGGCCAGGGCGTCAAAGCCGATCTGGCGCTTGCCGGCTCCCTGGGCGTCGATCAGGTAGCGCACCACGCTGGGCAAAAGGACGCGGCCTTCGGCGTCGGGCAGGCACTCGGCCACGCCGTTGCGCACGCTGGCCACCAGCGAGTGCGTGGTGCCCAGGTCGATGCCGATCGCAATGCGCCGCTGGTGCGGGTCAGGCGTCTGGCCGGGTTCGGATATTTGCAGTAGTGCCATGGCGTTGTCTTGTGATGCCTTATTGTCCCAGCTGGTCGATGCGGGCATCGATCTCGTGGGCAAAACGCTCAATGAACATAAGGCTTCTCACCTGCTGGGCCGCGGCCGGGTAATCCTTGTCCACATCCAGCGTGTGCTCTATTTTTAATAGCTGCTTGCGCTTGGCCAGCAAGCACTGGGCGGCTATTTCCTCCAGGTCTTCGAGGCTTTGGGCCTCTTCCAGCGCTTCACGCCACTGCATTTGCTGCATCAGGAAGTCCGCCGGCATGGCCGTGTTGCTCTCGGCATTGATGGGCGCGCCGTGCAGCTCGCACAGGTAAGTCGCCCGCTTCAGGAAATCCCGCAGCCGCTGGTAAGCCTCGTTGATGCGCACCGACCACTGCATGGCCACGCGCTGGGCGGCGGCACCCTGCGCCGCAAACTTGTCGGGGTGGGCCTCGCGCTGCAACTCTTTCCAGCGGGCGTCAATGGCCTTGCCGTCCTGCGCAAAACGCACCGGCAGGTTAAACAGCTCGAAATCGTTGGATTGCAGGTTCATGCGTTTTCAATAAAAAACCGCCAGCACGGTCGTGTTTGGCGGTTTCATCGGGATACCGGGCGCTCAGACTCGGAAGCTCTCTCCGCAACCGCAACGATCACGCTCATTGGGGTTGTTGAACTTGAAGCCTTCATTAAGGCCCTCGCGCACGAAATCGAGCTGGGTGCCATCGATGTAGGCCATGCTTTTGGGGTCGACCAGCACCTTGACGCCGTTGTCTTCAAAGACCACGTCCTCAGGTGCGATTTCGTCGGCGTACTCCAGCTTGTAAGCCAGGCCGGAGCAGCCTGTGGTTTTGACGCCCAGGCGCACACCCACCCCCTTGCCCCGCTTGCGCATGTAGCGGGTCACGTGGCGGGCAGCAGCGTCGGTCAGGGTAACGGACATTTGAATCGCTCGAAATTAGTGCGTATGAATCAATGCGTGTGCTTTTGCTTGTAATCAAGCACGGCAGCCTTGATGGCGTCTTCGGCCAGGATGGAGCAGTGGATTTTCACGGGCGGCAGGGCGAGTTCTTCGGCAATCGCGCTGTTCTTGATGCTCGCCGCTTCGTCCAGCGTCTTGCCCTTGACCCACTCGGTCACGAGGGAGCTGGACGCAATGGCCGAGCCGCAGCCATACGTCTTGAAGCGTGCATCCTCAATCACGCCGGTTTGCGGGTTGACCTTGATTTGCAGCTTCATCACGTCACCGCAGGCCGGGGCGCCGACCATGCCGGTGCCCACGGTGTCGTCGCCTTTTGCAAACGAGCCGACGTTGCGGGGGTTTTCATAGTGATCTACCACTTTCTCAGAATAAGCCATGATCAATTCCTTCCGTTAAATTCGTGTCTTTACCAGTGACAGCGTGGAACCGGCTTTGCCGGGCCGCAGGTGTCGCCCTCTTGAGGGGGAGGCAACGCAAGCTGCTTCGGGGGTGTTCCATTTCAATGCGCTGCCCACTGGATGGTGGACAAGTCGACACCATCCTTGAACATCTCCCACAAGGGCGAGAGCTCACGCAGCTTGGCCACGTTTTCCTTGATGACGGCGACCGCGTAATCGATCTCTTCTTCGGTGCTCCAGCGGCCAATCGTCATGCGCAGGCTGCTGTGGGCCAGTTCATCGCTGCGGCCCAGCGCGCGCAGCACGTAGCTGGGCTCCAGGCTGGCCGAGGTACAGGCCGAGCCGCTCGATACGGCCAGCCCCTTGATGCCCATGATCAGCGACTCGCCTTCGACAAAATTGAAGCTCATGTTCAGGTTGTGCGGCACGCGCTTGTCCGGGTGCCCGTTCAGGAACACCTCTTCGATGTCCTTGAGACCGTTCAGCATGCGGTCGTGCAGGGCCTGGATGCGCTTGTTTTCTTCGTGCATCTCGGCCTTGGCAATGCGGTAGGCCTCGCCCATGCCCACGCACTGGTGTGTTGGCAGGGTGCCGGAGCGCATGCCGCGCTCGTGCCCGCCACCGTGCATTTGCGCTTCCAGCCGCACACGGGGTTTGCGCCGCACGTACAGGGCGCCAATACCCTTGGGGCCGTAGGTCTTGTGCGCGGTCAGGCTCATCAGGTCAACGGGCAGCGTGGCCAGGTCGATATCCACCCGGCCCGTGGCCTGGGCGGCATCCACATGGAAAATAATGCCTTTTTCGCGGCACAGGGCGCCAATCGCCGGGATGTCCTGGATCACCCCAATTTCGTTGTTCACAAACATGACGCTGACCAGAATCGTGTCGGGGCGGATGGTGGCCTTGAGCGCATCCAGATTGAGCAGGCCATCGGTCTGCACATCCATGTACGTCACCTCAAAGCCCTGGCGCTCCAGTTCGCGGCAGGTATCGAGTACGGCCTTGTGCTCGGTCTTGACCGTGATGATGTGCTTGCCCTTGGTTTTGTAAAACTGGGCGGCCCCTTTGATGGCCAGGTTGTTGGACTCGGTCGCGCCGCTGGTCCAGACGATTTCGCGCGGGTCAGCCCCGATCAGGTCCGCCACTTGCCCGCGGGCTTTCTCGACCGCGGCTTCGGCCTCCCAGCCCCAGGCATGGCTGCGCGAAGCGGGATTGCCGAAATGCTCGCGCAACCAGGGAATCATGGCGTCCACCACCCGCGGGTCGCACGGGTTCGTGGCGCTGTAGTCCATATAAATCGGGAAATGTGGGGTATCCATAAGTGGCTAGCTCTTTACTTCACAGGCTGGCTGACAGCATAAAAAGACGATGACTAAGCATCCGGGACGGTGACTCAGGCTCGGGGCTTTTGATGTGACCTTGAAAAATCAGGTCTTTGAAAAGACGTTACCCAAGGCAAACACCGAGTTCGGTGCATTGACACGGATAGGCTTGACCGCAGGCGCGGTAAAGATCGCTTTTTTCACCTGGGGTGTATTTTCAACCACGACGCCCTTGGCCAGTTGGTCATCGACCAGTTTTTGCAGGGTCACGGAGTCAAGAAACTCCACCATGCGGCTGTTCAGGGAGGCCCAGAGCTCGTGCGTCATGCAGCGCCCGCCCTCGCCCTGGCAATTTTCCTTGCCGCCGCATTGCGTTGCATCGATGGGCTCATCCACCGACACAATGATGTCGGCCACGGTAATTTCTGTGGCTTTTCGACCTAATGTGTAACCGCCGCCAGGGCCTCGGGTGGATTCGACCAGTTCGTGACGGCGCAATTTGCCAAACAACTGCTCGAGGTAAGACAGGGAGATTTGCTGGCGCTGGCTGATCGCAGCCAAAGTTACAGGGCCTTTGTTCTGGCGCAGGGCCAGATCAATCATGGCAGTGACCGCAAAGCGGCCTTTAGTCGTGAGACGCATAGCAAGCTCCTTTAGTTGGCTTGTTCACCGTTAAAACACCTCGCACGCCTGTATCTGCACGCTAAGGCCCCGTCTCCGCCCATTTGACGGCACCTCATGGACATGAAGCGCCGTCCCGTTCATCGCTGTTTTGTGAGTCTTTAGTCTTGTTGTTGACTGTTTAAGTCAAGTATAACACAAGCCCAAACGTTCCACTCGGACAAAAATACTTATCAGTCTTCATTTGACCTGTAAAGTACCATTCCCTTGCTTGGCGTCACTTCAATTTACAAATTACGGGTTTACCCTGGCTGAGACTTAAACCAGTTTGGGGCTGGCCGACGCAATCACAAGTACGTTATCGGTCCCCGGCGCCCCAAAAGCCTGCGCCTTGAGAACGTGCAGCTGATCGCGCACATTGGCGGCCTTTTCAAACTCCAGGTTTTTGGCGTGCTCGATCATCTGTTTTTCCAGCCGCTTGATTTCACGGGCGATGTCTTTCTCGCTCATGTCCTCCACCAGCGCCTTCTGCAGCTCGAGCTTTTCGGCCTCTTTGCCTGATTTTTCGCTGTACACCCCGTCAATCAGGTCCTTGATGCGCTTGACCACGCTGCGCGGCGTGATGCCGTTTGCCAGGTTGAAGGCCATCTGCTTGTTGCGGCGCCGCTCGGTTTCGCTGATGGCCTTTTGCATCGAGTCCGTGATGCGGTCGGCGTACAAAATGGCGCGGCCATTGAGGTTTCGGGCCGCGCGGCCTATGGTTTGGATCAGGCTGCGCTCGGCCCGCAAAAAGCCTTCCTTGTCGGCATCGAGAATCGCCACCAGCGACACCTCGGGAATGTCCAGGCCCTCGCGCAGCAAATTGATGCCCACCAGCACGTCAAAGGTGCCCAGGCGCAGGTCGCGCAAGATCTCGACCCGCTCCACCGTGTCGACATCGCTGTGCAAGTAACGGACCTTGACGCCGTTGTCGGTCAGGTAGTCGGTCAACTGCTCGGCCATGCGCTTGGTCAGCGTGGTGATCAGCACGCGCTCGTTTTTCTCCACCCGGATGCGGATTTCCTGCAAGACGTCATCGACCTGATGCGTGGCCGGCCGCACTTCGACTTCCGGGTCCACCAGCCCGGTGGGCCGCACCACCTGCTCGACCACCTGGCCGGCATGTTCCTGCTCGTAGGCCGCCGGCGTGGCCGAGACAAAAACCGCCTGGCGCATCTTGCTTTCGTACTCTTCAAACTTGAGCGGCCGGTTGTCCAGCGCGCTGGGCAGGCGAAAGCCATACTCCACCAGCGTGGTTTTGCGCGAACGGTCCCCGTTGTACATGGCGTTGAGCTGGCCGATCATGACGTGGCTCTCATCGAGGAACATCAGGGCGTCTTTGGGCAGGTAGTCGCACAGGGTCGCCGGCGGGTAGCCCGGCTGCGCGCCGCTCAGGTGCCGGGTGTAGTTCTCAATGCCCTTGCAATGGCCCACCTCGCTGAGCATTTCCAGGTCGAACCGGGTGCGCTGCTCCAGCCGCTGCGCCTCGACCAGCTTGCCCATGCCGACCAGTTCCTTGAGCCGCTCGGCCAGCTCCAGCTTGATGGTTTCCACCGCCGTCAGGACCTTGTCGCGCGGCGTGACGTAATGGCTGCGCGGGTAGACCGTGAAACGCGGAATTTTCTGGCGGATGCGCCCGGTGAGCGGGTCCAGCAGCTGCAGCGACTCGATCTCGTCGTCGAACAGCTCAATGCGGATCGCCAGCTCGCTGTGCTCGGCCGGAAACACATCGATGGTGTCGCCCCGCACGCGGAACTTGCCGCGTGAAAAATCCTGGTCATTGCGCTGGTACTGCATGCGGATCAGCTGGGCAATCACGTCGCGCTGGCCCATTTTGTCGCCGGCGCGCAGCGTCATCACCATCTGGTGGTAAGCCTCCGGCTGGCCGATACCGTAGATGGCGGAGACCGTGGCCACGATGACGACGTCGCGCCGCTCCATCACGCTCTTGGTGCAGGACAGGCGCATCTGCTCGATGTGCTCGTTGATGGCCGAGTCTTTTTCAATGAACAGGTCGCGCTGCGGCACGTAGGCCTCAGGCTGGTAGTAGTCGTAGTAGCTGACAAAGTACTCGACCGCGTTCTTCGGGAAAAACTCGCGAAATTCGCTGTAAAGCTGCGCCGCCAGCGTCTTGTTGGGCGCGAACACGATGGCGGGCCGCCCCAGCCGGGCAATCACATTGGCCATGGTGAAGGTCTTGCCCGAACCGGTCACGCCCAGCAGGGTCTGGAACACCTCGCCGTCGTTGACGCCCTCGACCAGCTGGGCGATGGCCGTGGGCTGGTCGCCCGCCGGCGGGAAGGGCATGAACAGCTGAAAAGGCGAATCGGGAAAACTGACGAATTCGCCGGGGCGGGATAAATCTGGCGAATCGGTCATGACTTCAGTGACTTCTGGCATACAACCTCAATCTGAGCCCGTTAAAATTCAGGGCAACCAGACAGAATACGACATTCGGATGAAATTTGGGATTGCAGGCCCGAAACACCCTGAATGGCAGCTGAATGTCAGCATAAAACCCGGTCAGAAAACCGGGGCCGTCCCGCTAATTGCCCGTACCGTTCATTACCCGTTGATTGCTTCTTAACTTTCTGAGGATTTTTTCATGTCTTTGTTTACCGCTGTCGAAATGGCCCCGCGCGATCCCATCCTGGGCCTCAACGAGCAATTCAACGCCGATACCAACCCGAACAAGGTCAACCTGGGCGTGGGCGTGTACTTCGACGACAACGGCAAACTGCCCCTGCTTGCCTGCGTGCAGGCCGCTGAAAAAACCATGATGGCCACGCCATCGGCACGCGGCTACCTGCCGATCGACGGCATTCCCGCCTATGACGCAGCTGTCAAAGGCCTGGTGTTTGGCGAAGGCAGCGAACCCGTCACCTCCGGCCGCGTGGCCACTGTCCAGGGCATAGGCGGCACCGGTGGCCTGAAGATAGGCGCAGACTTCCTCAGGCACCTCAATCCCAACGCCAAGGTGCTGATCAGCGATCCGAGCTGGGAAAACCACCGCGCCCTGTTCACCGAAGCCGGTTTCACGGTTGACAGCTACGCCTACTACGATGCGGTCAAGCGCGGCGTCAACTTCGAGGGCATGCTGGCCAGCCTGAACGCCGCCGCGCCCGGCACCATCGTCGTGCTGCACGCCTGCTGCCACAACCCGACCGGCTACGACATCACCCCCGCCCAGTGGGACCAGGTGATCGCCGCCGTCAAGGCCAAGGACCTCGTTGCCTTCCTCGACATGGCCTACCAGGGCTTTGGCCACGGCATTGCCGAAGACGGCGCCGTCATCGGCAAATTTGTGGCGGCCGGCCTGGATTTCTTTGTCTCCACTTCGTTCTCCAAGAGCTTCAGCCTGTACGGCGAACGCGTGGGCGCCCTGAGCGTGCTGTGCGAGAACAAGGAAGAAGCCGCCCGCGTGCTGAGCCAGCTCAAGATCGTGATCCGCACCAACTACTCCAACCCGCCCATCCATGGCGGGGCCGTGGTCGCTGCCGTGCTGGGCAACCCCGAACTGCGCGCCCTGTGGGAGCAGGAGCTGGGCGAGATGCGCGTGCGCATCAAGGCTATGCGCCAGAAACTGGTCGACGGCCTGAAGGCCGCCGGCGTGAAGCAGGACATGAGCTTCATCACCACGCAGATTGGCATGTTCAGCTACTCGGGCCTCTCCAAAGACCAGATGGTGCGCCTGCGCAACGAGTTTGGCGTCTACGGCACCGACACCGGCCGCATGTGCGTGGCCGCGCTGAACAGCAAAAACATCGACTACGTCTGCGCCTCGATTGCCAAGGTCGTCTGACACGGCCACCCCAGCGCAGTTCATTCGGGACGCGCTGCAAAACGGCCACAACCGCGCCATCCTGCAGCGCCTGCCGGCCCTGAAGCTGCCCGACGCCTGGCTGGTCGCGGGCTGCCTGTTCCAGACCGTCTGGAACCTGCGCTCAGGCCGGCTGCCCGAGGCGCAGATCAAGGACTACGACCTGTTCTACTTCGACGCCGCTGACTTGCCAGAGGCGGCCGAAGCCCAGGTCAACGAGCGGGTCCAGGCCTGCTTTGCCGACCTCGGCGTGCTGATCGAAGCGAAGAACCAGGCCCGCGTCCACACCTGGTATGAAGCGTATTTTGGTTTCCCCTACCCGGCCTTGCGCAGCTCGCGCGAGGGCATTGACCGTTTTCTGGTGCGCTGCACCTGCGTCGGTTTGAGCCAGGGGCCTTCAGGCATTGAGCTTTATGCACCGAACGGGCTGAACGCGTTGTACCAAGGGGTTCTGGCCCCCAACCCGCTGTGCAACCACCGCCCGCTGTTCGAGCAAAAGACGCTGGACTACCGGGCTCGCTGGGGCTGGCTGGAAATACACCCTTAAAAAATTGCAGGGTGTATTTCCGGTATTTCTTGTAAGAAAAATGCCTGTAGCCCAGTAAAAACGGGCGTAATTAGCTATCAAATTAGTAGCAAATTGCCTGGGTTGAACCGCCGGGCCTAGCCCCAAACCACCGAGCGCATCGAAATCGATGCACTTTGAAAATTGGTGTTGAAAAACCGCAGCGGCTCCCTGGCACCGACGGCGCCTGCGGCATACAGCAAGGGCAAATAATGGTCATGCGTGGGGTGCGCCATCTTGGCCACCTGCCCGAGCTTCAGGAAGCTCTGCAAGGCAGCCAGGTTGCCCTGCTGCAAGTAGCCACCAATGGTCTGGTCAAACTCCAGTGCCCAATCGTAAGCCTGGTTCGCCGCGGCACCGCGCTGGGTGGCGCGCAGGTTGTGCACGATGTTGCCACTGCCCACGATCAGCACACCGCGCTCGCGCAGGCCCTTGAGCTGCTGCGCCAGCGCGTAGTGCTCCTCGGGCGCACGGCTGTAGTCCATGCTCAGCTGGACCACCGGAATATCGGCCTTGGGAAACATGGGTTTGAGCACTGACCAGGTGCCGTGGTCCAGGCCCCACGCCTTCATGTCCAGCCCCAGCGGCGCGGAAGCCCGCTGCTTGACGACCTGGCTGATCTCGCGGGCGGCGTCGGGCGCGCCGGGCGCGGGGTACTGCTGGTCAAACAGCTCCTGCGGGAAACCGCCAAAGTCATGAATGGTTTTGGGCTGGGCCATGCCCGTCAGCCACCAGCCCTCGGTCAGCCAATGGGCTGAAATGCACAAAATGAGCTGCGGCTTGGGCCATTTGACGCCAAACTCCGCACCCAGCACCTGCCAGCTGCGGCGGTACTCGTTGTCGCCAATCGCGTTCATGGGGCTGCCATGGCCGACGAAAAGCACCGGCATCCTGTCGGTTTTGGGCAGCGACTGGAGCGGGGACAGGGAGGCGGCGTCGGCAAGAGAAGTCATGAGGGTTCCTGTAGGGGCCATCACAGGCCCCAGGGCGGCCGTGATGAAAGTTCTGCGTTGCATATTATTTATTAAGTGCTTTTATAAAGTGTTGCGTCCGCGCTGCCGCTGTCCGAACAACTCCACGGCATCGCCTGCTATCTGCCAGACGATCAGGTGCCGCGCCCCCTCAGCGTTCCAAGCCCGCATGGCAAAGGAGGCCGAAGACAACGCCCTGCTTCTTGGCCTGGACGACTTCGAATCCAATTTGCCTCCCATGGCTTGCTTATCGATGCCAACGAAGATCGCTTTGATCGCCACGCCGCCCCCTATCCGATTCGTCTCAGGAGTTGTTCAATCACGTCACCTGCCTGGCGTTGCCGTAACGCCCTCGCCTCGCGCTGCTCGGGTTCGTCGCTGTCGCCAAGCTCGAACTTGGCCACCGACACCGGGCCGTCTTTGCGATAGCCCTCCGTCTTGTCGTCCTGTGCGAAGCGATCGCGCAGGATCGCCAGCGAAGCTTGAATGACGGCGCCGTGCTTGCCATCGCGTTCCTTGCGGAAGGCTTCGGCGACGGCGTCTGGGCCTTCCGGCGCATGTTCAATGCAATAGATCAGGTCGTGCGCGTCCTTGCGTTCGAAGCGCTGGTCGAATGCGAACGACTTCAGGCAGGTGAAGCTCACTAGATTGGCGTGCTTGATCTTCTCGGTCGCCACGCCATTGCCGCCAAGCAATTCCGCCTGGATCTCAGCGACCTGGTGGAGGTCGAAAACGATGGACGAGTGCGGAATGTTCAGCGCCGAGATCGTGCCTTCGGTCGGCAACGGCTGCACCTTGCCGCCAGCGATGTGCGGCGCGTCGGCAAGCAGTTCGAGCACCATCAGCGCGCCGTGTTCGGTGCGGGTCTGCCAGCGCCAGGAGAGCTTCTGCTTTTTGTCGTTCTCGGCCCGCTCGAAGCCCATTTTTTTGAGGTTGTTCTCCAGTGTGTGATACGCCTCGGTATCGGCCAGAATCTGCAGGTCGATCACGATATCGACATCCAGGGTGCCGGCATGCGCAGGAACCACCGGCGGCCGGGCGGCGACCAGGTATCTCGGCGTGAGGCCACCGACCAGATAGACCGAGTCCTTCCACGGACCCAGCCCGCGCAGCAACGTCACGAGGACGCGTTCGCAGTCGAGGGTGTACTGGTCGCTGTAGCCATCGAGGGTTGCGGGTTTGGCCATCAGAAGCCGATCCTTTCTTTGCGCAGATGCTCGGCCATTTCTTTGGAGCGGCCTTCGCCGCGCAGCAGGTCGAGGTAGACCTGAACCGGGCTGGCCAGCCAGATGCCGCCGACTTGTTCGCGGAACAGCAACTCACCGGGCGACTTCGCTTCGATGATTGCCAGGTTGGCGCCTTCGTTGACGACGCGTGCGCCGAGGTCGGCGATGGCGGCGTCGGCGTTTGAACCGATCAGCAGCCGGGTGCGCACCTGCGAGACGCTGGAGAGAAATGGCGCGTATCGCTGCGCAGCTGCTTCGTGACTGATCGCGTAAGCGGCATCATGGGCGTCGAAGACTTCGCCGACCCGTTCCAGCAACGTGTCTGCCTTCGTGGCGGGCACGTAATAGCGACGCAGGTTCGGGGGCCGAATTGATGCAATTTGCTTCACCCACGCATCCAGTAAGGCTGCGGGCTCGCGAAGGTGGCGCTCCTTGCTAGGACCTTGTCCGCGCGACACCAGCCAGTCGAAACGTTCCAGCTCCGTCAGCACCTGCGAAGCGGTGGCCGGGGACACCATCGCCTGTTGCGCCAGCTCCTTGACGCCAAACCAGTCCTGACAGTCCTGGTGCTGGACCAGCAAGGCGTGAAGCACTTGCGCGCGCCGTCCCGAAAACAGGGAGCGAACCGACTTCGCGAGGGTCTTGGGCGGGGGCTTGTCGATGTAAAGATAAGCCCCCGGTGCGGGCAAGTAGAGGCTGCCGCCGCTGTCGTAGTATCCGACGCGCTCGTCTCTGAGCAGTTCCTTGGCTCCCGGAGAAATGGACTCGGCGACCAAGAGCGACAGGGGCTCTTTGCCCTGCCCCTTAGGTCGGCCATGACTGGCCTCCCTGAACCGCCAGAGCACCTGACGGACGTCTCGTGGATAAACGGCTTTCTTGGCTTCGATTAGCAAGATGAAGGACTTACCCCCCACATGCAGGTCGATCTGGGCGTCATGCCCACGGTCGCCTGTCGAGCCGGCAGGTTCCCATTGATCCAGGTCGGCGTGTACCCCCGGCAACTCCCGGAGGGCTTCAAGAAACCGCACGATCAACTGCCGTTCGGTCATGGAGGACTCAAGCATTATGGGTGGGTGGAGGTTATTTACTGTTCAGTAAATAATGGCATTCTAGCGAATATTCGGCTTTTTGGCAATATTTACTGCGCAGCGAATAAGGCTTGTACCTCTCGGCGGATGCCGCCGGGCTCTTGGGCGCAGCCCCGAGCCGCTAGGGCGCCTCGCCCATTAGGCTTTGATCCCTGACGCCTTGGGCCTTCCCTGCTTTCTGGCCTGCGCGCTTCGCTTGCCTCCAGGGGACGGGCTAAAGCCAATCCCCGCCGCGCAGGCTTGGCGCCCCTCGATACCGCCGAACAGGCGGTGCCTGATCGGCCAGCGCACGCTGCCGATGCGCGCTGCGCGCGCTTTGTCACTTCTAACCTGCAAGCGGCTCGAGTTGGTGTTTGCGCTTACCCAAATGTTCCCGGCGCCTGTTATATTGCATTGCAACATACCCAGTTTCCCACGGTTATAAAGACATCACCCATGCTGTACCAAGCCTATGAAACCCAGCGCACGCTGATGGAGCCTTTTGTCGATTTTGCACAAGCGGCGGCCAAGCTCTATGGCAATCCCCTGTCCCCTTTGGCACAAAACCCGTTTGCGCAGCGGGTGGCAGCCGGTTACAGCCTGATTTACCGCTTGGGCAAGGACTATGAAAAACCGAGCTTTGACATCAAGACCGTGGATGTGAACGGCACCGATGTCGCCATCCACGAACGCGTGGAAATCGACAAGCCCTTTTGCGAGCTGCGCCGCTTCAAGCGCTTCTCCGACAACCCCGCCACGCTGACCAGCCTCAAGGGCGAGCCCGCCGTGCTGATCGTGGCGCCGCTGTCAGGCCACTACGCCACGCTGCTGCGCGACACGGTGCGCACCATGCTCAAGGACCACAAGGTCTACATCACCGACTGGAAAAACGCCCGCACCGTGCCCCTGACAGACGGCGCCTTCCACCTCGACGACTATGTCAACTACGTGCAGGAATTCATTCGCCATATCCAGGGCATTTACGGCAACTGCCACGTCATCAGCGTCTGCCAGCCCACCGTGCCGGTGCTGGCCGCCGTCTCGCTGATGGCCTCGCGCGGCGAGTCGACCCCGCTGAGCATGACCATGATGGGCGGGCCGATCGACGCGCGCAAGTCGCCGACGGCCGTCAACAACCTGGCGATGAACAAGAGCTTTGAATGGTTTGAAAACAACGTGATTTACCGCGTGCCGAGCAATTTCCCCGGCGCCGGGCGGCGCGTCTACCCGGGCTTTTTGCAGCACACCGGCTTTGTCGCCATGAACCCGGACCGCCATTTGTCCAGCCATTACGACTACTTCAAGGACCTGATCAAGGGCGATGACGCCAGCACCGAGGCGCACCGCAAGTTCTATGACGAGTACAACGCCGTGCTGGACATGGACGCTGATTACTACCTGGACACCATCCGCACGGTGTTCCAGGAATTCAAGCTGGTCAACGGCACCTGGGACGTCAAGGGCGTGGACGGCAAGCTGGAGCGCGTGCGCCCGCAGGATATCAAGACCACGGCCCACTTCACCATCGAAGGCGAGCTGGACGACATTTCCGGCGCCGGCCAGACCGAAGCCGCCCACGGCCTTTGCTACAACGTGCCGAAGGCGCGCCAGAAACATCTGGAAGTCAAGGGCGCCGGCCACTACGGCATTTTCAGCGGCCGCCGCTGGCGCGAGATCGTCTACCCGCAGGTCAAGGCCTTCATCATGGAAAACAACAAAGCCATCAAGGCCGTAGCCCCTGTTGCACGTGCGCAAGCAGCTACCAAAAAGATAGCAAACGCAGCCACCCGCACCGCGGCCCCAAAGACCCCTCGCCGCAAGTGAATTGCCCCGGGGCGGTGCCACTGGGAGGACAATAGGCGGGTGAACCCACCTGCCGAACGCTCCCTCGCTGACCGTATTAATCGTATCAATGCCGCCCTGCCGCAGACCCAGTGCACCCGCTGCGGCTACCCGGACTGCGCCGGCTACGCCCAGGCCATAGCCGCAGGCGACGCGCCCATCAACCAGTGCCCGCCCGGCGGTGCACAAGGCATTGCGCGGCTGGCCGCGCTGACCGGCCAGCCGGTGATCCCCCTGAACCCCGCCAACGGCACGGAAGGTCCGCGCAGCGTGGCCGTCATCGACGAGGACTGGTGCATAGGCTGTACGCTGTGCCTTAAGGTCTGCCCGACCGATGCGATCCTGGGCAGCAACAAGCAGATGCACACCGTGATCGAGCCCTATTGCACGGGCTGCGAGCTCTGCATTCCGGTGTGCCCGGTCGACTGCATCAGCCTGGAAAACGTCACGCAGCAGCGCACCGGTTGGGCCGCCTGGTCACAGGCCGAGGCGGACACGGCCAGGGGTCGCTATGAATTTCATAGCTTGCAGCGCAAGCGCAGCAAGGAAGAGAACGATCAAAGGCTTGAGAGGAAAGCAGCCGCCAAACTCGCCGACCTGCCTGCACAGACGCAGCACACCGATGCCGCCGTGATCGACAAAAAGCACGCCGTGATTGAAGCCGCGCTGGCCAAGGCCCGGGCGCAGCGCGAGAAGAAAGCGTAGGCCGACAGTTTGGTCAAGCCCGCAGATCCGCACGCCCTCAGGCCACGGCCCAGCACAGCAGCGCGCCAGCGCTGATGAGGAAAACAAACAGCAGACCGGCCAGCACCAAAGGACGACGGCCCGCATGCAGCAGGTCGCTCAAACGCGTGTGCAAACCAATCGCCAGCATCGCGCAAGCCAGCAGCCAGTCGTCGAAGACGATCAAGGCGGGTTTCCATTCGGCCGGCACCCAGCCCGCGGAGTGCAGCGCCATGATGGCGATGAAGCCCAGCGCAAACCACGGCACGCACTTTAGCACCGGGCGCCCCAGCCCTGCCGATGCCGTGCCAGGCGCCGCCGCTTCCTTGGCACCTTGTGGCCACAGCGCAATGAGCAGCAGCAAGGGCGCCAGGGCCAGCACCCGCACCATCTTGGCGACCACTGCCGCGTCGGCCACCGCCGGGCCGACCATCTGGCCGGAGGCGATCACCTGCGCCACCTCGTGCAGCGTGGCGCCGGTGAAAATGCCGAACAGGCGTGCGCTGACGGGCCACTGCCACTGCTGCACGGCCAGCTCATGCAAAGAGGGGTACAGAAACATGCCCAGCGTGCCGAACAGCACCACGGTGGCCACCGCCACGGCGGTCTGGCGATCGTCGGTACGCACCACCGAGGCCACCGCAATCGCCGCAGCCGCCCCGCAGACGGCGCTGCCCGCGCTGATCACCAGGGCCTCGCGCCAGCCCAGGCCCAGCAACCGGGTCCCGAGCCACAGCCCCGCCAGCAAGGTGCCGGCCAGCATCAGCAGTGGCACCACCACGCCCGCCGCCCCGAGCGCCACGACGGCGCCAAACGTCAGCCGCAAACCATACAAGGCGACGCCGAGCCGCAGCAACTGCTGGCGCGCCAGGCCTGCGCCAGGGGCCAGCGGCGCCAGCCAGCGCCTGGGCAACAGATTACCGGCCAGCATGCCAAGCCCCATGGCCAGCGTCAGCGCCGACAGGCCCGTGCCTGCCAAAGCCGACCACCGGGTCAGCACCAATGTGAGCGCCGCCAGCAGGCCCAGCGGCAACAAGCTCAGCAGCCGGTCGCGCCACCAGACAAGGGGCGCTGGTGTGCTGATGCTTTTGGCAGTTGTGGCGGCGTTGGGAACGGTGGATAAAGGCGACATGTACAGAACAAAAAGACAAAAAGACAAGAAGACCGGGTCAAGACAGGCCGGAGCTTAAGTTCCGCATGCAGATAAGTAAAATCGGTAATATACATATTACTTATCTATATCAACGATATGGAAACACGCCCTCTTCGTCTCACGCTGCGCCAGCTCCAGGTGTTCGTGGCCGTGGCCCAACAGGGCACGACCGTGGGGGCCGCCCATGGGTTGGCGCTGTCGCAGTCAGCGGTCAGTGGCGCGCTGGCCGACCTGGAACAGGCGCTCGACAGCCCGCTGTTCGACCGCTTCGGGCGCCGGCTGATGATCAATGAGACCGGCCGGCTGTTGTTTCCGCGCGCCCTGTCGCTGCTGGACCAGGCCCATGAGCTGGAGCGCCTGCCGCTGCCGTCGGGCGTGCAACTGCGCGTGGCGGCCAGCAACACCATTGGCAGCTACATCCTGCCCGCCCTGCTGGCCGGCTTTCGCCATGCCCAAAGCGGGCCCTGCTCCCTGGACATGCGCATTGGCAATACCCGGGAGACGCTGCAGGCGCTGCTGAAATTCGAGGCCGACATCGGCCTGGTCGAAGGCCACTGCCAGGTCGGTGATCTGCTCAGCAGCCACTGGTGCGATGACGAGATGGTGGTGGTCGTCAGCCCGTCCCATGCGCTGGCCCGCACCAGCCCCAGCGCAACCGCAGCCGCGCTGCGCGAAGCGGACTGGGTGGTGCGCGAGCCGGGCTCGGGCACGCGCGAGATCATCGAGGAGCGTCTGGTGCCGCACCTGGGCCCGCTGCGCTTTGCGCTCGAACTCGGTAATGCCGAAGCCATCAAGCGCGCGGTCATGAGCGGCTTCGGCGTGAGCTGCCTGTCACTGCATGTGGTCGGCGACGACCTGGCGCGCGGCACCCTGGTCGCGCTGCGTGAAGGCTTGCCGCGCCTGGTGCGCCCACTGCATCTGGTACTTCACAAGGACAAGCACCTCACACACGGCCTGCGCGCGTTCACCGACTACCTGCATCAAAACGTGCCCACGCCCTTGGGCTGAGGGCTGCGAATCTGCCGCTTCAGACCAAGGCCAATGCGGCAAAGGCCTTGATCACCTCGGGCGGCGCCTGCACCAGTTCGATCAGCACGCCCTCACCCGCCACCGGAAACTCGTCATTCGACTTGGGGTGCAAAAAGCAGATGTCAAAGCCGGCCGCACCCATGCGAATGCCACCGGGCGCAAAGCGCACGCCCTGCGCGGTCAGCCATTCAACGGCCTTGGGCAGGTCGTCAATCCACAGCCCGACGTGATTGAGCGGCGTGGTGTGCACCGCCGGTTTTTTCTCCGCATCCAGCGGCTGCATCAGGTCGACCTCCACCTTGAGCGGGCCGCTGCCGATGCTGCAGATGTCTTCGTCGACGTTTTCACGCTCGCTGACGAAATTGCCGGTGACTTCCAGGCCCAGCATGTCCACCCACAAGGTGCGCAGCCGGTCCTTGCTGGTGCCGCCGATGGCGATTTGCTGGATGCCTAAAACCTTAAAAGGGCGAGAACTGGCCCCCACGCTTGCCACTTCGTGTGCTGCGCTGCCCCCCGAGGGGGCTATTTCGCCTTGGGACGGCCCGGCGGCGAAATGGTCACCCTTACCAGTGCTCATACAAACTCCACAATAGGCTGGTCCACCGTCAGCGACTCGCCTTTGCCAGCCAGCACCTTGCCAACCACGCCGTCAGCCGTGGCAAACAGCACGTTCTCCATCTTCATGGCCTCGATCACGGCCACACGCTCGCCGGCCTGCACCTTCTGGCCGGGCTGCACCGCCACCTCGACCAGCAGGCCAGGCATGGGCGACAGCACATAGCGGCTCATGTCGGGCGGCGCCTTGTAGGGCATCAGCGCATGCAGTTCGGCCGCACGCGGCGACAACACCAGCGCATCCAGCTGGGTGCCGTTGTGCGCGATGCGGATGGCCAGCGGATTGCGGCCCACGCCGCGCTCAACCTGGGCCACAAACGGCTGGCCGTTGACCGTGCCCCGGATGCGGGCCCCGCCCAAATGCCAGTTGCTACAAATTTCATAGCTTCTGGCGCCCGTATCCACCCGGCTGGAGCCCGATTGCGCTTGAAAATTTGTCACCAGCACATCGCTGCGCGTGTTCTGCCCGCCCGCGCCCAGCGTGACCACCACAAACTCTTCGCCCACCGTCACGCCATGCCCCGGCAGCTGGCCGCTGATGCCGGCGGCCCGGTCCAGCATGCGGCGGTTCACATAGGCCGCCAGCGCCACGAGAAAATCCGGATCGTCATGCGGCACGTCCCCGGCATGAAAACCCTTGCCGTAGTGCTCGGCAATGAAGCCGGTGTTGAACTCGCCCGTGACGAACTTCGGATGTGCCAGCAGCGCGGCCTGGAACGGAATGTTGCTGCTGATACCCCGGATCACAAAGCCGTTGAGCGCCTCGCGCATCTTGGCAATCGCATCAAAGCGGTCCCTGCCGTGCACGATCAGCTTGGCGATCATCGAGTCGTAGTACATCGGGATCTCGCCACCGTCCTGCACACCGGTGTCCACCCGCACGCCCATGAGGTTGACGGTATCGGATGCAAACATGCTCTCCTTCGGCGCCTGAAAGCGCACCAGGCGGCCCGTGCTCGGCAGGAAGCTGCGGAAGGGGTCTTCCGCGTTGATGCGGCACTCGATGGCCCAGCCCTCGCGCTTGACGTCGGCTTGCGCCAGCGGCAGCTTCTCGCCGGCCGCCACGCGGATCATCAGCTCCACCAGGTCCAGGCCCGTGATGCACTCGGTCACCGGGTGCTCCACCTGCAGCCGTGTGTTCATCTCCAGGAAGTAAAAGCTCTGGTCCTTGCCGACCACGAACTCCACCGTGCCCGCGCTCTGGTATTTGACGGCCTTGGCCAGCGCCACGGCCTGCTCGCCCATGGCCTGGCGCGTGGCCTCGCTGATGAAGGGCGACGGTGCCTCTTCGATCACCTTCTGATGCCGGCGCTGGATCGAGCATTCGCGCTCGTTGAGGTAGATCACGTTGCCATGCGAGTCGCCGAGCACCTGGATCTCGATGTGGCGTGGCTCTTCGACAAACTTCTCGATGAAGACGCGGTCGTCGCCGAAGCTGTTGCGCGCCTCGTTGCGGCAGCTGGTGAAGCCCTCGAAGGCTTCCTTGTCGTTGAAGGCCACGCGCAAGCCCTTGCCGCCGCCGCCGGCCGAGGCCTTGATCATCACCGGGTAGCCAATGTCCTTGGCAATTTCAACCGCGCGCTCGGCGGATTCAATCGCCTCGTTCCAGCCCGGGATGCAATTGACCCTGGCCTCGCCGGCCAGCTTCTTGGAGGCGATCTTGTCGCCCATGGCCGCGATCGAGTAGTGCTTGGGGCCGATGAAGGCGATGCCCTCTTCTTCAACGCGCTTGGCAAAGGCTTCGTTCTCGCTCAGAAAACCGTAGCCCGGATGCACGGCCTGCGCACCGGTCTTCTTGCAGGCGGCAATGATTTTTTCGGCCTGCAGGTAACTGTCGCGACTCGGCGCCGGACCGATGTGCACGGCCTCGTCGGCCAGCTCGACATGGCGGGCATCCTTGTCGGCATCGGAGTACACCGCGACGGTCTGAATGCCCATCTTGCGTGCTGTCTTGATCACGCGGCAGGCGATTTCACCGCGGTTGGCAATCAGGATTTTGGTGAACATTTATTTCTCGTTGCCTTTCTTTTCAATGAGCACTATCGGTTTGATCAGCGGAGAAAATTGATGATCTTCACGTTGATACGGAATGTGGCGCACTCTATCGCTGAGTGCCAGATACCTGCTCCAAATCAAGTTATTGACCTTTTCGAAAATTTTCTTGTGAATTGCCATCACTTCCGCATTTGAGCGAAACTCATCAATCGCTTGCTGCTCGTCTTGAGTGATCTGCATACCGGGCATAGTCGGAAAAACGGGAAAGCTAGGAGCATGCTCCTTTAATGCCCGATCCATTGCAGGTTTGCTTCTCAAGTAGTTTTCCTTGTTAACCGCGGACTTGAGAATCGTGTTATCAGGATTGCAATAGGCCTCCACCCGTTCTATTTCTCTGGGCTCAAGGACGGTTGTTAGGGAGGTGAGCCATATCTCTTTCACCTCATCAGGGGTAACCAGCAGTTCTAAACCCCAAGACCTTCCGCTGCCAACACTTCGAGCTTCAGCAGTGAGACGCAATCGACCATCAGGCTGAGTGCTTTGCAGCATGTATCCGCCATAGTGTTTTGAGAAGCAAAAGCTATCGACGACTCGCTTGGCTCGCCAATTCACATCATTTTGCGCACTCACCGAGCAACAAAGAGCTGACCCCAAAATCGCTACCAAGCCGAAGAAATTTCGACGATTAGAAAGGAATGTTGCCATGCTTCCTCCACGGGTTTTCCAGCTTCTTGTCTTTGAGCATCACCAGGCTACGGCAAATGCGCTTGCGCGTTTCATGCGGCAGGATCACGTCGTCGATGAAGCCGCGCGCGCCGGCAACGAAGGGGTTGGCAAAGCGGGCCTTGCACTCGGCTTCCTTCGCGGCCAGCTTGGCCGGGTCGCCCTTGTCCTCGCGGAAGATGATTTCCACCGCCCCCTTGGGCCCCATCACCGCGATCTCGGCGTTGGGCCAGGCGAAGTTGACGTCGC
>NZ_JAKFDR010000131.1:0-2258 GCF_036676035.1 Polaromonas sp.
GATTATCAGCGCGTTGTTGATTGCCGCCGTGGTGGCGGTGATTGCGGCGGGGATGTTGACGCGTCAGAGCGTGGCGACCCGGGCGCTGGAGGCCGATCAGCAGCGGGTGCAGGGGCGTTGGGTGGCGCAGGGTGGTCTGGAGATCAGCCGGCAGTTGCTGTGGGATGCGCGCCTGCGTGATCCGTTGACCCGGCGTGATCAGCCTTGGGCGCAGCCGTTGCTGGCGGCGGGTTTTGCCGGGCGGCTGGAGGATGAGCAGGGCAAGTTCAACCTGCGCAATCTGGTGGCCAATGAGCGAATCGATGCGGCGCAGGTGCAGGCGTTCGAGCGCTTGTGCGAGTTGATCGGTGTGAGCGCCGTTGTCAGCCAGCGCATCCGCGAGCGGGTGATTGCTGGTTATCCGTATTTGCTGAATGCGCAGATTGGCGCGACCGGCAAAGCCGGTTTCGACAGTGGCCGCGCCACTTCGCCGGATGCCGCGCATAAACCGCCACCGCCGAAGGTGCCGATGCTGCGCACACTTGATGATCTGCGCAGCGTCGAAGGGGTCACCGATGCACTGATCGGCCAAATGGCGCCGTACGTGACGGTAATTCCGGCGACGACGTGGATCAACGGCAATACCGCCACGGCGCAGGTGCTGGCGGCGTATGTGCCGGGGCTTTCGCTGGAGCGGGCGACGGCGTTGATTGCCGAGCGTGACTCGGGACGCTGGTTTATCAATCGCGGCGATTTTGTGAACCGCTTGCGCATGCCGCAGCTGGAAATGAGCAGCGTGAAAGTCGGCATCACCAGTGACTGGTTTCGTTTGCGCGGTGAGGCGCGGCGCGATCAGCGCCGGGTCAGCCTCGATGCTCTGCTGCACCGCAGTGAAGATCGGCTGCCGCAGGTGATCTGGTCGCGGGTGGGCGCATGAGCCAGTTGCGCGTCGCGTTGCCGCCGCTGGCGGAGCTGGAGTTGCACAGCGAAGTGAGCTGCGCCTGGCTGGATCGTCAGGGGCAGGTCACTCATGAAGAACGGCTGAGTCTGATCGAGTTGGGGCAACGGCCAAAGCAGTCGCCGCTGCTGTGTTTTCTGCATCCGGCGGACAGCCTGCTCGCCAGCATTGATCTACCGCCGCTGCCTGCGAACAAAACCGCGGCCGCTGTGCAGTGCGCGGCGCAGGCGTTGATGCTCGGCGACAGCAGCCAGATGCATATCGGCCACAGCCCTCGCGATGCGGGCGGGCAGGTGCAGATTGCCTGGGTCTCGCGGCAGCACTTGCAGCGTCTGGCTGCGCTGCTCAAGCAGGCGGGGTTGAGTCTGCGCGGTTTGTATCCGGCGCCGTATAGCCTGCCGGTGCTGCCGGGGGTTGTCGCTTGTGTGGCGGACGGGCATTTGCTCCGGCGCGAGAGTTTGAATAACGCGCAGGTCGAGCCGTTGCTCGGTGATGAAGTTGACGGGGCATCGTTCGATGCTGAGGCAACCCAACGCTGGATCGGCCCGTTGCCGGGCTGGGGTTTGCATGGTGGTCTGCAGCAAACCGGCGGCGAACAACGCGGGTGGGGTCGTGCAGTCGGGTGTGTGGCGTTGGCCGTGGTCGTTTGGGTGGTCGGGCTGAATCTGTACGCCGCTCGCGAAGCGCGTCAGGGCCAGCAGTTGAAGGCGCAGATGAGTCAGCGGGTGAAACAGGCGTTTCCCGAATTACCGGTGATTCTCAACCCGCTGCAACAGGCGCGTCAGCAACTGGAGCAGCGGCAAAAAGGCGCGGTCGATGACCCGGCGCAGAATTTCAATCGGCTGGTGTTGCAGGCCGGCACGGGCATGCCGTTCATGACCGGCAGTGTCGAGCGCCTGACTTACCGCGACGGTGTCTTGCAACTGGCGCTGCTCAGCGATGCAAACCGTGGCGGTAGCGACAAGGACTGGCAAAGCATGTTGGCCCAGGCCGGCATCAGCGTCACTGCCGATGACCAAGGCTGGACCCTGCGCCCGACCGATGAATCCAGCGCAAACACCAACGAAGACGATGACAGCGGAGCAGACGATGAGTAGGGCGACGCTGGCGATTTACCGTGCGCGCTGGCAGCGCTTCAGCAGCCAGTTGCAGGCGCGTTGGCAGCCGTTGGCGCTGCGTGAGAAACGCATGGTCGCCGGCATGGCGCTGGTGCTGATCGGTGTGCTGATCTGGCTGACGCTGGTCAAGCCGCCGTTGGCCAGGATCACTTTTTGGCAGAGCGAAACGCCCAAGTTGCGCGCGCAAACCGAGGCGCTGGAAG
>NZ_JAKFDR010000132.1:0-4879 GCF_036676035.1 Polaromonas sp.
GACCGCCCGAAAAGGCACCTGCCCTTCGGGTTGGGACGAAATCGGGCGATTTGTCCACCAAACCCCTTGCATGGGCATGAGCCCATGCGGCGTGGTGTTGGCAGCCAACTCATCCCGATTGCGTCCCAACGCGACCCCAAATAAAGCGTGAACAGGCTCTTAACGAAAGGAGGACGGTATGCAAACGCTATCGCAAATCTTGTTCTGGGTCGGATTGCTTTCGATCCCGCTGTCATGGCTGTTGTGGTTTTTCGGGCCGCAACTGGAGGTCGGACGGCATGTCCTTAGCAACATCACCGATCCCGCGCTGAAGGCGGTGCTGCAGGAAGCGCACGCAGAACGCTGGGGAATCTTCGTTGGACTTTGGCCGGCGACGCTTTTCCTGCTTAGCTTTCTTCTTGAGAAGGGAATTTGACATCCGCGCCGGCGCGGTAGCGGCGAGCGTGCCTGACCACCACCCTGCTGCGTCGCGCACATGTTGCGTTGGAGCCCGCCATGCCCGAGCAACTCACCAAGCATCCCGGGGTGACCCTGGAGGTCCTGCGCAGCGCGGGCGCCCAGTGCGCTGAGGGTGTGCCCCAGGTCATACTCACCAGCTGCCCGGCCGAGCGCTTCTGCAAACTGCCGGGCGGTGAGATCTGCGTTTTCGGCTTGGACGATGCATCCAAAATGACACAGATCACGTCTACCGAGTGGAGAGCGCTATTGCCATCCGCCTTGCCCGAATCGCCATCCACGTCTGAATCGTTCATGAGCGAAGCGCTGCTGAGCGGCGGTTTAGGCCTGCTGGCAGGCGTGGCCATAGGGCTGGCCGTCTCACACTTGCGCCGCCGGCCGCATTGAGGCATCGTCCGACCGTAGGGGGCGCGAGCCATGGAAGTCTTGCTGAAAGTGTTGACCGTGGGCGGCGCGGCGTATGCCGCGCTGTTGGCCATCGTGTTCGTGCTGCAGGCGCACCTCATCTACTTCCCCGATGTGGGGCGGCAGATTCTGCAGACGCCCAAGGACGCCGGGCTAGCCTACGAGGCGGTGTGGTTGACGACGGAAGACGGGGTTCGGATCGAGGCCTGGTATGTCCCCGCGCCGGCGGCGCGCGGCGCGGTGCTGCTCGCCCACGGCAACGCCGGCAACATCTCGCACCGGGTGGACTACGCCCGCATGTTCCACCGCCTCGGCTACTCGCTGCTGCTGCTCGAATACCGCGGCTACGGCCGCAGCGAAGGCAAGCCGAGCGAGGAGGGCACCTACGCCGATGCCCGCGCCGCCTGGCGCCACCTCGTGGCGCAGCGGGGGTTCCCGCCCGAGCGCATCGTGCTGGTGGGCGAGTCCCTGGGCGGCGCCGTCGTCGCCCGGCTCGCCGCGGCCGAGCGCCCCGGGGCGCTGGTGCTGGCATCATGCTTCGTCTCGGTGCCCGAACTGGCGGCGGAGCTCTATCCCTGGCTGCCGGCGCGGTGGTTGGCGCGCTACCGCTATGACGCGCTGGAGGCCCTAGCGCGCGTCGCTAGCCCGGTGCTCATCGCCCACAGCCGCCAGGACGACATCGTGCCGTTTCGCCACGGCGAGCGGCTGTTTGCCGCCGCCAAGGAGCCGAAAGCGTTTTTGGAGCTGGCCGGCGGCCATAACGACGGCTTTCTGTTCACGCGTGAGGCATGGCGCGAGGCGCTGGGGCGCTTCCTGGCGCAGCACCTCCCGGCGGGCGCCATGAGTCCTGCTCCACGGTAAAAGGTTCGGGTGCAGCATTTTTATTCGAGGTTGCCATGGTCACCATCAAATACGCTGATCTGCGTGATGCCTTTGATTTCGTCAGTTTCGGTGATCCGTTCGACAGCAGTGCCTTCATCTGCGCCGATACGGGCGTGATCTACTGCACGTCGGACACCCTCGAACTCGACGAGGAAGTCCCGGAGGACCTGGAAACATCCGATCGGTACATCGCCGTCCCGCACAAGAACGATTTGAACCTCGGCCGGGACCTGGTGCTGTCCTTCGTCGATCAAGCGCTGCCCGACGACTACGGCACCGTGGCGGGCTTCTTTCGACGCAAAGGCGCCTACAGTCGCTTCAAACAATTACTGGAGTCCCGAGGTGTCCTCGAAGCCTGGTACACGTTCGAAGCCCATGCCGTTGAAGCCGCATTGCGCCAATGGTGTGAAGAGAATGACGTTCACCCTACACCCGCACCACCTGCCCTGGATTCATCAGGTTTTGAGGGTCCAGGCCGCGAGGGAAATTAGCGAGGGAAATTAGGGTCGCCCATTTCTCCGGTGTTTCAATACGCTCCAAACAAAACATCAAGCGCGTCAACAATGATTTCACTTTGACCGCGCAGGCTTGTGACCGATTTTTTTAGCTCTGTAGCAGGAAAGGCTGCGATTGCTGCCGTGTCAAGCACCACAGCATTGCCGGAAACTTCAAAAACCGGATTAAGGTCGCTCATGCGCTGCTCAAATTGGTGCGCCGCGCGCATAGGAATGACCACGCGGCTGGCGAGACGATGGATGTGGTCGTTTTGCACGTCGAGCAAATACGGCGTTCTCTTTCGCAAAACTGCGTCAGGGTGTTGATAGACATCAAAACGGGCCATGCTTGTGCCTGTCAGAAGCTGCGGTACTTCGCCAGCGGCAGGCCTTCTTCGGCAATGCGCAGGTTGTAGGCGTCAATCGCTTCCTTGTTGTCTTCGTTCCAGCGCTCCCAATAGCGGCGATCGACTTCGGCGGTTAAAAAGGCGTCCACCGTTTGCGACAAATTAATGCCCAACTCCTTGGCGCGCTTGAGCGTCCGCGCATTGATTGACAGATTGACTGGCCGTTTCTGGGTATCGGAAGCAGTTCGCATGGCAGGCTCCTTTGAGGATGTGCACGATTTATGTGCATATTAACATGCGCATAAAATTGCCTGCAAGGTTCTCAAACCCGCACCACCCGCCCCGGGTTCATCAAATTCTGCGGGTCCAGCGCCTGCTTGATGGCGCGCATCATGTTCAGCGCCACCGGCGATTTGTGCTGTTCCAGCTTGTCGAGTTTGAGGCTGCCGACGCCATGTTCGGCTGAAATGGAGCCGCCGAACTGCGCCACCGAGTCGTAGACCAGCGCATTGACCCGTTCTTCCTGCTCACGCAGGAACGCAGCGGCATCACCGCCTTCGGGCGCCTGCACGTTGTAATGCAGGTTGCCGTCGCCCAGATGACCAAAATTAACGAGGCGCACGCCGGGCAGAGCTTGCTGCAGGATGGCATCCGTCACCTCTACAAACTCGGGAATGCGCGACACGGCAATCGAAATGTCATGCTTGATGTTCAAGCCTTCCTCGGCCTGCGCCAGCGGAATGCTTTCGCGGATGTGCCAGAGCTGGTGCGCCTGCGCCAGGTTTTCAGCCACGACCGCGTCCGTGACGCAGCCCTGCTCCAGCGCGAGTTCAAGCAGGCGTTCGAACTGCTCGCGCGCGTGCGCTTCCGACTCGTGGTCGGAGTTTTCAAGCAGCACGCAAAACGGCGTGTCCTGGTACAGCGGCACGCGCAGCTGGCCGAAGTGCTTGGCCACCAGGCTCAGGGCAAACTGTCCCATTACTTCAAAACCGGTCAGGCCGGCGCCCAGATGGCGGTGCGCCAGGCCCAGCAAGGTCACGGCCTGGTCCATGGACGGCACGGCCGCCCAGGCCGTTAGCTGCGCCGCGGGCAGGGGGTAGAGCTTGAGCGTGGCGGCGGTGATGATGCCCAGCGTGCCTTCGCTGCCCACGAACAGGTCGCGCAGGTCGTAGCCGGTGTTGTCTTTGCGCAGGCCAGAGAGGCCTTCCCAGATATCGCCTTGCGGCGTGATGACTTCCAGCCCCAGGCACAGGTCGCGCGCATTGCCGTAGCGCAGCACCTGCGTGCCGCCGGCGTTGCTGGCCAGGTTGCCGCCAATCGTGCAGCTGCCTTCGGCGGCCAGGCTCAGGGGAAATAAGAAACCGGCTTTTTCGGCCGTTTCCTGCAGGGTTTGCAGCACGCAGCCGGCATCTACCGTCATGGTCAGGTTGGCCGCGTCCAGGGCTCGCACGGTGTTCATGCGCTGCAGGCTGAGCACGATCTGCCGTCCGGAGCCGTCCGGCGTGGAGCCGCCCACCAGGCCGGTGTTGCCACCCTGCGGCACCAGGCTGATGCCGGCTGCCGCACAGGCCTTGACGGTGGCCGCCACTTCCGCGGTGCTGCCGGGCCGCACCACGGCCAGTGCCTTGCCGCGCGCGCGTTTGCGCCAGTCCTGCTCCCAGGCGCTCAGGTCGCCGTCGCACAGCACATGGGCAGCGCCCACGATGTCCCGCAATGAAGTCAATAAGCTTAAGGTGTCCATGGTCGTCATACTTCCGGTGTTGGGGTTTTCAGCCGCACGCGCACGTGCAGCGCACAGGCGGTGAACAGCAGCAGGCACAAGACCACCTCAGCCATGGCGAGGTAGTTGCCGGGCGCCCGGTCGCTCCAGGCGCGCACGGCGCCTTCGGTGAAGTAAAGCCACACCAGCAGGCTGACCCAGCGGTAGGTGTACATGCGGTTTTTGAGCAAACCCGCCAGCGGAATGCACAGCGGCAGCACCTTGAGCGCCAGCAGCGAGCCGCCCGGGCGCACCGGCGCCAGCCACAGCTCCCAGGCCAGGCCCAGTGCAATCAGGCCCGCGAGGCTGGCCAGCGCCAGCCAGCGCGTCATGTCGATTTGCGTTGTTTTATTCATGTAGAAGGGTGGGGCATCAATTCAACGGGGGCGCGTCATCTGTTGAACCTAGAAACGGCAGTTGGACGCGCCCGAGTGGGCCGTCATGGGGTGGGCTGGCAAGGCGTGACGAGGCAGCAGGCTGATGCCTGCAAGGAGGAGCAACGCCGCCAGCACGCGCCAGGGCGGCTCAATCGGGTG
>NZ_JAKFDR010000133.1:0-20055 GCF_036676035.1 Polaromonas sp.
CGCACTGATGTGCGGGCAAGGTAGGCAACGCCGAGTTGCGCCCGATGGGACCCCTTCCCTTCGGGTTGCGACCAAAAAGGCCATGCGCGGCGTTGCAAAGCCTTGTCGGGGGCCTACCCCGACAGCGTTTTGCGCCTTGCTCATGGCCTTTTTGGCTTGCAACGCATCCTTCAATATTAGTGTGAACAGGCCCTAAAGCCTGGCATCTGCCGACAAGCCACTCGATGGCTGGCGGCTGTGCTGGTACATCATTATTTTTTGAGGCCGACACCCGCGCCGGCCGTCTGTTTGAGCAGGCCCTAGTGTGGTGTTGCACGCTATCCGGTACATAAAACCGCGTCTTTTCGTCCATGGCGGCGTTGCAAATCCTCGCCATAGTGGAACTATGGCTGTGGTTTGCGCCTTGCCCTGAACAAAAATCCATCGGTTTTATTTGTACCGTCAAGCATGCAACACCACACTAGCTTGAAGCGGTCAGCCTGCGCGGCGTGATCTCCACCGAGCCGGCGCCGGTGCTCATCCAGACCGTTCCGTCCTGAACCGTCACCTGCAGTTGCATGCTGCGTTCGGCCAGTTGCGCCAGCGCCTGGCTTTGCGCCGCCTCAATCTGCCAGACCACCAGGTTGGCGGCGCGCGTCAGCTTGGTTTCCATGGTTTTCCACCACACCGGCGTGCTGCTGGCAAAGCTGTAGACGCTGACGCGTTCGGCGCGGCCGGCGGCGCGCATCAGGCGTTTGTCGTCGGGCTGGCCGACATCAATCCAGTGCAGCACCGCGTCGGTGTAGTCCTTGTGCCAGAGCGCCGCCTCATCAACGTCCCACAGGTCTTTGGCAAACTCCAGCTTGCCGCGCTGCTCGTCGGCCGGCACATTCAGCGCAAAGGCCAGCAGCCGGATCATCATGCGTTCGTCGGCCTCGGATGGGTGCCGCGCCATCGTGACGTTGTGGTCGGCGTAAACGCCGCGGTCCATGTCGGCAATTTGCAGCTGGGCTTTGTAAATGGTGGCTTTGAGTGCCATGGTGGTGGTGCTTTTGTAGGAAATCGGTGAACCCGCTATTGGAACAGCCTTTTGCCATACCTTTTTGCAAGCCCTTTTGCCGCCAGGCACTCAGGCGGTCCGCGCCGCGCTGCGCAGCACAGGCTGGGGGTGGCGCCAGAGGCTGGTACGGTGTACGCTGGTACATCTTGCATCACCGGCCATCTGTCATGAGCACCTCTCACACACCAGGGCACGATCACCCGCACGAGGCCGCCTGGAAGCACGATGGCGTGCGTGTGATTCCCGGCAATCAGCTCGATGGCAGCACGGCGCAAACCCCGGGCATGGACCGCCGCGCCGCCATCAACTTTGCGCGTGTTGGCGCGCAAAAACTCTGGGCCGGCACCGTCACGATTCACCCCGATGCCAAAACCGGCGCCCACCACCACGGCCATCTTGAAAGCGTGATCTACGTCATCAAGGGCCGCGCCCGCATGCGCTGGGGCGAGCACCTGGAGTTCATGGCGGAAGCCGGGCCGGGCGACTTTATTTACGTGCCGCCCTATGTGCCGCACCAGGAAATCAACGCCAGCGCCACCGAGGTGCTGGAGTGCGTGGTGTGCCGCAGCGATGGCGAGGCCGTGGCGGTGAATCTGGATATTGAGCCGGTCGAGAAGCCCGACACCGTGCTGTGGGTGGACCCGACCCACCCTCACGGCGGCGTGTAAACGCCGTGTGAAGTGCCGTAGGACTGCGGAAAACTGCACATTTCCTGCTGCATTTTGCAATTCCTGCTTACGAATGTCACTTTGTCCTACAAGGTGTATCCGGCACGCTTGATACAAATGGGGCTCACGAAAAAAGGAGTACCTACATGGATACCAACAATCAAATCAATCAAGTACAGAATCATTCAGGCGGTCAGTCTGACCTCGGCGAACGCCTGCGCCACAGCAAGGCGCTGATCCCCACCATGGCGGTGATGGGCGTGACGGTCATGGCGCTGGCTGCTGCTCTGGTGGTGGGCCGCTCGGAAGCACAGCCGGGCGGCGCTGCAGCACTGTCGGCCACGGCCGCGCAGGGTGCGCACCAGAGCGCACAACCACCTGCAAAACCGGCAGCCAATACGGGCAACGCCACAAACAGCGCCAAGCGGCCTGCGCTGGTCGCCCAGGCGCCCAAATCTGTCGCGTGCCCGGAGTGCGGCACCGTTGAATCAGTGACTCCCGTGACGCGAGCAGCACCGGCCAGCGGCGTGGGCGCGGTGGCCGGTGGAGTGGTCGGCGGTTTGTTGGGCAACCAGATGGGCGGTGGCAATGGCAAGACCGCGATGACGGTGCTGGGCGCCGTGGGCGGCGGTTTTGCCGGCAATGCAATTGAAAAAAACATGAACAAGACAACCACCTACCAGATGCGCGTTCGCATGAACGGCGGCTCGGTGCGCACGATCGAGCAAAGCAGTGCCGTGGCGGCGGGCTCGCGCGTGGTGGTGCAAGGCAACTCCTTGCGGCTGGCTACCACGTCTGCCGCAGCCGTCAGGCCGTCTTACAGCGCACGCCTGGCCTGAGTTCGCATCATCACCAGCGTCCATAAAACATGCATCAATCCATTTTCAAGTCTTTCATCTCCGCAGGGCTGCTGGCCAGCCTGAGCCTGGCTGCAGCTTTGGCACAGGCCGCTGAACCTTACGTCAATGCCACGGTGGGTGGTGTGCTCGCGCCGGGGGTGTATGGGCGCATTGACATCGGCACGGCGCCTCCGCCGCCGGTGATTTACACGCAGCCGGTGATCGTCACTCCCGTCCCGGCCGTGGTGCAGCAGGCGCCGGTGTACCTCTATGTACCTCCGGGGCACGCCAAAAAATGGTCCAAGCATTGCGCCAAGTACAACGCCTGCGGCCAGCCGGTTTACTTTGTGAAGGTTGACGACAATCGCAAGCATCACAAGAAGAAGCAGAAACACGACGACAGGGATGAACGGCACGGCCGGCACGATCGGGACGACGACTGATCCTGCCCATGGGGCTTGTCACGGCGCCCTTTGGCCCGTGGCCGGCCGGCGCCTCAAAATGTTTCTGCGTTCTGGCGGCCAGATGGCACATGTGCGAAGATCATTCCCTGCAAACCGGGCGCAGGCAGCGCCGGTATTTCACGAAAGAATCCCATGAAAGCAATCTGGAACGGCGCAGTGATTGCGCAAAGCGACACCACCGTGGTGGTGGAGGGCAACCATTATTTCCCGGAAAGCTCGCTCAACCGCGATTACGTCACCTTCAGCAACCACCACACCATGTGCTCCTGGAAGGGGCAGGCCAGCTACTACTCGCTGCTGGTCAATGGTGAAATGAACACCGACGCCGCCTGGTACTACCCCGACCCCAAATCCGAGGCCGAGCACATCAAGGGCCATGTCGCCTTCTGGAAAGGCGTAAAAATCGAGGCCTGACACCGGGTTGGCCTGCCTGCCGCCAGGAGCCCGACAGGCTTGCAGGTGGGCTGGCGGTTTTTGGCCGGATGACTTATAAGTGAGGCATGGCTGGTCAGCGGGAGGGTTTTAGCTAGGCGGCCAGGGTCAGGTTTGACCACAAGTGGGGAAACCTGGGAATCTATCCATGATTTTCAAGGAGATTCATCATGTTCAAGCACATTCTGGTTCCTGTTGATGGCTCGTCCACCGCGTACAAAGCCATCGAGACAGCCATCGCCATCGCGCAGGCTTTCAAAAGTGCTGTGTCCGTCATCTACGTGATTGACCCTTACGCGTTCACCGGTGTCGGAACTGATTTCTCCTATGGACAGGCCGAGTACCTCAGCGCCGCCACCTCCGAGGCCAACCAGGCCATCAAAACCGCGAAAGAGTCTTTCGAGGCGCAGGGCATCGCCGTCACGGCCACGGTGGTAGAGGGGCATGCCATTTACCGGGGCATCCTGGAAACCGCCCAATCCATTCCGGCAGACCTGATCGTGATGGGCTCACACGGGCGGCGCGGGCTGGAGAAGCTGGTGCTGGGCAGTGTGGCTGCGCAGGTGTTGTCGCATGCGCACCTGCCGGTCCTGGTTGTGCGCGACTAAAGACAGCGCCAGGCTGTTTTTGCACTGGCTGCCGGCGTGCGGCCAGCCCCCTGTTTTTTCGACAAGGAGCCTGCATGATATTGCTCAATCACGACATCGCTCACGAATTTCCGGAACACCTGGAGAAAATGCAGCAACTCAAAGCCTCGGATCCGCGCTTTGCCCGCCTGTTTGCCGACTACGACCAGGACAACCACGCCATCACCAAAGTCGAGCAAGGCACTGCCACCATCAGTGAGGAGGCCCTTGAAGTGCTCAAAAAAAGGCGGCTCAAGCTCAAAGACGAGATTTACGAAATACTCAAGGCATCGTGAACCTGCCGGGGCGCTACAGCCGGTTTCTCAAGCAAAACAGGCGCTGTCCCTCGTCAATCAGGCTTAATCGCGTACATCGGCCACCGGCTGGCTGCCAAAGTCGGCGCGCGCCAGAAACGCCAGCACCTGCGTCGCCGCCTCGGCCGGTGAACTGAGCAGGCCACCGCTTTGCAGGGCGGCGAAACGCGCCTGGTCGGGAAAGGCGGTGGCATCGGCGCCGCGCAGCTGAACCTGCATGTCGGTATCAATCACGCCTGGCGCGAGGGCGCAGACCCTGGCACCGCCGGGTTTTTGGGCTTCTTCAAGCGCCAGGCAGCGCGTGAAATGGTCCAGGCCGGCCTTGGCCGCACAATAGCCGGCCTGCGAGGCCATGGCCCGACGGCCCAGGCCGGATGAGATGTTGAGCACCTTGCGCGTGGCGGACCAGCCCTGCGTGGCACGCAGGAAAGCTGCAGTCAGCAGCATGGGCGCCTCCAGCCCCACGCGCAGCGCCTGGGCCAGATCAGGCGCGTCGGCTTCACGCAGCGGGCCGATGCGCGGGATCATGCCGGCGTTGTTGATCAGAGTGGCGCTGGTGAAGTGTTGTGCGGCCTGCCCGGCCAGCCACTGCGCCAGCCGCGCACTGGCCGCTTCGCCCTGCGTGAGGTCCTGGGACCACTGCACCAGCGTGGCACCGGTGCTTTGCGCCTGCAACGCCAGGGTGTCGCTGGTCTGGCGCGAGATGCACAGCAGCGTATGCCCGGGCTGAAGCAATTGCCCGGCCATGGCAAGCCCCATGCCGCGCGAGGCGCCGGTGAGAACTGTGAGTTGCGGGGGGAAGGGTGCTTGGGTCATGCTGGGAATGGTAACGCAGCAAGCCCCCCGTCAAGCCCAATGATGTGCAGGCATTTTGTGCTACAAATTTGATAGCAATCAGCCGCACTTCGGATTGGAGTCCGCCGATCATGAGGGCGACCTGGCACCCTTTACCGGTGTGATAATATTTAATTACAGGACGTCACTGTACCCACTGTGAGCTGTACAGCTCTGCCATGTGTTCGCGCACTGGGCATGGCCCGTGATTCTGCACATCCATTTCCACACACAAGAAAGACCACCACCCGACTTAATTTTGGGTGGCCCGCGGCAACACCGTTTAGGGCCACCACCACCAATTCCACAGGTGCCTGCAGCCAGACATGGCTGCGGGTTAAACGGGAATGGGGTGCGCACCCCCACACAGGTGCAAAGCCCCAACTGCCCCCGCAACGGTAAGCGAGTGCGGGTGTGCCACGGTGGTTGAACTGCCCTTCAACCACCAGCCACTGAATGGCGACGTGGCGCTGTTGCAATGACAGCGTGCGCGGTCCATTTGGGAAGGCGGCACACCAAGACTTGCGAGTCCGGATACCGGCCTGAGGACGAGCGCCGCCATGGTGTTTTTGCACCGTGGCGGTATTTGCAAACACGACCAACTGCGGGGTGCAGATGGCGGCAGCTACAGCCACCATGAACGTTGGGCGGGTGTGGGCGTCGCTTCATCTTGTGCGGTTGGCCGTTTGATCCGGAGCCGACCCACCATGAAAAGAGCTATCTGGCGCACGCGTTTTGCGCCCGCCTTGTCTGTTATCGCCGCCGCATGCCTGCTGGCCCCTGCGCCAGCCCGTGCACAAGCCCAAACCAACTCCGCTGCGGAACCAGGCCCAAACAGCCTGGCGCCTGTCGTGGTCACCGGGCGTCGCACCATGTCGCGTCTGGAGGACACGCCACAACGCATCGAAGTGATTGACAGCCGGGACATCGCGCACACCCCGGCACGCGAACTGACCGACCTGCTCAAGAAAAACAGCAGCGTGGACGTGATTCAGTACCCCGGCAATCTGTCGGGCATTGGCATTCGCGGCTTTCGTCCCGAGTTTTCCGGCATCAACCAGCGCACACTGTTGCTGGTGGACGGGCGGCCCGCCATGTCCACCAATCTGAGCCTGCTCAACATGGATCAACTCACCCGTGTCGAAGTCCTCAAGGGGCCAGCCTCGGCCTTGTACGGCTCGCAGGCCATGGGCGGCGTGGTCAATCTGATCACCCGCGAAAGCCGTGGTCCCCTGCAGGGCAGCGCCGACCTCTCGCTGGGATCGTTTGATGGCAAGGAAGTCAAAGCCCGTCTGGGCGGCGGCCTGAACGACACGTTCGACTTTGACTACTCAGGCTCGTGGATTGACCAGGGTGACTTCACCATGGGCAATGGAGAGCTGCGCCCCAACACCGCCTACCAACAGCAAAACCACGCCCTGCGTCTGGGCGTCAACCTCAACACCGACTGGCGCTTGAACGCCAAGGTCGACACGTATCAAGGACGTGACATCGCCACCCCGGGCGATTACGCCTACGGCCTTCAGGACCAAAGCAACAAGGACATGAACCGCACGGGCTACGACATGCGGCTCACGGGCAAATGGCGGGAACACAGGCTGAGCTTCACCGCTTTTACAGGCTCGCAGTGGTACAAGCTGACGCGCAAGACTTCGCGCATCGCCGCGGAGCAAAAGTTTTTGCCCTACCAGAGCTTTGAAGGAGACCTGTACTGGCGCGGCCTGCAGGCACAAGACGTGTGGGACTGGTCGCCCAACGCCAGCCTGGTGTGGGGCGTGGACAGCGAGAAAGCCAGTTCCGTCACCCGCAGCTACAACGCCAACGGCACGCGCAAGGGGCCATTTTCTGCCGACAACACCCGCCAGACCATGGGCGTTTACGCCGAAAACACCTGGCAACTGAATGACGACGCCACCACGCTGCATGTGGGGCTGCGCAACGACCGCATTCGCGTGGAAACACTGGCCACGCCCTTCAAAACAGGCTTCACCCCCACCGCCGCCCGCTTCAGCAGCACCAACCCCAGTGCGGGCTTCAAGCATTTGGTGGGTGCTGGCGTGCGGCTGCACGGCACCGTGGGCAAGGGTTTTGTCGTCCCCAGTGCCAGCGAGCTCACGGGTGAAGCCACCACGCTGGTGGCTGGAAAAACCGAAATCACCCGTGGCAATCCCAACCTGAAACCAGAATCCAGCCTGACCTGGGACCTGGGTGCCGAATGGTCTTCAGGCCCATTTTTTGTCGATGCGACGGTGTTCAGCACCAAGGTGCGCGACCGCATCACACGCGATGCGGGCGTCCTCATCAATCCCACGACCCGCGTGTTCAGCTACCGCAATGCGGACTCCGCACACATGCAAGGTCTTGAATTGGAGGGCCGCTGGCAAATCAATCCCACATGGCGTTTGTCCGTGGCGGGCACGCAGTTTTTTCATGCGCGACAGCAAACCAGCAGCGGCTGGGAGGCTGTGAACAACGTGGCCAAGCGCACGGTGCGGCTGGCCGTGGATGCGCAGCAAGGTCCCTGGAGTGCGCGCCTGGGCGCACGTTATGTGGGCCGCACCCATGACCAGGACTGGGTGAGCGGAAGCGGCAAGCAAGTGCAGTACGCCGGCTACGCCGTGTGGGACCTGTCGGCCCGCTACCGCATCGGCCAGAAGCAGACGGTTGCGCTGGCAGTGGACAACCTGTTCGACCGTTTCTACGCCGAGAAATTCGGCTTTCCCCAACCCGGACTAAGCATCAAGGCCACCTACCACCACGACTTTTAAGGAGACACCCGCATGCAACACGCGACCCTCAATACGCCTGACGCCCCTGAAACCCCTGAAACCCAAACCCGCGTCATCATGGATGAGCCAGGCCGTGGCCGGCTGGAGGTCTGGCCCGTTACCGCCGACGAGAACACCTTGTGGATGCTTTTGCAGGATATTTTCCAAGGCCACTGGCAACACATCCGCTTTGGCACCATGGTGCCGGGCGCGGTGTGGGAAATCAAGGCGCCCAATGCGCCCATTCGCATCGATTTGCTCGACGGCTACCTCACCGTGGACTTTGGCGCTTGGCATTTCCATGTGTGCATTGGCACTTTCAGCGGCGTGAGCGCTGAACTTGCAGCACAACGGCGCACGGCGCGGGCAGAGTTGTACCGGCTGCTGAACGCACAGGATGCACCCAAATCGTGGGGACTGCGTCTGTACACAGGGGCTGGCGACCAGCAGCTCACGGTGTTTTTCCCCAACCCGTTCCTGACCGACACCGACAAGCGCGCCGACCAGCCCGACTGGAGCAAGCTGGCCCTGTGGGACAGCTTGCGGCGCGACTATCTCGGGTTGGCCCCCGACCCCGTGGACCGCAGCGGCAAGGGTTTTGCATGCGGCGGTTGAGCCTGAAGGCCCTGTGCGCAGCCTGCGCGGCGCTGTGCTTGTCCATGCTCGCAACAGCCGGTGCGGCAGGCACGGCGCGCCTCGCCGCGCAGCCGCAGCGCATTGTGTCGCTGAACCTGTGCACCGACCAGATCGTGCTGCAACTCGTTCCACGCGAGCGCATTGCCGCCTTGAGCTGGCTGAGCCAGAAACCCGAAAGCGCAGCCCTGCATCAGCAGGCACAGGGTCTGCGCACCGTGCGCGGCTCGGCCGAAGAGGTGCTGGCCCTGCAGCCCGATCTGGTGCTGGTGGGCACCGCCACCACACGTCACACCACGCGCCTGCTGCAGTCGTTTGGGGTGCGCACCCTGGCACTGCCAGGGGCCGACAGCTTTGCTCAAGTCAAGGCGCAAATACGCACGGTGGCCGCAGCCGTGGGTGAAGCGGCTCGCGGGGAAGCCGTGGTCGCGGTGATGGAGGCGCAGGCGCGTGCCATCGCAACGGCTCACAACGCTCCCGCAAACACCGCACGGCAAGGCACACGGCCCGTCGCCATTGCCTACTGGGCCGGTGGGCGCAGCGCGGGCCGGGACACACTCTACGAAGACATTCTCACCACCGCAGGCTATGCCAACGGTGCCACGCAAGCGGGCATGAAAGGCTATGCCGCACTGCCACTTGAGCGTTTGGTCGCGAGCAGCCCCAACGTGATCGTGACCAACGATTACAAGCGCGGGGCGCCCACCTTGGGCAACCGCTTGCTCAAACACCCTGCATTGCTGGGCACTGGCGCGCAGGAAGTGCGCCTGCCCAGTCGCATCACCGTTTGTGGCGGCCCCTGGAATATCGATGCCGCCGCATTGCTGGCCCGGGAAGGAAGCCAGCCATGAAAAACAAAATGTCAAGCCGTGCCATGGCGGCAGGGCTGCTGGCGCTTCTGCTGGGTCTGGCGGTGCTGTCCCTGTTGACCGGCCCCGTCGATATTGCAGCGCCACGGCTGCTCGCCGGGGCATGGGCAGGCGAGATGATTCCGTCCCGCATTTTGCTTGACCTGCGGGTGCCACGCACCGTTTTGTGCATGGCCGTCGGAGCGGCACTGGGACTGTCCGGGGCGGCCATGCAGGGCCTGCTGCGCAACCCCCTGGCAGAGCCTGGCCTGCTGGGAGTCTCCAGTGGCGCGGCTTTGGGCGCGGTACTGGCCCTGTACACGGGTTTTGCCGACACCTTCATACTGGCCTTGCCCCTGGCCGGGTTTGTGGGCACAGCCCTGGCCGTGGGTTTTGTCTTTTTTTTGGCTGGGCGGCAGACCCCCACCACCACGCTGATTTTGGCGGGTGTGGCGGTTTCCTCGCTGTGCGGGGCATTGATTTCGCTGGTGCTGAACTGGTCGGCCAGCCCCCAGGCAGTGAGCGAGATTGTGTTTTGGATGATGGGATCGCTGGCCGACCGCAGCACCCGCGACATGGCTTTGGCCGTGCCATTCATTGCGCTGGGCGCAGGGGTGCTGCTGGGCGCCCGGCACGGCCTGGCAGCGCTGTCTTTGGGCGAGGAAGCCGCCCACACGCTCGGCGTGAACCTGTCCGGGCTACGCAGCCGCGTACTCGTGGGTTGCGCCTTGTGCGTGGGCGCCTCGGTCTCGGTCAGTGGCAGCATCGGCTTCATCGGCCTGGTTGCCCCCCACCTGATGCGGCCCTGGGTGCAAGGCAGTCCCGCACGCTTGCTGCCTTTGTCGGCGTTGGCAGGCGCGGTGTTGCTGACCGTGGCCGATTTGTGCGTGCGCTGGCTGCAAGGCACAGGGCCGGAACTCAAGCTGGGCGTGCTGACCGCATTGATCGGAGCCCCGTTCTTTTTGGCATTGATTCTGCACAACCGAAGGAGTCCAACATGACCATGCTGGCTTGCGAAAACCTGACCGTCCAAGTGGGCCATCGCACGCTGGTGCGCAACCTGAGTCTGAAGTTGCGAGCGGGCGATTTACTGGGCATTGTGGGCACCAATGGCGCGGGTAAAACCACCCTGCTGCGCGCCTTGGTGGGGCTGTTGCCAGCCACGCAAGGTCGCGTCGAGCTCGCGGAGAAGGCGCTGGCGGCCTGGCCCGCTCGTGCGCGAGCCAAGCTGCTGGGCTATTTGCCACAAGGCCACAGCGTGCATTGGCCGCTGCCTGGACGCGATGTGGTGGCATTGGGGCGCCTGCCCCATGGGGACGCGCAAACCAGCAGCGGCAGGCTCGCCATCGAGCAGGCCATGGACATCACCGACACCACGGCATTTGCCGCCACCACGGTGCAAACCCTGTCGGGCGGGGAACGCGCACGCGTCATGCTCGCCCGGGTACTGGCGGGCAATCCGGCCGCCTTGCTGGCCGATGAACCCTTGGCCGCCCTTGACCCCGCGCATCAGCTGCGGATGATGGCGCTGCTGCAACGCCAGGCCAGCCAGGGACGCGCCATTGGCATGGTGCTGCACGACCTGGCGCTGGCCGCCCGTTTTTGCACCCGTGTCGCCGTGTTGCACCAGGGGCAATTGCTGGCTGAAGGACCTCCCGCATCGGTTCTGACCGACCACATCCTGGCCCAAGCCTTTGGCGTGCGGGGCGTACGCCTGGAACACGCTGGCGTGGCATGCACCATCCCTTGGGAGCTGGCTGATGGATGACACGATGCCAGGAACCTTGAGCTTGCCCCTGATGCCCGCACTCCATGGGCTGCCCAGGGGCATTCAGACCCTGAGCACAATCGGAAAATTGGCCTGCAGCCCGTCGGAGCCGGCGGTAAAGGAAACCGTCAAGGCCGCGCGTGCCGCCTCATCACGCAGGTTGCGCCATAAAAAATCGCGCTCGTTGTGCGGGTCACCTGCCACGTACAGCTGCGTGGTCAGCAATTCACGGCCTCCGAGTTTGACTTTCACATGAATGTGCGGCGTGCGGCTGCCATAAGCTACGGGGCGAATGGTGCGAAAGCGGTAGCGCCCGTCACGGCTGACCACGACGCGGCCAAAGCCCTGAAAGGCCTTGTCGGCCTGACCGCCATCGCCGGGATGATGGTAATGCCCGGCGTCGTCACATTGCCATATTTCCACCTGCGCGCCACTGACGGGGTTGCCGGCCATATCGCTGACCGTGCCTTCCAGCCAGGTGCGTTGCCCCCGTGCGTAATCGAGCGCGCCATTGCGCAGCAGGTCGAAATCCGAGTCTTCGGGAATAGCCACCGGGTAAAAAGGCCCTTCGGTCTGCGATGGTGTGGCAAGGCGCGGCCGGCCTGGCTGGGCGCGTGGACCCAGCCACAGTGCAGGCATGGCCACCAGGGCGGCGGCAACACTGCGGCGCTGCCACAGGCGTGAGGGGGTGGGAAGGGCGGTGGAAGGTGACCGGATGACGGGCATGCTCATTCTCCTGCTACATAGCTCAGAGGCGCTTCGCAGGTTGAAGTTCCACCCGCCCATCCACTCGTCTAAAAAGGCGGCGCGCTTTCAAACTGCATGGTCTCGCCCGTGAGCGGGTGGGGCAGGCGCAATGCACAGGCGTGCAGCAGCAGCCGGCCTGCTCTGGCCTGCACCGCGGCATCGGCATACAGCGCATCCCCCAGGATCGGATGGCCCAGCGCCTGCAAATGCACGCGCAGCTGGTGGGAGCGGCCGGTCACGGGTTCCAGCAGCACGCGTGTGGCGCCAGTCTGGGCGCCTGTGGGCAGCACCTGCCAGCGTGTCAGGCTGGGCTTGCCACGCACCGGGTCAATGATGCGCAACGGCCGGTTCGGCCAGTCCACGATGATGGGCAGGTCAATCGCCGCCCAGCCGTCGATGGCGTCGGCCGGAGGCCGCAGGCAGCCATCGACCACGGCCACGTAGCGCTTGTGGATGCCGCGCGCTGCAAAGGCGTCACTCAGGCGGCGCTGCACCTCGCGGCTGCGCGCCATCAGCATCAGGCCCGAGGTGGCCATGTCCAGCCGGTGCACGACGAGGGCGTCGGGGTAATGCCGCTGCACGCGTGTGCTCAGGCAGTCCTGTTTGTCTTCACCGCGGCCGGGCACGGCCAGCAGGCCGGCGGGTTTGTTGACGACCAGCAGCCGGGCGTCAACGTGGACAAACTCCAGCGCGCTCAAACGCCATCCTGGCGGCCGGCCTGCCGCTTGATGTCGCGCAGCATGAAGAGGTAGAGGCTTTCCACCTTCTCGCGTGCCCACGGTGTTTTGCGCAGAAACTTCAGGCTGGAGGCGACACTGGGGTCGCTGGTGAAGCAGCGGATGTTGATGCGCCGGCCCAGCTCCTGCCAGCCGTAATGGGCGGCCAGGGCGGTCACGATGGCCTCGAGCGTGAGGCCGTGCAGGGGATTGCCCGGCTGATTCATGGAGCCCCCACGTTCGCGCACTTCGTGTCACTCTCTGCCCCCCGAGGGGGCGCATTTTTCCTTGGGGCGGCCCGGCGGAAAAACATGACCCCTGCGCTCAGCATTTTCGCGCCTTGCCGATCACTTGTTTTTCAGCTTGCCGCGCACGGGCACCACGGTCACGATGCTGGGGCGCACCGCATCGGGCGACACCGGCTTGGGCGGCGAAGTGTCCTTCTTGGGCTTTTTGACCATCTTGTTGCTGTGTTGTTGACCTTTTGCCATGGCGTTCTCCAGTGGGTTGAGCCTTGCGCTGGTGCAGGGCATGCCTGAATTATCAGTGTTATTGATCAGTGCAACTTGATGCGCGGGCGGTGCGCCCGGTCAATCATTTCAGACAGGGTGATCAGCGCGGTTTTCTTGAAGCCGCCCAAGGCCAACTGGTGCTGCTTGTGCAGCGCCCAGTACATCAGCTTGGCCATCTGCCCTTCGATGAAGAAGCTGCCCTTGGTCAGGCTGCCCATCAGGCTGCCGACCGAAGAGTACTCCGACAGGGACACCAGCGAGCCCTGGTCCCGGAACACAAAGGGTGAAACGGTTTGCCCGGCCTGCAGCCGCGGCAGCGCACGCGCCAGGTACATGGCCTGCTGGTAGGCGGCTTGCGCGCGCGGGGGCACCCAGGTGCCGTCCGGCTGCTGGCAGGCTGCGCAATCGCCAAAGGCGTAAATGCTGGCATCGCGGGTGGTCTGCAGGTTGCCGTTGACGACCAGCTGGTTGAGCTTGCTGGTCTCCAGCGGCTCGCCGCCGCCCAGGGTCTTGAGGAAGTCGGCCGCCTTCACGCCGGCAGCCCACACGGTGATGGACGAGGAAATCACATTGCCACTGGCCATCTTCAGGCCGTCGGCGGTGACTTCAATCACCTTCTCGTTGGTGTGCACCTCAATGGCCAGCTTGCGCAGCTCGCGCAGAGCCGACTCGCTCAGGCGTTCGGGCAATTGGGCCAGCAGGCGGGGCGCGGCCTCCACCAGCACGATCTGCAAGTCTTTCTCGGGGTGGATGTGGTCAAAGCCATAGTTGGCCAGCACGCGCGCGGCGGCATGCAGCTCGGCGGCCAGCTCCACGCCGGTGGCGCCGCCGCCCACAATCGCCACCGTCAGGCGGCCGCTGCCGGCCGTGCGCGGCACGCTTTGCGAGCGGATGCAGGCGTTGATCAGGCGGTCGTTGAAGCGCTTGGCGGCCTGCGGGCTGTCGAGCTTGATGGTGTGCTCGGCCGCGCCTAGCGTGCCAAAGTCATTGGTCTGGCTGCCCACGGCAATCACCAGGGTGTCATAGCTTAGTTGCTGGGCCGGCGTGATCTCGCGGCCGGCTTCGTCGTAGCTGGCGGCCAGCTGCACGGTCTTGCTGGCGCGGTCAACGCCCACCAGGTTGCCCAGGCGAAACTTGAAGTGGTTCCAGCGCGCCTGCGCCAGGTATTCAATTTCTTCGGCGTGGGTGTCAAAACTGCCTGCGGCCAGCTGGTGCAGCAGCGGCTTCCAGACGTGGGTGCGGGCCGCATCGACCAGCGTGATGTCGGCCAGGCCTTTTTTACCCAGCCGTTTGCCCAACTGGGTGGCCAGAGCCAGGCCGCCCGCGCCGCCGCCCACAATCACAATCCGCTGCATAAACTCCCCCGGTGATGGTTTTCTCAAGTGGGCTCAATGGTAACGGCGGGCTGTGGGGGAAGCCGCGACAGGGCCGCCTTTAAGTCGGCTCTACATGCCCAAAAACTGACGGCGACGCCAGACTCAGCTTCTCATCAGGCGGTCTGCCTCGATCCAGGCGCTGACCGGGGCTGGAAACGCCGGCGAGGTCGGGTCCAGCCCCATGGCGGCGCGGCTGTCGCTGTTGCTGACAATGCCCTCAGGTCCTACCACCGCGCCCTTGGTGTAGCCCACCGCCATGCTCTGGCCGGCATGTTCAAACTCAAAGCGCATGTAGTTCCAGCGTTCATCCCAGCATTGCATGGAAAACCGCAGGGTGTACACCGTGAAGGGCTTGAGCCCGCGCCTGAAGGCAATCATGCTGCCGCCCAGCATGGGTCGCCAGCCGCGTTGAAGGGCGACCGGCAGGAAGCCGGCGCGCGTGAAGTACTCGATCAGCGCCAGATCCACAATCGTCATGTAGCGGCCATTGTTCATGTGGCCGTTCACATCGAGGTCGGTGGGCAGCACGCGCAACTGCATCGCTATGGTGTCGCCCATCTGGATGGGCGGTTTGAAGCGGGCGCGCAGCCAGGTCCAGATCAGGCGGAAGTAAAGATTCATGGGGTGGTAGCTTTCTTGCTGGTTTGACGGATGGCAGGGCTTGCCGCCGGCACCGGCCGGGGCGTGATGCGGCGCTGTGCCTCGTAGGCGGCGAACAGCGGCGCGATGCGGGGGTGGCTGGCGCCGGGGCCGGGTGCCCAGTCCAGTTCGTGCCGGCCCAGTGCCTTGCCGGCGGCATTGCGGGGGCGCAGCGGTGGCAGCTCCTGGCCGGTGCTGCGCTCCACCACGCGGGTCGGAATGGTGTCGGGCGTTTGCAGCCAGCGGTCGCCCCACTGCATCAGTGAAATCAGCACCGGCAGCAGGTCTTCACCCATTTCGGTGAGCTGGTAGCCCTGGCGCCGTCCTTTGGCCTGCAGGGGCTCTTGCACCAGAATACCGGCCTCCACCAGCTTGGCCAGCCGGGCCGACAGCACGTTGCGGGCAATGCCCAGGTGGGCGGCAAAGTCGTCAAAACGGCGCGTGCCAAACACCACTTCACGGATCAGCAGCAGCGCCCAGCGGTCACCCAGCAAGGCGAGCGCGCGGGCGGCCGAGCACAGGGATTCGTTGGGTTTGAGGCGAGGCATGCGGTAACAGCGAGTCCTTCAATGGGCCGGATCATAAGTTAAAAAGTTTTTTAAAGCAACTAAATGAGTTTTTTAATAAAACCTTTAATCAAGCCCTTAATCCACCGTCTGGCGATACCGTTTGAGGGCCACCAGGCCAGCGACCAGCATGAACAGGGCGATCGGCCACAGCTGCGTGGACACTTCCACGATGCCGTTGCCCTTGAGCATGATGCCGCGCACGATGCGCAGAAAGTGTGTCAGCGGCAAGAGCTCGCCGATGGCCTGCGCCCAGGCCGGCATGCCGCGAAACGGGAACATGAAGCCGGTCAGCAGCATCGAGGGCAGGAAGAAGAAGAACGTGAGCTGCATGGCCTGCAGCTGGTTGCGCGCGATGGTGGAGAAGGTGAAACCCACCGCCAGGTTGGCCGCGATGAACAGCACCAGCACCACCGACAACAGCGCCAGGCTGCCGACCATGGGCACGTTGAACAGCAGCCGCGCGGCGATCAGGATCACGATCACCTGCACGTAGCCGATCAGGATGTAGGGGACAATCTTGCCCAGCATCACCTCCAGCGGGCGCGCCGGGGTGGCCAGCAGGTTTTCCATGGTGCCGCGTTCGCGCTCGCGCGTCATGGCGAGTGAGGTCATCATCACCATGGTCATGGTGAGGATCACGCCTATCAGGCCCGGAACCACGTTGTAGCTGGTCAGGCCTTCAGGGTTGTAGCGGCGCTGCACGCGCACCTCGAAAGGCGCGTCGGCCTGGCGCAGCGGGGCCAGCGGGCCGTACAGCTCGCGGCCGATGGCGCGCTGGCCAATGCCGCCCAACGCGGCGATGGCGTTGCCGGTGGCGGCCGGGTCGCTTGCATCGGCGGCCAGCAGCACGGCCGGGTGCTCGCCGCGCATCAGCTTGCGCGAGAAATCGGGCGGCACCACCAGCACGAACTGCACCTGGCCGGTGGCCAGCAGCGCGTCGCCCTCGGCCTCGCTTTGCAGCCGGTGGGTGATGCGAAAGTATTCCGAATTTTCCAGGCCCGCTACGAAGCTGCGTGAAAACTCGCTCTGGTCGGCCGCGACAATGGCCGCAGGCAAATGCTTGGGGTCGCTGTTGATGGCGAAGCCGAACAGCAGCAGCTGGAGGATCGGCACGCCAACCATCATGCCGAAGGTCAGGCGGTCGCGGCGGACCTGGCGAAATTCCTTGATCAGGATGGCGAGGAAGCGAGACCAGCTCATGCTTTTTCTCCTGTTTTTTCTCCTGTTTTTTCGCCGGAAAAGTTGTCTTGCGCGTCCTGCATCAGCGCGATGAATACGTCCTCCAGGCTGGGCTCGATAGCCTCGGCCGCCAGCCCTTCAAAGGGCAGCGTGGCCAGCGCATCTTCAATAGCCTGGGTGCTGGAGGCGCTGACATGCAGCGTGGAGCCGAAAGGCGCTACTGTGCGAATATCCTTGGCATCGCGCAGGCGGTGTGCCACCTCGATCAGGTTAGCGCCCGAAATGGCCCAGGTGACGAGCCCGGCGCCGGCGATCACCTCGGCCACGGTGCCGCGCGTGAGCAGCTTGCCGTAGGCAATGTAGGTCAGCTCATGGCAGCGCTCGGCTTCGTCCATGTAGTGGGTGGAGACCAGCACCGTCAGGCCGGCGGCGGCCAGGTCGTGGATCTGATCCCAGAAGTCGCGGCGGCCGGCCGGGTCCACGCCTGCGGTCGGCTCGTCCAGCAGCAGCAGCCGGGGACTGTGGATCAGGCAGGCAGCCAGCGCCAGCCGCTGCTTCCAGCCGCCCGACAGCGCGCCGGCCAACTGGTCATGGCGTGTTGAGAGGCCCAGGCGCTCCAGCGTTTCGCGCACCTTGCGGGGGCGATCCGGCACGGCGTAAACGCGCGCGATGAAGTCGAGGTTTTCCGCTATCGTCAGGTCTTCATACAGGCCGAAGCGCTGCGTCATGTAGCCCACCTCGCGCTTGATCAGCGCGGCCTGGGTGCGGATGTTGTAGCCCATGCAGGTGCCTTCGCCCGCATTGGGCCTGAGCAGGCCGCACAGCATGCGGATGGTGGTGGTCTTGCCGCTGCCGTTGGGGCCGAGGAAGCCGTAGATGCGGCCCTTGGGCACGCGCATGTCGAAGTGGTCCACCACCACGCGATCGCCGTATCGCTTGGTCAGGCCGCGCACATCGATCAGCGCCGGTTCGTTTGCAGAACTCATGATGCCGGCCCGACGGGTTTGGCGGCCAGGCGCACTTCCAGCGGCTGGCCCGGGTGCAGCCGGCGCGCATCCTGCGGGCTGGGGCGCGCCTCGACCATGAAGACCAGGCTTGCGCGGTTTTCCTTGCTGTAGATGATGGGCGAGGTGTATTCGGCCTCGCGCGCGATGAAGCTGATCTTCGCCGGAATCGGCGCGCCACAGCCGTCGCACTGCAGGCGCACTTCCTGGCCGATGGCGATGGCGCCCAATTGCACTTGCGGCAGGAAAAAGCGCGCCTTGATGTTGGCCGGTGGCAGCAGCGTCAGCACGGCTGCGCCCGCAGGCACCCATTCGCCTTCCCTGAACAGCACGTCGACCACGTCGCCCGCCACCGGCGTGCGCTGGGTTTTCTGGTCGACCCTCCAGTCCGCCTGCTCAAGCTGCGCCTGGGCAGCCTTGACTTCCTGCTCGGCAGCGCTGATTTCCTGGCTGCGCGCGCCCTGCATGGCCTGGCGTAGTTGCGCATTGAGCTCATTGATACGGCCCTGGTCTCGCGCAACGGCGGCACGCGCCTGGTCCAGGCTCGCGGGGGAGAGAAACTGCTGCGCCACCAGCTTGCCGCTGCGTGCCAGTTCGGCGGACGACAGCCCCAGCGCGGCCTGGGCCTGGGCCAGTTGCGCGCGGATGGCCGCCAGCTCGTCCGGCCGTTTGCCCTGGCGCAGATTGCTCAATTGGTCCCTCGCCCGCGCCACGCGGTAAGCCGCTTCCTGGCGCGCGGCCCGTTCGCTTTCCTGCTCCAGCACGAACGCGGCCGCCGATTCGGGCGCCTTGTCGCCGCGGTTCAGATGCAGCTTGGCCAAGGTGCCACTGATGGGCGCCGCCAGCCGCACGTATTCGGCCTCGGCGTAGCCGGGAAAGGTATTGGTCTGCCCTCCATCGCAGGCTGCCAGCAGGGTGGCGGCGAACAAGATACCGGCGCAATGCAGCCGTGTATTCATGGTGTGTCCTTTGAGGGGGTCAGCCCGTGCAAGGCGAACTCGATGCGCTGGGCCAGGGCCTGCTCCGACAGCACCAGCGCGGCCGCGGCTTGCGCCGTGGGGCTTTGCTGCAAGGCCGTGCTGACCAGGATGGGGGCGGCCACGGCGCCGGCCATGAAGGCGATCACCTGCGGCACGGGCGCCTTGGCCAGGTTGCCCTCCCCTTGGGCTTGCTGTACCAGCGAGGCGATCACCTCGATATGGCGCGGCAGGTTCGCCTTGAGGAACTCGGCGGCCAGCGGATCGCCACTCATGGCATCACCCAGGATGCGCACGAGCAGGCGGCGGTTCTTGATGCCGAAGCTGCCAAGCACGCCCAACGCATCACGCAGGTTCTGCACCGGCGGGTGGGCCGGGTTGACGCGCAGCGTGAGCGCCGAGAACATTTCGTCGTAGGTACGCTGGAGTACCGCCTTGATGAAGTTGTCCTTGGTTTTGAAATGGTAGTGAAACATGCCGAGATTGACGCCCGCATGTTCGGTGAGGCGCCGCACCGACAGGCCGGCGCAGCCGGTGACCGGCAGAAGCTCCAGGCCGGCGTCCAGCAGCAACTGGTCAATGTATTGGGAGGGGCGGGCCATGGAGTTATTATACAAACGTATAGTAATGAGTCAATGCGATTTGGCGGCAATCGGCTGGTTCATGCCCCTACACAGCGTCTCCGATCTTTTTGGCCAGCGTGCCTACATGCGCATGTGGTTTGCCCGCCTGTTTGGCACCACCGGAGGCCAGACGCTGATGCAGATCGAAACCCCTAACGCCATGCGGGGCCGCGTCAGTGTCGTCAATTCAGTCTTTATTGGCGCGTCGAATCAGCTCGGTGAGTTCAAGTCGGGCGCCACGGCAGCACTGCTGGGGCCCGTGGGCTCGGTGGTGGCGGGTGGTGTGGGCACGCTGCTGGTGGCTGCGTTGTGGTTGAGCTGGTTCCCCTCGCTGGCCCGGCGCGACCGCATGGCCAGCTAGGGCCTGTTCACACTAATATTGAAGGATGCGTTGCGAGTCAAAAAGGCCATGAGCAAGGCGCAAAACGCCGTCGGGGTAGGCCCCCGACAAGGCTTTGCAACGCCGCGCATGGCCTTTTT
>NZ_JAKFDR010000134.1:0-2131 GCF_036676035.1 Polaromonas sp.
CGGTTACTGCCATCAACATCAGTCCAGCGGCAGCCACCAACGCGCGAAAGCGCATACCAAACCCCATCATTTAATTGGATTCCAATGCCAAAGCGGCACACCAGGCCTCGCCACGCGAGCCCTCGGCTAAAATTTTCAGCGAACGCCCGCTGTCTTGCGGGCCAATGGTAATGGTCAGGTCAGGCTTTGGCAAAAAGCCTGCACCTTTATCGGGCCATTCGATCAGGCACATCGCGTCGTCTTCGAAGTAGTCGCGGATGCCGAGAAACTCCAGCTCCTCCGGATCGACCAAGCGATACAGGTCGAAGTGGAAGGCGCGGATGTCACCGATCTCGTAGGGTTCAACCAAAGTGAAGGTCGGACTTTTTACCGCGCCGACATGACCCAGCCCGCGAATGATGCCCCGCGACAGGGTGGTTTTGCCCATGCCCAGATTGCCTTCGAGAAAAATCAGGCCATGGCCCTGGGTCACGCGGGCGATCCGTGCGCCAAAGTCGCTCATGGCCTGTTCATCGGCCAGGTACAGGGTTACTTCAGACACGGTGCATGCTCCTCCAACAACTGACGAATGGCTGGAATCAGATCACTGGCCGCCAGCCCACGGCCGAATTTGCCTTGTTGCAGGCCGGCATTGGCGTGCAGCCAGACGGCCAGGCTTGCAGCGTCGAACGCGTCCATGCCTTGCGCCAGCAATGCGCCGGTCAGACCGGCCAGCACATCACCGAGCCCGCCCGTGGCCATTGCCGGATGGCCTTGATGACACAGGGCCAGACGCCCATCGGGATGCGCGATCAAACTACCGGCGCCTTTCAGAACCACTACCGCTGAATACTTTTTGCTCAACGCCAATGCGGCGGCCGGACGATCGGCCTGTACTTCGCCAGTACTGATACCGAGCAGGCGCGCCGCCTCGCCCGGATGCGGGGTGATCACGCAATCCCTGGGCAACTGGACAAAACCGCCGGCCAACAGGTTCAACGCGTCGGCGTCCCAAACCTGCGGTACCGACGCATTGGCGGCTGCCGACAACAAGGCGCGGCCCCAGCTTGCCTGGCCAAGGCCCGGTCCGACGACCAATACCGAAACCTTTTCCAGCAGGCCCATCAGTTGATTGGCAGACGAGGTGCCGAGGGCCATGGCTTCCGGCACGCGAGTGAGCGCTGCCGGCACATGCTCGGGACGGGTCGCCAGCGACACCATGCCCGCGCCGCTGCGCAACGCCGTTTCAGTGCTGAGCAGAATCGCCCCGCCGAAACCATGATCGCCGCCGATCAACAGCACATGGCCAAAGCGGCCCTTGTGCGAAGTCGGCGCGCGCGGCGCAATTGCCGGAAGATTAGCGGCGCTGAGGCGTCGAGCGCAGACAGGAATGTCACTGAAAATGTCATCGGTGGCTTGCAGATCGTTGAAGACCAGTTCACCGATATGATCCGCTGCGTCGCCGGTCAACAGCCCGACCTTCATGCCGATGAATGTCACCGTCAGATCGGCACGCACCGCGACGCCCAGTTCCCGACCGGTGTCGGCGCACAGCCCGGAGGGAATATCGACGGCCACCACCGGTAAACCGCTGGCATTGATGGCGGCGATGGCAGCGGCGTACGGCTCACGCACTTCGCCACTGAGACCCGTGCCGAGCAGGGCATCGAGAACGGCACCGCGCAGCTCGTTCTCTGCCTGCCAGCTCTGCACCGCAACGCCAGCAGCTATGGATTCGGCACGGGCCAGTGCGGCATCACCCTGCAAACGCTGCGGATCGCCGACTGCCAGTACGCGCACGGTCCAACCTGCCCGCAGCGCCAGTGCGGCCACCAGATAACCGTCACCGGCATTGTTGCCGTGCCCGGCGAGCACCGTCAGTTCATTCACTGCTGGCCATTTGCGCAGCAGTGCGCGCCAGGTGGCGCGGGCGGCGCGCTGCATCAATTCGAAGCCCGGCGTCCCGGCGGCAATCAGCCGTGCGTCGAGTTCGAGCACCTGCGCGGCGCGGTACAGCGCGTCGGGTAAATCATCTTTCGTCTGCGGCATGCGTCTTCGGGCTCCGATGTCTGGCAGAATTATACGCACCTCAGCTCCGGTTTCTCTCGCCTCATGTCCGCCATCACCACAGACCTGCCCGCCCTCGCCCAAT
>NZ_JAKFDR010000135.1:0-7613 GCF_036676035.1 Polaromonas sp.
TGACGAGCGTGGGGGCGATACGTTTCGGCGTAGGGCCGCCCCAAGCCGAAACAGCCCCCTCGGGGGGCAGCGAAGTACACGAAGTGACGAGCGTGGGGGCGATATTAGCGCCTGGCCGCCCGGCGCATGCCCGGCAGCGTGCTGCGCGGCCCGCGCATGCCCAGGTAGGTGGGGGCCTGCGCGCGCAGGGCCGATGGCCGGATGCCCAGCGCCTGCAGCCCGGGCAAGCCGCTCAGGGGGTCGCTGGCCACGTTGTCGACCTGCATCGAGTCCAGGTTGTCGCGGCTCATCAGGGGCTCGCCCGGGGCCAGCTCCATCAGCAGCGCCTGCAGCTTGCCCAGCGCCATAGGCAGCCGGATCACGGGGCGGCCCCGGCCTTTATTGACGCCGCTGTACTGGCCGGCCAGCCGTACCAGCTGCTCGAGCGTGAACACCTCCGGGCCGCAGGCTTCATAGACCTGGTCCACCGTGCTGCTGTCCTGCAGGCAGCGCACCACGGCGCTGGCCACGTCTTCCACCCAGACCGGCTGAAAGCGCGCCCCGCTGCACGCCAGCGGAATGACGGGAAACCGCCGCTGCAGCCGCGCAAAGGTGTTGAGGAATTTGTCTTCCGCCCCGAACATCACGCTGGGGCGCAGCACCGTCACATCCAGCCCCGAGGCCAGCAGCACGGCCTCGCCGCGCGCCTTGCTGCGCTGGTACATCGACGGCGCGTTCAGGTCGGCGCCCAGCGCGCTGATGTGCACGATGCGCCGCACGTCAGCGGCCTCGCAGTCGCGCACCAGTTTGAGCAGCAGTTGCACATGGGTCTGGTCAAAGGTGTCTTCGTTGCCGTGCAGCCGGGCCACCAGATTGACCACCGCGTCGTGCCCGTCCAGCAGCGGCGCCAGCGAGACCAGCTTGTTCACATCGACTTCGACCACGTCCAGCAGCGGCAGCAGCATCAGGTGCCTGGCATGGTCCAGCCGGCGCGTGGCTACGGTCACAGGGCACTGCAGCCGGGCCAGCTTTTCGCACACATGGGTGCCGACAAAACCAGTACCCCCGAGGATGAGGACCTTTTTCATAAGCTTGAATTTAGCGCGTTTGGGGCCGGTGTGGGTGAAATTTTTTTGTGAATAAATTGGGCTTGCATCCCTTGTAAATATTCCGCCGACAGCTATCAAATCGATAGCTAAATCCTGCTGCTCCCTGCTGCTCCCTGCTGCTCCCTGCGATCGGATCAGGGGTAAAACTTTTCCTGCCGCGCCAGCATGTCGACAAACTGCGCCAGGCGCCTGGCACGTGTTTCGGATTTTTTGGCGGTCTGCAGCCTGAACAGCACCGCATAGCGGTTGCGCGAATCGAGTTCGGCAAAAAAGGCCCCGGCGCGCGGCGTGGCTTGGAGCGCCGCAGCCAGGTCCTCGGGCATGCCGGCCGTGCGCTGCGGTTCGTAGGCGGCGTCCCAGCGCCCGTCCTCACGGGCGCGCTCGACTTCGCGCAGCCCGGCGGGCTTCATCTGGCCGCTGTCCATCAGCGCCAGCGCTTTGCCGCGGTTGATTTGCGACCAGATGCTTTTGGCCCCGCGCGGGGTGAATTTTTGCAGCCAGCTGCTCGCGTCATGGCTTTTCTTCTGGCCATCAATCCAGCCGTAGCACAGGGCCAGCTCCAGCGCTTCGGGGTAAGTCACGGAGCGCAGCCCGGCGTCTTTTTTGGCAATCTGCAGCCACACGCCCATGCCCCCGGCATGGTGCGCATCGAGCCAGCGGGCCCAGTCCCTGGGCTGCTTGAACAGCAGTACCGGCAGTTCGGCCGCAGGCGTTTTCACGCCTGCTCGCCAAACTTGAGCAGGTTGCCGTGCGGGGCAGTCACGTACAGCTCTTTCATTCGGGGTCCCGGCGTTGGGTGGCGGTGATAGTGGGCGCTTGTCTGGGTGAATTTAGCTTGGTTTCGGGTGAGGCGATAGAGGGGTGGTGCGGACTGTTGTTTTTGCCCGATGGTGTTGATGTGATTTATGGCTTTGGTCCGCGTTGGATGCACATGGATAGCTATTGAATTGGTAGCGGATTTTTGATTGCGGCCTGCCCCCACTGCGAGGGCCGCAAACTACGGCAAATCCTTATTTCGATGCCTCGATCGCCCGGTCCACGTCTTCGATCAGGTCTTCGATGTCTTCCAGGCCGACCGACAGGCGCACCAGTGCGTCGGGCAATCCCGCTTGCTGGCGCTGCGCGGGCGGAATCGAGGCGTGCGTCATCACCGTGGGCAGGCCAACCAGGGACTCGACGCCACCCAGGCTCTCGGCCAGCGCGAACAGCTTCGTCTGGGTCGTGAAGCGGATGTTGCGCTCCACCCCGCCTTGGAGTTCGAGCGAGATCATGCCGCCGTAGGCGCGCATCTGCCGGCGGGCGAGTGCGTGGTGGGGGCTGGACTCCAGGCCGGGATAGGCGAGCTGCCTGACCTCGGGGTGGGCGGCCAGGTGGCGTGCCAGTTGCAGCGCATTGTCGCAATGCTGGCGCATGCGCACCGGCAGGGTCTTGATGCCGCGCAGCACGAGGAAGCAGTCCAGCGGACCCGGCACCGCGCCCACCGCGTTTTGCAGGAACTTGAGCTCCTGGTACAGCGCTTCATCCTTGACCACCAGGGCGCCGCCGATCACGTCCGAGTGGCCGCCCAGGTACTTGGTGGTGCTGTGGATGACGATGTCCGCGCCGAGGCGCAGCGGCTGCTGCAGGTAGGGCGAGGCGAAAGTGTTGTCGACCGCGAGCCTGGCCTTGTGCTGGTGCGCGATCTGGGAGATGGCGGCGATGTCGCACACGGTGAGCAGCGGGTTGCTCGGGGTCTCCAGCCAGATCAGCCTGGTTTGCGGACGCAGCGCGGCCTGGACCGCGTCCAGCGAGGTCGCATCGACAAAGCTGCTCTGGATGCCGAAGCGCTCGAACACGCGCGTCATCAGCCGGTAGGTCCCGCCATACAGGTCCTGCCCGCACACCACATGGTCGCCGCTGCTGAGCGACTGCAGCACGGTGGACTCCGCCGCCAGGCCGCTGGCGAAGGCCAGACCCCAGGCCCCGTCCTCCAGCGCCGCCAGGTTCGCCTCCAGCGCGCTGCGCGTGGGGTTGGCGGTGCGCCCGTAGTCGTAGCCCCTGTGGCGCCCGGGCGCTTCCTGCACGAAGGTCGAGCTCAGGTACACCGGCGTCATGATGGCGCCGGTGGTCGGGTCCGCCGGCTGGCCGGCGTGAATGGCTTGGGTGGAAAAGCGCATGGCGTGCCTCGCTAAAAGCAAAAGCCTGGCTACGGGTGGCCCGCGGCCGGCGGTGGTGGGTCGGGTGGGGCATCCAGGTAGCCGTTGCCCCGCATCCAGTCGTCGTTGTAGAGCTTGCCCAGGTATTGGCGACCGCCGTCGGGCAGCAGCACCACCATCAGGTCGTTCGGGCCCAGCGTTTGCGCCACCTGCAGCGCGGCCAGTATCGCGGCGCCCGAGGAACCGCCGGCGAACAGGCCCTCGGCGCGGGCCAGGCGCCGTGCCATCAGGAAACTGTCCTGGTCGCTGACCTGGATCACGTCGTCGATGACGGCCCAGTCCAGCGCCTTGGGGATGAAGTCTTCGCCTATGCCTTCGAGTCGGTAGACGTGCGGCCCTACCTCCACCCCGCGGTGGAACAGGTCGTAAAAGATCGAGCCTTGCGGATCGACGCCTATCACCTGGACCATGGCATTTCGCTCCTTGAGGTAGCGGCCGGTGCCGCTGATGGTGCCGCAAGTGCCCATGCCGCAGACGAAATGGGTAACCATGCCCCTGGTGTCGTCCCAGATCTCGGGGCCGGTGCTTGCGTAGTGCGCCAGCGTGTTGTCCGGGTTGTCGTACTGGTTGCACAGGAAGGCGCCGGGGATGTCCTGCGCCAATTGCTGCGCCACCTGGATGTAGCCGCGCGGGTCGTCGGGCGGCACGTCGGTGGGGCAGACGATGACCTCGGCGCCCATCGCCCGCAGCATGTCGATCTTTTCCTTGGACTGCTTGTCGGCAATGGTGAACACCGTCTTGTAGCCGCGCCCGGCGGCAAACAGCGCCAGGCCCATGCCGGTGTTGCCGGAGGTGCATTCCACGATGGTGGCGCCGGGGCCGATCTCGCCGCGCCGCTCGGCCTGCTGGACCATGTACATGCCGATGCGGTCTTTCACCGAACCGCCCGGGTTCAGGTACTCCAGCTTGGCGTAGACCGCGCAGGGCAGTTGCCGGGTGAGCTGGTTCAGGCGCACCAGCGGCGTGTGGCCGATCGCGTCCAGGATGCTTTCATATTTCATGGCAGCTCCTTTTGCGTGTTGTGACATGCATGAGCCCGGCAGCGAAAGAGGAAAGGCCGCTACTTCGCAAGCCGGGCGTCCACTTTACTCGTTCCACGCCAGTTCGTGAAGCGGGAGGCGATGGGGGTGGATTGTTGTCTTTGTCCGATGGACTTGATGTGATTTATTGTTCTGGCCCTTATGGGGTGTGCGTGAATAGCTATTGAATTTATAGCGAATTTGCTTCACTGCCGTTTGGGCTGAGCTTGTCGAAGCCGTGTCTCTTGTCGGACCAGGCCGGGACTCGCCCCGGCGGGCGACTCACTTTCTCTTGCTTCGCTGAAGCAAAGAAAAGTTACTGGCCGCCGGGCCACCCCCGGCTTGTTCCCACTGCGAGTGGCCACAAACTACGGCAAATCCTTACTCACCTCAGGCTGACTTGCGTCCCTGGGCCCCACGGTCCCCAAGCGCGCCTTCAGCGACTGCGGCTGCCCGGTCAACAGGGCGGCGTAGTTGGTGGTGTTGGACAGCACTTTCTTCACGTAGTCGCGGGTTTCGGTGAAGGGCACGTTCTCGGCCCAGATGGCGGCTTCGAGCACCGGACCGTTGCGCCAGCTGCGCGGGCGGTTGGGGCCGGCGTTGTAGGCGGCTGCGGCCAGGGGCATGGAGCCGTCGAAGTCGTCCAGCGCCAGCTTGAGGTAGGCGGTGCCTATCGTGATGTTGGTGCCCGTGTCGTTGAGCTGGTCTGCGGTGAAGCCTTGCAGGCCGATCTTGCGGGCGGTCCAGCGGGCGGTGGCGGGCATGACCTGCATCAGGCCGGAGGCGCCCACGCCCGAGCGGGCGTCCATGATGAAGCGGCTTTCCTGGCGGATCAGGCCGTAGACGTAGGCCGGGTCGAGGTTGATCTCGCGGCTGCGTTTGACGACGGTGTCGCGAAACGGCGTGGGAAAGCGCTGCTCCAGGTCGAATTCGTTTTTGGTGCGCTCGCTGGTGTTGATGCAGCGGTCCCAGATGTGCCGGTCGCAGGCAAACTGCGCGGCAGCCAGCAGTTCGCGGTCTGTCATGCCGCCGCGCTTGACGAGGTTGGTGCTGTAGTTCCACTCGCGCACGCCTTCGCTGCGCAAGCCCAGCCCGATGGCGTAGGCCGCGCGGTTCAGGCCGGGGTTGAGGCGGGCGGCTTCCTTTTCCTCGGCGCTCAGCGCTGCGGGCTTGGGCGGCAGGGTGATTTTCTGGCCCAGTTCTTCGAGCGCGAGCTGCTCGTAAAAGCCACGCACCGAGGCAATCGACTGCATGAGCGCCAGGGCTTCGGCACGCTGCGGGGTGATCGCGATGGTCGAAGCGGGCCCCGAGCCCGGGGCCGCCGAGACGATGGGATTGGGGGGCGCGGTGGCCAGCAGGGCCCGGCCTTTCCAGTAGGTCCAGGTCGGGTCTTTGCGCGCTTCGTCGCTCATGGCGTTGATGGCCGCCAGCACCTGCGGCCAGCGCGGCTGGCTGCCGGCACGCAGGGCGGCGCGGGCTTTCCAGCCCAGCATGTCGTCGGTCAGGTCGGTGTCTTTGGTGACGTTGGCAAAGTAGTCCGCCGCCTCGGCGCTCAGGCGGCCGGCGGCCTGCTTGCCAATCACGCCCCAGACCCAGTTGCGCTCCTCGGCGTTGAGCTGGGCGCCCCATTTGGCTTCGAGCAGGATGGCGGCACCATCGGCATCGGTGCTGGCCAGCTTGACCAGGGCCAGCACGATCAGCTCCTTGCGCGTTTTGGTGATGGCCAGGGATTTGCTGGTCAAAAATTTCGTCGGTGCGTTGTTCAGCGCGGCCAGCAGCGGCAGCGAGTCGGGCGAGACGATCTCCACGGCATCGCGCGCGGCGCGCGGGCGGTTGGCCTCGGTGGCCAGGCGGGCCTTGCGCCACACGTCCAGCGGCGTGAGGGCCTTGGCCTCGAACAGCTGGCTGGCAGCGAGGGTGCAGCCGTCGTCGGCATCGCGCTGGCTGTGCCAGTTTTTCCTGACTTCTGCCGCCGGCTGGGCGGTGGCCGCAGGCCCGGTTTTGAGGTACTCGACCAGCACGGCGTAGCAGTGCACCTCGCGGTCGTCACCCATGCGGTAGAGGGGGTGTTCCGCGGCAAAAGTGCTCCAGTCGCGGCGCTGGCCCAGCAGCAGCAGCCAGTCGTTGCGCAGGCGGTCTTCCTGGTAGGTGCCGGCGTAGCGGGCCAGAAAATCCTGCACCTCCTGGGTGCTGGCATCGTCCAGCCTGGCCTTGAGTTCCCAGTAAGCGGCCCAGGGTTCGAGCGCATGGCCCTTGGCCTGCGGCAGCAGTAGCGTGAGCTTGCGTTTGTCGCCGCGCTTGTAGGCCTGGTTCATCTCCAGCAGGAGGCCGTCGCCATTGGCGGTCTGGGCTGCAGCGGGCGCGATCAGGGCGCCGGCGATCAGGGCGCCGAGGGCATTGAAAGTAAATTTGGATAGCATCGGGGACATTATGGACAAATTAAGCACCCGCAAAGCGCTGATCGAAGAACGCCTGAATCTGCCCGACCGCCTGCAGCGCGCCGACCTGCTGCAACGCGTGATGCGCATCTGGCTGGTGGGCCGCAGCGACACGGTGATCGGGGCCTACTGGCCGATCAAGGGCGAGTTTGATCCGCTGCCCGCGCTGTACCGCTGGCAAGAGGACGCCATGCTGGGCGATATTTCCAAAGAAAACTCAGCTGAAGACGGCTTGGATACTGCGCAGATAGCTACGGAAAGCATAGCAAGCCGCTTGCCCCGCAAGATTGGTTTGCCGGTGGTCAACAAGCAGCACAAGACCCTGACCTTTCATGCCTGGTATCCCGGCTGCCCGATGGAAGAAGACGCCTACGGCATTCCCAAGCCCAAAGACACCGAGGTTATCGTGCCCACGCTGCTGTTTGTGCCCTGCGTCGGCTACGGGCCGGGTGGCTACCGGCTGGGTTACGGCGGCGGCTTTTACGACCGCACGCTGGCGACGCTGCAGCCCCGGCCCGTGACGGTGGGCCTGGGTTACACCCACGGCTGGCTGCCTGATCTGGAGCCTGAGGCGCATGACATTGCGCTGGATGCCATCCTCAATGACAACGGGGTGGTTTGGCCGGTGTGAGTTGGTGTTATCGAGGTTGTTTCGTGAATTGCCGCTGATTGCTTTCACGACCAGGCCGGGTCTCGCCCCGGCGGGCGACTCACTTTCTCTTGCTTCGCCAAGAGAAAGTAAGCAAAGAGAAGGCGACCCTACTGTCTGCGACCCTTCGCTGCGCTACGGGCACCCTGCGGTGCTCGCTTCAGGCGGGGTCCGCGCAAACTCGCTGCGCTCAAACACGCGCGGCCCTTGATCCGCCTGAAGCT
>NZ_JAKFDR010000136.1:0-2657 GCF_036676035.1 Polaromonas sp.
CCATCGGGCGCAACTCGGCGTTGCCTACCTTGCCCGCACATCAGTGCGGGCGGCGGCAGGCGCCTTGATTTGCGCCCGATGGAACCCCTTCGCACCTCCAATATTAGTGTGAACAGGCCCTAGAAATAGTCGTCATTGACGGCAGCTTCGCGGGGGTTTCGTTGTAACAAAATCGCTTGCATTGTTTTGTTAACATTGGCGGCATCCAAAAGCCGGGACCACCGCATAGTGGTGCCGGCTTTTATCTGTGCGCTTACGCACGTTAATGGTGCGACGCACAGGATTTCAGAATGTTGTTGAAAGGCGCGAGGCTGCAAGCCCGGATCGTCCAGTTTGCCCAGATCGCGCTGCTTGCCGGCATGGGCTTGGCCCCTTTGCTGCTGTCCGCCGCATCGGCGGTAGCGGCAGGCCCCACCGCCAACCCCGGCTCCCCTCTTGATCCGGCACTGGAGTCCGCTTCGGCCGATGCGCGCTATGCGGTGCGCTGGGTCATGGCGCAGGGGGATAACCAGGGCCTGCCCTTTGTCATCGTCGACAAAAAAAGCGCCCGCATGTTTGTCTTTGAAGCCAATGGCCGCCTGCGGGGCGCTTCGCCGGCCCTGCTGGGCCTCACGCCGGGTGACCACTCCATCCCTGGCATTGAGCAGCGTGAGGTTGCCAGCCTGCGCGCGGATGAGCGAACCACGCCCGCGGGTCGTTTTGTGTCCGAGCCCGGCCGCAACCTTCAGGGCGAAGCGATTGTGTGGTTTGACTACGCCGCCAAGCTGGCCATCCACCGCCTGCGCCCGGCGCCTCGCAGTGAGCGGCGCCCGGAGCGTCTCGCCTCCGCCACACCGGACGACAACCGGATATCCATGGGCTGCGTGGTGGTGCCCGTGAGCTTTTACGAAACCGTGGTGAGCCCCGTGCTGGGAAAGAGTTACGGCGTCGTCTATGTCTTGCCTGAGGCGCAGCCTGTGCAGCACATGCTGGGCGCGCTGCTGGTGAGCCGGCAGTGACGCATTTGCTATGTTTTTAATAGCTGTTGCACTTCAGATTTGAGTCCGCCCAGGCCCCGCTTAAAAAAGAACGCGGCTGCGGATGGTGCCGGGCACTTTGGCGAGTTTGGCCAGCGCCATGTCGGAGTGCGCCGCATCGATGTCGATCACCACGTAGCCGATGGCATCATTGGTCTGCAGGTACTGCGAGGCGATGTTGATGCCGTTGTCTGAAAACACTTTGTTGATTTCCGACAGCACGCCCGGCACGTTGCGATGGATGTGCAGCAGCCGGTGTTTGCCGGGGTGAGCCGGCAGCGCCACCTCGGGGAAGTTGACGGACGAGGTCGAGGTGCCGTTGTCGCTGTACTTCACCAGCTTCTCCGCCACTTCGATGCCGATATTTTCTTGCGCCTCCATCGTCGAGCCGCCGACGTGCGGCGTCAAAATCACGTTGTCCAGACCGCGCAGCGGCGACTCGAACACGTCCTTGTTGCTGCGCGGCTCCACCGGGAAAACGTCAATCGCCGCACCCAGCAGTTTCTTCTGGCGCAGGGCCTCGGCCAGCGGCTCAATCTCGACCACCGTGCCGCGCGAGGCATTGATCAGCACGCTGCCCGGCTTCATCGCGGCAATCTCTGCCTGGCCGATCATCCACTGCGTGGCCTGGGTTTCGGGCACATGCAGGCTGACCACGTCAGACTGCGCCAGCAAGTCGTTGAGCTTTGCCACCTGCCGGGCATTGCCCAGCGGCAGCTTGGTGACCACGTCAAAAAACACCACCTGCATGCCCAGCGCTTCTGCCAGCACCGACAGCTGCGTGCCGATGGAGCCATAACCAACGATACCCAAGGTCTTGCCGCGAATTTCATAGGCGTTTTCGGCCGACTTGAGCCAGCCGCCGCGGTGCGCCACTGCGCTTTTCTCGGGCACGCCGCGCAGCAGCAAAATCGCCTCGGCCAGCACCAGCTCGGCCACCGAGCGGGTGTTGGAAAACGGCGCATTGAACACCGCAATGCCGCGCTCGCGCGCCGCCTCCAGGTCCACCTGGTTGGTGCCTATGCAAAAGCAGCCGACGGCCGTCAGCTTGGCCGCCTGGGCAAACACCTCGGCGGTGAGCTGGGTGCGGGAGCGGATGCCGACAAAATGCGCGTCCGCGATTTTGCGCTTGAGCTCGTCGTCAGCCAGCGCTCCGGTCAGGCTTTCGATCTGCGTGTAGCCCGCCGCTTTCAGCACATCGACGGCCGACGGGTGAATGCCCTCCAGCAGGAGGAACTTGATTTTGTGCTTGTCGATCGAGGTTTTGTTCATGGGAGTCTGCCGAGTCGGTAAATGGTTCGGGCTCCAGTATGAAGGAAAGCGCAACCCAAGCGCTGCTGGCGCCTGCTTGCCCCTGCTGAATGTCGGTTTGCTTGGGTTGAGTGACGCTTGGGTGCCAGGTCAGCATGCCTGAACGCGGAAAGTGGCCGGCCATTCCCAGCGTGCCAACTCTCCAAAATTTTTGCGTAGGTTTATAGAGAGAATAGCCTTTAGCCCTAATGAGTATGGAGATATACAGCTAGTCCGTTGGGAGACCCCCCGGCTCTGCCGGGGAGGCAGTAGAAGTTTGACGTATGCGTAGGTATGGGTGTCCATCGCAGAAACTTCCAATCGTGAGCCGCCAAGCAAACGAAAGGAAAA